>CAZCJL010000079.1:0-30998 GCA_964498785.1 uncultured Cytophagia bacterium | reverse complement strand
ATTTAAAGAGAATCCGAAAGCTTTGATGCACACCATCAATTATTGAATGGATACATATTTTTTTTATCAGCTTCTCGGCAATAACTTCACAGGTCTCATCTCTGTGGCAACATGCTTGTCGCTACAAAAGCAAAACACGATTAAAGCTACTGCGGGGGAGAGAAGAACACAGGCCAGAATTAGCGCCAGTTACTAAACGTTTAACGGCGCTTTCAAAATAATTGTGGTGCCTTTTCCGATTTCAGATTCAAGATAAAATTCTCCGCCCATATAATCCAATCGTTCACGAACATTAAATAGCCCAAATCCGCTAAATTTATCCATGGTATTAAAAATTTTTGAAGAATCGAATCCCTTGCCGTTATCCTCAAATACGATAGAAAGCTTATTGCCCTCTTCTTTAATTGTAATTTTGACCTGATGTGCAGCCGCATGTTTAATTACATTAGTGAATAACTCGCGAACAGATTGAAAAAGAATATTTCGATTATCTTCACCGATTGGTTTCTCTGTCCCGTCATCAACAACGCTTATTTCAAGACCATGTTTACTTTTAAATTCTTCCGCGTACCATTCAATTGCTGGCACTAATCCCAGTTCATATAAAACAGGCGGACTTATTTCAAAGGTCAGCGTGCGGGTTTCGCTTATTGCCTGTCCCAAAAGTTCACGAAGATTCTCCAATTCATTACGCCTGTTCTCCAGATTTCCATTTTTTAGCAATTCACTCAATTGATTTTTCGCAAATACTAATTCCTGCACTATGTTATCATGTATTCCGGTGGCAATACGGCGACGTTCCCGTTCCTCGGTATGCAACAGTTGAAACGTGAGCGCGCGTAACTTATTCTGATAAAACCGCCGTTCTTTTGCTTGCTGGTTAAGCGCTTTGTTTACATTTTGCAGTTCTTTTGTTCGTTCAACGACTTTATCTTCCATCTCATCATACGCTTTTATTAATTCCTGTTGCAGTTCTTTGCGCCGGGTGATATCCAGAAACATACCGATTGCACCTGTGATATTGTTTTGGCTATCATAAATTGGCACTGTGTTTACGAGCAGATAAATTCGCTCACCATCCGCCTGCACAATAGCACATTCAAACTCTGTCACCGTTTCTCCATCCAGGGCAGCCCGTGTAAGTGGTAATTCATGCGGAGGAATGGGCGTACCATCAGTGTGACAAAGCTTCAAACCCTCATGGTTTTCATCATTTTGTTCAACAGGAGCGGGATAGAAACAGAGTTTTTCTGCAACGGCATTTGTGAGTATAATACGCGCTTGATCATCGCAGACAACTATTCCAGCCGGAGCGAATTCAATCGTCTTTTCCAGTTTTGACCGCTCGGCTTGTAACTGGTTCAGCAAATGTAGCCGCTCCTGTTCTGCGGCCTTCCGGTCACTAATATCTCGTGTGGTTGCAATAAACGCTTTTGGAGCGCCATCTGCATCCCGAATCAGGGCTGCGCTTAACTCACCCACGAGTCTCGTTCCATCCTTGCGCAGCATGGTATATTCTACCTTCTTTATTTCCCCGTTGTTCAGGGTTCTTTGCATATTCCCAAGCGCTTTTTCATGATCAGTTGGTTCTATTAAATCCAGAGCATTCTTCCCGATTAATTCCTGATGTTTTTCATATCCATGCAGTTTAACAGTCTGTGGAGATGCAAAATTAATAACACCCGATAAACCAGTCATGGTAATCGCGTCCGGCGTTGTTCTGACCAATGTTCTATATTGCTCCCATGAATCTTTTAACGCGCGCTCTCGCTCTTTTTGTTCAGAAATATCGTGCGCAATGGTTGAAAAATATTTCACATCGCCATGCTCATCACGGTGCACAAGAATAATTTGAGAAACAGGTATCGCATCGCCCTGATCATTTAACAACGCGACTTCTCCCCGCCACGAACCGTTTTTAAGTGCAGCAGGAATTCCCTCCGTCTGAATGATTTTTTGCGTCCAATCCGGATAAAGATCGTTTAAATTCCAACCAGAAAGCGACCCCTTTTCAGGGATCCCCAATAAACGGCGAGCAGCCCTGTTAAAATAGAGGATCTTTCCGGTTGTATCGGCCCTTGTAACGATATCCGGTGTTTCTGCCAATATCGCAATTAAATAATTACGCTCAGCTTCTATTTGCTTTCTATCGGTAATATCAATCGCCGCCCCAATAATTGCCGGTTGACGCTGATATGTATAAGACGCAAAACTGAAATAAAGCCATTTTGTCCGACCGGACTTGGCAATCACGGGAACTTCATAGTAAACAGATCGTTTTCCGCAACGCAATTGTCTTTCGATTTTGGTTAGAAGTGGGCGCTGGGATTTTGGCAGAATTAACTCTCTGAAATTCATTGCCAGCAATTCGTCCCGGCTATATTCAAGAACATATTCTGTGTACGGATTTACATAAACAAATTTTCGGTCCCGAAGAATACCGATCATTACCGCAGAATTTTCTGCTAATGCCCGAAATTTTATCTCACGGTCATGGTAATCCTTTGTCTGTCTTTTCTGATTCGACATTATCTTCATTCTTTTTAGTAAATTATTTGATGTGGCTGAAAATCGATAGCATGAATCATTTCAACAAGAATGTGGCTGCAAAGCGTAATAAGTGATCTTATACATTTTAGACACTGTAGATATATGCCTATTGGTTAAGAATGGAAGAAAATATACACGATTAATTTTAATTGGTGTCATCAAATAGAAACTATCAAGGCGGTGTAAAATGAGCCGTGAAGCAGTATTGTCAGTCGATCAATTACCTGGAATTAAAGAGGAATCCGTCTATTATAGCAGCTATATCGCTTAAGGGACGACACTATCAACCATCATACATCATCATCTATTTAAAAACCTGGTTGCAATAGAAATAATTTTTTCGAATTATTTGTATAAGAACATTAAATATTATCAATTGTAATATACAGAATTGTGTAAAGAATGTCAACTGAAATATTTTGACATTTTTAACCTGTGGGAGAGTGTTCATGGAAAGTTTAAAAAATGTGTACGGTTACAAACAATAACCGGTTTCAGACAGCACTTTTTCAAGCGACTGTCTTTCGCTTTCCGTTAGCGGCAGGAGCGGTTTTCGCACATATCCGCCGATGTACCCCATCAAATCAGCCACGTATTTCAAGCCAGCGATGCCATAAGTCGCAGTAATCGCATTGTTCACAGGGAAAAACCGTCGATATAACGCTTCAGCCGCCTGATCATTTCCCGCGCTAAATTCCCTCTGAACACGGGTACATTCATCAGGCAAGATGTTCGCCAGCGCCAGTATGCCAGCAGAAACACCCAACCTTAATGCCGGATACCAGATGCCCGCAGTGCCGGTCATCAGGTTAAATCCCGGGGACATCACTTTTTGATAGCCAATGAGTTGCGGCACGTTTCCGGAGCTGTCCTTCATGCCGATAATATTCGGATGCTGACTGAGTATTTTAACAACATGCGCTGAGACGTTGATATGAGTAAATTTATTGACGTTGTAAATGAGGATCGGGATATCGGAATGATCCGCAACATCGGTAAAAAAAGTAATCAACACTTCATCTGTCATTTTGCTGATATAGTAAAATGGCGTCAGCACCAGCGCGGCATTTGCTCCGAGGGTTGCAGCATGGTTCGTTAGTTCAATTGTTGCCCGGGTGGATTCCATTCCCGTTCCCGCCACAATGAAACGGCCGGATTTGGCATGGCTCACAGTTAATTCAATCAGTTTCCGTTTTTCCTGTTCATTCAGATAGGCCGTTTCGCTATTCGAACCTAACACAAGGTAACCGTACAGTTCGGAATGATTCCATTTGTACAGATTATGTAAAAACGCATCATAGTCAACATCGCCGTTCTCTTTGAAAGGTGTGATCATCGGCGGAATCACGCCTGTTAATTTTTTTCGGTTCATTCTTTTGAAATCCCGGTTTGAAATTACCTGACATGAAAAATTCATAGCCACAGATGCTCAGAGTACACAGAGTTTTTATTTTCAAAACGTTACGCAAACAATAGTAACTCGAATTTTTCTTAACTCAGTTTGAAAAGTAATGTGCACACACGTTGTTGTTTCTCTGTGACCTCTCTGCTTCAGTGGCACGTTCTGTGAATAATGCAGGCTAATTAGTAACAAAAAAATCTGTATTAATCAGTATCGATCTGTGGCTAAAAGTGCTTAAATCATTGAGTTTTGTATCTCGTATCACTTATCTCATATCACATTACCCGTTGTAAAATTCCATCGCAGCTTCCAATGCCGCTCCGATATTCACCGGATGTCCCTGTTGAGCAAATGCATCGGCAATTGCACACAATACCAGCATCACATATTTTCGGCGGGATGACTCCCCCATCAGTCCGATTCGCCAGACTGTGCCCTTAAAATCGCCGAGTCCGGCTCCGACTTCAATGCCGTATTTTTCCAGTAGAAATTTTCGTCCTTTTAGGTCATCCATGCCCTGTGGGAGTTTGAATGCATTTAAAGTGGGCAAGCGGAAGCCATCCGGTGCAACCATGCTCAACCCCATCGCTTCAATTGCACTAATAAATGCGTGTGAATTGCGTTTATGCCGGGCAAATCGCTGTTTTAGGCCTTCTTCTTTCACAATAAGCAACGCTTCCCGAAGACCGTAAATCATGTTAATCGGCGCCGTGTGATGATACACCCGCTCTTTCCCCCAATAATTCCTGATCATGGATAAATCCAGGTACCAACTTTGCACCTTTATTTTTCGTTGACTGATTACCTCAGCCGCCTTCTCATTAAAAGTCACCGGAGAGAGCCCCGGCGGACAACTCAACGCTTTTTGTGTGCCGCTATAACAGGCGTCGATTCCCCAGTCATCAATTTTCAATTCAATTCCGCCGAGAGAAGTGACGGCGTCAACGACAATCATAGCGCTATGCTGTTTGACAATATGCGAAATTTCTTCCAACGGCTGTAGCACACCAGTGGAGGTCTCAGCATGGACTACGGCGCACAATTTAACACCCGGATTATCGTGAAATGCCTGGCGCACTTTTGCCGAATCGATGGGCTGGCCCCAGGGAGCTTCTACGCTGATCACTTCCGCACCGCAGCGTCCTGCCATGTCGCGCATCCGCTGCCCGAATACGCCATTGACGCAAATGATGACCTTATCTCCCGGTTCGATAAGATTCACCATCACAGTTTCCATCCCGGAACTGCCAGTCCCTGAAATGGGTACAGAAAGCTGATTTCGGGTTTGATAAACAAAGCGAATCAGCTCCATAGTTTCATTCATTATCTGCAAAAATTGCGGATCTAAATGACCGAGCATATTCCCTGACATTGCCCGCAGAACGCGCGGGGATACTTCCACTGGTCCCGGACCAAGCAATATCCGTTGACCGGGATTGAGTTGTCCAATTTCATTCTGCATAAATTCCTCCTGTTTTCGTTTAATCAATCACTCCAAATTCCTGCAGAATCCTGTTCACAACCTCTAATTGATAATGAATTCGTTCTTTAAGAGGGAGTTTTTTACAGGTTTCTACAGTAAATCCGGGAATATTAAAATACTCTCCGGCAACCCAGGCGGTGCTGTATTTAATCGGGCGCTCGGCCAATGAAAATTGTTTTAGGCCTGGCGGTATCTGGCTGTTCAAATGATCCAGAGTAACCATTCCCAGCCAGGTGGCTTCTTCATTGGGCGTATAAATCAGCGTTTGTCCCAAACCGTGGTACTCTTTCTTTTTTGACTTGTACTCAAGATGAAATACCGGACTTTCGTGCAAATCTAACAGCAATTTAACATTTTCTGACCGAATGAGTTCTGTTACTTCACTCGCCATTTTTTCCATGGGTAATCCGTTTGCATCTCCCGGATAGCAGCGATTTAAATTCCCACGCTCGCGATCCACACCTTCCGGCACAGGAATGCGGCGGTTGTTATTGAGAATAGAAATTTTATTCGCCTCCGGGATAATGAAGACAACTCCCTTCTGCGGCGGAGTTCCGGCAAATTGTGCAATCAGCCGATGCGCTGCTTCAAATCCCGCTGGTTCGTTGCCGTGGGTACCGCCAACTATCAAGACCGTCGGGCCGTCGCTCGCTCCCTCGAACCGAAACAGCGGCGTTTTATACTGCGTGCCTTCCATCATGTGACCGGCGATGTGAGATTCTGATTCCCAATAAGTTTGATGAATCACGCGGCTCTGTTTACTCAAATAATGGTATGGTCCTTTGGCACAGTTGTAGTTACTAAAAATCGCTATGATGGTGAACACAAAAACAGAGCATAACGAAATCGGTTTTTGTTTCATTCTTATAAAACTCCTGTTTTATTTAAGAATTGTCAACTTATTTCTGGCAACATATTCCTTCTGATCCGCCAATGAACGGGCATGGATTTGATATACGTAAATACCACTGGCAAAACCGGCTGCATTCCATTGTACCTGATGAACGCCCTGTTCATGATGTTGAGCCAGCACTGTGGTGACTTTTTCTCCCAAAAGATTGAAAATATCCAGCGTCACGTCGCACGGTTCCGGCAGCGAAAAGCGAATGCTCGTTTCCGGATTAAAGGGATTGGGATAATTCTGGGTGAGCGAAAATCCATCCGGTGTATTCTCCGGTGCATTTTCGGCGACAACTGTAGTAATCGCCTGATACGCATTAGTCAATGACGAGAGGGCAAACTGTGCTAATGTCGATTCGGTTTCCAGCATATCGGCTCTATTTAGAGTGTCGCTGCGCCATTGGGCAAGATTTCGTTCGGCAACACTAAAAATCGAATCTTCTGCCGGAAATGTCATTGACCATAATCCGCCGCCGTTACCATCCCGTAGTTTGTAGGAATCAATATAATTTGTGTTAGGAGAATAATCAAACAACAGGGCACGGAACTGGTTGGCGATGTTGCACAGCGGCGCGGTAGACGGGCCATCCGCTTCCGCTGGCGTATCACCAACAGGCCAGTACGGAACAGCAACAGCAGTTGCCGGTTGTCCTAAAATTGTCCACATTGTACTCAGTAACGGAGACTCATCAGGTAACACGCCCTGGATAACTGCCGCAGAAATAGAAGTGGAGCGGCAAATACAGCGATATGCAAAAATATAACCATACGGTCGATTCGATTGCCATTGATCGGAAAACGGGACAGGCACCGGATCACCGTTGGAATAGGCAAAATCCCGCATTTGATAGCGAAGAATACTGCGGTAATTCAAGCTATCACCGTCGTGAAAATCATTAATTAAAATATCCTGCCTGCGGTAGCGCTCGATACTGTAAATGGAATTATTCAGTCCGTTTTTCGCGGCGCCATTAAACGCAAAGTTCGTCCGCAGAACGATTCCGTCGGGCGCCACGGTGCTATCATTGGCGTCAAATTTCCAGTAGACGTCTCCGCCAGTTTCGAAAATTGCAGCAGCACCGCTGGCGTCAATCACGCCAAAATTAGCCTGCGTGGAACGATCGTCGTCGTTAGTTTTCAAAAGAAATTTTTCAAATTCAGCCACAGAAGCGCAATTGCCAAGTGCGATCTTCATTAACTCGCCATTAGAAATGCTACCTGACCCTCCCGGTAAATCACTGGAGGTTGAATTAATTATCGCGAATCCCTGATCATTCAACCCCATCCAGGGTTGTGTGCCGCGGGCATTCACTACAGCGACAAACGCGTACTCCATCGTGGTGTTGTAGGTTACTTCATTGTCCGGTCTGGAAATGTAGTCTCGGGTTTTCCACAACAACGGTCGTCCGTCTTCAGTCGCGGCGCCTGATGCAACACCGATTGTACATTCTTCGTTGTATGAAGTTGTCTGTGCTAGTAGCGGAGAAAACACCAAAACGGAAATAACAACTCGTAGCAAATTTTTAATCATAATAATTACCTTTTATTTTAATATCCCATAACTGCTCCTGACCGTCGGGGGTCAGAGGAGCCGGTTAATATTCGCGATTCAGGATCAATTAAAATTAATTGAACACCGCCGAAATAGAGATCCATATTATCCCGGATTTGGATATGATGCCCAATTTTTTTCAGGGAATCGAGGATTGTCGGAGAAAAACGACCTTCCACCGGCAGCATTTCGCCACTTTGGTGCAGCGCAAAACGAGGGGCGCTATTGGCCTCATGCGCAGATTTATGAAAATCAATTAGCTGACACAACACCTGCACCAGCGTTGAAATAATCCGTCCGCCACCTGGCGATCCGATGACTATTTTTAATTTATTATCTTTGAAAACGAGTGTCGGAGCAATGGTTGTCCGCGGCTGTTTTCCGGGTTCCATGCCGTTCAGAGAATCATCTTTGTAAAAACTGGTCATGCCATTGTTCAGCAGAAATCCACACACGCTGATTCCCGAACCCCAAAACCGGTTCAAAGTTTGTGTCAATGAGACTGCGTTCCCGGCAGAGTCCACCACTGAAATATGGGTTGTACTTCCTTCAATGTCGTCATGTTGGCGCTTCACTGGTGAATGGCTGTTTTCCGGGGATTTCCCCTGCCACGGACAATATTTCCGAATGCTATCAAATCGGGTTCTGGCAAAAGAAGTAGAAACAAGCATCTCGTCATCTACCGGATGAAAATTCGGATCACCGAGAAAATGCAGCCTGTCGATGTACCCGTGTTTAGTTGCTTCGATCATTAAACGAAATGTGTGGACATTTGTTGTAATATCTCCCATTAAAGGTACATTCCGAAATTTGAGTATGTTGAGAATTTCGATAACAGACGCCCCGGACATTGGTGGTGGTGCGGAAACAATTTCATGCTCACGATAGGTTCCGGATAATGGCTTCACCTGTTGCACCTGATATTGACTCAAATCTGACTTTTGCAACGTCCCGCCCAATGAACTAACAACAGCTTCAATTGAATCCGCAATCACTCCGTTATAAAAAATTTCCGGGCCATTTGTGGATACCAATTCAAGTGTTTTCAAAATACGTTCATTCCTGATGACCGTGCCGACCGGCGGCGGGAAGTCGTTCTCCAAATAAATCGAACGTGTTTGCGGGTGGGAATAAATTTTTTCATACGATTCGAGAATAACCTGATACAAATATTCATCAACCACAATGCCCTCTTTCACCTGCTCAATAACCTGGTCGATCATATTTTTCCATGAAATCGTGCCATATAACGTTAGCGCGCGGTGAAGTCCGGCGACAGTACCCGGCACGAGGATGGTCTCTGCTCCGTAACTGCCGACATCATCAGGTAGATTTTGCGGCGCGCAGGCATAATAATTTATCATGGTCAGGCTATCCAAATCATTCAGATAAATGAGCATCGCGCCGCCACCGCCGAGCCCTGAACCAAACGGTTCTGCCACACCGATCACCATCGCGGCGCCAACTGCGGCATCCACAACGTTGCCACCGGATTTTAATATTTTCAATCCGAATTCCGAAGCCAGAGGATGGCCGGAAACAATCATTCCTGAGGTTGCTCTGGAATTTGCAGAAGCGAATTGCGCAAGAAAAAGAATAAAAATAAGAGCAATTTTCAAAGATCGAAATCGTGTCATAAATAATTACCTGAATTCTGTTTATTGTTCTTCTGATTGTGTTTTGAAAATATCGTTTAAAATACCCCCGACATCCATTATTTTTTCAACTAAATGAATCGGGATATTTTTCGTTTTGGCAATATTGCTGAAGAATTGATCTTCATCACCGCTTTTAACCACAATCAGACAATCGGCGTTTTCAGCAGCCAGGCTATTGAACTCATCCGAAAGTTTTCCGCGGCGCGCTTTTCCGCCGAGATGCATGGTAACAATTTTCATATTCGCTTCTCTGGCGCTGTTAAGCAGCAATTTTACGCGCGTTAATTCCTGATCTTTATCAATTTTCGCCGCGCCCAGCCCTTTTGTACTGCCACCACTGACTATCACCAGCGAGGCCATTTCTTTAAAGGCGTCTGGTTTTGCAATTTTATCAAATGTAAATTCCAGCCCCGATTTTTGCGACAGTATTTTTACCATCAAAATATCCGCACTCTGACCTGCAGAGGTGAGCAAAAAAGGTTGCTCCGCAGTGAATTCTGCAGAAAAACAGGTCTGATGAAACAGAAAAAGTGCAAGCACAATCATTCCAAAAAATTTTACTGATCTCATTTTTTCTCCTTAGTGTTTATTGATTTGTATTATTATTTTACATAACAAATCCGGCGTACAATGCTATTATGCATTGTACGTGCATCATATAAAGAACGTGTCCGGGAACTCGGTAATTGCCGGGCAAACCCTTGCGAAGGTTTGTAGCTATACAATATATAGATAATTCATTGAATTTTTTTCAATATACAGACCCGTCTATTTTAATAACCTTCGCACGGGTAATTCGTGGACAGGCTGTAAAAGCGATGCACGCCGCATAATATTCCGGGTTATCACCTGCTAAAAATTTTTTGCTTGACATTCATTTTTTTATTCATTACTATTTTTATGAAGATAGGAACTTTGTTCATGGAATCAAAACAAAAATTAGTTATCATATTTTTGCTGAATCTATTCTTCCTGGCGCCACCTGTGTTTTGCCAGTCATGGGAAATTACCGATTCTCCCACGCATCAAAATCTGGCGCGCTTGGATATGTTGTCATCATCTATTGGCTGGGCAGTCTCGTATGATGGATTAATTCTCCAATATGACGGACAACAATGGAGCATATCGGATTCATTGCGCAACCTAAAAGCAAATTTCCTGCCAAAAGCCGACTCCGTCACAATCGATGCTTCGGATGATCCCGGTGACATTTACACAATTTGCATGATTGATTCTTCGTTCGGATGGATGGCGGTTAATAATGTCAAGAACCGGCGGTTTTCGCTGATCGAATTTAAAAACAGCAGATGGCAACCCACACCTCACTATTTTCCGATTAAATTTCGCGCAATCGATTTTACGGATCAGCAATTCGGTATTGCTATCGGAGATGGTGGCGGTTTTCAATTTCATGACGGAGAGTGGAAAATTTTAAGGCTGCCAGTGAGTTCGGATTTCAGAGCTGTTCAGATTTTATCACCAAATCAGATATTCATCTGTGGTCGCCGGGGTATGGTTTTACAGAAGAATAAAAAATGGACTGTCGTGGAATCACCAACATCCGTTATTATTCGTGACCTTGATTTTATTTCTCCGAACGAAGGTTGGCTTGTGGGTAATAATGGCACCATTTTGCATTATGAAAACGGTCACATAAAAGAGGAAATAACCCCCACACAATCCCATCTATGGGCAGTCGATATGGTAAGTGCGGATTATGGTTTTGCCGTGGGAAAAGATGGAGTAATTTTAATTTATAACGGTCAGAACTGGCAGCATTTTCCTTCTCCAACAATCGCTGACTTACATGACATTGAAATGATCGGTGAAGATAACGGTTGGATTGTCGGCGCCTGGGGAACATTGCTGAAATTCGATCCTGTTGCTGATAGCAAAATGCAAAAGCAGCGCTATTTTCTGTTCCATGATCAGGTACACCATCAAAGCCACACGCTCATGGACAGGATTGACGATGTGCAGGGAGTGACATTCGCGGATTTTAATAATGACGGAAGCCCTGATATTTATTTGACATGCTATCACAATTTAAATCATTTATTGCTGAATCAGGGAAAAGGCTATTACATCGATTATGTGATTGAATCTGGCACAGGCGGAAATGTGGAAACACGGATGGGGAAAAGCAAATACGAAATCGGATCCCTGGCAGCAGATTTCGACCGGGACGGTGACACGGATTTGTTGCTCGCTGGTAAACAAGGTACGACAGTCCTGTTCGTTAACAATGGCAGCGCTGTATTTCGTGATATGACGCTGCGGTCAAACCTTCCTGATGATCTTGATTTGCAAGACGGCGCGCTTGCGGATATTAATGAGGATGGATATCCGGATCTTATCCTGGCTGATGAACGGGAAGGGTTACGCATCTTTATCAACTGCAAATATAACCGGTTTAAGGAAATGGTATTGGATTCGGTTCCGCTGCCTACCACCAGAATTCGGGCTGTGGCTGTCGCTGATTTTAACAATGACCGACACCAGGATATTATTGCATTTTATCATCCATCGATTCCTGTTGTGTTATTGAATGACGGCAACGGAGGACTCACGCTTGAAACAGATTATTTTGGCTCTCAAAAAATCGCCAGTTTTGTCAATTCAATCACCATTGCCGATTTCAACAATGACGCGCATAATGACCTGTTTCTCTGTTCAGAAACCGGTGAGGATGCGCTTTACTTATGGCAACAGGATTCCGGTATTTTTGTAAATCAGGCAAAAGAATGGAATGTACGTCAGGAAGGGCGAAGCTATTCCGGGGTCGCCGGAGATTTTGACCTTGACGGTGACCAGGATTTATTTGTGTCCCGTTTTGGACAGGATTTTTTATACCGCAATGTACAGTGCAATCATTTCCAGGAGTGCAGCGGATCGGAAATTTATTCCAAAGTCGGATACCTCAGTGGCTACAATACAGGAGCAGCCACAGCAGATATTGATGACGACGGTGATCTGGATTTGGTAGTCGGAAATTTTGAATACTGGTCATCGCTGCTGCAAAACGCAACCAATGATTCCGGTTTCATCAGTCTGAACATAGTCGGAACCTTTGATACGCATGAGGCGTTGGGAGCAAAAATTTGGGTTTATTCGGCTGGCTCAAAAAATACGCTACTGGCATATCGGGAAATTATCCCCAGTAACGCGCTGTTTTCACAAAATTGGTCGGGCGGTCATGTTGGTATCGGAAATCACGAACAGGTCGATGTGGAAATCGTATTTTTAAATGGCAGTAAAAAACGACTTGTAAACGTTGACGCAGGTAGTTTTATACACGTCCGTCAATCCAGTCGTATGATGCGCAACGTGGTTAATATCGGCCGAAAAGTTTTGCAATTTGTGCATATCCCGCAGGTACCTCGCGAAACCGTAAAGCTGCTGCTGTTTTTGGCGCTGATCTTTATCAGCGTCCGTTTTGTAGAAAAGCGTTATCAATGGCGCCCGATTTATATCGCTTTATATGTTCTTATTGTGATGATTTTGTATGGCTCGCTAACGTTTTTTTCAACACGTCTTGGTGGAATCGTATACCATGCAATGCCCTTTGCAATCATCTTTTTCACAGTTGCGATATTGATTTCGATTAACGAGCAAATCCGGAAATCCACGATGCGCCAAACTCAATTACAAAAAAACATCCAGCAGGCGAGTGTTGATCTATCCAAAATCAATTTATCTGAAAAAGCGCTCTCAATTGTTGTACGAACTTTGAAACTTATCTACCCCTACCGCTATTTCAAAATGTATTTGTATTTTCCAAACGGAAATTTCTTCTTGTGCAAGAAAACCGATGGCGTTTCAGTAAACAATTTTTCGCGCACGCTGACCATTGATTTTAAAAGAGTGCAACATTTAGTTAGGGTAAAATCTCCGCTATCGCATCATACATTTACAACCATCGTTGGTGAGCTTGATATTTCCGATGAACAATCGCTTATTTTTCCATTAGTGAAAAAGAATGATATTCAGGGAATCGCTATTTTAGGGTTGCATCCGGCACAACCTGATTTGGACCCTCAAACCACGAACATTGTTCAATATCTTTTCCTGCAATTAACGGTAACGCTCGCAAATATTCGTATTTCCAAAGAAATGCAGGATCAGGAAAAATTGGCGGCAATCGGGTCGTTTGCCGGTAGCATTATCCACAATCTTAAAAATCCGGTGGATGGTTTGCGAATGATCATTGAAATACTGGAGATCAACATACCGCTAACCGATCCCAGAAATGAATATATCCGTGAACTAAAGAACGGAATTTTGAATCTAAAAAAAATACTATTGCAAACGCTGGATATCACCAACCAGTCTGATCAATCCAGGGAAAATCTTTGTCCGAATGATTTAGTAAACAGCGTTATCGAAAATCTGGGGACGAATGGCTCACTAATTAGGCCTGAACTTCGGATAAATGGCATCGAAATTAAGGGCAATAAATCCAGGTTAATTCAGGCGCTTGAGAATTTAATTCAAAATGCGCTGGAAGCTTCCAATTATCAAAAACCGGTTATTGTTCGAACCGCCACCGAAGCAAACGAATATGTCCATATTGACATCATTGATCAGGGCGCGGGAATCGCTGAAAAAGAGTTTGAAAATATTTTCACAATTTTTTATTCGACCCATGAAAGTGGTCGCGGGTTGGGGCTTCCCATTACACAGGGAATTATCAAGAATCACAACGGTTATATCACCGTGGAAAGCGAAAAAGGAAAAGGATCACGCTTTACTGTTGTTCTTCCGATTGCATATAACAGAGGATAAGATGACGAATGCTATAATTGTAGATGATGAACGAACCGCGCGCAAGGGTTTGTTGTTTATGCTGCGCGACGTCATCGATGAAATTAATGAAGCCGAAAGCAGGGAGCAAGCGGAGCGTATTCTGAACAAAAAAGAGTACGATTTGGCAATCGTGGATTTACGGTTGCCCGAGGAAAAACAGGGCATAAAATTAATTGAAACCATCCGTACCCAATACCCGCTCACGCCAACGCTGGTGATTACAGCGTACGGTACAGTAGACAGTGCAGTGAAGGCAATGAAAGCCGGGGCAGAAGATTTTTTAACAAAGGATTTTTCAAAGGATGAAATTATTTTCAAAGTAAACCGGGCGCTGGAAACGCGTCGCCTTAATCTGGCCAACTTACGACTTAAAGAGCAGGTTAAAGACCTGAAACAAAAATTCAATTGGTTACGTACAGATCAGATTATTGGTAACAGCAATGCCATGAAATCAGTATTAAATCTTGTTTCTCGTGTGGGACAGGATAATGATTCAACAGTACTGATAACCGGCGAGAGCGGTACCGGAAAAGAATTGATTGCCCGATCTGTCCATCTGAACAGTCCCCGCCGAAACCAAAAAAAATTCATCATTGTTGATGTCGCTAATATGCCGCCCACGCTGTTGGAGAGCCAGTTGTTCGGTCATGAAAAAGGCGCGTTTACAAACGCCCATCAAAAGCACATTGGTATGTTTGAACTGGCAGATGGCGGCACGGTTTTCCTCGATGAAATCGGTGATTTTCCGCTGGAGCTACAGGTTAAATTACTGCGTTTTTTACAGGAGAAAACCTTTTCTCGTGTTGGCGGCACAAAATCATTGCATTCGGACGTCCGCATTATTGCAGCAACGAATCAGAATCTGGAAGATATGGTGAAAAGCAAGTCGTTTCGCCAGGATTTATATTACCGGCTGAATGTGGTGCGTATTCAACTGCCACCGCTGCGGGAACACAAAGAAGATATTCCGGTATTGATCGACTTTTTTCAGGCAAAACTGGAAGCGCAAAAAGGGCGCGCTCTGCATTTTACAGAAAATATTCTCACAAAAATGATGGAATACAACTGGCCCGGAAATGTACGCCAGTTGCGTAATTTGATGGAGCGACTGTATATTATATGCCCGGAAGATACGGTTCGGGAAGATGACCTGTATTTTGATCACTCTATGGATCGTGCCGGGAAAAAAGACTTATTTCAATCATTAATGAATTTACCGTTAAAGGACGCCCGACGCCGGTTACTGGAGGAATTTGAAGTCGAATTTCTGAAACATTACCTCACCATTTATAATGGTAATATCAGTAAGGTCGCCCAAAAAGTGGGAGAATCCAGAGAAGGATTGAGCAAAAAAATTAAACGTTATGGCCTAAAAGAAAATCAATAATCCCGGAATAGCGTGAAATCACTTTCACACTTTTTTCATGTCTGTGAATTTTGCTTCACATTATTTCATAGTCACCTGCAAAAAATCACTTCTTTTTGACCTATTCACGTTGTATTTTTCTGGCATTATCTTTGTAATTTTAAATTTGTTGAGATATAAAGACCTACACTTTTCTACTGTTTATCGCCTCAAAATCAGTTATAATTGAAAATAAAACCTGAAAAGGAGACGTTATTTTTGATAGCTGAAACAGTCATTTTCCTTGTTATGCTGGTTGGTTTTATCGTATGCGCCATGATATTCAAGCTGCCCATCGGAATTTCGCTGATCATTTCCTCTGTAGCAGGCGCACTGGTCGCAGGACAGGGTTTTCCGCTACGTCATTTTGTTGAAGGGACCTTTCTCTACTTTGATCCGATTTTGATAATAGCCACTGCAATGATTTTTATGCAGGTACTGCAGGACTCCGGCGCGTTGGGGAGTATCAGCCGCTTTATCATCGTAAAAATGCACAGCCGCCCGTTTTGGCTCCTTCTGTTTATCACCCTGTTCATTATGTTTCCCGGTATGATTACCGGACTGTCGACGGCAACAGTTTTAACCACCGGAGCTATTGTTGCTCCTGCGCTAATGCTATTAGGTATTCCCAGAGTCACCGTGGCTGCAATAATTGCGATGACTGCTATTTACGGGATGGCAGCGCCACCAATTAACGTGCCCGCGATGATCATCGGCGGTGGCGTGGATATGCCTTACGTTGGTTTCGAACTGCCGCTTATTTTTGCCACCTTTCCACTGGCAATCAGCGTGAATATGGCGCTCGGGTATCGTTTTATCCGAAACATTGATATCGAAAAAATTACACCAAAATTGGAAAAGGATTATTTCCATCAATATAAATGGCGTTTGTACAGTCCGTTGATAATTGTTGTTGTTTTAATGATGGGTGTCCGCCTGTTTCCCGCGATTTTTCCCAATCTGGGAGTGCCGTTGATTTTTATGATCGGCAGCATTATCGGGGTTTTCAGTGGGCGGAAAATGAATTTCTGGAAAGTATCTCATAAAGCGATTCAGGAAACGCTGCCGGTGATCGGCATTCTTATTGGCATCGGGATGTTCATTCAAATAATGACGCTCACCGGCGTGCGTGGATTATTGGTGATTTTCAGTTTGGGCCTGCCTTCTTTCTGGCGCTATTTAAGTATTGCCGTGATGATCCCATTATTCGGAGCAGTGTCTGCTTATGGTTCTGCATCTGTATTAGGTGTTCCGTTTTTGCTGGCATTCCTCGGCAAAAATGAGATCATTGTCGGTTCGGCGTTGTCACTCATTTCCGGTCTCGGCGATTTAATGCCGCCAACTGCCCTTGCCGGACTTTTTGCAGCCCAGGTTGTAAAAGAAGACAATTATTTTAAAGTCCTGAAAGTCGCTCTGTTACCTGCCCTTGCAACAGCAATCTGGGGGATCGGTATGATTTTGATGGCAAATTATCTCGCAAAAATAATATAATTGGTGATGTATGATATTAACATGGATTTATCGGTTGATCGTTCTGTTTATGATCGCATTGTTATTTTATGATGTATTCAAAGAACAAAAGAAAACGTTACAATTAACAGCAGCATTGACACTAATTCCGTTTATTCTTCGGTTTTTGATGATTAAATAAGTAAACAGCCCCCTGGTTTCGCTGTTGGCGAAACCGTCCTCGTTCAAACCGAAGGTGCGCCGTCTTTTTGGCATCGGGAGATTTTCCGGTTTCCCAGCGTTGAAGAGCGGACAGGATTTTTTAGCTTAAACCAGATTAAGTGACAATAAACTATGAATCAATCTAATAAAATTATCGCTATCGTTTCTCTCATTGTTGCCGGCGTCATCGCTGTCATCAGCGCCCGATCGTTTTTAAAAATGCATCAGGATGAACCGCTCTATCCGTCATCGGCGCTCACTGCGACGATGTCACTCAGTCAGTTCAACCCGAACCTGCAGGGAACCAGCGCTAACGCGAAAGTATATCGTTTTGAAGGAAGTGAACCAGGTGGCAAGTTGTTAATTTTAGGCGGAACCCATCCCAATGAGGCTTCGGGATATATTACGACCTATCTGATCCTGGAAAATGTACAGGTTCAAAAAGGAACGCTTTATATCTTACCACGAGCAAATAAAAGCGCGTTTACACATAACGATCCACAAGAAGGGCACCCGCAACATTTTATTATTAATGGTAAAAAACGACAACGCAGCTTCCGCTATGGGTCCCGTATTACCAATACCATTGACCAGTGGCCGGACCCGGAAATTTACCTCCATCATCCCTCGGGTCAAAAATTGGCAGGTAATGAAACGCGAAACTTAAATCGGGCATATCCCGGGAAAAAAGACGGTAACCTCACTGAAATGGTCGCATACGCAATTGTCAATTTAATCAATTCGGAAAAAATTAATGTTGCTTTTGATTTGCACGAAGCTGCCCCCGAATATCCGGTGGTGAACGCCATTGTTGCCGCGGGGAAAAGCCAGGAAATCGCCTCTGAAGCCACAATGGAATTGCAATTTGAAAATTTGCATTATTCACTGGAGCCGTCACCATATAACTTTCATGGCTTAAGTCATCGCGAATGGGCGGATTATACAGAATCGTATCCGATTTTACTGGAAACTGCCAATCCGATGCAAGGCCGATTGCGTGGCCTGACAGATGATAATTTGATAATCACAGGTAAAGATAAAATGTATTTGAAAGCTGCTGAACTGGGGGTGTTGCAGCTTCCGTATGACAGCACTGGCATTTCTATGGAAGTGCGGGTTGGAAGGCATCTCGCGGCCATCATCAAAATCATGGACGTCTTTTCTCGCTATCATGATGAGCAGGCTGTGGAGTTGTCCAATTTACCCACGTATGACCAATTGATCACATCAGGCATTGAAGCATATTTTTAAACAAACGATTTATTTTTCTGAAAACGAAAGAAATACTATATGATTTCACTTTTTAAAAATCAACTTAAATTCTCACTGGTATTCGTATTCATCTTATCTTTTGCTGTCGTTTATTCAGCGTATGCACAACGAGCGTTATTTTCTCAGGAAATCGGGACTGAAAACGGAATGGTTGCGAGCGCTCATCCGCTGGCATCGAGTGCAGGTGTAGAAATTCTAAAAAAGGGAGGCAACGCGATCGACGCTGCCGTGGCAACAGCCTTCGCACTGGCAGTTGTCGAACCAAATGCATCCGGTCTTGGCGGCGGTGGATTTATGGTCATTAAAATGGTAGAGTCGAAAAATGCCGTTACTATTGACTACCGCGAGTGTGCCCCTGAGAAGGCTTCCCCTGAACTCTATTACCAGTCCGATGAAAGTTTTGACGCTTTTACCCGACGAGGCGCAAAATCGATCGGGGTGCCAGGAGTCCTTGCCGGATTAAATTTGGCTCTGGAAAAATACGGCACAATGAAACTTCGTGACGTGTTACAACCTGCCATTCGACTGGCTAATGAAGGATTTGTGGTTTCTGAAAAATTTGCCGGGTTGATTTTGCAAAATTATGACCTCATTTTTAATAATCCCGGTACTGCAAAAATTTATCTGCATGACGGATTGCCGTTGGAGCAAGGTGCACTCATCAAGAATCCTGATTTAGCCGGCAGCTTTCAAAAGATTGCGGATGGCGGGAGTCGTGTGTTTTATCAGGGAAAAATTGCTCACGCAATTATCGACCAGATTCAAAAGGCAGATGGTATCCTTACGCTTAATGATTTGAAAAATTACAAGGCCGTAATTAAAACACCTGTTTATGGCAAATATCGTGACTTTGAAATTTACTCTTCAGCGCCACCTTCGGGCGGAGGCACCCATTTAATTGAACTGCTAAATATTTTGGAAGGTTACGATTTAGCCAAAATGGAACATAATTCCGCACCATATATTCACTTATTGGCGGAATCCATGAAAATGATCTTTGCAGATAAAAGTTCAAACATGGCGGACCCGGCTTTTTACAAAGTACCGGTGGCCCAATTGACAGATAAACAATACGCCGCTCAATTACGAAAACGAATTGATCAAAATAAAGCATCTAATGACTACAAGTCAGTTGTACTTCTGGACCGGGAATCATCAAGCACCACCCATCTGTCTGTCGTAGATAATGACCGTAACATAATCGCATTAACACAAAGTATTAATTTGTGGTTCGGTTGTGGCATCACGGTGCAAGGAACCGGAATTTTATTAAATAATCATCTCGGAGATTTTGTGTCAGTTCCGGACAAGCCAAATTCCATTGAACCGAATAAGCGACCGGTGAGTAGTATCGCTCCGACCATAATTTTGAAAAACGGCAAACCATTTTTAACCATCGGAACGCCGGGGGGGTCGCGAATAATCAGCGCCCTGGCGCAAATTATTGTCAATATTGTTGATTTTGAAATGCCAGTTGACGCGGCAATCGAAACCCCGCGGATTCACTGTTTTAAAAAAATGCTGAAACTGGAAGGCCGCATTCCGAAAAGCGTGGCGTCTCAGCTTGAGCAAATGGGACATAAAGTCGAATTCCATGAAGATTATGATAATTATTTTGGCGGCGCTCAGGGAATTATGATTGACTATTCCACCGGCATAATGTACGGCGGCGCTGATTCCCGACGTGATGGCGTTGCTATCGGGTATTAATATTTTTTTAAAGAAGAAGAGTTGACAAGTATGTCGTGCTTCGTTCTGTTAATTCACTTTTAATTTTAAATAATGGGCAATATCGAAAGTAAAGAATTTGTTTAAAAGTGCTTTATAAATACAACTTAAAAATATCCGTACAAATTAATAACTTTTGATAAAACCCGTGAACTACAATTAACAAAAGGAGGACAAAAATGTACAAGTCATTGTTACAGTTTGTCACTTTATTTATTCTGTTAATGGTCGCCTGGAGCGTCATTGCTCAGGAATCACCTTCTGTGATTCTGAATACAGATTATTACAACGCGACCCGTTATCCCAACGCTCGTAAAATTGCCCGCACGAGCGACGGGACATTAATGGTTGGCTGGGAGCCCAATGGATCTCCGAGCAAGGAAGTACATTATTCAATCTTTGATCCTGTATTTGAAGCATGGAATGATCCGGTTCAATTGACAAATTCTCCGGGTGGTAATTCTGCGACTGTCGGCCTGGTCGCTGATGGAAATGGAAATATTTATGCTTCATGGAAAGAGCAGGAAAGTTCTGATGTATCCCGCCGTAACTACAAATTTGCAAAATGGGATGGTGCTGCCTGGACTGAGCCGGTTCTGGTTGAAGACGATACCAGTAACTGTGGCTACGGTTCCATAGCATTGGCGCCCAATGGTGATATTTTTATCGCCTATACCGTGTACGGCACCAAATGGGGTCCCCAGAATCCGGTAATCTGCTGGAGCAAAGACGATGGTGTGACCTGGGATTTTCAGATGATTCAACCGGAAAAAACAAAATTGAGCGGTAACTTTATTGAACCCTGCCTGACACACACTGCTGATGGTCAAATGCTCTGTGCCTGGTATGATGAGCCCGATCCGGAAAATAAGACTGAAAATGACAGCTATCCGCTCGATGAAATCATGATGAGCACCTTCGACGGAACATCCTGGTCCGATCCTGTGCCTGTCACTCCTATGGTCGTTGATGGCGATACACTAGGCTGCCAGCATCCGACAATGGAAACAGATTCTGAGATGAATGCTCATGTCGTTTATGTTTCTGAGGGAACTCATATAGTACATGGTGTATTAACAGATGGCCAAATTACCAGCACGACACGAATTGACGCGTCTGCTGATACAATGAGTGTCGATCGCCCCTGTATGTCAATTGACGAAAAAGATAACATGTACGTAGTGTGGCAGGAAGAAACCAGCGATACCGAAGCCGGAAGCGTGGACAATGTTTTCTATTCAGTCTCTGCCGATGGCGGACAAACCTGGTCGACTCCCGTGCAAATGAGCAATTGCGAAGTTGAAGATGGTGGCGGGCACTCCACTGAACGCGCCAGCATTGCGAAAAGAGTGGTTGGTCCAATCGAAGATGTATTCGAAGGCGGCGCCGATGTTATGTGGGCGCAATTCAACGCTGATTCCGAAGGCGGCTGGGATTTATGGTACTACCGAATCCCACTGGTTACCACTGGCGTTGAAAATGCACAACCGGCACAACCATTGAGTTATTCTCTGGCGCAGAATTATCCCAATCCGTTCAATCCAGGTACTGAAATTTCATTCACCCTTGCGAAAACTGCTAAAGTGGAATTAACTGTTTACAACACGCTGGGACAAAAGGTGAAAACACTGGTCAATCGCACGATGAATGCGAATACGCATAAGGTTTCCTGGGATGGTACGGATGAACAGAATAATATGGTGACAAGCGGCGTCTATTTTTATCAAATTAACACAAACGATTTTTCTGCAACAAAACGTATGGTATTTTTACGATAAGCTAATTTCAAACAGGGGTAGCATATAAGTTTTGCTACCCCTTGTAATTGTTCATTAATGGGAAAGGGCCTTTCAAAAAATGAAGATACAAACTTTCCTGTCGTTTTTTATTTCAGCATTTATGTTAATATCAGCAGTTGCCTGTTTTGGCGCTGTGACCGGGAAAATTGCAGGTATCGTTATCGACAAGCAAACGCAGGATCCGCTGCCTGGTGCAAATATCATTATTAAAGGTACGACAATGGGTTCTGCCAGTGATCTCTCCGGCAGATACTTCATGACAAATGTACCGCCGGGATCATATACCGTGGTTGCCTCCATGATGGGATACAAACAGGTAGAAGTCAGCGAAGTTCGCGTCTCATCGGATTTAACAACTGAAGTGAATTTTGAGATGGAGCTGACTATTCTCGAAGGAGAGGTGGTAACCATCGTTGCCGAGCAACCGCTGATCCAAAAAGACATTACAGCCAAAATGTCGGTAATTGACGGTAAAACCATTGCCGAACAAATGCCGGTGTCTACAATTACCGATGTTCTCAAAACACAGGCTGGCGTTATAGAAGGCGCTGATGGCGGAATTCACGTCCGCGGTGGTCGTTCCGGCGAAATCGCCTATTTCATCGATGGTGTGCTCGTTAAAAATATTTTATCTGGCGGCTTCGGAGGAGAACTGGATGTGAACAGCATCCAGGAAATGAGCGTGCTAACCGGTGGATTCAATGCCGAATACGGCGACGCGATGAGCGGCGTGGTAAATGTGACCACAAAAGATGGCTCCAATAAATTTAATTTTCGAGTTCAATACGAATCACCGATGATGAATCAATCGCCATATCATCAACAGAACTGGATTCTGGATTCGCATCTGGTGCAAAATATGCGCGAAGAGACAAAGCTGGAATTTAAAGACGCAGTGGTGGATTCCAACGGCAACTCTGCTTACAATCACATTGGTGTGTCGGATTCAGAATATAAAGACAAAATTCCGGTTAAAATTCTTGGCCGCTTTAATGCATCCATGAGCGGTAAGGTGCCGTTTATTCCTAATCTCTATTTCTTCACATCCGGAGTTTATCGCAATGAGGATAGCTACCTGCCCTGGGGCTTTCAAATGGAGCGGCAGTTTTTCAATAAATTTACCTATCGATTTTCCCCGCAATTGAAAGCAATGCTGAGTTATCAACATACATGGGAATATGGACAGTATTACGAACACAGATATAAATATTATCAATACTATGATTCCATGAATATGGGTGATCAGCCGACGATTCGCACCTTTACAGATCGGGCGCAATTTTCAATCACCCATGCGTTGAGTAAATCAACTTTCTATGACCTCAATCTTTCCTATTTTTATCGAAATCGTCGCCGGGCTATCGAAGATCGTACCGTGATTTATAATGCGGAAACTGGCGCGTTTATCGATTCTGATTACATCAAACGAGCGTTTGTATTCGGAAGAGAAGGGGATTTTTGGTACGGAGATGACCGTGACTGGTACCGTTACAATACCCGAACATTGAATGCAAAATTCGATTTCACGAGTCAGGTACATACAAACCATCAGTTAAAATTCGGATTTGACCTGAAGCAAAATAATATATTTCGGCACCGAATTCAGCGGCCATGGAAAGCTGCATTTTATCACCGGATCGAATATTATGACCGTGATCCGTTTGAAGGTGCATTGTATATTCAGGATAAAATGGAATACGATTTTATGATCCTGAACCTGGGACTGCGGGTGGATTATGTTCATAATAATGACACCTATTGGCAAGACCCGGGCAATATTCAATATGTGGATGAAAATAATGAATTCCATTTTCAGCCACAGGTCGAAGTTCCGAAACGGATACAAATCAGTCCTCGTATTGGCCTTGCACATCCCATTACGGACCGGCTTGTATTTCATTTCGCGTACGGACACTTTTTCCAAAATGCCAGCTACTCTGTTTTATTTCGCAATGATACATATTTGCCAAACCTTCAGGAGTCGGATCCGATACTGGGAAATCCAGGCTTGAAACCACAGAAAACAATTGCCTTTGAAGTTGGCGGAAAGTATAAGGTCACAGAGGATATTGCGCTGGACATCACCGGGTTTTACAGAGATATGCGAAATCTGGTGGCAACCCAATATTACGCCCGTGCGCCGTATGACTACACAATTTTTATTAATCAGGATTACGGTCGTGTAAAGGGATTTGACCTGACGCTGACAAAGCGCTACAGTCATTTTATTTCCGGTACATTGAATTACACCTTTATGGTCGCCAAAGGAAGCGGTAACGATCCGTTTAGCGGATATTATTATCGCGAAGAAGATGCACATTTAAAACCAAAACGGGAAATTTACCTCGATTTTGACCGGACACATAATCTATCCGTAAATGTGGACTTCCGTTTTCCGCGCAATTTTGGCCCTGAAGTATCCGGATTTAAGCCACTTGCGCGAACCGGTTTAAACCTGCTGTTTAATATCGCAAGCGGATTACCATATACACCGCAAAACCGATATGTGGCAACGTTTGAAATTGAACCCAACTCCGAGCGGATCGGTGCTACGAATACACTGGACTTACGTTTGGACAAACGGTTCAATGCCCGCGGCCTGGATCATGTTGTTTATCTGAAAATTGAAAATCTGTTTGACAGTATTAATCCCCGTTATATCTGGTCCGACACCGGTGAACCATGGGATGGCGGGCCAACGACGAATAATACTAAAGATCGGCAGGCGAATCCGGGAAATGTCGGCCCCCGTCGTGAAATCCGACTGGGATATTATTTGTACCTGTAAATATAAGAATACTTTTAAAATAATTTAGTGGTAAGAACATGATGACATTTAAATTCAAAAAGATAAGTTTCATGTTACTGATAACGCTGCCAGCGCTGTTTGCCTTTGCACCACCTGTGAATGATACAGACAGCGATCCCCGCCCGTTATTTAAATCAACCGGCCGCGTGGATGAAGCTGTCGGTGTGATGACAAAAGGGCAGTTGCAGAATTTGACCATGAATTTCGGGCAGATCACAGACGGACGGCTGGCTGATCCGGGGAACGCTCCCAGTGATGACTTTTTCAACTTTCGCTACCCGCGAAAGAAATATACCGGTCTGGTCGATGATTTGGCCTTGATCTTTGCCATCGAAAAGAATTCCAAAAATGGTGATAACGGTAATGTTATTGACGGCTATACCGCCAATAACAACGAAGACTGGATCGCCAAAGATGGTTCTCTCGGAAACACGCATTACGACGGCAACGGAGACCACGATATGGTCACCTGGTTCGATGGCACACCCTATCTGGCACACAGCGATATCCCGGCAACCTGGCCCCTGAATGACAGCAGCGAACCATTCTGGCCCGGTTATTTTAAACGGGATTCGCTCGGAAATGAGATCCCCGGTGAGTTTGCCTCTGATCGCGACGTGTACTGTGTGTTCACGGATGACAATAACCAGCAGGGTGATGTTTTAGGACTTGAAATCGAACAGATGACATATTGCTACGGAAATCCACTGGCAGAAGATATTCAGTTCTATGAATTTTACATTCACAACACCAGTAATGAAACCATCGAAAATGCGTGGTTCGGGCACTATCACGACCCGGACTGTAGCGATTACGGCCAGGAAACACTCCTCCTGCCCGATCCGTTGTTTAATGATCCGGCAATCCCGGATGCCATTATTCAACGGGATTTTGACGGCGATATCGGCGGCGCTACCATTCCAAATAGCAAGGGAATCACCGAAGATTTTTCTTATGGCGTCGTAACTCTGGAAACACCGAAAAATGTCGGGATTACAGACTTCCATTACTTCACCGATTCCGGCCCCAGTGATGATAATGAATTATGGCCTATTATTACCAGTCAGAAGACTGATCCTGACATCGTTGCCAACGCCGCGCAATATTTTCATGGCAGCAATGAAAAAATCGATGATGTTACTTTGATCGATACAAAACTTGATCTGGTTTATATCGCTGCATCCGGCCCTTTTAACCTGGAACCCGGCGAAACCGTGAAATACACAATTGCTGTAATTTGTGGTGTAACAGATGCCGATTTTATGAAAAATGCCAAATATGCAGTGAAAATGTTTGACAATAATTTCGCCGGTCCCAAAGCGCCGCCGCCGCCGACACTGACTGCTGTTCCGGGTGATGCCAAAGTCACTCTGTATTGGGATGACTTTTCCGAACATGTACCGGATCCCATCAGCGCGAAAATCGATTTCGAAGGCTACAAAATTTATCGCAGTGAAGACGAAGGCGTTACCTGGGGCCAGGAAATCACAGACGCATTCGGCGATGTGGTGGGATATGTTCCCATCGCTCAATTCGATATTGCCGGCAATAGCGTGAGCGGGGTAGACTCCGTGAATAATTCGCTCTATCTCGGAGATGACGAAACCGGTTTGCGCCATGTTTTTGTAGATTCCACTGTGAATAACGGGAAACGATATTCCTACACAATCACGGCGTATGACCGCGGGGTG
Source organism: uncultured Cytophagia bacterium (assembly GCA_964498785.1). Lineage (GTDB taxonomy): Bacteria > Zhuqueibacterota > Zhuqueibacteria > Thermofontimicrobiales > Thiofontviventaceae > Mariaggregatimicrobium. Next base: position 4,272 of record CAZCJL010000079.1, on the reverse strand, counting down.
GCAGCTAATCCGGTCACCGGCGATCCGCCGTTGCAATCACTGGAATCCAGCAAGGGAACAAGCGTCGCTGAGAAGAATTTTGTGACAGTGACGCCAAAATCACCGGTTGCAGCGCATGATCAGACGACATATAATGTGGAACATACAACAGGGAAAGCGAAATATCAACCGGTTATCGATATCATCGATTCCGATAATTTGGTTGCCGGAGATGTTTCTTATGAACTGCGATTTACCGGGTCTCCTGCTGATAGTTATCAGGTCTGGAAATCCACCGGCGCTGTGCTGGCGACCTATGCTGTTAATGAACGCGACCTGATCCCGACAGAAGGATTTACTGCCGGTTATTTTGCTGACTTGACAGCAGGCGGTCCTATGAGTGTGACCGATGGTTCAGGGAAAGACGTCTGGGGCTCGACACAATGGGATAGCACCAAACTAAGCGCGACCGGTCGCTGGTTAACAACCTTTGCCGAAACACCCGGTAAAAAAGCGTCTGTAGATGCCAAAACCAGTGACTATGAAATAAGATTCATTGACAATGGCTCGCTGGCTTATAAGTTGGGGAAACCGGCGTCCTCTCCCGCGTACGTTCGTGTCCCGTTTGAAATATGGGACATTTCCGAAAATCGAAATTATCAGGTGAATTGCCAGGTAAAGGAAGTAACAGCGGATAGCCTCTTTCAATATGGCGAAGCAATTTACATTGTCAGCTCGCCTTATATGGATCCTGAAGTCGGCGACATCCTGCAGGCAAATCACCCGGATGACTTTCCGTACATCATTACTTTCTGGGGCGCAGGTAGTGACTCGCCGCTTCCGGAGACAGGAGAAAAACTGATCATTACCTCATACAGTCCACCATTAGAAACAGATGTCTATACGATTCAATTTGACGTTGGTGAAAAAAAAGATAAAATAACCGATAATGATCTCGAAGAAATACGGGTAGTGCCAAATCCGTATATTGTCAGTGCAGAGTGGGAATTACGGACTAACGTCCGATCCATCCGATTTATGTACCTGCCGCCGGAATGTAGTATTTCCGTTTATTCGCTTGCCGGAATTAAGGTCAAAGAAATCAGGCATACCAACGGAACCGGAGACGAAGCATGGGACCTGACCAGCGATTACGGCGAAGATCTCGCATTCGGTGTTTACGTGTACGTTGTCACAGCAGGCGATGCGAAGAAGATCGGTAAATTTGCTTTGATAAAATAATCAGGAAAATGTGGAGTATAAAATGAAATTTACCAGAATTGTAACCATTTTCATCCTCTTTTGCACTATGATTCCGTTACATGCAGCAGAGGAGACAACCAAAGCAGGGACCGCGGCAGCTCAGTTTTTGAAAATCGGCGTCGGCGCACGCGCTCAGGCATTGGGCGGCGCGTTCGTCGCAATGACGAACGACGTTACCAATCTGTACTGGAACCCGGCCGGTATCTCAGAGGTCGATCAAATCTCCTGGATCGGGACGCATACCCGGTGGTTTGCTGATATCACACATCAATTCACCGGGCTCGTAATACCTGTGGGAGGTTCCTCTGCGCTGGGTTTTAGCGCAACACTCGTCACGATGGACGAAGAGGAAATTACAACTATTGACCAGCCCAAAGGAACAGGACTTTTTTGGGACGCCCGGGATGTTGCCGTGGGAATCTCCTATGCCCGAAAAATAACAGATCGCTTTTCCATCGGATTTACAGGAAAATATATTCATCAAAAAATTTATAATGAAACCGCATCCGCTGTCGCACTTGACGTTGGCTCAAATCTGGACACCGGTTTTAAGGGAATTCATATCGGAATGAGCTTTACTAATTTTGGCGGTGACCTGAAATTAAGCGGGCGCGATTTAATTCGCGCGTATGATCCCAATCCGGCCAATTCCCGCAACGATGACGTCGATGTCCGGCTTCATACAGAACCCTGGCCCCTGCCGGTGAATTTCAGAGTGGGTATTGCCATAGAAGTTATGGGAACAAATGAAGATTACTTTTTCCAATTGTCAAATCACCAATTGATGCTGGCTATCGATGCAAACCATCCCAACGATGCCGCGGAAAATATGCGCATCGGCATGGAATATCAATTGTACGGTATGTTCTCCGCACGCGGCGGATATATCGTCAATGAAGATCTGGCACAACTGACATTCGGACTGGGAATGAATTTTGAATTACGGAATACTGCCTTTTCTTTCGATTATGCCATGGCGTCTTACGGAGAACTGGACTATGTCAATTATCTGACCTTTGGTTTACATTTTTGATAATAAATGCTCTTTTATCTCGTGAACGAACACTGACAAGTGAATCGCTCTGAAACCAATATCAGGGTGATTCACTTTATTAACACATTCATCTTCCTGAGAATATCCTGTGTAATGAATAATTCAATTATAATATCACATTGAAGGCTATCCATTTACTAACCTTGCGAAGGTTTTCAAATGGAAATCATCTGTTTCTGAAATTGTTTTAATTACTTGTCTATGTGCTGTTGAGCTTCAAACCTTCGCAAGGGTATTTTCGACAATATCAGTTCTCAGCTATTTCTGGAATATTTCCTTGAACCTTATTTTTATTTTTGTTACCTTGTTGGCAGTGTATTGATATTGCTAAACACGGAATTTTTATTTTCAAAAAAAATCAGAGTTCAATCAGTGCTGATCAATGACTTTAATTGAAAGACTATACTTAACGCAGACAAGCTGCAATTAAAAATGAAAAATTAAAAACTCATAAAATTGATCAGATAATTTTTCTGCCCAAAAAGCACAAAATTAAACCTGTCAGGTACTAATATATATTTAAGATATCCCTGGCGCGGTAAGCCGCAATGCGGAAACACCCTTTCAAAGGTTTGAAACCTTTGAAAGGGTATCAAAAATCTTGCATAAAAATTACAAGACTTCATTAGTAATACGATAAAATAAAAAAAGAAAGGCTCTCCCATGAAATACATTAAAAATTATATCATCTTTTTATTGATCCTGCTGTTTGCCTGCGCCGCCGAACCGGACATTGAAAAACAAATCCAGGAATTTTTCATAAAAAAAAACGTTACTATTCTGGTGACAGATTCCGGATTTGGCGGGCTGTCTGTCGCGGCAGATGTCGCGGAACGATTGCCGCACAGTGGTGTTTTTCAAAACGTCCGGGTTGTGTTCTTTAATTCGCTTTTTCATAATAAAAGCGGTTATAACAGTTTGAAACAGGAAAAGCAGAAAGCCAAAATTTTTGATGCGGCTCTGAACGCGATGTATGAAAAATACGATCCCGATTTACTGCTCATCGCGTGTAATACGCTTTCCGTGGTATACGAAAACACACGGTTTAAAAAACACGCCCCGTTTCCGGTACTGGGTATCGTGGGAACAGGCGTTGATGTGATCGCCGAACATTTCGACGAACATCCCGATGCAACCGCAATTCTGTTCGGAACGAAAACAACCATCGGCTCCAATGCCCACAAGAAACGGCTCACAGCCCGCGGCTATCAGGCCGACCAGATCGTGGGACAGGCATGTCACAAGCTGGCAGGCGCCATTGAGCGGGGATTTGAGAGCGATGAAACACGGGAATATCTGGAAAAATATGTTGCCGAAGCTGTTAATAAATTAGAGAATAAAAATGCGCCGATTTTCGCCAGTTTCAATTGCACCCATTATGGCTATGTAACCCCGCTTTTTATTGACGCATTTGCACGACACGGCTATCCTGATGTCGCCTTCCTCGATCCCAACCCGGCTATGGCGGACTTCATGTTCGACAGCAACCATCTGCACCGATACGACAGCACCCGTGTCACCATCAAAGTTGTGGCCAAAACCAGCGTCTCTGATGAAAAAATGACATCGTTGACAACACTGTTGCAGCGCACCTCCCCCGCGACGACACAGGCGTTACGGGATTATGTACATGATCCGTCCCTCTTTCATGCAGATTTCGACACAACAACGATACGGGATTAATTGACTGGGGTTTGCGGTAGACGGGAATTCGATCAAAAATCGAAATTAACTTTAGCTACTGATTGACAAAAAGTTACTTAATTTTTCGAATAATCCAGTGTTCAATCTGTGTGGATTTGTGGCAGATAAATATTTTAGAAGGGTTATTCATTATTAACTGTCGCTTAACCAGATTTCCGAAGTTTTTAAAAACTTCGGAAATCTCAACTTTCTTAATCGGAACAGACTGGCATTTTTTTGGTATCCACTCAATAATTAATGGTAGCCGAATCATTTAATCTATGCCAAGGCAA
>CAZCJL010000078.1:0-31025 GCA_964498785.1 uncultured Cytophagia bacterium | reverse complement strand
GAAAAAAACGGAAGCCGGAATATAAGGAAAATGTCATTCGAGACATGAATGATGTTGTTGAAAAAGCCTGTTTTTCAAGAATTCCCAATGCGTAAGTACAATATTAACGTTATCAAAATTTATGATAACTGACTAAATCAACCACATCATGAATCCGGAATGGAAAGACTTATACAATGATTTCGTTAAAACAGATATCTGAGCGGATTCCTGCATCCGCAGGAATAACAGCTCTATGCTGAATAGCAACGGAAAAATTTTTATGAGGCGCATAAAAAAAAAGTGGATCTTCACTATACTTGTTGTTTTAATTGGTTTCATTATATGGAGTTACTTCTCAAAGGAAGAACGATATTATAAAATGTCCGTGGCTGCAATTGATGCAGATATTAGAAAAATAAAACAGACAACAATGAGCTTTGACGAAAGAATGGTATACTATTCCGAAAGATTTTTAGGTGGACCCTATGATTTTACAGCAACAGGAGAAGGAGCGCATGGACTATACGATCAAAATCCACTTCTCAATTTTAAAAAAGTAAATTGCATGACTCTGTGCGAAACTGTTTTGGCGCTCGCTCTTTCCGATAATTATGAAGAAATGTTCAATGTATTACAGCATATTCGCTACAGAAACGGTATTATCGGAATGGGATCGCGGAACCATTATACAATGGCTGACTGGCTGCCGGCAAATTCATGGTGTCTGCACGATGTAACTTCTCTGGTAGGCGCGGCAGATACCCGCCAGTTGACGCGCACGATTAGTCATCGTAAGTTTTTCTCGGAAAAAGAAATTAAAAATATTCCGGTCATGCTGCCAGATCGTGAAGTTACGATTGATTACGTCCCATTGAAAAAGTTGACCAATCATATCGAAAAAATTAATTCAGGCGATATTATCGCGCTTATCCAGGATAAACCAAATATTTTTTCGGCGCACATGCTGTTGGCAATCAAAAAAAATGGAAAGTTAGTTTTTAGACATGCCTGGCTCAAAGCGGGAAAAGTTGTAGATACGCCATTCAGAGAATATCTGCAGGAACTTAAAAAAGATCGCAAATATATCGGAATGAGTTTTATGCGTGTCAAACCGGAAATTCAGTGGCAACGCGGTGATTATTCCCATGGCAAGTTTATTATCAATTAGTGAATTTTTTGTAATTTTGTTAAAATAAATCTTGACATATTAAAATTATATTCGTATATTGTTTCCAATTCAATAATTAAATTTCGAATACTAACAGGTGTCGATTCATGTACAATTATCTTCTTATTAAAAAAATCCCCCAGATGATCCTTATGGACGTCACATACTTTGTTGGGAGAGGTGCGTTTAAGCGCAATGGAGGAATCTTCACCGCAATATCTTAATATGAATAGAATTAATTTAAGCATATAAGGCCGTGAGATTTCTCACGGCCTTTTTTTTTGTCCTTAAAATAAGGAGGCTTACAATGAAACATAATATCCGTAAAATCCCGACAACTCAAGCGTCACTACCTATGAATATGACGCTGAAATTATTTGTTTCGAAACAAATCTGGTATTTTTCAATTTCGTTGTTTTGAATTCACAGAAATGCAAACAATTTAAATCGAGAGGTTTGATATGCGAGCCATAGAAAGTTGTGCTGCAACAAAAAAATTTTTTGAAAAGGGAAATAGGGTTAATGGAAAGCCCGTAAATTTTTGGCGCCGCATTAGCGCCAAAAAACAAAAGAGAGAAATTCGCGCAGTAGATGAAGTCTCTTTTGGCGTTGAACAGGGCGAAATATTTGGTATCCTTGGACCAAATGGCTCAGGGAAATCAACCTTGATTCGAATGCTTTCCACGTTGATATTGCCGGACAGTGGCGAACTGCGTATTTTTGACATGGATGTCGTTAAGCAGTCCATGCAGGTTCGTCGCCATATTAACCGGGTTTCTGTTGAAGCCGCATTCTTTAAAAAACTTTCTGCCTGGGAAAATTTAAGTTATGCAGCAAGACTCTATGGCCTTGAGCCAAAGAAAGCAAAAAAAGATGCGATTAGAATTCTGGAAAGCATGTCGTTCCCTGCAGAAAAAATAAATCAGTCGCTGGAAAACCTGTCCCGGGGAATGCAGCAGAAAGTGGCCATCGCACGTGCTCTTTTTACATCACCGGTGTTGTTGTTGCTCGATGAGCCGACCACCGGACTCGATCCTGTCTCCAAACGGCAGGTGCAGGATTATATTCTGAAAATGCGAAAAGAACATGATACAACTGTTCTGCTAACGTCCCATGACCTGGACGAGGTTGACCGGATTTGCGACCGGGTTGCAATTATTAATGGTGGAAAATTCGTCGCCTGTGATACGACTGAAAATTTGAAACAAAAAATCTCCGGAAACGGAAAAGCCGTTACTTTGGAGACTGTATTTTGTAAGTTAACAGGCGTAAAGATAACCGAAGATTTCCAGGAATAATTACTGATGAAAGAGGACAGCAGTGTCTAACTGCCGTCCTCATAAATTGTCAATCGGAGGTTTTATGAATACAGTTGTACGGGAGTTCAAAGCTTCCTGGGCATTTGTCGGCAGGAATTTTAATCTCGTAAAACGATACGCTGCCTGGGAAAGTGTTTTTTTAATTTACAATGTTGTTAATACGGTCACTATCGGATTTATTGGATATGGTGATCCGCAAAAAATATTCTATTTGATTATCGGATCCTTGTTATGGGGATTTTTGTCCGTTCTTTTTCATGATGTTGCCGAAGCAGTTGCGTGGGAACGATGGGAAGGCACGATTGAGTACACCTTTATGGCGCCTGTTTATCGTATGACCTATTTGATTGGTCAGTGTTTTTTCGCGGTGATGTACGCAATTCTGCGGTCTTTTTTGATTTTAATATTTGTTGCAGTCTTTTTTAATATTGATTTTTCAAATGCCAACGTCGTTACGTCGATTGTGTTGGTGTTTATTTCCAGTTTTTCATTTCTGGGAATGGGATTGATTGCGGCTGTATTACCACTACTGTCACCGGAAAAAGGCGCCCAGGCAACGCATATTTTTCAGGCGCTTGTACTGCTGGTTTCCGGAGTGTATTATGAAGTGACTGTCCTGCCTGCATGGATTCGTCCGTTGTCGGTTGTTTCTCCGGGAACATACACGCTTCGTTCAATCCGGCGGGCGTTGCTGGAAAATGCTTCTTTGAGTGATGTAAAAAACGATATTTTTATCCTGATCTTTATTGGTATTTTATTGATACCGATTGGATTATGGATATTTAATATGGCGGAAAAACATGCGAAAAGAACCGGAAAATTGAAAAGAAACGGATAATTGATAAACTTCTGATTTTTTCAGATTCCTCCAGATGAAGGGGGACAAAGTGGATGTTATTAAATTACAGTTAGTTACAAATAAATAACTCCTGATTCCCCCTTCAAAGAGGAACTTGTTAAATTTCAAACCACCTTCGAATTTTATCCTGCAATCCATCCTTTTCGTTTTTGTGGATAAATTCATTTATTTTCGAAGAATAGGTATAATCTTTCTGCCACGCATCGATATTTTTTACAATTTGTTTAATGGCTTCGATGATATAATAAAGTTCATCGTTTGCAAGGGTGGGATGAAGTGACAACCGTACCCAACCTGGTTTTGCTGACAGGTCACCTTCATTTATCTGGTCGGTAATTTTTTTTGAATGCTGTTGATCAATGTGAAGCAAAAAATGGCCATACGTACCAGCACATGAACATCCGCCTCGAACCTGTATGCCGAAACGATCATTTAGCAATTTAACCATCAAATTATAGTGGATATTATCAGTATAAAATGAAATGATGCCCAGGCGGTCATCAATATGTCCGGCAAGGATATTCAGGCCGGGTATCTTTTTTAATTCCCGAAACGCAATAACGAGCAATTCCTCTTCCCGTAACAACATTTTTTCAGTGTTCATTTCGTTTTTTAGCTGAACGCACAGCGCCGTCCGAATTGCCTGCAAAAAACCAGGGGTCCCACCATCCTCTCTGGCCTCAATATTATCCACATATTTAAATTTACCCCAGGGATTAGTCCAGTCCACTGTCCCGCCGCCAGGCTGGTCTGGCGAATGACGCTGATATAATTTTGAATTGAAGATCAGAACGCCGGAACTACCAGGTCCGCCAAGGAATTTATGCGGTGAGAAAAAAATAGCATCCAGACTTTCCTCCGGATCGTAGGGATGCATGTCAATATCGACATAAGGAGCAGATGCGGCAAAATCAACAAAACATACGCCGTCAAATTCGTGCATCATTGCCGCCAATTGATGGTAGGGTGTTCTGATGCCTGTCACATTGGAACAGGCAGTAAAACTTCCGATTTTTACTTTCCGATCTTTGTATTTTTTCAATTCGCCATATAAATTATCCGGTGTGACGAGTCCGTGTTCATCTGGTTCAAGAACAACCACATCAGCGATGGTTTCCAGCCAGGGCGTTTGGTTGGAATGATGTTCCATGTGACTGATAAAAACTACAGGTCGACCATCATCAGGTAAGTGCAGGCATTCCACTAATTGCTCTGGTACGCGAAATCCAAGAATCCTCTGAAATTTATTGATCACAGCGGTCATGCCAAAACCGGCAGTAATAATAATATCATCTGGTTTTGCATTGACATGTTTTTTAATTAATTCATGCGCCAGATGGTAGGCACGCGTCATGGATGTACCGGTAATGCTGGTTTCCGTGTGTGTATTTCCGACAAACGGACCAAAAGAGCCACTGATTTTTCTTTCGATCGGTTCATATAGCCGTCCACTGGCAACCCAGTCTGCATAAACGATCTGCTTTTCGCCGTACGGACTTTCAAATTTTTGGTCAATACCAATTATGTTTTTTCTGAACGTATTAAAATGATTTTCTAATTGATTCATATTTTTCATTCCTCCATATACGTTTCGTAATATACTCAATCCAGGAATGAAAGTAAAACATTTTTTTATCATGAAAAGCTTTTATGCGGGGCGAATGAGTGGCAGAGAGAGGCATTTTATAATTAAAGAAATTTTACAAATTTATTATTTCGATTCACAAGAATTATTTTAGGTTCAATCGGTTTGTCAGATAATTCAAAGCCCATAATAATGATTTCTTCGCCGGCTTTAATTAAATGCGCGGCCGCGCCGTTCATGCAGATGTCGCATGATTTGCGCTCGCCTTCAATAATATAGGTTTCCAACCTGGCGCCGGACGTATTGCTGACGACCAGCACTTTTTCACCGGGCCATAATCCGACTAATTCTAACAGATCGGGATCAATAGTAATACTACCAACATATTCCACATCTGCTTGAGTAACATAAGCTTTATGTATTTTAGAGCGAAGTAACCAACGCATAAATAATTTCCTGTCTGTTTAAACTTTAACAATCATATTATCGATCAATCGAACGTCATCCATAAAAACCGCCATTGAAAGCAGCGCTTTATTTTTAATTACGTCTAATTCCCGGAGAGATTCCGGATCAGACACACTGATATATTCGATGCGTGCTTTATCAGCAGTTTTAACAATGTCGGTCATTATTTTTCTGAGTGCCGTTGCTCTCAGTTCGCCATTTTTTACTGCTTGCCTGGCAGAACTTAAGGCGCAAAAAAGACAGACCGCCTGTTTGCGCGCTGATGCTGACAAATTTTTATTTCGCGAACTCATGGCCAGTCCATCGGCTTCTCTTACAATATCACACGCGATAACGTCTAAATTAAAATTGAGATCGCATACCATCTGTTTGATAACGATCAGTTGTTGTGCGTCCTTTTGGCCGAAATAGGCGCGATGCGGCTGGAACACATTGAACAGTTTTGCGATGACAGTTGTTACACCTCGGAAATGTCCCGGACGCTTTTCGCCTTCTAAACGTTGTGTGATTTGTTCCACTTCCACATACGTTTGAAATCCATCCGGGTACATTATTCCCGGCGTTGGCGTCCAGACAAGATCGACATGTCCTTCTTTTAAATATTTCAGATCGCTTTCCAAATCACGGGGATATGTTTGCAAATCCTGTGGATTGTTGAATTGGATCGGATTCACAAAAATGCTAACCCCAACGCGATCATTTTCACGACGGGCGCGTTGTATCAGACTTAAATGCCCTTCATGCAAAAATCCCATTGTCGGAACCAGTCCCCATGAGAGATTCGGATCTGCCAGACGATGCCCGCGAATTTTATCGATTTCAGAATATACGATCATCAAACAGACTCCATAAGGCTAATTGGATTGTACCAACTGTTGAAGCAAACCCGGGTTAAATTTTTCCCCCAGTTCTTTTGCTTTAACGTGTTCCAGCAGGAATTTGTTCACAGGTAGCCGCACATTTTTGCGTTCACTCAGTTTGAGCAGAGCGCCACACATAGAGTCAATTTCTGTGGGGCGTCCGTTTAAAATATCCTGAAGCATTGAAGAATAGTTGGTCGCGCTGGCATGACAGGCAAAAATTGTTGCTGCATAAGGATCATTATAGGGTAATGAAATCCCCAATTTGACAGCAACAGCCTTAACTTCCCGTACAGCTAATGCAATAACTCGACGATATATTACATCATCCACTAACTCCCCATTCTGAACTTCCAATAACGCTGTTAGCGGATTGATACCAATATTGATTGCCAGCTTGCCCCAAATCATGCTTTCGGCGTTTTCAACGATATATGTTTTTAAGCCGGCAGCCCGGAATATCAGCGCCATCTGTTCGATGATTTCCTGAGCATGCGGCATATTTGCCAGATATGTGCTGTCTTCCGCAGTATGCCGGATCAATCCGGCTTCCACGACTGTTGCGCCCTGCAAGGTGACTCCCTGTCCTACTCGCCAGCCGTCAATTGTCTGACACAGAATTTCACGGTTGCCTAATCCGTTTTGCAATGTTATCACAATCCCGGATTCAGACAGGATGGATGGAATCAGTTGTGCCACGTGGTCGGTCTGATAGCTTTTTACCAGAACGAGCACAATGTCAGAATCAGGCAAATCATCTGCATTATCCGTGATGTTCAAATGATGAATAGAACGCGTTCCATCCGTATGCGCTACAGTCAAACCATTTTTTCTGATTTGATCGATTTGCTGTTTCCAGGCGCCGAACAGATTTACATTAATTTCCGGGATTTGTTTTTTATTAGCAGATTTGAGAAATTCAAGTCGGGACGCAATAAGCGTTCCCATCGCACCTGTGCCGAATATTGTAATGTTTAGCGGTTTCATTCTTCTTTTTTAAGATAATCTAAAAATTGCTCCAACTCCGATTTATCGATTTTAAAACTGTGTTGCGCATCCGGGAATTGTCCGGAGCGTACTTCCTCAGAATATAATTTAATCGCGTCGATGATCTGCTGTCGTAGATTAGCGTATTGTTTTACAAATTTAGGAACGAACTGATCGTACAGTCCCAGAATGTCATGAAAGACTAGTACCTGCCCATCTGTCCCGGCGCCGGCGCCGATTCCGATAGTGGGAATGGATAATTTTTCGGTGATTTGTTCCGCCACAGCAGCCGGCATTGCTTCAAGAACGATGGCAAAACAACCAGCTTCTTCCAGGCTAAGCGCATCTTCCAACAATTGTTTGGCATGATCCGCAGTTTTTCCGCGAACTTTATACCCGCCCAGCTTTGTCGCTGTTTGCGGCGTCAGTCCGATATGTCCCATCACCGGTATGCCGGCAGTCCGAATTGCCGCCACTGTTTTGGCCACGTCCCGCCCGCCTTCCAGTTTGATGGCATCCATACTCGCCTCTTTCACAAAGCGTCCTGCATTGCGTATCGCTTCTTCAATGCTGATATGATAGGAAAGATACGGCATGTCGCCGATTAGGAACGCGCGTTTGGCGCCGCGAGCCACAGCTTTGCAATGATGGATCATTTCGTCCATTGTCACTGAAACTGTGTTCGGATGACCGAGTACGGTCATTGCTAAGGAATCGCCGACAAGGATAACGTCAACTCCGGCTTCCTCAACTAAAATAGCGCCCGGATAATCATAAGCCGTTAACATTGTTAGTGGTACGCCGGAATCCCGCTTTTTTCGGAGATCCAATATAGATACTTTTTGATCTAAACTCATTCTATGCTCCGGGAATTAGTGTTCTTAAAGTTAACTAATATAATTTTAAGTAAGCTAAATGTCAAGGAAAAAGTAATCAAATTCATTTGAAACTTTTAAAATTGACGCTCGTTTAAGTGATGACTGTTAGTCAGTAAATAGAATAAATTCTAACAACTGTTATTTAGTTTATAATCAAAAGAGGTGATTTTTGTAATCATGGGAATTGTTGAGAGAAGAGAACGTGAAAAAGAGCAACGCAGGAATGATATCATCGATGCGGCAGAGCGGGTCTTTTTTACAAAAGGCAGGGCAACAGCGACAATGGATGATGTGGCGGAAGAAGCTGAATTCAGCAAGGGAACGCTGTATCTCTATTTTAAAAGTAAAGAGGAATTATATCTGGCCATCCATCTGCGGGGACTGGGTATTCTGAAAAAAATGTTCAGAGAAGCGGTTGCCAAAGAAGAGACAGGCATTGATAAAACAAGAGCAGTGGGGGAGGCATATTATCAATTCTATCTGGATCAGCCGGATTATTTTAACGCGCTCATTTATTTTGAATCCCTGGAACAAGCGATGCAGGAGGAGAATCCAGTCGAAAATGAATGTATTATGGAGGGAATCAACACACTAAATATATTAGTGGAGGCGATCAAAATTGGCATCAAAGATGGAACGATCCGACCGGAAGCAGATCCTGTTAAAACAGCTCATATTCTGTGGGGGTACACGTCCGGGTTGATTCAGTTGCTGCATCTGAAAGGAAATTTTTTACGAGAAAAATATCATTTAAAAAGTGATGAAATGATTCAATATGCCTTTGATTTTATTCGCTATGGTTTAGAGAAAAAGCTGAACCAGGAAAATACGGAGACAAACAATGATTAAACGATTTTGTGTTATACTGTTAGTTTTTACCGGACATGTTTTTGGGCAGAGTTCAATACTTGATGAGTATGTAAATGAGGGGCTGGAAAATAATCTGGCATTGAAACAGCAGGAATTTGCCCTCGGCCAGAGTATGGAATCATTGAAGCAGGCGCGGGGCATGTTTTTGCCGTCAGTGAGTATTGACGCCCGCTATTCCCGCGCTGGCGGTGGACGTATGATCGATATTCCCATTGGAGATTTAATGAATCCGGTGTATGGCACGTTGAATGAATTGCTGACTTCTGTGGGCAGGCAGCCGATGTTTCCCACAAATATCCCGAATGAGAGAATTCCGTTTTTAAGAGAACAAGAACATGAAACCAAAATACGCGTGGTGCAACCGGTTTTTCAACCGGCTGTGTTATACAATTATAAATTAAAATCATCGATAAAAATCGCAAAACGAGCGGAAATCGAATCATTTAAACAGCAGTTGATCACAGAAATCAAAACAGCGTATTTTAATTATCTGAAAGCCGTGCATGTTGTTGAATTATATGATAAAACAACGCGAATGCTGGCAGAAAATTTAAGGGTCAGTCAATCGCTGTTTGTAAATAGCAAGGCCACGGAAGATGTTGTCTTTCGGGCAGAGGCGGAACTGGCGGAATTGGATCAAAAACTGGTGGAAGCGGAAAAGGATCAAAAGTTAGCAGCCGCATATTTCAATTTTTTGTTAAATCGTCCGCTTCAGGAAACTATCATCAGGATTGAGGATGATGCACTTGTTTATGAATTTCCAATGGATCAGGAAAAATCAATTCAACGCGCACTTGAACAACGTCCTGAATTTCGTCAACTGGAATATTCGATTTATGCCGCTAACAATGGAATTCGGTTGTCAAAAACATCGTTTGTTCCGAATATTGTTGGCGTGTTCGATTACGGCTATCAGGGCGAAAAATACCACTTTACAGAAAAAAATGATTTTTGGATGGCATCCGCGGTATTAAACTGGAATTTATTCAACGGGGGGCAGGATAAAGCAGAATATCAACAGGCCGTGTTTCAGAAAAAAGAACTGGAAACTCGACTTGTTGAATTACGCCAGCAGGTTAAATTGCAGGTTCAGGAGACGTATGATGAGGTAAAAGTCGCGGCAAAAGTTTTAGTATCAACTGAAAAACGTGTGAGCAGCGCCCGGAAGTCTTTCAATATTGTGAATAAAAAATATAAGCAAGGCATGGCGCCGCATATCGAATATTTAAATGCCAGAACCACGTTAACCAACGCCGAAATAGCACACATCATTGCCCGTTTTGATTATCAGATCAAAATTGCAGAATTGGAAAGAGCCGCAGCGCTTTAGATCGAGATTTTCATCTTGATATGATTGAGATCGCTAAAATTTGCTTTATGAGAAATTCAGGCAAATGTAACTATATTATTTTGAATACAGGAGATATAAATGAAATACATTATCAGATATTTGGTTGTGATAACCATCCTGGTGCAAACATCTGGTTGCGAAAACGGGAAAAATGATAACCAAAAAGAAGCAGCCGTTTATGTGAAAACAACACCTGTCAAGCGGGAGCAAATTTCATTACCAATTATTACCAGTGGCACGTTATCGGCCCTTGCGGAAATGAAGTTATCTTTTAAAACAGGTGGGATTGTGGAAATGCTATCGACAAATGAAGGACAGTTGGTACAACAAGGGCAGATACTGGCTGCGCTGAATCCTGCGGAAATCGGTGCAAAGGTCAATCAGGCTGAAAGCGCGTACCGGAAAGCAGTCCGTGACCTAAAACGTGTGGAACAGTTATATACTGACAGCGTGGCGACATTGGAACAAAAACAAGACGCTAAAACCGGAGTGGAAATTGCTGAAGCCAATCTTAGAGTTGCGAGATTTAATTTGCGTCATTCTAAAATTATTGCGCCGTCAACAGGAAAAATTTTAAAACGATTTGTAGAGAAAAATGAGCTAATATCGGCGGGAATGCCTGTTTTCCTATTTGGCGCAATCGAAAATGACTGGATTATTCGCGTGGGTGTCACGGATCGTGATATCATGCGCGTTCGGCTCGGCGATTCAGCCACAGTGGAAATGGACGCCTATCCGGACAGGGAGTTTGCTGCAGACGTCTCGGAAATCGCTGAATTTGCTGATCCTCGAAGCGGAACGTTTGAAATCGAATTGCGGATTCATCCGGGAACGTATTCGCTCAAATCCGGATTTAACGTGCGAGTGAAAATTATGCCATCCAGCAAAGAATTGATGACCATGGTTCCCATCGAGGCATTGGTCGAGGGCGACAGCAATAAAGGATTTGTTTATACGTTGAATCCGGTCGGTGATCGGGTCGAAAAAATTCCTGTGGGTATCGGAAAAATATTTGACGGAACCGTGGGAATATCAGAGGGCCTTGATTCGATATCAGAGGTCATCACCAAAGGAGCTTCTTATTTGTCAGACGGAAGTCATGTTAAAGTTATTGAATAGACTGTTTTTCTTTGATATTGTTAATGTGTTTTAAGGAACATTTTATGCGAATACCGAAGCTTGCTATAGATAATTATCAATTTACAATTATATTGATGATTGCACTCGTGTTGTCTGGTATTGTTTCATTTGTTAACATGCCGCGCACAGAAGACCCGCCTGTCAGTAAATCAGGCGCCAGTGTGATCGTTATTTACCCGGGGGCGACTCCTGCAGATTTGGAGCAGTTGGTGGTTGATCCTCTGGAAGAAGCGCTGAATGAGTTGGAAGACCTAAATCAAATAAATTCTAAAATGGAAGATGGATTGGCGGTAATTAACGCGGAGTTTATGATCGGCACGGATCCTGATGAAAAGTATTCTGATGTGGTTCAAAAAACAAACAGCGTCCGCAACGATTTGCCACAAGACATTCTTGGTTTGGATATGATGAAATGGAGTGTCGCGGATGTGAATATTCTGCAACTGGCATTCGTCTCGGAATCAGCGAATTATCGAACGTTGGAAAAATTATCTGATGATTTGAAAAAAGGGCTGGAAAAAGTGAGCGGTGTACGACGAGTGAGAACGTGGGCATTTCCACAACAGGAAGTTCGTGTTTCCGTTTACCCGGAAAAATTGGTTCAAATGCGTATCCCCGTAAATCAGGTGATTCGAGCAATACAAAATGCAAATGTCAATATCCCGGGCGGATATGTTGATATCGGAACGAAACGGTTTAATATTCACACCAGTGGGAATTATAAAACAATCGATGACATTCGAAATACGATAGTGCACACCGATGGCAGCAAGATTGTGTTCCTGAAAGATGTGGCAGATATCGACTTTGATTATGAAGACCGAAATTACCATGCTCGCTATGATGGGAAACAGGCGATTTTTCTGACAGTTAATCAAAAAGAGCGAACCAATATTTTTCATATCATGGACGATATCAGACCTGTCATTTCTCAATTTCAGGAAACTTTGCCTGAAAATATCAAATTGGAATATGTGTTTGACCAATCTGTGAGTGTTTCTGACCGGGTAAATAGTTTTGTCACTAATTTGCTGCAAGGAATTGTTTTGGTGGGAGTCGTGATCTTCCTGTTTCTCAGTATTCGTGCATCCGTTATTGTTATGCTGGCGATACCGTTTTCAATATTAATCGGGATTGGTTTTGTGGATTTAAGCGGGTACGGAATTCAACAAATGACAATTGCCGGAATGGTAATCGCATTGGGAATTTTGGTGGATAATGCGATTGTTGTCACTGAAAACATCTCCCGTTTTCTGAAAAGAGGCTACGATGGAAAGGAGGCAGCTATTCAGGGAATGAATCAGATTGCTTGGGCGATTGTGAGCGCGACTGTGACCACGGTTCTCGCTTTCATACCAATCATGATGATCGGGGACATTACCGGTGATTTCATTCGCAGTATGCCGGTGACTGTTGTGTATACATTGTTGGCGTCATTGGTCATCGCTCTAACGTTAACTCCCTATTTATCAACAAAATTATTAAAAGTTGAAAAAATTCAAAAAGAAAATCGGTTCCAAAGATTGATAACATACATCATTGAATCACCCTATCGGAAAACACTCGCTTTTGCCCTGACACATCGAAAAATAGTGATCAGCAGTGCACTGTTGGTCTTATTGGGAAGTCTGGCGCTGTTTCCATTTATCGGGATCAGCTTTTTCCCAAAGGCAGAAAAACCACAGTTTTTGATTAATATTGAAGCGCCAAAAGGGACGAGCTTTGATCAAACAAATGAAGTGGCATTATATGTTGAATCCGTTATTCGGGAAAAGGATAAGGTTGAGCACTATACAACGAATATCGGCCGCGGGAATCCGCGCATTTATTATAATGTTATTGAGCAGCGAGAGAATAGTACCTTCGCACAATTGTTTATTCAATTGGAGCGTTATGAGCATGAGGAAATGAACCAATTTGTGGCAGAGCTGCGGGATGAATTCTCCACATATCCGGATGCCCGGATAGAAATCAAGGAACTGGAACAGGGACCGCCAGTGGAAGCGCCCATTGCGATAAAAGTGCTCGGAGATAAACTGGATATGCTGAGGGATATTTCCCGGGACATTGAACAGATAATTCGGGAGACAAACGGAACAATCAATATCAATAATCCACTGAGCACCTCGAAAACAGATTTGCATATCAATATCAACCGGGATAAAGCCGCGATGCTCGGACTTCCGCTGGTAGAGATCGACCGGATTGTACGGATGAGTATCGCGGGAATGCCGATTTCCACTTATCGCGATCCGCAGGGCAAAAATTATAATATTGTGGTACGGTTACCTGTAGAATCGAAAACCACCCTGAAAGATTTTGATCGTATTTATCTGGCATCGATGACTGGTGCAATAGTTCCACTTAAACAAGTTGCTTCCATTGAATTTAAAGCCGGACCGATGCAGATTAATCATCATAATTTGGAGCGAAATGTAACATTAACTGCTGACGTCATCAGTGGATTTTCCGTCGACCTGGTGACCAGGGATATTATCGCTGAATTGAAGAAGTATGACTGGCCCAATGGTTACCGCGACTACATTGGTGGTGAGCTTGAAAGTAGGCAGGAATCTTTTGGTGGAATGCAAAAAGCAATTCTAATCGCGATCATCTCTATTTTCGGCGTTTTGGTTTTGCAATTTCGGTCGTTTACACAGCCACTGGTTGTTTTTTCCGCGATCCCGCTTGCTGTGATCGGTTCGGTGCTGGCGCTGTTTATTACCAGATATTCGTTTTCCTTTACCGCGTTTGTGGGACTTACCAGTCTGGTGGGAATCGTGGTCAACAATTCAATTATTATGGTTGATTATACGAATAAGCTTCGCGATGAAGGAAAAGGATTACTTGAGGCGCTTAAAGAAGCAGGAGAAACACGATTCCGTCCGATAATCCTGACAACAGCCACAACCATCGGTGGTTTACTGCCGCTCACGTTGCGCGGCGGTACGTTATGGGCGCCGATGGGCTGGACAATTATTGGCGGCTTGATTGTCTCCACTTTTCTGACATTGGTGATTGTTCCGGTGCTGTACAAGGTGTTTACGGTAAATTCAGAAAGTTGAAACGAATTCAGATAAAATAATAGCAATGGTTAATTGGTTAATTTCTGAGAATGTGTTATTGCATTTTATAAAAAAATTTAGTAACTTAATCAAGAAAGAATTGATTACAGAGTATATGTCAAATATCATTTTTTGTGAAAGGTAATATAATGGAAAAGGTAGATATACCACTGTCAAAACTTACGTTTGCCCAAAAATTAAATTTAATGGAAGCTATTTGGGATGATATTTCAAGAGATGAAAAAAATCTTGAATCACCGATTTGGCATAGAGAAGTATTGAATGATAGAGAAAAAGCAGTGGCCGAAGGTAAAGCAAAATTCTCGGATTGGAAGGATGCTAAAAATAGAATAAAAAGGAAAACTTCGTGCGAATAGAAATACTTGATGCTGCTGAGAAGGATATTGAGGAAGGATATAATTTTTACGAAAGACAATCTCCGGGGCTTGGTTCTTATTTTGTTAACTCCATATATGCTGATATTGATTCCCTTATCTACTTTGGTGGCATTCATATAGAAATTTATGGATATCATCGGCTTCTCTCAAAACGTTTCCCATTTTCTGTTTATTATAGAATAGATGGAGAAAGTGTTAAGATATACGCTGTTTTAGATAATCGTCGAAATCCAAGTTGGACAAGACAGCGACTGATGACGAAATAAAATTATTCCCAAAATCTTATGCGATAAATTTTATATAAATTTAAAGTGCGACGCACCTCGAAGGTGCGTCGCACTTTTGTTTAAGCCCAATGCATCAATGCCGAACGCTTGACCTTCTTTGGAATAACCTGCCGAACTTCATATTATTTGCGACGTTTAATTGAACATAATGAACACTATCACAAGGGACTGAAATGAAAACATTCAAATACGTTGCGATCCTTTTTCTGATGAGTTTTGCCGTAATTCACTGTGATAAAAGCGCTACGGGTCCAAAAGCCAGCAGTACATACAACATGGTGCTGATCCCCGCGGGTGAATTTACCATGGGCACAAAAAATGGCAGTGAGGATGAACAACCCGAACATGTTGTAAACCTTGACGCGTATTACATTGATTTATATGAAGTGACAAATTGGGAGTATGCTGATTTTTTGAACTCAGCGCTTAAACAGAGTCTGATTTTTGCAGATCAATATTCTGCCTCCATGGGCGGATTTGATCTCATCCTGCTTTCTGAATACGATTGTGATATTAGCTTCCAAAATGGGAAATTTATCGTAGAACCGGGCAAAGACGATTACCCGGTGGTGGAGGTAACCTGGTACGGCGCAAATGCGTATGCTCAATATTATGAAAAAAGACTGCCCACAGAGGCGGAGTGGGAAAAAGCAGCCCGCGGTACTGATAAAAGGCTCTATCCCTGGGGAAATGATACGCCAACGAATTACGACTGCAATTTCGGTCAGGTAATGGGTGGTCCAACTCCGGTGGGTTATTACAGTCCAAACGGAGAGAGTGCTTACGGCTGCGCCGATATGGCAGGCAATGTCTGGGAATGGTGCGCTGATTGGTATGATACGGCATATTATCGAAATAGTACGGCCTCGAATCCCAAAGGGCCGGAAAAGGGGCAATACAAGGTTGCGCGTGGTGGCTCCTGGTTTTCTAATTTAGTGGAAATAAGAACCACAACACGATCGTTTGGAATTATCAGAACTGAAAACGGGAACACCGGTTTTCGTTGTGCGAAGACGCCATAAATTAAATTTTTGACTTCGTAGAGAATTACACGAACAGGCTGGCTCTTGAACTACCCTTGCGAAGGTTTTTGATAATGAAACAGCTTCTATATCCATTTATTTGTTTATAATCATTTATGTGTCGTGTATCAATTTAACCTTTGCAGGTGGTTTCCCAAGATTTATGAGTTCCTGTACCGGTTGTAAAAGCGATTCACCCCGGAATGTATATTCACTTTAGGCAGATATCTTATTTTCATTTTAGAATTCTAATTTGCAAAAGATTCTGGCAAAATAATTATTTAAATATTGATTTTCTGCCTTATTATTACTATATTTAGTTAAGTTTTGCAAATTAAGTTACTCAGAAAAACATGGTGTTGATGTGCTGGAGTATTATGTCGGACAACGCTGGGTCAGCGAGATGGAGCCGGAGCTCGGGCTTGGTATTATTAAAGCGATTGAAAATCGAACGATTCGCATCCATTTCCCGGCAAGTAATAGAGAACGAATTTACGCAATTCAGTCTGCTCCCATAAAACGAGTGCGTTTCCAAATCGGTGATGTGGTAACCACTCGAAATGAACAGAGCTTCACAGTTGAACAGATTGATGATTCTGAAGGCGTACTGATTTATTCCGGAGATAATACGAGTGTGCCAGAATCCGAGCTCAGTGATATCATGAGCTTTACTTCTCCTCGCGATCGCTTACTTGGTGGATTTTTTGATTACAACCGAGATTTTAATTTGCGTGCCTATGCCCATCGATTCCGTCATCATCGATTAAAATCAGCAGTACGCGGTTTTATCGGCGGTCGTATTGAATTGATCCCGCATCAATTGTATGTGGCGCATGAGGTTTCATCCAGACAAATTCCACGTGTTTTGCTTTCGGATGAAGTGGGGCTCGGAAAAACCATTGAAGCTTGCCTGATTTTGCATCGTTTGATACAAGCCGGACGTATTCAGCGAGTATTGGTACTGGCGCCGGAATCGCTTGTACATCAATGGTTTGTGGAATTATTTCGACGTTTTAATTTGCTGTTCCGCATTTTTGATGGTGCATACTGCGAATCCCTGAAAACCGAGGATTCGGATCAAAACGTTTTTCGCTCCGAACAATGGGCGTTGTGCAGCCTTGATTTTATTGCTGATCAGGCTGAATGGAATCAGCAGGCAATTGATGCTGGCTGGGATATGGTTGTCGTGGATGAGGCACATCATCTCACTGAAAATAGCAGTGAGTACAGATTGGTAAAAAAACTTGGCGATAATAGCCCCGGGCTATTACTATTAACAGCAACGCCCGAACAGTTGGGACACCGCAGCCATTTCACAAGGTTGCAGCTTCTTGATCCTGCCCGGTATTATGACTTTGATGTTTTTGAACAGGAAGAACAAAAATACCAGCGTGTTGCCGAACTCGCGAATAAAATTCTGACACAAATCCCACTTTCCGATTCTGAGAACGCCTTTCTCAAGGATATGTTCTCCGATATGATACCTGTCGGAAAGTTGGATATTAAAGACGACAACGACAGACGCCGAATCATCAACCATCTGATG
The DNA here is from genome assembly GCA_964498785.1 of uncultured Cytophagia bacterium. Classification (GTDB taxonomy): domain Bacteria; phylum Zhuqueibacterota; class Zhuqueibacteria; order Thermofontimicrobiales; family Thiofontviventaceae; genus Mariaggregatimicrobium. The sequence goes on along the minus strand of CAZCJL010000078.1, from coordinate 13,240 downwards.
GATCGGCATGGCATGGGACGGGTCATGTTTCGAAATACTCGTGCAGCAGTGTCCGGATTTCCGGAAAGAAAAGTGCATTTGAAAAAATTAGCTGGCAATCCCGCGCTTATCGACAAAATCAATCATGAAATTCAATATGATTTTACTGGAAAGGAAATACCAGATGACATAAATTTTAAGGATGATCCTCGCATTCAATGGCTTGCTGAATTTCTAAAAAAGAATAGAAATACGAAAGTCCTACTGATCTGTTGCTCCATTAAAAAATTACAGGCAATCCATAAAGCGCTCGAACAGAAAATCAAAATCAAAACAGCGTTATTTCATGAAAATCTTTCGTTACTCCAACGGGATCAAAATGCAGCCTGGTTTTCTGATCCGGATGGTCCTCGTCTCATGATATGTTCAGAGATTGGCAGTGAAGGCCGGAATTTCCAGTTTTTGAGCACCCTTGTGATGTTTGATTTGCCCCGAAACCCGGAATTGCTCGAACAACGAATTGGCCGGCTTGACCGGATCGGGCAAAAACACACGGTCAATATTTACGTTCCGTTCGTGGCTGCGACAGCTCATGAGGTCTTCGTTCGTTGGTATCATGAGGGATTGAGTGCATTTCAGAGAAATATTCCGGGGCTGTATTATATTTATCAGGAATTCGGAGAGAAACTGATAGAAGTGGGTTTACACGGTACGAATGATGAAATAAAAAAACTCATGGGAGATACTTCAGTATTTAGCAAAGAGATTTCAAATAAATTAGAACAGGGACGAGATCGATTGTTAGAGTTACACTCTTTCCGTCCGTCTGTTTCGCAGGAATTAATCGAAGATATTCGAACAGCAGATAATTCAAGAAGTCTTGAGCAATTCATGCTGAGAGTATTCGATCGATTTGGCGTGGCGTATCAAGAATTGCAAAACCGTAGTTACCATATTAGTTTTGATTTACTGGATGATCCGAATTTCCCCATTCCACCAATGCGTAACAAAGTTATGACAGCAACATTTGATCGGGCAACAGCGTTGAATCGTGAAGATATCGAATTTTTAAGTCGGGATCATCCGATGGTTATTGGCGCCATTGACGTATTACTGGGAACTGAAAAAGGGAATTGCACCCTGGCAAAATGGCCGGTGGATGAATCTCCGGAACTATTATTAGAAGCTATTTTTGTGGCAGAGTGCGTTGCTCCGGCGCATTTGAATGTGGAGCGCTTTCTTTCACCCACGCCTATTCGTATGCTTGTCGATCATTCTCTACAAGACCTCAGCGATACTTATAAAGAGCGTGCACTTAACAAACGTCTGCGGGATGTTAAAAATTTGCCACTATTAAATAACTCTCAGGTGCGTAGCGAACTAATACCGTCGATGATTAGCCGTTGTGGTGAGTTGGCAGAGCAGGAAAAACAACAGATTGTACAACTTGGGCTTGTCAGCATGAAGGAAGTAATTAGCGATGAAATTCAACGTTTGTTAGCGTTGAAACAAGTCAATCCAAATATCAGAAATCAGGAAATTTCAGCCTGGGAAAAAGAGCGCAATGATTTATTCGATGTTATTTCCAATACCCGATTGCGCCTCGATGCGCTTCGATTGATTTACAAAGGGAATGAGTCGAATTGATACGTTATTCATCGATCATAAGAAAAATGTTTTGTTAATATGTAAACTCACGGTTAGGAAAATTTAAGGTTTCTTATTGCACATCTCAGTACGCATTGATGTACCATTTGGAACACTTGCATGTAATATTTACAGAGATGATTTAATAAAAACAAAAACTTATTTGAAATTAATGGGATGGTATTTATTTTGTAGCTTTAAAAAATACGGTATTAGAAAATTGTTTATTATAAATAACCCATTACAAAATACAAGGAGGTATCATGAGAACCACTTTTAAAATGTGCGCTGTATTAATGCTTATTTTTGCCATGAGCGTTACTCAATTCGTGAATGCCCAGACAAAAAAAGCAGCAAAAGAATTGCGTAAGGATAAACAGGAATTGAAAGCCGATAAAAAGGCAGTGGCAGATGATCGTCAAGATTTAGACCGGCTGTCCGATCTTGTCATTCGTTGGGATAAGTTACGCAAGGAAAAACCAAATACTCCGGCAGTAGAAGCACTGGAAAAACGTATTAATGCGGAATTGCGCAGAGATTTAAAAGAATCAAGAATGGAAGTAATACAGTCAAAAGGCGAAGTTAAAAAATCTGCAGGCGAAGAGAAAAAATCTGAAAAAAAAGTAACTCGGGAGAAAACGGATAAGGACCGAGACCATCGGGCTTTGGTGGCGAAAAAGAAGGAATTAAAAACAGACCGCACCAATTTAAAAGATGATGTTCGGGATTCAAAACAAGCAGAAGAAATATTAACGCAAAAACAAGATATCGCCAAAAAATTGATTGCGTTGCAAAAGGAGAAAGACAATACCGGATCAGTCGGTGACAAGGTCTTACAAAATAAACAGCAAAAATTATTTGAAGAGTATCTGGACTTATCTAAAAAAGAAATTAATCTTGGTATTCGTGAACTGGCCGAAGATAGAGAAGAACAAAAAGAAGATCGCCGGGAACTTTTCAAAAAAAAGGCTCCGAAGACGATTCGTAAATAAGCGCGAACAAAATTACGTGTCTGACGCCCGCTGGTGTCAGGCACGTTTTTCGAGGTTCTGGAAAAATTCCCACCCCCCGGTTAAAAGCCAACGCAATATGACGCCTTATGCCAAAAGCGGAAATCGCTTTTCATTTTCAATAAAACCTGAATTTCTAAAATGTACAATCGTAGTGAAAAATAAAATCATTCTGTCCATGAAAAACACGAAAAAACACAAAATTTAAACAAAAAGCTCTTTTTATCTATTTCGTGTGTTTTGTGCGGCAGTTTTAGTTACCTGCACTGCATTATTCACAAATTGTGCTACAGAAGCACAGAGGTCACAGAGAAACAACAACGTGTGTGCACATTACTTTTCAAACTGAGTTAAGAAAAATTCGAGTTACTATTATTGTTTGTGTAACGGTTTGAAAATATAAACTCTGTGTACTCTGAGCCTCTGTGGCTATGACTTTTTCAGGGTTAATAATTTTTATTGTTACTATTCAGCATAGAGCTGTCATTCCTGCGGATGCAGGAATGACGCCTGGATAGTTACTTTTTATTTTAGAATTCCAGGTAAAAAAATAATTCCCTCAGTATTTAAAAAAATGTGCCGAAATTAATGGTAACATCAAAGTGGTTATTCATCAAGCATTGATTTTTAAATAGTATCTGATAATAAGCACGGTATTTAGCTGCTAATGTGCCACGCACTTTTTTCATAGTTTGTGTGTCATTATGTGATCTATGTAGTATCGTAACAATATGTTAAATCCAATATGTTGTCCAAAGTGCGTGGCACCTCTGTTTGGAATTTTGCTGTTTTCTATCAGATACTATTCGGAAACGAACGCGTAAATAAATCAACAGAGCTCAGGTACGAACATGTTAACTGGAAAAAAAGTAGTTGTTACCGGAAGTGCGGGTTTTATTGGCAAAATATTGACAAAGCGTCTTTGGCAGGAGCAAGCAGAGGTTATTGAGTTAGATATTGAAAACGGAATCGATGTCACTGATTGGGAAATTATTCGTCATATCGGCGATTTTGACATAATGTTTCATCTCGCTGCAAAAACGTATGTTCCGGACTCATATCAGCGTAGTCAGGAATTCTATTATACAAATATTGTCAGCACATTGAATATGCTGGAGTTATGCCGTTTAAAAAAAGCACGGATGATTTTTGCAAGCTCTTATGTTTATGGACAACCGCGGTATCTTCCGATTGATGAAAAACACCCGGTTGTTGGATGTAATCCTTATGCACAATCGAAAATTATCTGCGAAAAATTATGCGAAGGCTATCATCGCGATCACAACACGTCAGTAATTATTTGTCGCCAGGCGAATATTTACGGGGTCGGGCAGTCAGAAAATTTTCTAATCCCGAAATTTTTTAAACAAGCGTTTAGCAGCAAGATCAAATTAAATGATCCCCGACCCAAACGAGATTTTATTTATGTGGATGACTTAGTTGATGCGTACATTAAATGTGCGTTATATGATTCGACTAATTTTGAAGTATTTAATATCGGTTCTGGCAAGAGCTATTCGATTCGCGATGTGGTAAATATTTTCCGTAAACTTTTTTTGAATCCCATTGAGGTAACCTTTACCGGCGAATCGCGCAAAAATGAAATAATGGATTCTGTGTTTAATATCACCAAAGCACAAAAGCTGTTAAACTGGAAGCCCGCAGTTACGATCGACGCCGGATTGCGGCACATTTTAGTAGCAGAAAAAGAACAGCAGAAATTTGGCCAAAAGGTGATAACGCGAAAGAAGCATGTTAAAAAAATTGAAAGCATGGATATTTCACTAAAAATGAATATCAAATAAGAGTATTAACTTCATCTTAAATCCTCGTTTATTACGAATCCGTTGCATGTTGTTGAATAATAGCATGAATATGCACTAATCGTGATCCCTGGTTTTACACTTTGCTATTTTTCAAGTTCGAAAACAGACAGTTTTCGTTTTGAGATGTCGTAATCATTCCAAAATATGTCATAAAAAATCACTTGTTTATTGGCGATACTTTTTATATATTACTCGTTGTGAATCAAGTAATAATCGCGATCAAACTCACAGATTTAATTATCCAGATATGGACTTTTTTTTTACACTGCTGTTTCTGATTATTGGTTTGCTTTTCCTTCTTAAGGGCGCAGACGTACTGATACGCGGTGCAACTGCAATGGCAAAACGACTTCAGATGTCAGAGCTTTCAATTGGCCTTACGGTTGTGGCATTCGGCACATCCGCTCCGGAATTAATTGTGAATGTTTTTGCAAGTGTTCAAAATCAGAATGATATTGCCTTTGGCAACGTGATTGGTAGTAATCTTATTAATATTTTGCTCGTTTTAGGTGTCACTGGCGTCATGAAACCTCTGTCTGTGAAGCGGACTACAGTGTGAAAAGAGATACTTTTTTCTCCGGGTACAGCATTGCTTTTTTTTATCATTATCAATATTACATTTGGGGATGATCCGCAAACGTTATTATTATCGCGATTCGAGGGCGTCTTTTTGTTTGTTGTATTTATCCTCTTCACTATGTTAGTCTTTTCAAATCTAAAGGACGAAGCAGACACAAAAATCAATTTCATTTTACGAACGATTAAAACATAGTTAACCAAAGAAAGTAGGCATGTGGAAATTGTTTTTGGGTTGATAGGATTGCGGGCGCGCGTAAAATTATCGTACTTGAACTAACTAAATGAGCACCGCTTACAATCGTTGGATTGGCGATGTTAATTATTGCATTGGCCACCGGATATTTTCTGGTAAAAAGAATGAATCATCATGGCGGTGAAACTAAAATTCCGACGGAACAGGAAGATTTGGTGTAATTTTGGGTAACGATTTAGTGTGCTTTGTAGCTAAGTATTTAAAATCAGTGAGATATGAAATACTTGGATAAAATGAATTGAAAGGAGTAAATCGATGTCATTTAAATGGATTTTAATTATCGTTCTGTTTTTAATCGTTGTGATTTTTACCGCGCAAAACAATGCAGTTACGCCGATAAAGTTTTTAATCTGGTCTTTTGAAATGAGCCGGGCACTCATAATTTTCTTTTCAATGGTGATAGGCATCATTATTGGCGCATCCTTAAAACTATTGACAAAAGGCAAAAAGAAGAGCAAATCATAAAACGGAGGTTTCTGTGGCTAAATTCACATTAGGCAAGCACAAAATCAAAAGACATAAGAAAGCTGGTCTGCCTCCCGGAACGTTAATTCATGTGGGTGAAAAAAAGGCTGAAAAAATACGAATACAGGTTATTGACTATAACGAACATGAGTTTATTGAAAAAGAACTAAGCACGATTGAAGAGATATTCCAATATCGTGACACACCCTCGGTTAGCTGGATCAACATTGATGGGCTTCACGACGTCGACTTAATCGAGAAAATGGGACATTGCTACAACATTCATCCACTTGTACTGGAAGATATCCTTAATACCGGCCATCGACCCAAAATAGAAGATAATGGGGACTATATTTTTATTGTACTTAAAATGCTGGAGTATCGAACCGAGGATGACGAACTTCATAATGAGCAGATCAGCATCATTTTTGGGAAGAACTATGTGTTCACTTTTCAGGAGAGAGCAGGAGATGTCTTCACTCCGGTACGAGACAGAATCCGAAATGGTAAGATTCGTGTTTCAAAGAGAAAATCTGATTATCTGGCGTACGCTCTCGTTGATGCGATTGTTGATAATTACTTTTTGATCCTGGAAAAAATTGGCGAAACCATGGAGATTCTTGAAGACCAGTTACTGCAAAATTCGGGACAAAATACAATACAGCAAATATATTCGTTGAAAAGTAAAATGCTGATGATCCGAAAATCGATTTGGCCGCTCAGGGAAGTGATCAGTGCACTGGAAAGAGGGGAATCGTCTCTTATCCTGAAGACCACCCGCATCTATCTGAAAGATGTTTATGATCATACAATCCAGGTAATTGATACTGTGGAAACTTTGCGGGACATCGTCTCGGGAATGTTGGATACTTATTTATCAATTGTCAGTAATAAAATGAATGAGGTAATGAAAGTGTTAACGATCATTGCAACTATTTTTATTCCATTGACCTTTATTGCCGGGATATATGGAATGAATTTTGAATATATGCCAGATTTAAAGTGGCATTACGGATATTTTGTCGTCTGGGCTGTGATGATCATTATCGCTATTGTCATGGTGATTTTTTTCAGACGTAAAAAATGGTTTTAATCGAGAACAGGAGTTAATATGTTTGGGTCATATAACATTCCCTTTCACATTGAGCAGGAAAACATTTTAATCGAAACGCTCGCCGATTCGGATATTACACTTTATAAAAGGACTTTTGGCAATGAATCCGTTGAAAAGAAGTTATTAGCGACAAATAAAAAGATAATTGTCTCTCCGATTAAACCCATCAATCAACCTAAAAAGCTGACGCCATATTTATTGATTGAATTTGATACCGCATTATTTACAGAGCCTCGTGCAAGCAGAAGAATTTATCTCAGATTTCCTATAGAAATAGGGGTGTTCATCATGGGGAGCAAATCCTTTGAGCTTTTGGATGTGTTTAATATTTTACCACAAAAATATACATTATATGGCGATCCCATTAATGGCGTTCTCTGTAAATATTGGAAAAGTGCTGTAGATACGTTGCTCCCGGAATTAGATCTTATGCATGAAGGGGCAATAGAATTTTCGATAACAAATAAATCATCGGGCTGGCTCGAAGTAAAACGAGCCGTTTTCAACTGTTACGGGATGAAGATTTATTATAATAGCAAGTTTGTCGGTTTAAAAGCAGAGATGAAAATTTTTACTGAACAAAGTGCGGAAACAGATTTTATTGACTCTTCCATCGAAAAAAAGATGACAAAATCCGTCGAATTGTATAATGCAAAAAAACTTCAACTGACAACCACAAAATTTGTGATGAGGGATGGGATATGATATTTGATAAAAAAATTTATGGCGATATAACAGTACTAAATCTGGCGATTTCGATAACCATTTTTATTATTGTTATTTTAATTACCAACCGCATCGCTGTATATGTGCGCCGGGCGCTAAAAGAAAAAATGAGCAAAGATCATCTTGAATTGATCGTAAAAATCGTTACGTACAGCATCATGATTATTGTCGTGCTTTCAATTCTGGGAAATCTTGGGTTAAATCCATCCGGCTTGCTGGTGGCCGGCGGAGTGGCCGGTCTCGTTGTTGGTTTCGCCAGTCAAAGCCTCGTCAGTAATCTGATTTCTGGTTTGTTTTTAATCGTCGAGCGGCCGATTAAAATTGGCGACCAGGTCGAAATCAATAATATCCGCGGATATGTTGAAGACATTCGGATTATTTCAACAACACTAAGAACGTATGATGGTTTATATGTCCGAATACCGAATCAACTGGTTTTTACAACCAGCGTTATTAATTTTGTCTCCAATATTGTGCGTAGAATTAACTATGTCGTTGGAATTCGCTATAGCGATGATGCGGATAAAGCAATCGCTATCATAAAAAATGTAATCGATCAACAGGCATTAGCGTTGAAGAATCCTGCACCAAAAGCGTTTGTGGATAATTTCGGGGATAATTCAGTCAATATTGCGGTATGGGTTTGGGCGCCCGCGAGTAACTGGTATGAATTAAAAACAAATCTGTTATTAAAGTTAAAAAAAGCGCTGGAAGCAGAGGGGATTGAAATCGCTTTTCCGCAGCGCGTTGTCTGGTTTGGGAAAGAGCCTGAGCAGGCGAGCGATGAGCTTCAAAAACGTGAGACAAGATGTGCCGGGTCGGCATGAAGAGAGATTTCAGGCAGCATATCTGCCGGCAGGCGTTTACCCTTATGTGGTGCGGATCGGAGATCGCGTATTTTAACGAAAAAGTTGTTGACGGTTGACTGATTATGAGATGGATTTGAACCCTTTGGTTAGGTTGCCCAGGCGGGCAGGTCTACCTGAGCAAATGTCAGAGCTTAATAAAAATTTGTTCAAGATTTCATTTGATTGAAAAATCACTTATCCTGCATTATTCACAAAACGTGCCACAGAAGCACAGAGGTCACAGAAAAACAATAACGTGTGTGCACATTACTGTAGCTGATCACAGGGTAATAATAATGGATTCTTTAATATCTAAAGAGTTGGAGTGCGACGACTTTAGAGCCTGTCCGGGAACTTTGATATCGCCGGGAAAACCCTTGAGAAGGTTTCGCGACAACACAATATATAGATAAATTCATGAATATGTATCAAGATACAGCTTGTCCCGTTTTGAAAAACCTTCGCAAGGGTAGTTCGTAGACAGCCTCTTTATGCGTCGCAGTGCAATCCATAAAGGGATTGCACTCCATATTTACAATAACTTATAACACTATAATTTCTACCCCGTGATCGGTTACACATTACTTTTCAAACTGAGTTAAGAAAAATTCGAGTTACTATTGTTTGTGTAACGTTTTGAAAATAAAGTGTGTGTAGCGGCTTGCTTTAAGTCTGCTTCTTTTCCATTGGCCTTGGTGGTAAATGCAGTAAGTTTTTCCAGCAACGCTTTGTGGCGTTGCAAGACGGAAGCAACGTCAGGATGATCAGGATTCGCCTTGTTACTGTTTATGACCCGATCAAGCAGACCTTTCGCAGACTGAAGCTTACTATTTGTATTGAAGATATACGATTCAACCAGATTAAACTTTCCATCCTGCAAACTTTGTTCGCCTTATTCTCCGATATACAGAATAACCATTTAGTCAGCTTTCAACATTTTTCCGAATCCACCACTAGCTTTTGCCTTTTTCTCGACTTTGACAGTTTTCCTTACATAAGTTATTGAAAATACTAATCTGATAAATTCAAAAATGCGATAATTGTCCACAGGTTTTTGGTGATGTGTGAGGGCAACTTGCTATTTTTAATTCAATTGTGTAGATAGTTCCTCTTTAGAGGATATGTTTTTCAAATGCTTAATCCGCAAAGCCTTGAGTATCTTGCTCGCCAATGACTGATGTTTTGCCTTCAAATAATAGCGCTCACCCTGGAATAATATTTCCGACACTTCCATTGATTGAAGCGCTTCTTTGATCGTCTCCGGCGACGCCTCAATCTTATTCGATTTTAACTTCCTTTCCAAAGCTCGCTCTAAGACAAACGACATAAAACAATGGAGATTCTTTTTACTGTTGATCGCTTTATCTGCCACAAAAATCAATTTCCGAATAGAAAATCGCTGTTTTAAAGCAGCCAATGCGTCCAGCAACGTGTTGCCGTCAAATGTATTGCCAGGGAAAAGATCATAGCCAATCGGATTACCATCGAGGTCGATTATCAGTCCCATCACCACTTGAACTTCGTTAAATTTCCCAGCTTTGCTAAAACCAAAATCCCGTAAATCATCCGCACGATTGCTCTCAAAATGGAATGTCGTGACATCGTAAAAAACAACATCCATCGACGCATGAAACAAATCCTTCTGCCGATCAAAAATTGATGTCTCAATCGCCACTTTCGCGTCTGCCAACATATCTAAACATCGATAAAGATGCTGCAGCTTGACATCTGAGATATTGAGATAGTTCTCCTGACGCTGAAAACAGGCTAATTTGCTGCGGGGATTGAGCAAACGATCGATTACTAACAAGTAAACTGTGTTTACAAAATCATACTGAATTTTCTTGGTAGAGACGACTTTGGAGAGGAGCGAGCTGAATTTATATTTATCCCACAATTTTTTATAAACAATATCGCCGTAACAAAGCCGGTTCAGCTCTTCTATATCGTCCAGTGTGGGAGCTTCTATCCCATCCAATGCCAGAAATTTCTTTCCCAATCGACGTAATTGTCCGTTCTGCTTTAATAGATCAAGCCGCCCAAGATTAGCAATCACCTGTTGCTTGGGTTTACCATGTTCCCAATAAGAGTGGACGAGGCGAAGATATTCATAAGCCCCGGATTTCGTGACTTTCAAAAACATGCCATAATATAGAAAAATGCCATTAGAAAAGCAATAGAATGTTGCAATTTAGAGGAAAATGAAGATATTTTTTGTCCACAGGTTTTTGAGCTTGACGAAAATCGCCATATTGTTTATTAATGACTTACGAGAAATCAGACGCTGGTTTTGGGCTTCAACTGTCAAAGTCGAGAATAAGTCATCTATAGAAGAGCGAATTAAAATTATCGAACTGATTCTTCAATCCCTTAAAAGTGACATTAAGGCGAAACCAGCAAAAACCAAAAAGGGGAAATTTAAAGTCCGCCAATTCAGTTTGGGCGAAGAAGTTCATGTTGACCGGGATGAAATGTACTCTGAGAGAGGATTTTAAAATGTTCGCGATTTTGAAGAATTTGAGTTTTTAGAGGTTGTCGACCCTTTTGAAGCAATAACTCTTTAGTCCAATACAAAGCATTGCCAACCCATCCCTGACTGGACTCCATTTCTTCCTGTTTGCTTTTTTTACAGACATTTCGTTCCTGCCGGCACTATTCCGAATATCAATGGCTAACGCCGAAGGCGTTAAACAGCCGAGCCGGAGGTTGTGCTTTTCAATCCCCGGTATTGAAAAATGAAAAATGACTGAAAGTGTTCCATAAAGAAATGTGGAATCCCGTTGGGATTCTTTTCTGTTGGTTGATTTATATAACCCAGGGCGCCAACAACAGGCGCCCTGGGCTTTGTTGTATTACGCTTTCAGCGTATTTATCGATTGGCCACTAATAAAAATATTATAAATTATCAGGCGAATGTGTATATTTAATAGAAAACACACATTCAATCAAAAGGGTTTAAAACTGAGAGCAAATATTGTTAAATAAAAAACAAATGCCCCCAATCCTTCATCCGCAGAACAGGAGGCATCCGAATTATCCGAACAATTTTATTGAGTGGTCACGAAAACCGGCTGGATCCAGGCGCGCTGCCCATTCGAGCTGCGAATGTTGGCGCGGACGTAGCTTTGTCTGCTTGTCAGTTCAAACCGGGCTGGGTTTTCATAAGTCGTTTTGAGAATCTCTCCGCCATCGCCGATGAAGTCTGTGCAATAGCTGCTTTCGCTAAACGGAGTGATCTTAATTTCGATAGCGGTTGGTTTCACGATGATGTCGTCGAGTTCCACTCCCGACGAGGCGTAGAAAAGTCCCTGCTCCAGATTTTTCGTAATTTCATCCGCGTTTAGCTTGTTCGCCCGGACAACTTGTTAATGACAAGCTTTTTTTTATGTCGCCTCATACGCAATAAATGTTATTTTGTTTAATTATTCGCTTCCCGCCACTCCAGAATATCCCCGGGCTGGCAATCGAGGGCTTTGCAGATCGCATCCAGAGTAGAAAGTTTGATCGCTTTTGCCTTGCCCTGTTTTAAGATCGATAAATTGGAAATCGTGATTCCCACATGTTCGGACAGCACGTTGAGCTTCATTTTGCGCTTCGCGAGCATGACGTCTAAATTTATGATGATAGCCATTGGTCTTCCCTCTAAATTGTCAGTTCTGCCTGTTCTTTTAGCGAATATCCCTCCCTGAATGAAATCGTGATCACATACAGCACGATGGCGACAAATAACATTTTGAAATCGATGGATGTCATCAGGCTGTGGAATAACGATTCCTGCAGCGTGGTGAAATTGATCCGCTCATACATCAGCTTGGTGGGGATGAACAGCGAAATTATCTGATAGAGAATGAAATTGACAATCACCCAGATGCCCACCAGCAGCGACAGATTCCGTACAATACACAGGTTTTCCGGTTTGAAAAACGTGCCCTGATTGATGGCGATCAGCAGTTTTTTGATTTGGATGAGTAGGAGAATGATCAACGTAATCAGACAAATTCGCTCGATTAAATCATGGATGAAAATATTTGTCGAGACCGTGCGGTGGATGTTGGGATTTTCCGCCAGAATATGCTCGTGCAACATAATGGTCACATCCTGAACCGGATGGGTCCAGGGAATTTCCAGCCGGATGAGCTCGATGTCCTGTGGTTTGAAAAGTAGTGTGTACGATTTTTCCAGAACAATGGATGCCCCGTTCAACAAGATTACAATAATAATGAGATTCATGACAAACTTAATTCTGGGGACTGTTAAAATGGTGCTCATAATTCCTCCTTTGTTTTAGTGTCAGGATATCATTTTGATTCATAATATACAAAATATTTTATTGTAAGTCAATAAATAATTTATTTAATTTAATATATAATTATTGAAAATTGATAAATGTGATTTATTTGTTTTGAGGTGCTGACCGGAAAGTACGCGGAGGTTGTCTCATAAGTATTTATTAGTTTTTGGGAGAAGAGCTCACGGTCTGAACATCCCCCGGGTTTCGCCGTTGGCGAAACCGTCCCCCTTCAAAGGAGGATTCATCAAAGTGTTATTCAGCGCAAAGATTCCCTGTTCAAAGGAGGACGGGGCTGTATCAAAAGTCATTTTTTGGTGTCATTCCTGCGAATGCAGGAATCTCCTAACTTTTTGATAATTAGGAGATTCCGAAACAAGCCCGGAATGACGTCAAATGAGAAAATCGGACTTTTGATACAGTCCATGGGGGATGTTAGGTCATTATTTACGTATCTTCTCAATATTTTATGGTAGATATGGGCGCTTGCCGCTATGTCGTATTT
>CAZCJL010000077.1:0-31186 GCA_964498785.1 uncultured Cytophagia bacterium | reverse complement strand
TGCTGGTGATTGGAGATTGTTGAAACAACTTGCAGTGTGCGCGCATGAAACACATTATCGAAAATTTAAAGGTATCGAGTGAGTCACTTCTCGACTTCGCTCGAAGTGACACCTACGGAATCTGTTTAAATACGACATCGAGGCAAGCGCGCATATCTACCATAAAATATTGAGAAGATACCGTATATTGGTGCGTACGCCGATACCTGTCATCAATATATAAGATTGTAAATGGTCGTTAATTACTTAAATTTTAGTTAGATGGATTTGGAAAAAAACTGGATTTGTAAGAATTTCTCATGAATTTTTTATCGGTAATATTTATAGCATTTGCCCTGGCAATGGATGCTTTTGCAGTATCTGTTGCCGCTGCCGCTTATTTGGGTCAATTAAGCGGGCGACAGAAGTTCAGATTATCGTTTCATTTTGGTTTATTTCAATTTTTAATGCCGCTGCTTGGGTGGCTGGCCGGCTCTAATCTCGTCCGCTTTATGGAGCGTTATGATCACTGGATTGCATTCGCCATTTTGGGAGTGATTGGTGTAAAAATGATAATCGATGCCCGTCATCCAGAAATGCGTTATTTCTCAACTGACATTACCCGCGGCTGGGCGTTGGTCACACTGTCTGTGGCAACCAGCATCGACGCACTGGCGGTTGGATTTAGTATTGGTATCATAAAAGATCACATTATCATTCCCGCGATCATCATCGGTTTAGTCGCTTCCGGAATGACATTAATAGGAGTGCGATTAGGGCTTCTGCTGTCCGGGAAATTCGGAAAGAAGGTGTCTATCGTTGGCGGAATTGTGCTCATTATAATCGGACTGCACATTGTCGCCGAGCATACCGGTATTTTTTCAAAAATATTGTGAAAAATCAAACTTCCGTAGTTTTTAATACGTCGGAAGATTTAGAGAAAACCATTTAAAGGGAGCATGTATTATTTTGTCGGGTTCCGGCTTTTTTACTTCCAGCCCTTCCGCGGCAGCCGAAGGCGCGACAACCGGTTCGGATACAACGGGTTTCAAGCATTATTAATCTGAGTGATGTTTACCAAATTTATAAAGTAGCGCAACCATCTCTGTAGCGCCGGAAATAAACAACTTCCCGAATCTTTTATTCAAATAAATAAAATTCCGATTATGTACGAATTTTAAAATTCTCTTGTTTTTTTAAAATATATTATTAATATTGGATTTTGAACAGTGAATTGCAGAAGGAAAATATGCCGAATTCAGAGGAAAATAATGGCACGTCCGGCAATGTATTGAAATATAATTTGCTTGACGGCGCCAGTTCGAATTCTCCGGTAATAGCGCCGGAGTTGAAATCACAAAAACGCCTGGCAGCAGATATTGAACAGCCACTGGAAGATCGAATTGAGGCTTATGAGGATATCATCGATTCAGAGATTGGGGATACCATTATGTCTCGAGCGCGCAACATCGAGCGTGAATTTACAATTCGTCAGCTCTTTTTTAAATTTGAGGGTGGAAATCCATCTGGCACTCAAAAAGACCGGATTGCCTTTGCCCAGGCAATGGACGCGATGCGCCGCGGCTTTGACTCGATAACTGTGGCTACCTGCGGAAATTACGGAGTTGCTATCGCACTGTCAGCGTCATTGGCAGGTTTGAAATGCTATATCTATATTCCCGATACATTTCATACCAGACGAACCAACGAAATGACCAATCTTGGCGCACAGATTATTCGTGTCCCTGGTGACTATGAACATGCGGTGGAATTTTCACGAGAACGAGCGGAAAAGGATGAAATTTACGATGCCAACCCCGGTGGTGCAAATACAACGTCCCAATTAAAGGCCTATGGCGAAATTGCCTATGAAATTTATGATGAACTCAGAGATGCGCCGGCTATCGTGGCTGTGCCTGTATCCAATGGTACAACACTCGCGGGTATTTACCGTGGATTTTTAAGTTTATACCGTCGCGGCAAGATCTCGCGGATTCCAAAATTTGTCGCGGGGTCTTCATTTGGGAAAAATCCGATTGTTCAGGCATATTTAAAAAAGCTGCCACAATGCAGCGATCTGGTTCCCGAAAAAATCAGAGAAACACCGGTGAATGAACCATTAATTAACTGGCACTCTATCGATGGTGATTATGCTCTGGATGCTATTCGCCAGACACACGGCTGGGCTGCGAATGCCAGCGATAAAAATATGCTTGCCTATTCCAAATTAATTCGTGAAAAAGAGGGCTTAAGCGTTTTACCTGCTTCGACCGCAGGTTTGATTGCATTATTAGAAATGCATCGAAAAGAGCCTTTGGAAAATGACAGATACGTTGTTATTTTTACAGGAAGAAAATCATGACTATTTTTTTAGATGGTAGTGCAATTGTATACTGCGAAGGAGCATTTAATACCCCCAACGGAAAAACTGCGCACGGGCTTGTGCGAAAAACACGTCGCTACAAGGTGTTGTCTGTAATCGATTCCCGTTACGCCGGACAGGATGCAGGATTTATTTTGGACGGCATTGCGAAAAGCATCCCGATATTCCCTTCTGTTAGCGCTGCAATTAATCACGCACAGGAATGTCAAGCCAAAGCCACACATTTTGTCGTCGGGCTGGCGCCAGATGGTGGAAGGCTGAATCCTGAGGCGCGTGAAGATGTAAAAGAAGCGATTTTCGCCGGACTTAATGTCGATTGCGGACTGCACGATTTTTTATCCGATGATCCTGAGATTACCGCGCTGGCAAGAGAAAAAGACATTCAAATTCGTGACGTCCGTAAAACACCGCCCAGAAATGAATTACATTTTTTCGAAGGTAAAATCGAGCACGTAACATCGCTGAAAATCGCAATACTCGGTACGGACTCTGCTATCGGAAAACGAACCAGCGCGTGGATTCTCTGTGATGCATTTATCAATGCTGGTTTTAGTGCGGAAATGATTGGCACAGGGCAAACAGCCTGGATGCAGGGAGCAAAATACAGCATTATTCTCGATTCACTAATCAATGATTTTGTTTCCGGAGAAATCGAGCATGCTGTGTTTAGTGCGTGGAATGACATGAAACCGGATGTCATTATTATTGAAGGACAGGGAAGTTTAATGAATCCGGCCTACCCCGGAGGATTCGAAATACTCGCTGCTGGACGCCCGAATGTCGTAATATTACAACATGCGCCAGCTCGTGTGGATTATGATGGGTTTCCCGGTTATCCGATCCATCCATTGGAAAAACAAATACATGCTATTGAAATCATTTCAGGGAAACCAGTGGTCGCCATTACCATTAATCATGAAAATTTAACTCCCGAAGAAACAGAACAGACACGCCGGAAAATAGAACAGGATTTCGGAATCTCTGTTGTTGATGTTCTTCAAAGCGGCGCCTCAAAAATTGTGAATGCGTTTAAATCCTATCTCAAAAAGTAAGGATAATATAAAACATGTCGACAGATCCCCTGAATATATTAAATGTAATTCAAAAATTGGAAGTCGGGCCGGTGAAAATCGAAAAAAAACGCCTGATTGCGCCGTACCGTCTTTTTCAAAATAATAGTCACGATTCAATGAATCTCATTTACCATTATGAAGAACCGGTGTTTATACCCGGTGATTCTAATTCTCAAAACCTCGCAAATATCATTGCGGCTCAGGTTGCGCTTAATTATGGCCTTTTTTGCAACGAAATTCACTTTCACGGCTTTTATGACGATGCAGACCAGCAATTTTTGAACGACATGGCAATTAACACAGCTTGTGAAATCTATGTCAAAAAATTCCTCGAGCCAAATCCGTTTTTAATTGGCAATGCTTCGACATTACCGGTTATCAACACAGATAATTATCTGAGCGCTAAAATAACATTCGATGATTCGGCTCCATCAGGGAATATTCAACCCTGGCATATTGACCGCAGCAAATTTTGCGTTATGTCGAGTGGCGGTAAAGACAGCCTGTTAAGCTACGGGCTGCTTGAAGAACTGGGCGAAAGTGTACACCCCATCTTTGTCAACGAATCAGGGCGTCATTGGTACACTGCGCTTAATAGCTATCGCTATTTAAAAGGCGTACAGCCTAACACCAGTCGAGTATGGACAAACGCCGACCGTCTGTTCAGTTGGATGCTGCGGCATTTACCGTTTATCCGGAAAGATTTCGCACGAATTCGGTCTGATGACTATCCCATTCGATTGTGGACTGTGGCAGTGTTTTTATTCGGCACGCTGCCCCTCGTCCGAAAACGGGAATTGGGGCGCATTGTCATTGGCGATGAATTTGATACATCGAGAAAGATTTTTTACGAGGGAATTATGCACTATGATGGGTTGTACGATCAAAGCCGCTATTTTGATGAGGCGATGAGCGCTTATTATCTTGAAAAGAATTGGCGAATGAATCAGTTTTCCGTTATCCGGCAGCTATCCGAATTATTGATCATCAAAATTCTGGCGCAGCGATATCCCGAACTGCAAACGCATCAGGTTTCCTGTCACGCGGCGCATATTGAAGGCGATCGCGTTTATCCATGCGGCAACTGTGAAAAGTGTCGCCGCATCGTCGGGATGTTGACTGCTGTTGACGTTGATCCACGCCATTGTGGCTATAAAAATGAGCAAATCAAGCGATGCTTGCAAAATATCACTGTAAAAAATTTGCATCAAGAAGGAGAAGGCGCACAACATTTGATTTATCTTTTAAATCTGAAGGGATTGGTCCCTCAAGCAACAACAGCGATTGAAGCGCGAGATGAGGTTATGAAGATTCGAATCGATCCGGAATGTTCGCCAATCGAAACTGTTCCGAAAGAATTGAGAAGGCCTTTATTTAAAATATGGCTGGAATATGCCCGGGGCGCGATTCGAAGACACAACGGTAGCTGGACAGAATTTGATATTCTGAATAACACGAAACTAAATTCGGTTTTTCCATTTGAAAAATAATCAGATTGCCGAAGTTAAAATTTCAGAATTTGCATGTGCTATCCCGGTTCCATCGCTTAAAATGATGGAACCGGGAAACGATATGAAATGTGTTTCCATCGCCACACAAAAAGAACAGGGAGTTTCAACGCCCAGCGTTGATGGCGCAGACGGTAATTTGCGGAGTTCAAAAAAATAATCGTCGGGGATAAAAACCTCCTCAAAATTTTGTGGCGAT
Organism: uncultured Cytophagia bacterium; assembly: GCA_964498785.1. Taxonomy (GTDB): domain Bacteria; phylum Zhuqueibacterota; class Zhuqueibacteria; order Thermofontimicrobiales; family Thiofontviventaceae; genus Mariaggregatimicrobium. Next base: position 26,044 of record CAZCJL010000077.1, on the reverse strand, counting down.
TAATCTGTTCCATGCTTAAAAAAAAGCGTGGCAATTTAATAATCAGATCAGTTTAAATTGAAAACTGAACGCGATTCATTGTAACGCTAACTAATCATCACTGGATAACTTATATGAAATCAAATTACTTATGGGCAGAATTAAGCTGGCCCGAACTAAAACTGCTGCTTAAAGAAGTCGATATTGCTCTGCTCCCTGTCGGAGCAATTGAACAACATGGCCCCCATTTACCTGTTGACACCGATGCGTTTGATGCAGATTATTTATGTAAAAAGGTTGCTGAAAAATGTAGCGAACCAAAACCTTTTGTGCTACCGCCGGTATTGTATGGAGTATCGTATCATCATGAAGATTTCAAAGGCACGTTGAGTGTCTCAAACAATACGCTAAGTCAGTTTGTTTACGACATCGGCATGAGCGCAGCCAGGAACGGTATTCAAAAATTAGTTATTATAAATGGACACGGCGGCAACAGTCCGGCGCTGACATTTGCCGCACAAATGATTAACCGCGATGCGCATATTTTCACCTGCGTTGATTCCGGCGAAAGCAGTGATTCAGATATTGATGCGATGATTGAAACCCCGAACGATGTTCATGCCGGAGAAATCGAAACAAGTACAGCTCTCGTTAATCGCCCGCATTTGGTTCGCAGCGAAAAGATGAAAAAATTTGTGCCGCAGTTTTCCAGCCGTTATCTCAATTTTAGTTCGAAAAGAAGCGTTGAATGGTATGCGCGTACAGCAAAAATTTCCGCAAATGGCGTTTTCGGAGATCCCACAAAAGCGAGCCCGGAAAAAGGCAAAAAAATATGGGACGTTATGATCAGGAATCTGGTTGAATTTGTGGAACATATTAAAGGATTAACGCTTAGTGAAATTTACGAGAAAAGGTATTGATCGTATATGAAAATTACCCGAATTGAAGCATGGCCGGTGACGATGCGTTTAGAAGAGCCATATACTATTGCTTATCAAACCATCGATAAGGCTGTCAATGTTTTTGTCAGGATTTACACGAATGATCATTATTACGGTTTTGGCTGCGCCGCGCCGGACAAGGAAATCACCAAGGAGACGCCGGAAAATGTATTATCGGTAATTGAAAACATCGTTATTCCGTTGATAAAAGATTCCGATCCATTGCGCCCTGTGATGCTGTTGGAACGCCTGCGCAGCAAAATGGCGGAGCATCCGTCCGCACTTGCTGCCATTGATATGGCGCTATACGATATTATGGGCAAATACGCGCGACTCCCGCTATGGAAACTACTCGGCGGATTCCGCGACCGGATTCGCACGAGCGTCACCATCGGGATTCTGCCGGAAAACGAAACCGTGCGCCGAGCCATTGATTTTGTCGACCGTGGATTTAAAAGTATCAAACTGAAAGGCGGACTTGATGTGGAATCAGATATTGCACGGACACTTAAAGTGCGTGAAGCGATCGGAAAAAATATCGAAATTCGGTTTGACGCCAATCAGGGATATACTGTTAGTCAGGCGCTCAAATTCGTCGAACACACCCGCAAAGTTCCCATCGAATTGCTGGAACAGCCAACACCAAAAGGACAAAGCGATCTGTTGGGACGCGTAACCAGCCGCGCCTCAATTCCGATTATGGCAGACGAAAGCTTGTTAACACTAGTCGACGTGTTCCGCCTTGCACGACGAAATCTTGCGGATATGGTCAATATTAAATTGATGAAAGTCGGTGGTATTACCGAAGCTATGCACATTAACTCTGTGGCCAAGGCTGCAAAATTAGAAGCAATGATCGGATGCATGGATGAAGCAGCCATCTCAATTGCGGCCGGATTACACCTGGCCTTAGCGCGATCAAATATTATGTATGCTGATTTAGATGGTCATCTCGATTTGCTTGACGATCCCACAAGTGGCGCTGTTATCTTACGAAACGGAACATTGTTTCCGACAAATAAACCGGGACTCGGATTCGATTTGAAAGATTAATACAAAAACAGCCTTTTTCTACGAAAGTCCGGTCAAAATTTTACAGCATCGCTCCGGTACTGCCTGAAGCAAATAAACCGTTTTTATTTCTGCGAGTTTCACGCCGGGGAGTGCACTCAAATGTAACTCGATTCGAAAACCGTTTCACAAACAATCTGCACATCGTTTTTCAGTAGTAAATCAAAATTGCGGTGAATGCTGCCGTAAAGCGTGTTTTTAATCAGGATAAAACCATCAATTTTTATTCTCCTCTGGTTACAGTTTAAATTACAGCCTCAAGCATAGTTTTACCGCTGCCAACGATTTCGTTTTGGTGCACCGGATAAATTCTCCTTTCTTGCAATCAGGTTCGTTAATTCAGAAAGCACGGTGGCGCGATACATCTCCGATTCCCTTTCATATAACAGGTTCAGTTTTATTCATAGAAATAAAATATTTTTTATCCTGATTGTACCTGAATTTATTGTTTAATAAACAATATTTTTGAAAATATATATCAACTTTAACAACTTGCTTTTTAATTTCTACGTGATTGTTACATTTACAATGATAAAATTGTTGACATTAATCAAAATTATTATTACATTGTTACCAAAATTAAACAATCGGAGAAATTAAAATGAATAAACTCACATTTGTATTTGTTTTTGTTTTTCTGTGTACTCATCCTTCTAATGCAAGCACAAACTTCGTTTTTGGAGTCAAACCTGGCATAACTTTAAATTCAGCTTATGTTGGTATCAAGCAGGGTGGTTTTATGCCATATATGGGAGCGAATTTTCTGTCATTATCTGCAGACGGCGAACATACGAAATTGCATGAAAATTTTGTTTCTGAAGATACTTACACCAGAGTGTTTGATTCGATTGATTTTTCCGGACATGCATTCCTGGTTGTCCCTCATCTCGGCGCAAAAATTTTTCTGGGTGAAAAATTGGCCAAACCATACCTGTTCGCCGAATTTTTTATGGGATTGCCAATGGTGGATCTGGATATAGATGGTTATCGGGAGACTTCGGAATTTGAAAATGGCAAATTGATCGACTATCAAAAGGAAACGGCAAACATCGATTATTCTGAAATTAAGAACACGGTTAATGACGCTCTGTCGTTTTGGGGCTTCACGGTCGGTGGGGGCGCAGAATATTTTTTCGATCCGCATTTTAGCGTCGGTGGTGAGTATGGTTTCCGTGTGCTGTTTGATACCGCAACCCATGAAAATCAAACCGGCGATTTCGATGAAGTCGCCTTGAACGGCTATCGCAATGATTGGAAATTAGAGGTGAATGCCTCGCTTAAACTTTCATACGCGATTTTTTCTTTGAATTATTATTTTTAAATAGTTATCCAGAAACATAACGAAATAAAATTCAATCCAATAATGAAAAGAATATTCCTTTTCTTATTACTAAATATTTATCTGTCTTTATTCACTTTTCTGCTTCTTTCATGCGATGTCAAAATTCAGGAAATGACTCCTGAAATTATCGACCCCCAGATTCATTGCATTACGTCCGGGTATCATGAATGCATGAGTCCTGCCTGGTCGCCGGATGGCAGCCGCATTGCGTTCATAAAAATAAACGCATCTCAAAATTTATACGCCGTTGATGTGGCGACTGGTGAAGAAACAGGGCTTTTTGCCAGAATCCCGGAATATTTCTATGGGCGAATGTCACTATCACCGGATTACCACTCCATCGTTTATCAGTCCACTATCCGCGGGAATCTCTGTGTTTATTCGCTGCTGGATGAAACAAACACTCAGGTGACGAAGGAGGAATCGCCGCCATCCGACCCTGTATGGTCCGCAGATGGTTCAAAAATTTATTATGTATCCAGTGATGAGGATCATAATTACTACCTGAAATCGATTTCCGCATCAGGTGGAAATTCATCCATATTGGCCACTGAAAAATTCATCGTGGATACGACCATTCGATTATTATTCTGGCCAACTGTTTCGCCGGATAATCAGCACATCGCCTTCACCCGTTTTAAGCGAGATTCCGCCCGTTATCATATTGCTATTTTGGACTTGAATACCCGGACAATTACTGATATCACGTCGGATGAGTATAATGACATGACACCGGCCTGGTCCCCGGATGGTAACTCAATTGCGTTCATCTCAAGTCTGGGCAATCGGTCTGTTGCAAGAGTTTACAATGTGCATACAGGTGAAATAAACCGGTTATCATTGAATTTTCACGGAGCTGATCCATACTCGCTCTGCTGGTCGCCGGATGGTTCCAAACTGGCAATGTCAAGATATTCAGAAACCATTGTTTATGATATTCGAAAAGACGAGATGACATTGATTCCTCTGGCTGATGTCAGTCCGCCGTTGTGGTTGCCGGACAGTAAATCGCTGGTTGTCCTGACGCGTAGATCGTATAATTATCGTCTTCATGCGGTGACATTAAGTGATACAAATGATCGTCAACTGACGTATCACGGAACTGAATTCAGAGATTACTTTCCGAACTGGTCCCCGGATGGAGAATTTATTTATTTTTACAGATCAAGCGGCGAATTACTCAAAATGAATGTCGCCGGTGGGATGTTAAAAAAAGTTTACAGTGGGTCGATGAGCAGTGTTGAATTATCAAAAGACGGATCGACGTTTATCTTTGAACGTGGCGGTGACATAAATATGCTCCGTATTGATGGGACACACACCACGCGATTAAATATTCATAATTACCGGAATTATTTCGATCCCTGCTGGGGACCCGATACCACCCAATTTGCCTGTTGTTCGTATGATAGTTTGCTTCTATTCAAAATTGAAAAAGATAGCGTTATTAAACAGGGCGGAATAGCGGGTAGTTACATCCATGCACGCTGGTCTGTGGAGCATCCGGTATTTGGTTCCCGAATCGCGGCTGTGCGCGCCAGTAACAGATATTCAAATAACGCCCATATTTACATCATCGATCCGGAAACGCTGGAAAAGACGCTCTGTATCGAGAATCACGTATTTCCCAATTGGTCGCCGGATGGCACACAACTAACTTTTACACATCGTTCGGGTGCTGTTTATTATAAGAAGATCTTATATGAATTTTAAAATTATCGAAAACCGGTCACAGGTGCAATGAAAAAATATTTCATATTTCTCTTTTCTCTATATCTGATAAATATTGGCTATACACAGGAAACATGCGTATTACAGGGGAAGATCGTCGATAAAGTAAGCGGGCAGCCGTTATCAAATTCCAATGTTGTTATCAAGGGGACGAATTATGGCGGGGCTGCGTCAGAGGACGGCAGCTTTATTATCGAACACATTCCACCCGGAATTTATGATATAGAGGCAACACGGATCGGATATCAGCCAGAAATTAAAAAACGCATCAGGTTAGAAACCGGCGCGCACAAAAACATTACTATTCAGTTGCAGCCGACAATTGTGCAACTGGCGCCAGTGGAAGTGCAGGCAGATCGTTTTTCCATGAAATATGAGACCGAGGTCTCGCAGATTGGTTTTCAGCAGATCAATCCGCGGCGCATCAAATATATTCCAGGCGCTCTGGATGACGTGGCCCGATCCGTGCAAATATTTGGCAGCGCGATGCCTGCCAGCGATTACAACAGCTATTTTGCGGTGCGCGGCGGCAGCCCGGAACAAAATCTGGTGATCATGGACGGCGTCATCATTCCGAACCCCTATCGCTTTCGCCTGTTGCTTGGCGGCGGACTGAGCATTTTCGATCCTAATACAACAGAAGATGTGCGTTTGCATATCGGCGGGTTTTCGGCAGAGTTTGGAAATTTTCTGTCTTCTGTGCTGGAAGTCGATACACGGGACGGAAACCGGCATCGCATCGCGGGCAAGGGTTCTGTAAACCTGATCGATGCATCTGCTGTGCTGGAAGGGCCCATTTTAAATGGCAAAGGATCGTGGTTAATGTCGGGCAGGCGCACATATTACGACTTGCTCGCGAATCGCTTCACGAAAAGCAATTCAACGTATCCGAATACGTATGATCTCAACGGGAAAATTGTGTACAACATAAACGGCACAAACAAATTGTCATTTCACTCGATGGTTTGTAAAGAAGGCACGGAAATGATGTCCCAGATGGATGGCGCAATCGATATTACGGAAGATTCCAAAATTCTGGTCAGGAGCATGAACTGGCAGAGCAGCCCCTCAGAAAAATTGACCCACCGGACAACCATTTCATATTATGAAGAACAATTTGAATTTGTACTCGCCCGACCGGCAGATCAATATTACCTGCGGGAGGTTTACGCGGACCTGGTATCGGATCTATCCCAGATTGCCATTCGGGAAGATGTGATCTACGAACTCAGCGACGATATCTGGATGACGCGCGGATTTTACTATTCATCCTCACGGTCTGACATTGATTTTGCGATGCCGGTTCAATCACTTTTATTTGCCCGCCGCGATCTGCCGCCGCCAATGCAGTTGAATCATCACGAAAACTACCTCGTATTTTATATGGATGACATTTACAAACTAAAGCCGTATTTTCATCTCAAATTTGGTTTGCGTTATGATAGATCTGACCTGTTTGAAAAGTCCGCATTAAACCCGCGGGTCAGTGTGTGGTATAAATTATCGGAAAAAATAGCGGTCGAAGGATTCTGGGGGATGTGCACACAAAATCCCAACGCGCTGTCGTCATTTCTACGCTCGCAGGCAATCAATATGTCAAACGATTTTGAGTCGCTGGAACCGGAAAAATCCACCCATCTCACCGGCGGGATTCATTATCAATTTTCGGAGAATATTGAATCAAAAATCGAATTTTATCATCGTAAGTTGACAGATTTGCTGTTGCCGGAAGACAGCGAAAATAAAAACGCGCTCAATATCGGGAACGGGTACTCGCGGGGCGTTGAATGGTATCTTCATAAAATCCCCGGAGAGAATGACTGGCTCAGCGGAATTATCAGCTATTCCTATGGCGTCTCAAAATTTCAGGATGAGCGTGACAAACGCTGGCAGCCGATGAGTTTCGACCGCCGCCACAGTTTTAGCGCGATGTGCAATGTGAAATTGAGCAAAAATTTGTCTGCCAATATTTTGTGGCGCGTGACCAGCGGATTGCCTCATATTTCAAGTTACGGTGTTTTGCTAAACCAGGCATCTTCTCCTTATGAATTTTTGAAAGGGGAGGGGCCGCTGGATTATTTCCCGCCGTACCACCGGTTTGATATCCGTCTGAATTACGAGCACCGATCCGGCGTCCGGGTATTTAACATGTATTTTGATATCACCAATATCTACAACCACAAGAATGTGTACGACCAGGTCTGGCACATCAACCGGCTGCAAAATCCGATGTCTGATTTGCGTCAGATTGAATTACGCACCGTCTACATGATGCCGATTGTCCCATCGTTCGGCATGAGTTTTGAGTTTTGATTTTGGCAGGGGAATACTATCCAGTTTTTAAATGAATCACAGCATTTTTTGATACCCGGAAATCAGATAAAAATGATTTTCATTATAAAAAATCATACAAATTAGGAATGGCAATACTAATTTGTATAAAAAATGATTGACATTGATTTAACGATTTGATATATTTAGAGTAAACAGAAGGATATTGCCGTGATCAAACGTGAAATCTCGGAAATAATTTTTCCTCGAGTACAACAAATGCCGGTTATTGTGGTCACCGGTCCGCGTCAATCAGGGAAAACAACACTGGTGAGGGCGTTGTTCCCGAAATATGATTATGTCAATCTTGAATTTCCTGATATTCGTGAACGTGCAATCAACGATCCGCGACTATTCTTGACTCAACATCAGACAGGTCTTGTGATCGATGAAGTACAGCGAGTACCGGATTTATTCTCGTATATTCAGGGTATTGTGGATGAAACTGGAAAGCAAGGCAATTACATTTTGACCGGCTCTCAAAACTTTTTGCTATTGGAACAAATTTCACAAACGCTCGCCGGTCGGGCAGCTTTATTTCATTTACTACCGTTTTCAATAACAGAGATCGCATCCGGTTACAACAGAATTGATGATAATTTTGTTCAGCTCGCGTTCACTGGAACTTATCCCAGAATTCATGATCACAAATTGCAGCCCACGGACTGGTATCCCTGGTATGTTAGTTCTTACATCGAACGGGATGTCCGGCAAATTGAAAACGTAAAGGATTTAAATAAATTTCAGACTTTTCTGAAAATCTGTGCAGGACGCGTGGGGCAATTGTTCAATGCCTCTGCGATTGCAAATGAAATTGGCGTAAATTACAAAACCATTCAATCGTGGATTTCAGTTCTCGAAGCCAGTTTTATTTTATTCCTATTGCCACCATTCTATAAAAATCTGAACAAGCGATTAGTAAAATCGCCAAAAATATATTTTTACGACACCGGTCTGATATGCTCACTGTTGAACATTCAGTCTGCCGATGAATTGAATTTTCATTATTAAAAAGGCGAAATATTCGAATCTTTAATCATATCTGAAATGAAAAAATATCTTGCGCATACCAACGCCCGGTCAAACCTTTATTTCTGGCGAGACAACAGCGGTCAAGAGATTGATTGCCTGATTGAAACCGGTTCTCAGGTGAAGGCTGTTGAAATAAAGTCTAGCACCACCATTAACAGCGATTTTTTTAAGGGACTAAAATACTGGCAGGAATTAACCAGTTGTTCGACAGATCAATTGGCGCTTGTTTATGGAGGCATCGAAAATCAGCACTGGTCGCCCGGGGAGGTGATCGGCTGGAAAAATGTCCGGCAGGTTATGAAAAAAGAATTATATTATACCTAAAATTCTAAAATAAAAATTACTATGCTGCTATAAAACCACAGATGACGCAGATTTCGCAGATACAAAATCTGTGTCATCTGTGAAATCTGCGGTTTTGCTTTAATTATAAAAAATAAATACGTAACAGCAAATTTAGCCGATTCGTTTTAGAAATTTAGCTTATATTTAACCTGTAAATGGTGAATCTATTATTCCATATTGTTTCGTATTCATTTCTTTGAAAATTGCAATTTATAAAAGTCATTTCATCAAAATCATCTTGCGTGTTTTTACGAATTGATTAATTTCGATGCGGTAAAAATACAGTCCTGCTGCGAAGTTTGATCCGTCCCATGTTGCAAAATGATGTCCCGGCTGCTGAACCTCGTCCACGAGGGTGATAACGTTCTGTCCCAATAAATTGAATATCGAAATGCGCACATGTCCTGCCTCGGGAATCGTGTAATGAATCCGGGTGACCGGATTGAACGGATTCGGAAAATTTGGTGTCAGATGATATGAGTATTTGTTGCTAGTGAGTGATGAATCCGCGAACTTCTCGCGTTTTGAAGTAACATCAATAAATTCGATCATGTCGAAATGCCAATATCCATGATATAAACCTGTTTCAAATCTGACTTTAAATGAATCTGTTAAAAATTCAACAGGGACGAGGCAGCTATCCGTAGTCCATGTTCTGTACGCAGTGTTCTCTCCCTCTAATTGCATTAATTCTGTCCAGTAGAGGCCATTATTTGCGGTAATGCTTAAATCCACACTTTCTGGGACCGATGTGTTACTCACGAGAAATTTAACGTATATTTCCCTTTCTTTATAAAATGAAAAATTCAGCGGTTTGGTTTCAATGGCAGAGTTACCCGGCAGCCGAAGATATCTAATATCATTTGTTGATTCATAAATACGCGGTTCCCCATGAATAATTTTCCATTTCGTAGTATCAAGCTGACCTGAGTCGAACGTGTCCATCCATTCGGTGGAAGTCACGATTTTCAATTCCCGGGTGATGCTGTTGTCGCTCATAGATGTTATTTTAATGCGCAATTCATCCTGCTGATTGAGAAATTCACTCGCCGGCGCCTCATGCTGCACAAAAAATGAAACCACATTATTCGGCGGTACTTCGAAAAGCTCATGAATCGAATTTTTCAATGCCGCGTCTTTAAATGACATCTGCCATTTGGGCGAGACAAATTGCAGCCGATAGCTATCTGTCAACGACCCGTTGTTATGAATCGAAAACCGATAATTGACGTGCTGTCCGGGAACCACTCTTTTTCGGAGTGAATTATGCATGAGGCTGAAGTAGTAATCTCTTGAATTTATCTGTAAATTCAATTTTATTGGAATACCACCTGCATTCTCCTGCCTGATTGCAATAATACCTTGATAATTTTTATCAAGAGTAGCACGATCTGTCTGAATGGATACTTTAATATCCTCTGTCTGCTGCGGCAAAATGGTTCCCTGATATTTGGATAGAGTAACTAATCTTGTGATATCGCCAGCACTTGCGGTCCAGGAGATGGCATTTGCCATCAACATCGCGCCGTCGCTCTCGGAAAGCCAGCCACTTTCCGGATCGGCATCTGAGGAATAGGGGAGAAATGACAGATCCACGCGTGGCGTATTGTTAACGAATCGTGTTACGATAAGCGGACGTTGCGTTTCCTCCCATCGTGCAATAATCGTCGTGCCGGAGTTTGTTACACTGCCGGCATTTCTAATGGTGAAATTCCCGCGGAATGACCCGATCGGGTGCGTGATCGGATGAGATGTGTCAGTAACATCCAGCGAATCATAATGAACCGGGCTAAATTCATAACGTCCCGGTTCGATTGCATAATAATTCTGTTCTCGAAACCGCCCGCCAATCATGCGATTTCCGCTTTCCGCAAAGACAGCCCCGGCGATTACCACGCCCTTTCCCATATCCACGAAATCTGCTAACAAAGCGCTAAGGGAATCTGGACGGTAAAATCCGAAATGCTCGCCACTGTAAACGAATAACGCATCAAAGGCAGCCAATTCATTTAATGTCGGCAAAAAGACGCGGGCATTGATCATGGTTACGGAAGCGAACTTTTCCGTGGAAATGATTTTCTCGTAAACATCTGCCACATACTCGCATCCTAAAATTGCAACATTGAAGGACGTTGCTGGCTCCGCAGCAGATGCAAATTGAATTACTTCGCTATCATTGAGATTCGATTTTAAAAGCTGATCCTGTGCCTGCGTTTCGCGGCGCTGCTTCATTGCGGCGACTGCTTTTTGAATATCATCTGTTGCGGAAACAGTTAGGCGTGTTTCTGAGAAATACAGGTCATAAAAAACCAAAGAATAATACGCTTCCGCGCCGCCAGTATTTGTCAACTGAATTGTTGCAGACACCGTATCTCCCTGCATCAGGTCAAAATTGAAATTCTCGGGAATAGTCGTCACCGCGATCAACCCTGGTTCATAAATGTGGATGTCATCAATATACCACGCGGATGTATCCGCGCTGTCTGTGCTTTCCACCTGAAATTTAAATTGAATGGAATCGTTTTTTGTAGATTGGTAAATATCGTTATCCCGGGAATAAAAATGTGCTGAAAACGACGGATTACCAGATAATTCGCGATATACAATCCATTCTGTTCCGTTAAAATAACTGAGTTTTAACTGAGATGAAGAATTTTCCGAATATTGTACATAATATTCAATTTGAACTCTCTTGCTATCATGTAAATAAATGCTGGTTGTGACAATTTCATCGCCCGATTGCAGAACCAGACTATACGGTGACGAATGGAATTTTTCATCAGAAATGAGAACGTTGCCGGAAACAACGCGCCACTTTAAGCTATCGAGGGATGGTTTCGAAAAATTTTCCTGCCACGGAAACGCATCTGGCGGCATGATTACGCCGGTGACGTATTCGAGTGTATCGACCAGCACGGGATCATGGATCGATTGCACAATGACTGTCAGCGAATCTGTTTCGTAATATAATGCTTCTGCCGGAATATCAATTTTCACTGAGAATTGCAGCGAATCGCCTGCCGCAAGCTGTTCAGTTGGATTGATGCGGCTGCCATCCGGGTGATCGTAAAAATCAACCGGCCATTTATTATTCTCCGCAAATAAATAATAGCCGTCGGATTGGCGGCCACAATTTTTAACGGAACACGTGTAAAAAAAGGAACGTCCGGGGTAGCCCGCGCTGTCCGGGGAGATTTCTGACAGATCAAAATCATAGTCCGCTTTTTCAAACACCGCGGTAATATTGAACAGCGTATCCGGCGAATTTCCGGTATTTGAATAAATTTGAATTCGATGTGAATACAGGCTATCCAATGTCATTGCGCTGCTATCAAAATCGAGAAAGATAGTATCTGTTTCCGATTCCGCCAGAATTCCGTAATATTTACTGAGTGATAATACGTTGTCTGTCTCCTGTTGTGCGACCCATTTCAGTGAATTGGCCAGCAGGGTGATATATTCGGGTGAATCGAAATTCTCGGGATTCAGACAGATATCGACACGCGGGTTACCACGAATAAATCTGATTGCGGAAAGATTGAAATTTGAATTCAATTGAGCAATTAAAAATGCCTCAGGATGAATACTGCCGCCATTGTAGTCGACTTCTTTTGAAAAAGTTAAATAAGGCACTTCGCGCATAATTGGATGTGATGGAATCGGCAGACGCTGCATAAAAAATTCAAATTCAGGATAAATGATGTAACCAAGCCTTATGGGCTCAATGGCAAAATAATTGTCCCTCTCGAATCGACCATTTATGCAGTATTCTTCGTGTGCTGCACCGGTCAACACAAGGCAACCGCCGCTGTCGACATAATCCGCAAGCATATCACCCAGAGACCCACTCAGCGCGGGTGAATAAGACGGATAAAAAAGAACTGCATCATATTCAGATAATTCTTCACCTGATAGCCAGGTTCTTTTTAAATTGATTGCATCGATAAAAAATACCGGGATTTCATCTCTTATCATATTCACAATTAATTCAAAATCGGAATAATTCGACGTGTATCCAAAAACAGCTATTTTGCAATCTGATTGTGATTGTTTTTTTAAACTTAGATTGTAGAAAAGCGTATCCATGCCATTGTTGGTAATATACATTTCGCCGCTGCTCGTGTCTCGGTGGGAGAAATGTATATCCGGCGGATCGGGGTGAAACGCCACTGAAATATCTGCCGGTGGCATAAGTTTAATATTGTCGATATAGAACGCTTCGTAACCTTCATCACAGGATGCTTTCAATTCCAATTGCGCAGAATTTCCATGAATGCGAAATACCTCTTCAAAGAAAGTCCAGGTTGTGGTAGATTCTTCTGCATATAACGTCCTGGTTTGTGAAGACAGGTTTGTCTGAAGCCGGACGATGAGACGATCGCCGCTTTCAGCATTTTGAGTGCGATAAAAGAACGATACCAGTATCCGCTGATTCACATTCTTTTCAATCCGATGACTATGAATTTCATCCTGTTCTGCGAGTTTTAATGAATAGGGATGTGCTGAATCAATTGTAAAAGAAGGTGATGCCAGCGGATTCCCGGAAATGATGTTCCAGGTATCAGGATTCAGTGTTTGGTGGGTAAATCGTTCGAAGATTAAATTTTGAGAAAATAATGCATTATTGAGAAGGCAAAAAATAGTTAGCGATAAAATTTGTATGTATCGCATAAAATTTTTATAATTTATTAAATTACATGAATGATTTACAGAATATATAAATCAATTCTGTAAAAATCAAGAAAAATATTTCCAAATATTAAAAATTCAAAAATATCTTGATTTTGTCATCATTAAATTATATCATAAATAAAAAGGAATGGAATTCATCTGAAGCAAAGGAGGTTACATGAGATTTCAAGAGAGATTTTTTGTTTTAGCAGTCACGAGCTTTTTAATTGTATCCCTTACAGTAGCGGTTGCAGGTGAGCCAACTCAGTTTGCTCGTGAACTTTTACAGTTAAAACCAGCAGGCGACACGTCCAGGCGCATCAACGATGATACCGGTGAAAGCGATCAGAAAATGCCGGCGCTGGCGATGAACAAGTATGGTTATATCGTTTCCTGCTGGATTGATTACAGAGATGGTAATCCTGCTATTTATGCCCAACGGTTTAACTATCTTGGTTTTCCTTCAAAGGAAAATTTTCTGGTCAACGAAAATATAGGAATGGGGACGCACTGGTATCCGGATGTGGCAATTGATAATGAAGGGCAATTTATCATTGTCTGGGATGATATGCGCAACGGGAGCTTTGACATTTATGCGCAACGATACGATGGCAGCGGAAACCCGATTGGCGCAAATTTCCGTGTTGATGATGATGTAACAAATGAGGGTCAAAGAAATCCGGCTGTCGCAATGGATGGTTTGGGATATTTTGTTGTCGTGTGGCAGGATTCACGCACCGGCTCGTGGGAGATCAATGGACAGTATTTTGACTGGTTCGGTAACAAAGTTGGCGAGTATTTTACTGTGAATGAAAATACTGATATGGCGCAAACAACACCGGCTATCGCGATGAATCAAAATGGAAATTTTGTCGTGGTGTGGCAGGATGGGCGCAACTATGGTGTGTTTGATGTTTATTTCCAGCGGTATGACAGCACCGGAACTGCGATCGGTGGCAATGTTGAAGTGAGCACGCATACAGGGCAGGAATCCGGCGCTTATTCGCCGCGCGTGGCATTGCTCGAAAATGGCACTTACATGATTGTATGGGAGTACGGCACGCCACGGTCGGTCTGGGGCAGAATTTACGACTGGAACGGTGAGCCGCGAACAGATATTTTTCGGGTTAATGCAATTGAAACAATATGCCATTTTTCCGATGTGCACACGGTTCCCGGAAATTTATTCGTCGTTGCCTGGGATGCGATGCTCGATGATGATGAATATAAGATCGTCTCCAGAGCATTTGATAGCAATGGAAATTCACCTGGTCCCGAAATCACTATTTGCGATGCCGAAGGAAATCAATCACATCCTGCTGTTGCTGTGGATAACCGTGCGAATTTCGTCTTTGTTTGGGAAGATGACAGAAACGGCCAGCCGGATATCTACGGTACTGCTGTTGGATTCGATATGCCGCTAAACGTTTGCGCTGCCTCCGGCTATGACGGCATGGTTCCCGTCACCTGGGATCATCCGTACGGAAATTCAGAAGTGCGGGAATACATCATCGATCGCAGTTCAAATCTTACCGAGGGATTCACACCTGTTGCAACGATAAATCTGAGTGATCGGGGTCCGCTTGGTCATTTAATGCGGGACTGGATTGATACGGATGTTGAAAACGGACATCAATACTTTTACGCGGTTCGGGCAAATCTGGGAAGCAAATTGAGCATGTCTTCAATACCGGATGAAGCCACCCCGAGGGCAGGAGCTAATTTTTACCACAGTAACTGGGCGACAACAATTCCCACAATCGATGGACTGATTGAAGATGGTGAATGGGAGGATGGTCAGAGAATGCGCACGATAAATCCGCATTCGTATTTCCCTGTGGACATTTCTATTAAAAATAATGAAAATCACCTTTATATTGCAGTGGATGATTATAATGATCACATGCTTAATCCCGGCAATATGCTTGGAATATTATTCGATAATAATAATGATGATAGGTGGGATGTCACCGGTCCGAGCAGTGAAGGCATGATTACCATTACAAACTCTGCGTTATCCTTTGCGGGATTTTGGGGAGTATATCCAAATGCCCTTGGCGCCGATGTGCCGCAAAATAATCCTCCGGGTATTGAATATGGCGTTACAATGGCGAGCGGACGCGTGCAGTACGAAGCGGCGTTTGATCTGGAGGCCAGTCCGATAAAATCAGCACCCGGATCAGTGATTGGTTTCGCGATCTGGATTTCCGACCCCTCTGTGGCAAACTCATTCAAATATGGAAATTCGTTTCAGTGGCCCTGGGGCGCATTTTGGGAATGCGCTGCCACGCTTGGTGACCTGGTTTTAGCTGAACAAACGAAGATTGCGGCAACTGAAGATGAGAGTAAAACATTTTTTCTGAAACAGAATTATCCCAATCCGTTTAATCCGGAAACTGTGATTAGTTACAGAATTAAAGAAAAAGGGCAGGTCGTTTTGAAGGTGTATGATTTGCTGGGAAAGGAAGTTGCAATACTGGTGGACGAAGATCAACTTCCCGGAGAGTACCGGGTAAATTTCAGCATCCGTGGATTGCCATCCGGAGTTTATTTATATTCGCTCCGATGTGGTGAATACAAGGCAGTTCGAAAGATGATTGCCATTGATTAAAAAGCTATATCTTTTGGGAAAAATAAGATTTCCGAAGTCTCCGGGACTTCGGAAATCTATCTTTTTTTGTAAAGAATCTTTATACCTGGATCGTGGAAACATCCTTTTCCATTATGCCGGCGGCAAACCAACCAACGTCCTGAAGAATGCCTTTCGGTTTATTGGTTTCTGATTTTGATAAATTTGTTTCATTTCTGCATCCACTTCGATTGTTTCCAGTTCTTTCCGAGCTGAGCTATCCCGTGCAACGTCTTCATCCTTCAAGTATTTGAATAACAGCGTGAGTTCTGATTCATCAAGCCAAACGCCATTACAGTGCTTGCAGCGATCAATTCCAATATAATGATGAATAAATTCAAAATGAACTGATTCAGGCTCCAGGAGAATTAATTTACATGACGGACATAGTACCCGAATGGGTTTATACGATTCAAGCCTGAGTCCCTCCAGCGGTGGCAGATCGTCCAGGATGATATCAGTACGCTGGTGAGAGGATTCAATAATCTTTTCGTATTCACCCGCATCCATCCAAATACCATTACAGCGTGAACATTTGTCAACAGTAATACCCATAATTGTGATCTGTTCAAAATGGTCATTTTTACAACGCGGACAGGTAGAAACCATATTTTACCTCCTAATTTAATTTAGAACGAAAGGAGAAGCATGAGAGTCACATTCATTATTTATTTTTCGAATTAATTTATACAAGTCACACATTTATACACATAAACTGAGTAAAGTGAGCAAATGAAACTCATGATACTGAATATTTTATTATAAAACCTTTAGGATGTTAACATTTTTGCCGAATATTATAGTAGATTTTGTGTTTTAAACCTGTCACCTAAGAATAAAATTTCGATTCAATATATATAAAAAGATTATCCTCATTTTGGATTTTTCTTTGACTTAAATTTTTACTCAACTTACGAAAGCATTTATTTCCAAGATAACAGGAGTTGATAACGTGAAAAACAACAATCATAAAAAATCTCAAATCGCTACATCCAATGATAATTATCGCTCAAATGATGATGAACCAACTAAAGTAGGTCAGGAAATTGAAATCATTGATATCGAACCTCGCAGACGAATAAAACAGGAAGACCGGAAAAAGCTTCAACACGTTCTGGAAGTTATAAACAAACATTTGCCGGACCGAATGTTAACAACAAATCCACTTAAAAATGAAATTGATCTCAGGATTCGAGATAATCAGACACAATCAATAAGACAGAAGAATGAAATTTATGAAAAGGTCGTATAATGAATTGTGAATTCTCCCTAAATAGTATTTCGACATTCATTCAGGAAATTAATAAAAAAAGAGCAACAGTTCCGTATTATAAACTTATTTCCGACATTCAGCATGCAATATCAGACGCAAAAAGGAAAGCAGAGGAATCATTAGACAGATGGTCGGTATATTATCAAAAGAACAGAGTTTCAAGCGAAAATATACAAACATGTATTCGGTCTAAGAAAAAGAAAGTTGAAGAACTAAGTAGTGTTGTTTACCAACTTGCAGATTTAGCATTAAAAGGGAATCTGCACAATCCCAAATATGTTAAAATGGATCAGAGTGAACGCCGAACTGCATTCAGACATCAGGCAAATGAATGCATCTTCTTTAAACAGCATTATGTGTGGGACGAAGGACTGCTCCATAATATCAGCAAGACAGGTGCGATGATCTCTACAATAAAACAATTGCAAACAGAAGAGCAAGTGATTCTGAATCTAGTCCACAAAGAAAAATTAAAAAATGAACAAATATTGGCCAAAGTGGTCTGGAAAACAGTTGATAATAAATTCGGTCTACATTTTGATAATGGTTTACCCGATGTTCCGACACAGTATTTGTAATAAGTAGCTCATTCTTATTGTAACAAAAGAAATTGTGAAAGTCAACAGTTATTTTGTTGGTTGTTGATATTCTCCGCAATTACATCGGGGAGATTTACCACATTTTTTAATCATTGTCTTTATTAACAACCGCAAACGCAGCTAAACCAGACTCATCAGTTTTAAGTAAATAAATGTTTTGATTATCCTCAAACCGATTTGTTATTCCGGTAACAATGAATCCTTTATCGATTGTTTGTTTTATGCAGATGCCGCGTTCATTCGATTCAGGCGTTCCGTAGTTACGCCACCAAACAACAGTTCCCTTTTTATCTGTTTTAACAAGAATTAAATTGCCGTTCATTGTGTCAGAATTTTGATGAAGTGCTGTAAACACATAGCCGTTTTTTCCGATAGCAGTCACATAAAAATGCGATTCAGTAACCTGCGCGTTGTACGTTTGGCTCCACTCCATCATTCCTTGGTTATCCGATTTAATTAAAAAAGGAACCCAATTCACGCTTTTTGGTACCGGATTTAGACCACCGAAAATGATCCCCCCATCTCTCGTAATATCCATGGAAAAGATATAACCACTGCCCATCGTTTTCTGCCAGTTTTTACGGCCTTCAATATCGAATTCAGCGAGCCATGATTTCATGTCCTCTTCTTCCCGGTGAAATCCGGTAAGATAAATCTGTCCCTTCTTAGATTGCTTTACGCAGGTTATCACTTTATTGTACATTGTGTGCGCCCATTCTCGCTTACCATTTTGATGAACTTTTGCCAAAATTCCCAATAACGGATTCAGCTTGAACATATAACCAGCCGCGACAATAAATTCTTCGTTTTTTATTATCGTAATGGAAGCGGAAAGCGGAGATCCGTTGGGACCATCGAATTGAGCACGCCAGAGCTCATCTCCGTTTAAATCTGTTCGCAACAAAACAAGATGAAAGTTTTGGGAAAGGTTTGAATTGGAAAACATGGCGAAAATAAATCCATCCCGAAGTGATTTCGCGTCCATGATAAATTCGCTATGATCTTCACCAAATATTTTTTCCCATTGCTTGTTTCCTTTTTTATCGGTTTTGATAATATACGCCTGTGTGTTTAGATCATCAATTCTCGTGCTTCCGCCGATGATATAACCGCCATCTGGCGTTTGATCTACACAATAACCATAATCTTCATGGGCGCCACCAAAATATTTCTCAAAAGTGATGGATTTGGAAAGGCAAGTTTTACCCTGTGGCAGAAAAAAAAACAGGAGAAACGAAACGCAAAGAAAAGGGTGCTTTTTCATAATACACCTCCTTAAAAGTGCAGTTCATCTTTCTTTGGCGTCAAATATTAATATGACGTTTTTTAATTCATCCCTCCCTCCGAGTATTTCCTAATCTCTTTTATTAAAATATAAAAATTCTTTGAAATTATCAAAGTCTTTTGTTATTTTTGTTGATTTTTTTTTGCGATTCAGATACTGTGCCAATCGTTCAGGTATTTGAATTTTATCTTCAATAATCGGTTCAACAACAGTAAGAAATTTAGCCGGGTGCGCTGTTTCCAGAAAAACCCCGATCTGATTGTCGCTGAGTACGGAAACAAGTCCTGAATAACCCACGGCGCCATGCGGATCCAGCGTATAACCGAATCGCTCCTTGACATCTCTGATCGCTTGTCTTGTGTCTTCTTCCGAATGACTATTTCCGGTAAGGTCTGCTCTCATTTTCGGTAATGAGTTCTTATACATATCCAGCATCCGTGCAAAATTACTGGGATTCCCGACATCCATCGCGTTGGAAATGGTTTGCACTGACGGTTTGGGGACGAATTTACCATGGGCCAGATATTCCGGCACCACTGAATTGGAATTGGTCGCCGTAATAAATTTCCCCACCGGCAGCCCCATTTTTTTCGCAATTAATCCGGCTGTCAGGTTTCCGAAATTACCACTGGGAACAGAAATAATAATCGTTTTATCTGAATGACTTGGTAATTGCGCGATTGCCCATACATAATAAAACGACTGCGGGATAAGTCTGGCAATGTTTATTGAATTCGCAGATGTTAACCGCAGGACACGGTTCAAATCCGGATCGATAAAGGCAGATTTCACTAACTGCTGGCAATCATCAAATGTCCCATCGATTTCCAGCGCAGTGATGTTTTTATCCAGGGTGGCAATTTGCTTCTCCTGAATATCGCTGATTTTTCCCGATGGATACAGGATGATTACATTGATTCCCGGAACACCGTAAAATCCGTTGGCAACCGCGCTGCCAGTATCACCGGAAGTGGCAACGAGCACATTCAGGCTTTCATCAGAATCTTTGACAAAAAATGACATTATTCTCGACATAAATCGGGCGCCGAAATCCTTGAATGCAAGCGTGGGGCCATGGAATAATTCAAGTACATGAATTTGTTCTGACAACTGAATGAGCGGTGCATCGAAATTGATGGCATCGGAAATGAGTCGGCTTAAAACATCCGACGGAATATCTTTTTCGATAAATTGTTTCGCGACATCAAAAGACATTTCCTGAAAGGATGCAGATTTTTGTTCAAAAAAAGAAGGCTGTAAAGCCGGTATTCTTTGCGGCATGTATAATCCATTATCTGACGGCATTCCCTTTAAAACTGCTTCTCGTAACGAAACGAGCTCTCCCCTATTTTTGGTGCTATAAAATTTCATTATCAGTCTTCCAGAATTTTAGGTCCAAGTTGATTAATTTTCGAAATGTAAATTTCACTTTTTAGATTAATTTTATCATAAAGGTCTTTCATTGCCTCAGAAACATGATATGCAATTCGTTCAGATTTGCACAGTGCGAATACTGAAGGCCCCGAACCTGAAATATTGCATCCCAACGCGCCGGCTTTCATGGCTTCTTCCTTTAATTCATAATAATGCGGAATGAACTGCGACCGCACCGGTTCAATGAGAACATCCTGCATGGAGCGTGATAGCAGCGAGTAATCCGATTTGCACAGTGCCGCCACAAATCCGGCGACATTGCCCATCTGCCTGACGGCGTTTGTTAATTTTACATTTGGACTGAGGATTTTGCGCGCGCTGCTGGTATTGATTTCAATATCCGGATGAATTAAGCAACAGTAGAGGTCCTCTGGCACCGGCAGGTTGACGATGTCCAATGGCTGATAACTACGCACCAGGACAAATCCGCCGAACAGGGCTGGCGCCGCGTTGTCTGCATGAGCCGAACCGCAGGCTGAGCGCTCGGTTTCCATGGCACAGGGCAATAGTTCCGCGCGTGTAAACCGCGTTTTAAACAGATGATTCAGCCCGAATAATACAGCCACCGCGCTGGCTGCACTGGACCCCATGCCACTGCCCAATGGCAGATTTTTGATCAACTCGATAGCCACCCCCACTTCATGATGCAATTCAATTTTCTCCAGAAATAACCGGGCTGCAATCCCTGCGGTGTTCTCATTAGCAGCAATCGGAAGGCGACCGTTATCTCCGATAATTTGGGTGATTATAACTCCAGGCTCATTCGATAGTGTCAATTTTACTTCGTCGCCAGGATACTCCATGGCAAATCCGAAGATATCAAATCCGCAGGAGACATTAGCAACAGTTGCCGGAGCAAAGGCTCTCACTCGCTTTTTCATAAGTTGATCAGATTTTTTTTCATCATTAGTTCTGCATTTAAAATCGCTCCGCCTGCTGCACCGCGGATGGTGTTGTGCGATAGTATTGCGAATTTATAATCAAAAACCGGACACTCGCGCAGCCGCCCGATGCTGACTGCCATTCCTTTATCCAGGTTGCGCTGGAGCTTGGGTTGTGGCAGATTATCCTGTTCAAAATAATAAATCGGCTTTCCGGGCGCCATCGGCAAATCAAGCTGCTGTGGTTCACCGTTGAAATGAGTCCAGGCATCAATGATTTGATCTGCTGATGCTTTCTGTTTCAACGTCACGGACACGCATTCCAGATGACCGTCAATCACTGGCACTCGATTGCATTGTGCACTGATAGGAAATTCCGCAAAATCGATTTTGTCATTATTTAATGCACCGAGAATTTTCAGCGGTTCGGATTCCATTTTCGGCTCTTCGTTGGAAATAAACGGCAGCACATTGTCGATAATATCCAGCGACGCCACGCCCGGATATCCGGCGCCGGATAACGCCTGCAATGTCACCACATTGACTGCATCGATGCCGAATGCATCATGCAGCGGTTTAAGCGCCAGCGTCAGACCGATGGTGGAGCAATTGGGATTGGTCACAATAGAGCCATCGCCAAATGGCTGGTGTTTGATTAACTCCAGATGATCCGGGTTGATTTCCGGAATGAGCAGCGGAACATCCGGATCAAAACGATGATTGCGGGAGTTGGAAATGACCACGTATCCGGCTTTCGCGAATTCTGTTTCGATCTCTCCTGCAACACTGGCATCCAGACCGGAAAAAACGATTTTGCACGGTAAATCAGGTTCGCACGCGCAAATCGTAAAATCGGCGACAGCATCCGGTATCGGCGCTGTCATGAACCAGTTCACGGCATCACGGTATTTCTTCCCGGCAGATCGTTCCGAAGCCGCCACTGAATTGATTTCAAACCAGGGATGATTTTCCAATAACTGAATGAATTTCTGTCCGACACTTCCGGTAGCTCCTAATATTCCGACCGGTATCTTCATGATGAACTCCTTTTTATTTTATGAAAAGGGATGCGGAATACATAATACGTAACAAGGGAACCTTGAGCTTTCCCTTGTTACGAATCACATAGCTATTTTCCTGTATCCCGAATCGCCAATTTCTATATTAATGACGCCGCTTTAATCAAATCCGCAAACACACCTGCCGCAGTGACTTCTGCGCCCGCGCCCGCGCCTTTAATTACCAGCGGATTGGGATAACGTTCCGTGGAAAATGCCACGATATTATCACTGCCGCTGAGTCTGTAAAAGGGGTGACGGCTGTCCACTTCTGCTAATTCAACAATTGCTTTACCGTTCTCAAACGATGCAATATGGCGCAACACAGTTCCGTTGTTTTCGCAGTGCTGTGCCATCCGGGTGAAATGATCATCGTGGTTTTCCAGTTTTGCGAGAAAATCATCCACGCTTTCCGCACGCAGGCATTTTTCAGGAATGAACTGTTTCACATCGAGATCATTCAATTCCATCGAAATTCCTATTTCCCGGATCAACATCAGCAGTTTGCGGGCAACATCCGTGCCTTTCAGATCAATGCGGGGGTCAGGCTCGGTGTAGCCTCTGGCTTTGGCTGCTTTCACAACATCGCTGAATTTGGTTGATGGATCAAATGTATTGAAAATATACGCCAACGTTCCTGACAATATTGCTTCGATTTTCACGATACGATCGCCGGTATCGACCAGACTACGGATGGTATCGATCACCGGAAGTCCCGCACCGACATTGGTTTCATACAGAAAATGAACCCCTCTTTTTTTGGCAATCTGCCGCATTTTTTGATATCTGTCCCACGATCCGGTATTTGCCAGTTTGTTCGGCGTGACCACGGATACGCGGGCATTGAACAGTTCTTCATAATGGGAGGCTACCTCTTCACTGGCAGTGCAATCAACGAAAATCCGGCCAGATTGTTTCAGATGTTTGACCTGATCAATAAACGCAATTAGATCTGTTTTTACACCGGACGTTTTCAATTTTTCCGGAGCCTGTTCCAAATCCAGCGCTGTCTCCGAAAATAGCATCTGATCTACATCCGCAACGCCATGCACCTGAAAATCAATGCCTGATTTTTCCATCAACGCGTCGTGATATTCGTGCAGTTGTTTCAACAATGTGTAACCGATGAGACCGGTGGCGCCGACAACGAACAGCGGCACGGTTTTAATTTTGGGAAAGAAAAATGCCTGATGCAAAACGTTCAGCGCCCGGGTTTCATCGTGCCGGGAAATCACCACCGAAATATTTAACTCGGACGATCCCTGCGCGATGGCTATCACATTGATTCCATTCGCACCCAGCGCCCTGAACATGCGTCCTGCGATACCGGGCGTATGGCACATATTATTTCCCACGATCGCCAGAATGGAGAGGTCTTTTTCAATAATTACCGGATCGACCATGCGCGCGCGGATTTCCAGGTCAAATTCCGCTTCAATCATTTTTTTAGCAGCCAGCGCTTTTCCCGGTACCACTGCCACACAGATTGAATGCTCCGACGACGCCTGGGTGATCAAAATGATATTGATCTGCTCCCGTGCCAGGGTGCTGAATATCCTTGATGCGATGCCGGGTACGCCAATCATGCCGCTACCCTGTATCCGCAGCAGCGAGATGTCCTGAATCGAGGAAATTCCTTTGATAATGAAATGATTGGCTTCCGGCTCTTTTTGGATCAATGTCCCCGGAAAATCGGGTTGAAAGGTGTTCATTATTTTTAATGAAATATTCTGTTCCAGCGCGGGTTGAATTGTCGGCGGATGCAGCACTTTGGCGCCAAAATGCGAAAGCTCCATTGCCTCTTCGTATGACAACGTTTTCAATGGAAACGCGGCCGGTACTTTCACCGGATTGGAGGTCATCACGCCATTGACATCGGTCCAGATTTGAATTTCATCAGCTTTGAGCGCGGCACCAAAAATCGACGCAGTGAAATCCGAGCCCCCGCGACCCAGGGTAGTGATCACACCGTCCGGCGACGAGGCAATGAAACCGGTGATGATTTTAACGCCTGAATGTTCCTGATAATAGTTTCGAATGTTTTCCACTGTCCGCTCAAATTGCACCCGTGCCGCGCCGAAATTATCGTCCGTAATGATTAGCGGTCGGGTATCGACGAATTTTGCCACCAGGCCGGCTGATGTGGAGTATTTTGCAATAATGTACGCGGATAATCGTTCGCCAAAACTCATGATCATATCCAGCGACCGTTTGGATAACTCCCGCAACAAATACACGCCGTGGATAATTTGTTCCAGCTCGCTCAACACGCTTGACACATACGCCTTTACCGCCAGTCCATCCGGCGCCGTAAATAAAGAGTCGATGGTGGAGTAGTGACGTTCTTTTAGTTCGGTGAACAGCGTTTTGTAGCTGTTATCCTGCTGCTGCGCCAGTTCACTGATACGAATCAGCATGTCTGTCACCCCGCCGAACGCAGAAACCACAACGGACAGTTCGGGATCGATCTGTGACTGTTTTTTTAATAATGAGACAATAATTTTGATATTCTCCGCGGTCCCGACAGAGGTCCCGCCGAATTTTAACACTTTCATGGGAATACCTGTAAATTTTGAAATGAACGTGAATTTGGGTCTGGTCGTGGGTTATGGCTTCTTGTAGACAGAAGATATAGTTATTTTATATTATTCAATGAGCGGATTGTTCCCAATTATTTTTTTTAGTTTTGAAAAAAATCAACGCAAAGCCGCAGAGGATCGCAGAGAAAAATATATATTTTAAATTTTTCCAGTTCAGGAAAAATGAATAAAGAAAATCGTTATCGCTGATATTCCACTTTCGCAAAATAAAATATTTCTTGATTTATTGTTAATTTTTCTGTAAGTTATAACCAACTAACTTTGTATTGAGAATTTAGAATCATCAGAGGGACTATCTTATGCAATTAATAATTGACATTCCAGAGAAGGATTTGGCTGAGTTGGTAAAGAGACAATCCAATAAGAAATTCAGAAAATGTTAAAATGGTTGAAAATTAAACAATCATTAAAAAAAATTGCTGAAGATTTAAAGGAAATCGATGAGAAGTCATATTATTATGAATTAGAAGAGATAAGAGAATCCGCATGGCAAGATTATAAAAAGGATCTGGATATATGAAAATTGTTATGGATTCGAATATTCTATTTTCGGCTTTGATAAGCGGAAAGGAATTATATATCAATATTTTTAAAACCTTACAAATTTTTGTTCCGGATTTTATATTTGTAGAAATTTCAAAGTATGACGAAAGAATTATCAAAAAAATAAAGGCTCCCGATGAATTTTCGTTTTTCATAAGGGATCTATTTTCTCAGATTACAGTTATACCAAAATTGGGTATATCAAAACAAAACTATAAAAAAGCATTCTCCTTGTGTGAAAATATCGTATCTTCTCAATATTTTATGGTAGATATGGGCGCTTGCCGCTATGTCGTATT
>CAZCJL010000076.1:0-31231 GCA_964498785.1 uncultured Cytophagia bacterium | reverse complement strand
AATTTAAAGAGAATCCGAAAGCTTTGATGCACACCATCAATTATTGAGTGGATACATAAATTTTGAATTACTAACATACAAATATTTTAACTTGGTGTCAAGAAATATTTTAGAATGATGTTAATTAATTCATCTGCATCAGGAGGCTTGGTAAAATATGCGTCAGCGCCCAATTCCATCGCCTTTTGATGATCCTTTTCCTGCCCCCGGGCAGTCAGCATGATTACATGAATCCCTGACAATTCAGGATCATTTTTAATGGCTTGACAAACCTGAAACCCACTAATATCAGGCAATATTAAATCGAGTAGTACAATTTTGGGTTTTTTATTTTGAATCAGTTCCATACCGCATTTACCATTACATGCAACAACAACATAAAATCCTTCTGATTCAAGTATATATCGAATCGTTTCGCGAAAGCTGGGTTCATCATCAATTACCGCGATGTAGTTGTTCAATAAATCCATTTTACCCTCGCTCAGTTATCCTGTCTTTTTTTTAAGACAAGAATGGTCATATCATCGTGGTGGTTTGAATTTCCCATAAATTTGTACACAGATTGAAAAATTGTATCGATCAGATAATCAGGGGGAAGTTCACAATGCGAACGAACGGTTTGAGTAAAACGTTCTTCCTCAAACCGTTCGTTATTGGAATTTGTAGATTCGATAAAACCATCTGTATGGAGAATTAACAAATCTCCTGTTCTTAATTTTTGGATTCCCTGGGAATATTCTACATAATCAATGAAACCGATGGGCGCGCCACCGGTTTCAAATTTGATAATGGAGGAATCGTTTCTTCTAAAATAAATCGGTGGAGTTTGCCCACAATTTACATACGTAATAATGTTCGTTTGATGAAAATACCGAAGCAAAAAAATGGTGACAAACATCCCGCTGGTGCCGGCGTCTGCATTTACAATTTGATTTAATTGTTTAGCGACTTTTGTTAATGGTAAGTCGTCGGCCAAAATGGTGCGCAAGGCGCTTCGTACCGAAGTCATAAAAAGCGCTGAGGCGATACCATGTCCCGAAACATCAGCAATAATAAATGTCGTGCTATTTTCATGTTCGATGACGTCATAATAATCACCGCCGATATCATTGGCAGGAATACATCGCGCATCCAGTTCAATTCCGGGAACAGGGGGCAATTTGTCAGGTATCAGGTTTCGCTGGATTTGGGCTGCTAATTCCAGTTCTTTTGTCAAACCCTCCATAGATCGTAACTGATGAACCATCAGAAAATTCTTAATAATCATTCCGATTTGCAATCCGATAGCTGTAAGTAATTTAATATCTTCTGTGCGAAACATTTTACTTTGATGAATATTCCAGACAGTTAAAATTCCATGCACCTCGTCTGTTGTCGTTAGCGGCACAACAGCTAACGGCAATTCGGATCGCAACGGTTCGAGCAAATTAGAAAGTTGATGCTTTAAATTATCGGGCACATAATCTGGTTCATTCAAAAAAAGCGGATTTTGAGTGCGAAACACCCATTTTTCGATTTCTTGAATATGTTTTCCTGTCGGAACTTCTCCGGATGTGACTGAATCGATTTCATTGTCTTCATTAAAAAATAACATGTGCGCTCTGTTAAAATGTTTAATTTTAACAACTTTGTTAATAACTATTGTACATATTTTTCTTATATCATATTCCGGTGAAATTTCATTCATAAACCCATAAAAAAAATTCAATTCCTGCCATAATCCAGCGATTTCCTGAGCCAAATTTTTCTTTGTAAAATCGTTGTTGATCGATTCTTCTATCCAGTTTTTTATTAACTGTATCATCTTTTCATTTTTATTATCAGTTGGTGCGGCTAAATAAGCAACTTCGTCGCCATTCAAATAAATAGGATAGGTATGTTCATATTTTATTGAATTACCTATTGAAAATATGATTTTTTTCTTTTTATCAAATAACGTTAGTGAGAATTTGCAAGTACTTGTAAATTCTTGTAATAGCCGATTCAAATAGGAATTATATTCAATATTCATAGCAACATTAATCAAAATTAGAAATAGTTAAATCAACACACATTGTTACGTGATATATTATTTATTGCAGTCGGTTAAACTAATTTCTATTATCGACACAAATATTAAATTCTTGATAATAAATTGATTACTGTTGATGGATAAATTGGATGAGTTGATTTGATCCTGGAAGCTATTACTGTCAAGCTAAGGCGTCAATTACCCCAAATAATACCCTGCACATTTTGTGATTATTCAGGCAAAATACATTTTAAAATCTTTTTTCGCCTCCACAGGGCTCGTCGCTGTGGTTTTTGATTAAAAAGCCCGCTATCTGAATTACAAGCGTTCGCGCTGATTTTGGCCTGCATTCTTATCAGGTTTCGTCGCGACAATCATGATTGCAACGGGGACAAGCCCTGCGGAGTCTATACTGAAAAGCGCAAAAAAAAATTTATAATATCCTCTGTAATGTATGTCTACACTTTGAAAAGTATAATTTTATTCCCTTAACTGTACAGCAATGCCTTATAAGGACAAAAAAAGTGTGATACTGGCAAGGAGAGCCATTACCACACTTTTAACTATGTAATCATTCAGAATAACAAACATCAACTACTTTTAATTGCTCGTTTTTCTTTTATTCTCAATG
This sequence comes from uncultured Cytophagia bacterium, assembly GCA_964498785.1. Classification (GTDB taxonomy): domain Bacteria; phylum Zhuqueibacterota; class Zhuqueibacteria; order Thermofontimicrobiales; family Thiofontviventaceae; genus Mariaggregatimicrobium. The sequence goes on along the minus strand of CAZCJL010000076.1, from coordinate 28,589 downwards.
AGATTTTTTCAAAGATAATGTATAGCACTGGCACTAACAGAAGTGTTAAAAAGGTTGCAACAAACAAACCACCGATCACTGAACGCGCCATTGGCGCCCAGTTTTCTCCACTTTCGCCAAGTCCTATGGCTAACGGGACCATTGCCAGAATGGTTGTCAACGCAGTCATTAACACCGGCCGCATTCGGGTTTCCCCGCCTTCCTGTGCTGCCTCAAATAAGTCTTTACCTTTTTCGCGCAATTGATTCATATAATCCACCAGCACGATACCATTATTGACCACAATTCCCACAAGCATAATGATTCCGATCAGCGCCATGACAGTAATCGAAGTTCCGGTAATCAATAAAGCCAAAGCAACGCCGATAATCGATAGCGGAATTGTAAACATAATAATAAACGGATCTAACAAAGATTCAAACTGTGAAGCCATCACCATGTATGTCAGCAGTATCGCTACGAGCATAGCAATGCCCAGGTACATAAATGACTCCTGTTGTTCTTCAGCCATTCCTGAAATTTCCAGTCTGAAATCACGAGGAAGTATTATTTTTTTGATTTCTTTCTGCACATCTGTTGTAACACTCCGTAAATCACGACCAGATACCATCAGAGAAACTTTCACAACCCGTTCCTGGTCTTCTCTGGTGATCTCGTTTGGAGCTTTGGTAGTAACAACATTTGCAATTGCACGTAATGGAACCTTTATGCCAGTCGGAGAAGAAATGGTTATATTTTCGAGATCACGTTTATTGGTTCGGTATTGTTTTTTGAGTTGCACCCGGATGTCATATTCATCACCGGATTCCCGATATTGCGTCGCGACTGTCCCCAGAATATTCGAACTGACAGTTTGCGAAACCATGGCCGCATTTAAACCTAAATCAGCAATTCTTTTTCGATCGAGTTTGATTTGAAGTTCTGGTTTTGCCTCGCGCAATGAAATACGCACATCGGCAGTGCCAGGTACTTTTTCGAGGAGTGTTTTAATTTGTTCAGCAAGACTTTTCGATTCCACAAGATCATTTCCAAAAATTTCAACGACAATATCTCCTTCGCCAAACATACTCCCGATCCCACCTTCCTGAAAAGTAATTTCAGTACCAGGGAAATCATTAAATCGCTCTCTTAATTCCTCTTCAATTTCCATTTGTCGGCGATCACGTTCCCTCATGCGAACCAGACGAATTCCAAGCACCCCTTCGTGAGATCCACCGCCGCCAAACAGTGCGCCAATACCTTCTCCCTGGCCAAATTCTATCCGGATATTATCAGCTTCCGGCACTTCTTCCTTAACTAACTGTGCTAATTGCTTCATGGTTTTTTCCATTTGATCGAGACTTGTGCCAGGTGCTCGTTTCACAGTTATTTCCATATATCCCTGATCTGATTTTGGGAAAAAGTTACCGCCGCGTGTTCCCAAAATAAAGAGAGAGATAACAAATAAAATAAAAATGCTAATTATAACTGTTTTTCGATGGGCGATAGACCATGCCAATAACTGACTATAACGGGCTGCAAATGCATCCAATCCACGTGTAATTGAATTTTTAACTCGTTTAATAATGGTATTTCGATTTGATTCATCATCGCGAATCACCAGAAACCGTGATGCCAACAGCGGAACCAGAGTTAGCGCAATAATGAGCGATGCTAACAACGAAAAACAGATCGTAACCACCATGTCATTGAATAGCTCGCCAGCGATTCCGGGAACAAACAGCACCGGCACAAACACAGCCAACGTTGTTAAAGTAGAAGCAGTGATCGCCATGCCTACTTCACTGGCGCCTTTATCTGCTGCATCGCGAATATTATCACCCATTTTTCGATGTCTGAAAATATTCTCAATTACAACAATTGAGTTATCCACCAGCATTCCTACTGCCAGAGCCAATCCGGCCATTGAGATAATATTCAGCGATAGTCCGGCCTGATCCATCACGGCAAAAGTGACAACCAACGATGTTGGAATGGAAACCGCCACAATCAGGGAGCTTCGAAAATTCAATAAGAAAAACAGTAACACCAGAAAAGCTAATAAAATAGCTTGAATTGCCGTATTACCGAGGTTAGATATTGATCTGTTAATGAACTGCGACTGATCCCAGATAGTAACTAACTCAACACCTTTTGGTATTTCATCTATGATATTGTCCAGTCGTCCATTCACCGCATTACACACATTCACAGTGTTCGCGTCTGATTGTTTATTAACAAATAACAAAACTGTTGGTTTCCCGTTATTATATTCACGCTGACGCTGTTCTTTAAAACCATCGACAATCGTTGCCACATCTTTGATGCGAACGGGTATATCGCCTATATTCGCAATCACCGTATTCCGTATTTCATCCAAATCAGAATATTCACCAATCGTTTGAACCGTGAACTCCATTTGATTGTTATCCACCCATCCGGCAGGTATTTGCATATTATTCATTCGTAATGCGTCTACAACATTATCAATTGAAAATTGATGCGCCTGTAAACGATATGGATCAACCATTACTTTTATTTCACGTTCCAGGCCTCCGGCGGTAAATGCATTTGCAACGCCAGGGATTCTTTCCAGTCTCGGCTCGATATCGTGCTCCGAAATTCGTCTTAATTCTGCCTGTCCGTATTGCTCAGAATTAACCCCGATGAACATAATCGGCTGCATTGACGGATCAAAAGCAAACACAACCGGCTGACTGACATCAGCAGGAAGATAATCTCTTATCAAGTCAATATTTTTCCTGGCATCAATCTCTGCCTGATCCATATCAGTCCCCCAGTCAAATTCAAGAATAACCAGAGATAATCCCTGACTGGACGTTGAGCTGACTTTTTTTGCGTTTTCAACGGATGCCACTGTTTCTTCAATAGGACGCGTAACGGTATTTTCGATGTCAAAAGGGCCCACACCTGAATATTGCGTAATAACTGCAATTACCGGAAAAGTGATATCCGGGAATAAATCCAGTTTAAGCCTTGCAAGAGAGAAAATACCAAATCCTACCAGGATTAAATATATCATAAAAAACGTAATTCCACGTCTAATTGCTAATGATGAAAATTTCATTACTGCCAAGCCTCCAGATATTTTACAATTCAGATAGAAAATCTAATTCTGAGATTCAATTATTTTTACCGTGGCGCTATCTTTTAAACTCTGTTGACCAATAACCACAATATTTTCGTTTACGTTCAGACCATTAGAAACAACAGAAACCGCTCCATTTGAATAGCTTACATCTATTTCACGTAAAAACGCCGTCTCATTTTCCACAACAAACACATGTGACTTTGTGATTGCCACATCCTGACCATCAATCCGTCTCAAGGCAGTATTTTCCATAACCGCATATTTAGGTACTACAATTACATCCTGTAGCGTATTAATGCAAATTGTGACTTCGGCAAACATGCCTGGTTTTAAACGGCGGTCTTCATTATCAACCAAAATTTCGATTTTTCCCATTCGGGTAATCGGATCAAGAACAGGTCGAATTTTATCAATCCTCCCGATGAAGGTTTCATCCGGATAACTCGTCACTTTAATATTCGCACATAAATCTACTTTAATATCTCCTAAATCCTGTTCAGGTGCATTTATTTCGACTTTTACCCGTTTCATCTGAACGATAGTCACCAATGGCAGAGGTCCTGAAGCCATGTCCCCTTGCTCATAATTGCGAACACCAATGACGCCTGAAATTGGCGCGGTAATTGTGGCGTCATCCAGTTGACTTTTCGCCTGGATTAACGAGGCGCCGGCCTGTTCAACAACTGCCTGAGTTGCCTCATATTGTGTTTTAATTGTTTCATACTGTTGCTCGCTCATCACATCTTCTTTTCTAAGACGGTCCGCACGTTGATATTCAGATTTGAGATTTGCTAATTGTGCCTTTGCGCTCACTAATGCAGCTTCTGCCTGTACAACAGCCTGTTTGATTTTGGTGGCTTCGATGCGAGCAATTACATGACCTTTTTCAACATAATCGCCTTCATCTTTTTCAAAACCTAAAATTCGATCCGGAATCTTGGAAAAAACCTTTACTTCCTGTTCTGCTTTTATATCACCTGTATATTTTAATTCCTTTTCAACGACGCCTGTTTTAACTTTCGTAATTTCAACCGGGATTTTAGCAACCTCTTCCTCGGCATTCGTATCCGGGCCGGAACAATTCATAGATGAAAGTCCGAATAATGTGACCACTAATAAAAGAATGATTGCTTGTTTCATTGATTACTCCTTACATATTGATATTTATAAGATTCCTTTTAATTTACCAGTTACTTTTCTTAAATTATATCGTGATAATTGATAGTCAAAAAGTGAACTGAGATAATTTAATTTCGCCTGAGTCAGAGAGAGCCGCGAAGATAACACATCTAATTGGGTATTTGCGCCTTCTTCGTACATCAAATTTGCCAGGCGCAATGCTTCCTCGGCCAGTTGCACAGTTTCCAGTGCTGAATAGTAATTTTGCTGTGCCACCTGAAAATTATTATATCCGATCTCCACTTCTGCGGCAATACCATCATAAATTTGTTTTTCCGTATCTAACATAATTTTATGATCCAATTGCGCTTTTTGATATTTTTTCGTCGAGGCAAATCCATGGAACAAGGGTATTTGCAAACTAATGGCAGAGGTAAATCCCTTGCTAAAATCGTCCTGGCTTATATTCAAATCATTTTGCATTGCCATGAATGAATAATCTGTCTGGAAAAAAAGTTTTGGCAAAAACTCGCTTCTCGCCAGTGTGATGCCACCTCGAGAAATATTTTTCTGATAATCAATGGCTCGCAACGCTGGCCTGTTTTCCCAGGCAATCGTTTTTACCTGCTCCAGCGATTGACGACCAAACTCGTCTTCAACAAAATTAAATTTGCCTTCAATTTCAAGCTCAGCATTCATATTCAAGCCCAATACTGTTTTCAACTGCGTTAGTGCCGCATCAAAATCATTTTGAGCAGAAGTTACTTTGGGTTTAAGGTTTGCAACATCCACCTCGGCGCGCATTTTATCGAAACCCGTGGCCATACCAGCATCATACCTTTTGGTAACGACCTTCAGATTGGCATCCGCTTGCTCTAGTGCTTCTTGTTGCACATTAACAACTTCCTGCGCCAGTAATGTCATCAGGAATGCATTCGCGGTGCGAAAAATAAGTGACTGACGTTGTTCTTCTAAATTTAATGCAGACGCATTTTTGGCGGCAGTCGCCATCTTTATGCCCGCATAACCCGCGCCACCAAGAAATAAGGGTTGACTCACGGTGGCGCCGTAGAGAATTGTATTTTCAAGTCCAAAGGACATTCTCACATAATCCGGCATATCCTGAAGCTCTGGTATCATGTCGGCCAGAGGACCTAACATCGGCTTCAGGAAATTCGGTATTGTATTTTCCTGGATCTGCCATGCATGTTGCAAACTGGCAGAAGCGTCAAGCCTCGGTAAAATGGTGGAATACGCTTCCCATACGCCAGCCCGGGCTTTAGCAACTTCTTTCTCAGCAATACGAATACCCGGATTCTTTTCCAGCGCCATATCAATACTTTGTTCTAAATTCAATTTAATTTTTTCCTGGGAAAACATAATTGCAGGTAAAAGAAAAATATATGAAATAATTAAAAGTCTTTTCAGGCTATTGTTTCGCATTCGTTCCTCCACATTATAATAATTTATTCATTAAGACCTTTAAATAATAATTCTACAATTTCTTCCGCGAGTTGATCAGATAATATTTTTTCACTGCTGGATAATTGTTTATTCATAAAATGAACCATGACTGCACCGATAATTTCAACGGCCAAATCTGGTTTTGCACCGGCGCCAAATTCACCGGAATCGATTCCATCTTCTATCATTTTTATGAAAATTTGTTTATGTTTTTGTGCATCGCGTTCAAATTCCTCTAATAACGGCAACTTTTGAGTCGAAGAAAATAATGTCAGAAAGAATCGGACATATTCCGGAAATTTCAAACAATGCTCAAAACGTTTTTTTATTAATAGCAGCAATTTTTTTTTGGCTGCCATATCAGAGTTTATTATTTTATTTATATCGTTGTTTGCAAATTCCACCCCGGTTTTGATTAATTCCCTGTAAATTCCTTCTTTGCTGCCAAAATAATAATAAATTGTTGGTTTTGTAACACGAGCCCGCTCTGATATCTCGCGCATTGAAACGCCATGAAACCCTTTATCAGAAAATAACCTGGCTGCTTCCCTGAAAATCTTTATTTTTGTCTGGTTTTCATCAATCACATTCAAAATAATTCCCTTCATTTCCTGAACCTACCTACCGTTAGGTAAATAGTTCTTTCAAAAAAAATTTGGCTTTTGTTTAATGTGTGTTAATACGCTACTGATAATAAAATGTTTCGACCTTTTATTGTGTTTTTAACTGAGGCGACCAATTTTTCCATTCCTCCAACTCGATGTTAACAGATCCGATAAAAACTTTCAATTGTGCCTTCAATGGTGGTCGCTGCATATCCTGACTAAACCACCCCTTGTAAGGACCTGTTAATCCGGCAATTCCTTTCATTTGAACAATTCCATCAAGGTAATATGTTTTCAGCGGCTTTTTTATTGCATCAATTTCTACGAGATCATTTTCACCTTTAAAATTTATAAAAACTTTCCCTTTTTTTGCTTCAAAAAATGATGTGAGCGTGTCTGTCTCGGTTGTATGGACGTTGGCGCGCGCATAATAAATCATGGTCGCGCCATCCAAAACGTGTTCTTCAAGTGGAACATCCTCAATTATCGTTTTTGATGTATCTTTCATGCTTGTCATATTCACGTGCATAATTTTTTTATTATAATCAAACTTGTAAGTAGCATCGTATTTTTTACCATCTATAATTTCCAATGCTGAAAAAAGCCGCAACCGAAATTGATTATCGACATAACTGTCATACACATTATGCATATTTACGAAAAATATCAATGGATTGGAGTCGATAAATAACTTGACATGATAAACAAATGTGCTATCATAAGTCAACGTATCGTGCACTACAATGCGTACTGTTCCAAGTCTTACAAATGACCACTTCACTCTGTAGGAAAATTCTTCCCCGATTTGCCATTGATATCTTTCATCATTTCCATAAGCTGCAATGCTCATCAATACATTAAAACAGAAAATCAGCAGAAACATTTTTTTATTCATTTTTGAAATGCCCTCTTATTTCCTTGTTACATAATTGTTTATTAAACTCAGTAAAATAGCGCAGGTTTCAATAACAATCATTTTTCATTGCGCCGTCTGGCTAGTGTCCTTTTGAATAAAATCTCGGTCAAATTGTTGGGGGATGTGTTGCGTCATTTTTGTCCGCGCATCACATAAAAAAAAGCATCTATTATGATGATGTAACTCCGGATAAAACAAATCAGTTTGTAGAAATATTTTGAATCGCCATTAAATCAATTAGATTATAATCAAATTCACATCGATGACTGCTGTCAGAAACCACGTGTTGAGCATATCCCGGTGTAACGTATTCAAAATTAGTTACAATGTTATCATCATCCAGAATATTGTACCAATCAATAATAATTGGTTGCTCAATTTTCGTTTCAAAAAGAACAGGTGTAATCTTTTTAAATTCTCTCCATGGCGTCAGAATGACCAGAATATCTGATTTATCGATGCATTCTTCTAACGAATTAAAATAGTTTGCCTTGTCAAGAAATCGTTCTTTAGCAGTTGGCAGCGCCATTGGATCATGCAAATTTACAACAATATCTTGTTTTATCAAGTGGTCTGCAACTTTAATACCGACAGAATTCTCAATGGATGCAGTATTCGGGCGAACGGCAATGCCCAAAATGCCGACATTCGCACCCGATTTCATTCTTGAAAAAATCATCTCGATGATTCGATGAACTTGCCTGTTATGAATTTTTTCGGCTGCTTCTGGCAACAGAACATTTTTATTTAACTGCTGTCCCAAATTCTGAAATGCTAAATTATCGGACATTGCCAACGGATTAATACGTGAATCATAAATCCATGAGTATTTTTCGAGATTCACGGCTTTAGAAACTGCTTTTAATATCTCTTTGTAATTCGCGCCTGGAAGCGCCTCACAAATTTCGTTCAGCATATTCTTAAACGCCAGCCGAATTTCTTTAAATGAATTGATTGCAAGTCGTGAAATTTCTATATTCATAAAATTCGACCGAATTATTTCTGCATTGTTATTTACCATATTACGCACTATTTTATGAACAATATCACCAGAATGAATATCCGATTCTCCGAGCAGTACAATATCTGGTGATGATAAGTTTTGAATGATTTGTCCCTTTTCAGCAAAAAAAGGTAAATAGCAAAACCCAAAGCCACTGCCACTAATTTTACCGGAACGCTCCTCAATGGATGGAATCAATCGATTTTCAATAACTTCCGGGAGTACAGATCGAGCTAAAATAACTATATGAAAATCCTCCTTTGCCCGGATTTCCGCACTAATCTGATCCAACACCCCGAATATTTTCTCGTTTAACACAAAGACACCAGATTGTAAATATATCGGAATGGCAATAAAAGTAACCTGAGTCTGTGAAATCAAATGTTGGTAACTCACTGTCGTCGTTATCAAATTCCTGTTAACCTGATAACTTTTATCGAGCTCAGGCTCAAATACCGGAGTTAGTCCTTTTCGCAATAAATTCACCTTGTTTTCATCACAATCCAGTCCAATTACCTGATGCCCACCAGATGCCAGACAGGCACATAAAGACATTCCATAATTTCCTAATCCAATAACAGAAACTGCTTGCGCTCTCTCCTGATCAAAATTCATCAAAACCTCCAAATTGAAATCCTTCTATCTGAGATAAAAACAATTTCCCTGTTACTATTTCAATATTTCTTCATGTAAAGTATCGCCAGATTTATCCATTTCATTAGATTTTACCATAACTAAAATGTCCTCAATAATTTTATAATCATTTTATGTTTTTTAGTTGTTTTTACTATTTTTTTTTAGTAAATTTTTGGGTGAAATATATAAAAATTGTCTAATATCTTTCTGCAAAATTCAAAGATGGATGGTATTTTTCGTTTTACATAATGCAACTTTTTTTTGGATCGAATCAAGATTGAAGAGATTAGAAAATGAATACCCCCTTTTTGTTACACCAATATTTTGATTTAACTGTCCACCGTTTTCCGGAAAAGACTGCACTTGTAAGTGATCAGCAACGGATTTGCTATTCATCGTTATATGCACAAGCAGAACATCTTAGTACAAAATTAAACGATATTGGAATTCGCAGTCAGAGTAAAATTGTCATATTTTTGGATAACATTCCCGAAGCTGTGATATCACTTTATGGCATCCTAAAATCCGAAGCAGTATTTGTTATCCTCAATAGTGCGTTAAAGCCAAAAAAATTATCCTATATCCTGAATGATTGTTCTGCGTCTGTTTTAATAACTGATACAAAAAAAGCAACAATCGTGGCTCAGGCATTGAGTTCGGTTAATCATAAATTAAAACTGATTTGGCTTGGATCAGCGAAAAAAATTCCGCAAACCTTAGCCCCCGATTCATTCAGTTGGGATGATATTTTCTTTGGCTTTCAGGATATTTCACACCCACTTAACCGACGTATTTCTAAAAACATATCATCAAAATTGATCGATCTTGAGCTTGCCACGTTGATATATACGTCTGGATCAACCGGGGAACCAAAGGGAGTGATGTCCTCTCATCGTAATGTTATTTCCGCAGCACATAGCATTATCTCGTATCTTGAAAACACTCCGGATGATATCATTTTAAATGTCCTTCCTCTTTCGTTTGATTATGGATTATATCAGGTAATTATGTCACTGCTATTCGGCGGCACAGTTGTGATGGAAAAATCTTTTCAATATCTTCATAGTGTTTTAAGTAGAATAACAGCGGAAAAAGTGACGTGTTTCCCTATTGTGCCAACGATACTTGCCATGATTTTACGAATGAATAACCTGAAAGAGTATAACCTGAACTCTTTACGTTATATTTCAAATACCGGTGCTGCATTACCTGTGGAACATATTCTTAAATTCAGAAAGACATTTCCGCGCGTAAAAATATACTCAATGTATGGTTTAACGGAATGTAAACGAGTTAGCTTTCTGCCCCCTGACGAAATCGATTATCGACCCGCTTCTGTTGGAAAAGCCATGCCAAACTGCAAAGTTACTATTGTTAATGAAAACGGACAGGAAGTAAAGAGCGGCGAAATGGGTGAACTGATCATCCGCGGACCAAATGTAATGAATGGTTATTGGAATGCACCTGAATTAACATCAAAATATTTTCGTAATGATATTATTCCGGGCGAAACCATTCTTTATTCCGGTGATTTATTCAGATCCGATGATCAAGGATTTTTATATTTTGTCGGTCGCAAAGATGACATGATTAAAAGCCGTGGCGAACGTTTAAGCGCCCGCGAGATTGAAAATACGATTCATGACATGGAAAACATTAGTGAAGTGGCTGTTGTTGGCGTCCCTGATGAAATTTTCGGCCAGGCAATTAAAGCCTTCATTGTCTCGGAACCCGGAAAACAGATTTCTGAAAATGATGTCCGCGCATTTTGCGCCATGAATATGGAATCCTTTGCAGTACCTAAATATATTGAATTTAAATCGGAATTACCACGTACACCAAATGGCAAGATCGATAAATCGAAATTATTTTAATTTTATTCAATCTGAATAAAAATAATCTAATTTAAAGGAGTGAACAATGCCTTATTCAAAACAATCGATGCGAATCAATCCTGAGACAGAAACAGAAAAAATAACGTCTCAATTGAAATCAGATATCTTTAAAAGGCTGAAAAGACGCGGCGCAGTAGTTGGTATCAGTGGCGGAATAGATTCATCTGTCGTCGTGGCGCTGTGTGCAAAAGCCTTTGGCCCCGAAAAAGTCCTTGGTATAATTATGCCGGAAAAAGACTCAAGCCCGGAAAATTTTCCCCTGGTAAAAAAACTGATCGATAAATTTAAAGTGCAACACATCATCGAAGATATGACGGCAGCGCTTTACGGTTTTGACACATACCGACGCCGCGATGAAGCCATTCAAAAAGTGTTTCCTGAATATGATATGAGCTATAAAACCAAGATTGGGCTTTCGCAGAATATTTTAGAAAAAGACACGCTAAATCTATTTAGTCTCACAATCATCTCACCAGAGGGCGAGGAAAAAACAAAGCGGCTGCCACTAAAGGAGTACTTGCAAATTGTCGCGGCTTCAAATTTCAAACAACGGAGCCGAATGAGTATGCTTTATTATCATGCCGAACGAATGAATTACGCGGTTATCGGCACTGCCAATAAAAACGAACATGAGTTAGGTTTCTTTGTAAAATACGGTGATGGCGGCGCGGATATAAAACCAATTGCTCATTTACTTAAAACCCATATTTTTCAATTAGCAGATTACCTCCAGATCCCCGAAGATATTCGAAAACGAATTCCCACAACCGACACCTACTCAGCGGAACAAACACAGGAGGAATTTTTCTTCAGGTTGCCATTTGATATTCTGGATACAATTTGGTATGGATGGGAAAACAGTTACCCTACTGATGAAATCGCTGCTGCACTCGACTTAACAACTACTCAGGTGCAAAATGTGATTAATGATATAAAGCGCAAAATTCAGGCGACGGAATATTTGAGAATGTCTTCACTCTAATATCCGATTCTCTGTCTCGATCTCATTATTCATTCTAAATCCGCTTTTCTGAATCAATTGAATCTAAACAAGCGCAACATTTTCTAAAAGTATAAGTCCAGCGTCTAACGTCAGTTCCGGATATCATGTGCCCCAACATCCCGCGTGGTTTCCCACAAGCCTTACAATGGGTTGTATGCAACACATAAAACTTGCATTTGTCATCTTTTTGTCATATATTTTTTCTATGCGATTAACACGCCCACAAAAATTGATTCGCAAAATTGACTTCTCTGTTCATTTCTCGATTATCTTAACCGGTTTTTGTACAATGATGAGTCAGATCGTCCTTTTAAAAGAGCTCGTCATTGTTTTTTTAGGGAATGAGCTAACATTGGGTTTCATGTTAGGAACATGGTTATTAGGAACTGCACTCGGTAGTGGACTTTTGGGACAGTTTGGCAAACGATCAAAACAGCCGCAGTTAATTTTTGTTCTCCTGTTGCTTTCTTTCTCAGTTTTGATTCCTGTTACTGCCGCTGCCGTGCGAATGAGTTCTGTTCTATGGGGTGTTCAACAGGGTGAATTATTAGGGCTAACTCACGTTCTCATCATTCCGCTAATAACTTTACTTCCGGTTGCACTCGTCGCAGGCTTTCTTTACACGACTGGTTGCTACGTATACAATCGCCTGACGAACGAGCCCTCATCCTCCATTTCAAAAATTTACCTGTTAGAAGCTATCGGTTCCGGAATTGCCAGTTTTCTGTTCAGCCTTTTCCTGATTCGAATTCTCGATAATTTTACGCTGGTGATGCTCATCAGCTTAACCAGTCTCATCGCGGCACTTTTCATGCTTCATTCCTTATCTGTCCTTGCTCGTCCCGTTAAAATTACTTTGACAATAACACTAATTCTTCTCTTTTGGGCCATCATTTTTTCGTCACCTAAAATTGACCAGTATACCTTTAAAACGCAATGGCACAATTACGAAATATTGGATGACGAAACCACAATTTTCGGGCATATTACCGTTGCAAAGTTAAATGAAAACATCAGCTTCTTTGAAAACGGTTATTTGATGTTCACTTACCCGGATTTATTCTATGCTGAAGAAGCTGTTCATTTTGCGCTTCTGGAACATCCGAACCCCGAATCTGTATTGCTCATCGGTGGGGGCGCTGGCGGAAGTCTGAATCAGGTTCTCACCCATCCGCATGTGCAACATGTCGATTACGTTGAACTTGATCCGGAGATAATTAAGCTCTCTTCAAAATACTTGCCACCCAAAGAGCAAGATGTTGTTCACGATAAGCGCGTGAACGTTCATTACACCGATGGGCGACTTTATGTTAAAAAAACAATGCAAAAATATGATGTGGTAATTATTAATCTCCCCGACCCGCACACAACACTGATCAACCGATTTTATACACTGGAATTTTATCAGCAAGTGCAGACGATCTTAAAATTTGATGGGATCATTGCTTTTAGCGTAACATCATCGGAAAACGTGATTGGCAATGAATTGGCGACATTTTTAAGCAGTCTTCTGGCCACGCTGCGAAACGTTTTCCCTGACATCATTCTCATTCCGGGCGATACCAATCATTTTATCAGTTGTAAAACATCTGGCATTCTCACAACAAATCCGGATATTTTGGTTTTACGGCTCCGGCAACGAAATTTACCAACGACTTTTATTCGCGAATATTATATCCCGTTTCGGATGTCGCCCGATCGCACCGCATATTTACGCGACCGGCTCACAGAATTTGACAACACTGAATTAAATCGTGACTTCAAACCTATTGGTAATTTTTACCATCTGATTGTCTGGACAACGTATTTCAATCAAACTACTAAAAATTTTTTCATGTTCGCCGAGAAAATCGGGTTCACAGGAATTCTGCTGATTTCGATAATTTTATTTCTACCGTTTATTTTCTTTACAAAACGTCAGTTGACCAAAAAAATGAACTACGGAATCATATCATCGATCACTGTTGTTGGATTTACAGAAATGGCGCTTGAAGTTGTTATTATTCATGCATTTCAGGCAATATACGGCTATGTCTATTTTCAGCTTGCGCTTATTCTTTCCAGCTTTATGATTGGTCTGGCAGTTGGCAGCTATTTCGGAATTCGGTTTTCCCGGCAACGAAGCCACATTTTTTCGACTTTTAAACGCTTCCAATTTTTTATGATGGTTTATCCGCTTTTTCTACTGGTCATATTGATTTTCTTAAAACAACATGTCTTCGATTTCGTGATCATCCAAATCCTGTTTTTTGCATTGACTCTTTCCGCAGGTTTTATCGCTGGCTACCAATATCCACTGGCAAGCCATCTCTACTATCGATTGTATTCAATACAAAAAAAATCTGCAGGTAATCTTTATGCATTTGATCTCGCCGGCGCATGTCTTGGAGCTATCATCACCAGTTCCTTCCTGATACCGATATTAGGAATTAAATTATCTCTGGTCGGATTATCATTGTTTAATTTAATGATATGGGTTGGATTATTGTTGAGTGGGAAAGAGTCTGTTTAAAACCAGAAATTTTGTTTGAATAATATACTATTTCAGCGCGTCATTAAAACTGAATCTGCGTGAAGCTGTTCCGGGAAGTGCGTTATAAATTGCACTGGCATTGCATAAACAGGCTGTCCACGAACTACCCTTGCCAAGGTTATTAACCCAAGTTCACCTCAATTTCTAAAGGATAAACTCCTTTTTATTGAGCTTAGGTCGATTTTTTGTTCACAAATACGTTAATGGGTCACTACAGATTTGTGCTTTTTCATTTTTTTTAATATTGGTTTGAATTTTTTTATTGTCTTCAATAATTGTACCTTTAATTTACTGTAAAAATAACATTAAAGTCAAGTATTAAATTTGTGGGTCACTACATCTATTTTTTGAAGGTAAATATTGAAGTTAGCCTTTATTTTTGCCAATTTAAGGACATTTTCCAAAATAGTGTGGTGAACTTGGGTTAAAATAGACTGGCCTGTATATTGAAAATATTTCAATGAATTATCTATATATTGTATAGCTACAAACCTTCGCAAGGGTTTGCCCGGCAATTACCGAGTTCCCGGATACTTTCTTTATGTATTTCTCTCCCCCACGAGGCAACAAAAACAATGTAATCCATTTTTTTATGTAATAGTCACGTTCTAAAGAAACTGCGTCCCTGCAAAAAGAGAACTGAAAAATCTCACAAATGGTAAATAAAGCATGGAAAAAATAGGAACTTTCAAAACAACACTGATAATGATTAATCCGAGGAGAACAAAATGGCCGTATCCCATATATTTTTCATACAACGCCTCATATTGCGGCGGAAGCATTCCGGCAAGAATTTTAGAACCATCGAGGGGAGGAATAGGCAGCATATTAAAAAATGCGAGTATTAAATTGATAATAATTGCATAACTTAGCATAAACTGAATTATCTGCGCCATTACTTCATTTACTGACTGGAATAAAGTTATATTAAACACTCTGTAGATAAAACCAAAAATAAACGCTAACAGTATATTTGATAACGGACCAGCCAGAGAAACCCACAACATATCCCGTTTTGGATTACGAAAATATGCCGGATTTACCGGCACCGGTTTTGCCCACCCAATCCGAATAATGAACACCATCAACGTGCCCATTAAATCAAGGTGTTTGAGTGGATTTAAGGTCAGGCGCCCATATTCTTTTGCAGTGGGATCACCGAGCTTGTTTGCAATGTAAGCGTGTGCATATTCATGTATTGTCAGAGCCAACAAAATTGGCGGTGCGATCAGAAAATAATATTCTATATTCATTTAAGCTTCAATCCTATCTTATTATAGCAATTTTTACCAAATCTTGTGAATAATTCGTTTCAAACAAGATCAAATAGATTCCTCCGGGATAATCCCGAAAATATTTTTGATCAATTGAATATTGGAGATTTTCCCCTTTTGACTTCATTGGTTCTTCAAATCGATTCATTTTGTACCCATTTTCATTAAAAAGAGTAATCGCGAGGGGACTGGCTTTTTTAAGATTATAGTAGATATTTAAATATTTATGCTTATGAATATCTAACGGATTCGGACCAAAGCTGATAATTCCGCTTGCCTGGTCCTCTTCATTTTCCAAAGATTCGTAATCAAAAATCGTTATTTCCCCATCAGCATTTTCGAGAATAATATTTGTCTGCCACCGAAACTGATCTTCTAAAATGAGATTCACATTAAAATCATCGGCAACTGTTTTGAAAGAATCGGATTTGGTACGACTTATCCTGAACGTAATTTCTTTTTGAATATTCTCAGTGTTTTCATTATTGACCGGAATGAACGTAATATCATTCACAAACAAGGGATCGATAAAATTATAATAAGAATAGGCCAGTTGATAACTCATTCCGGCGATAATCGTATCTGCCGAAAAAATAGTACTTGAATTAAATCTCACTTCCGGGTATTCGCTACCCTCCGGGTAATAATTAATACTATCAGCGCGGTTTCCTGTAAAATAATTCCATACCGCGTATTCAGCAAATTCATGTTGGAAACTGCTCCCCACACTTGCTAGTGCCTGATCCATGGCAGTCAATACCGGAAAATCGATCATTTTTTCCCAGGTTGACCGAATCACATCTGGTCCGTATTTTTTTGTTACCATGTGATTCCAGACACAATTTCCATATTCATACGATCCGTTATATGTGGTAAATGACCGATTGATATGTCGATAAAAATCAGTCATATAATAATAATAATCGTTAACATCATCATAAACCATGTCCTCCATCCAGGTTGACGAAATCTCATAAAAGAATACATTATTTTTCCAGAAATCACTATTATTATAATCAAATGTATATCCAAATTGAATTGCATGAAAATATTCATGAGCCGCTGTCACCCGGAGTCCATTAAGGCCACTGGTCAAAAATCCCTTATAGTTATTATCAATTTCAATGTAACTGCTGCATGACTTTTGTTTTTGATTGACGAATTCTTCAGACACTGTTTGTCCGTACATACTTGTATAAAACTCTTTTACATACACATCATACTCATCGCCATGAACACCTCTGTCCGAGGGTGGAGGCTGATAACCAAGCGTATCCACAATAAATGCGTGCGATGAATCAAAAATAACAGCTACCTTTTCAATGTAATCGGGAATCGAATTTCCGTTTAAATCGGATGCGGAAACTGCATTGGTACCATTTGTATCATAATGAATTTTAAATTGTCCTGATGGGCTCACATATTCTTCCGCCATTTCCGGTCGGGCAAATAAACTTTTTAATAATTGCTGATTTGCTAAGCTAAAACTTTCCCAGCGATACTTTGCCTCTGCGGTGATAAAGGTTCCGCTTTTTATCGGTAACATCGAATCGCTTACGCTTTGCTGCAAGTGCATCGGTTCATTTATCGCCAGAACACGATTCACCAAATATTCTTCATAATCTAAATTGCCACTCTTCAAATCTCTGTCTAAACTACTTAAAATCGTTTGTCCGAAAATGAAACACGGAATTATCAGGAAAATGAAAGTTAGCTTTTTCATATCATTATTTCTTTTTAAAAGTTAAGGTAATCGGAACACCCAAAAAGCCAAATCGTTCTCTGATCTTATTTTCTAAAAACTGTCTGTAATTGGATTTTATCAATTTCGGATAATTACAAAAAAAAGAAAATAC
This sequence comes from uncultured Cytophagia bacterium, assembly GCA_964498785.1. Lineage (GTDB taxonomy): Bacteria > Zhuqueibacterota > Zhuqueibacteria > Thermofontimicrobiales > Thiofontviventaceae > Mariaggregatimicrobium. Next base: position 11,194 of record CAZCJL010000076.1, on the reverse strand, counting down.
AGGAGGCGCGGTTTTTACCTGCACACAATATTTGATTTTTATATGCTTTCCGCCAGGCGCAGGCGGTGGATTTAATGCCAATATGTCAGCGAGAAAATTATTCAATTCGCTTGTTGCTATTCTTTTCTGCCGTTCCTGATGGACAGATAGAGCAATGTCAATGGTTTTGAATATCCGCTGTTTTGTTAGCGCTGAAATAAAAATGATTGGTAAAAATTTGATGTACGGAATTTTGGATTGAATTTCCAGTTCAAATTCTCTGGCAGTATGCATATTTTTTTCGATAATGTCCCATTTATTTACTGCTAATACAATCCCCTTATTGAAATGAATTGCATGTTCAATAACCTTTTTATCCTGATCAGCGATTCCTTCTGTGGCATCGATAAGGATGATAGCCACGTTACATCCGCGAATACTATTCACTGTGCGAACCGTGCTGTAATATTCAATTTCATCTTTTACTTTCGCCTTTTTACGAAGCCCGGCAGTGTCAACTAATATATATTTTTTATTGTTATAATAAAATTCAGTATCAATTGAATCACGGGTAGTTCCCGGTATTTCGGTAACGATAAGTCTTTCAGCGCCAATAAGCGCGTTCACGAACGATGATTTTCCGACATTTGGTTTTCCAACAACAGAGAGCTTGATATATTCATCTTCATCGATAATGTTCACGTGTTGTTGGGGAAATTTTTTAATAACAATATCCAGTAAATCACCAATATTTCGTCCATTTGCAGCAGAAATAGGAATCGGCTCACCCAGTCCCATGCTGTAAAATTCATGAATTTCTAACTCTAATGCATCATAATCAACCTTGTTAATGCCAAGTAAAACATTGCTGTTCTGTTTTTTTAACAACCGGCTTATTTCCAAATCAAGACTTGTTACACCGGCTTTTATATCGCCGAGGTACAGAACCACGTCAGCCTCACGAATAGCTTCCATTACCTGGGTCAGTACCGCGTCGTGAATCAAGTTGCCGGTTCCTGGCAAATAGCCACCGGTATCGATCAATGTAAAATGTATGCCGCTCCAATCTGCGTCAGCATAGATGCGATCTCTGGTAACCCCGGCAACGTCATTAACAATCGCTTCCCGTCTTCGGATAATACGGTTAAACAAAGTCGATTTACCAACGTTCGGTCTTCCTATAATTGCTAAACTCGGTTTTCGCATTTCCACTCTCTACAGCGTTCGTATTTGTTCTACTAAATCAAATCCAACTATTTTAATTTGTTGCTTCACTTTTTGTTCCAGTTCCGAAACCGTCCAGTCATCTAAAAACAAACCATCGGTATTTAAACAGTTTTCCGGCAATAACATTGTATTTACAGGAGGCATTTTCCTTATTTGTTCAAAAATATCAGATCCTGTCATTAGTCCACTCACTTTAACGCTTGTGCCATAGAAATTATTTATAATAACTGCCAAAGATGCATCCAGATTTTTTATCTGATTTAATCGAGGGATTACTGTGTTCTCGATAAAATGGCTGGCAAGTTCTGCGGTAACAATTCTAATTTTATGTTTTTGTGGAATGCTGTAGGGAAAGTGCGTGCTTTGCGCTGCAAATTCATCTATAAAATGACGAAGCATACCCACACCATTTTCGTATTGGGAATATTCCTCATATTTTTCTGCTGGTGGAATTTTTTGTTTTGCTTTCAGATAAAATTCATCTGCTAAAAAAACGAAATAAGAGCCGAGTTTTCGTTTACATAAATCTGCCTGCCTGTTCACATATTCGATAATTTGATTCGCCTTTTTCGAGGATATCGGGTGAAGCGGAAACAGCTTTTCACGATGTTTTGTGAGGCCCACCGGCACAATCGCGATTGACTGAATACCCGGATAAAATACAGCTAAATCCTGAATTGTTTTTTCAAGATGTTCCCCATCATTTATACCAGGACATAGCACTATTTGAACATGTAACTCAATACGATGCGTGGTCAAAAATTCTATTTTCTGGAGCAACTGGTCATCTTTTTTAATTCCCAGCATCAATTTACGAACATCAACATCAGTCGAATGCACTGAAACATACAATGGCGTCAGACGCTGCTCAATAATTCTATTCAGATCATTCCGGCTGATATTTGTTAATGTTACATAATTACCATGTAAAAATGACAGCCGATAATCTTCATCTTTGAAATAAATATTGGTTCTCATCCCGGTCGGATTCTGATCGATAAAGCAGAAGATACATTTATTTCCGCAACATCGATATTTGACAGGTTTAAAAGTAACTCCTAAATCTTCATCTGCATCTTTTTCAATATCAAAAATCAATATACGCTGATTTCTTTGTATTTCAATCGATACGAACTCGTCGGAGATATAAAATCTGTAATCAATAATATCATGAATTGGGTGCTCATTGATTTTATTTAATATATCACCATTTTGAAGATTCAACTCTAATGCAATGCTATCATTCTCAATACTATCAATAATTAACAAAATTGTATTCGTCCATAAAATTACAATTCTTCTTCCAATGGATCATCTAACTCCATATATTTTACTTTATCTCCGACCTCAAATTGCTCCCCATCCAGGATAATCGCTTTGGCAACCCGTTGTCCGATGAAGCTGATGACTTTAGCGGATCCTTTTTCAAAAAGTTCTTCGAGTTCAACGTCGTCAGAATCAATTATCTTTACGCCAAATATCCGGAATGTGTCGCCGATTTTAATTCCTGTGCTTCTGCCTGGTGTGAAATAAATATGTGTATCATCTTTCACGCGAATGATTTTGCCTGTCCATTCCAGATGACCGCTATTCTCAACAATAGACACCGCGATTTTGTTAATGGCCTTTCGGGTAGCATTTCCGATAATTGTCTGGTCAAATTCGAACATGTCCGAAAAATCAAAGTCCTTGGTTTCAATCCCGAATCCGGGACGAATTTCCGTTGCGGTCACATCATCGGCGGCAATAATTTCACCTGTATTTACATCCACCATGCGATATGCAAATTTCACATGTCCGACAGTCGCTTTCAATGCGAACGACCATTTATCTTTATCTTTATCATCATTATTCGTGAAGCTGTGAGCACCTGTTTCTTCCAGGACTTCCAGGATATTTCCTAAAACAATCGCCTCTACACCCAACAACTCTCCCACTTGTGGCGCTGTTTCTTCTGTAATAACTCCGGATTGCCCCAGCGCCTGCTCCTGGAAAATTTCTTCGATCCGTTGTCGTTCAACAATAATAAATCTGTTTGATTTCATTAGCAAACCGATCAGACGATCTGCAACAGCGCTTCCCAATTTTGCCCCTCCTTGATTCGAATAATTCTCAAAATCGAGCACAGCAATTCGTGTTTTCAAACCATCATAAGGTTGAAATTCAGGAGCTTTTGCCAGTTGACTGCTGGTGTATTGTGTAATGGCAGAACATCTAATCATTATAAAAGCAAAGATAAGAACAATTATGAAAAGACTCTTTAAATGCCTCATAAAATGTTAATTCCCCTCTTATCTTTATGTCATATTACGAAAAACCTCCTGCAGGTTTTCATATCAATTTTTCATGAACACATCTAAAACAATGAAGTGTAAACTTGCAGGAGGTTTTGCTGGTTTTGATTACTTTGTTCGCACCAAATTACCAGATTCAAATCCGGCGCCAGACTTGATGACGCATTTTGATGCTTTACCGTTACCAATATTATTGCTGGTCACTCCGATTTCACCGATTTTTTCTTCTTCGGCTCCCAGTGATAAGCCAGTATCAGGATCAATCAGCTCTTCACCTTTTGAATAAACCGCGAAAACATCGCCAACTTTTACCCCGGCCTCCGCACCTGAATTGATATAAACCGTATTACCGGATACTCTAATAATTTTAGCTTGCCAGGGGACAGAATTCATCTGAACATCCAGCTTTTTCATGATTTCCTCAACTGCCTTACGCGCGGCTTTTCCAACAAGGGACTGGTCGAACTGATTTCGATCTTTGAATGAAAATTGTTGCGTATCAATTCCCAGACCTCTTTTTGATTCTTCTTTGCGCACGTTTTCAGCCGAAATTATTTCACCGGTATTTGTATTTGTAAAACGCACATCTATTCCCACAGTAGCAGATGAAGAACTAACTCCAAGCCCGATGCCCTTTTTCTTAATGCGGCCACCAATATCGCTTTTTTTCCAGCCAAATTCGGTGACTGCGCCAATAATTGCTAATTCCACTCCTAAAAGCTGTCCAACCTTTGCCGCGCTTTGGGGAGTTACGGCCCCTGTTTGTCCCAGGTTTTGCTCCTGCATTATTTTATCAATCGCCTGACGTTCCATTACCCGATATTTTCCAGACTTTACGAGTTCAGTGGTTAGCATGTCCGCCATACCCTGGCCAACAGACTGTCCGCTCCACCAGCGCCAACGACGATCTGTCTTATCCTCAAAATCAAAAACAGCCACACGTTTTTTCAGCCGTTTCAATTGATCTGCCTGCTGAGCAATTAATGTATCAGAAATGATACCCACCAGGAGTAATAGAGTAATCAGAATAGGTACAATCTTCCTCACGACGATACTCCTTTTTTAATTTACATTTTCTTTTGATTTAATTTTAACTGCCACCTTATTCATAGTGATACCAACAACCTGAATATCGAATTTTTCAAAATCCTTTACCTCTAATTGGCGGGCTAATTGTTCTGCATTTCCAGTTATCTTCAAATCTAATTCAGCATTACCAGCATTAAAATTTCTTTGATAAATATCTGTTATCCCGCGAACATAAAATTTTATAGTAGACTTAAAATCATTTAATTGTGTAAATGATTCGATGCCGGAAACATTTAGTTTAATAGAAGTTGCGTTATAAAATTCATCGCGCCATTTTTTAGTAATTTTATTAATAAGCTCAGCCGCCATTTTATTTGCAGCTTTTTCAATGGCTTTTGTACCACCGGTTACTTCGTCAATATGTGGAAAAGCCGCGTGCGTGCTGGATGTTGCAATGAGGGTGGCCACGTCTGCCTTAATAACACGAGCAGTCAAATTTGCCTGGCACGATTTCATTCCACCTAAATTTATTCCGGTAGCAACTTTTGCCACTGCCTTTCCTGTGATAATCACTTCAGCGCCCAATGATTTTGCAATATTCGCTGCCGCCTGTGTATTTCCGGCCAGAACAGCAGCAGCCTGTTCTCTTTTAATATTGGCCCGCATAGTGGCAGCATCCACAACTTCAAATCCATTTTCGAGAAATTTAGTGATTAGCGTTGCTTCTGCACTGGTCATATCCACTGATAGAAAATGATAGCGATCATACGATTGGCCAATATTTTGTTCTTCCATAATAATCAGAATTCTGGGATTACTCATCTGATTGATAATATTTCGGATCGATTCCCAATCATTCTTTAAATTTGACAACTGCAATTCTGCCTGGATATTTACCTGATACGTTGTCGCATCGGTCATTCCCTCAGATACAACCAGATAATTTTTTACATACCCATTAGACCAGGACAGAATGTTATCAGAAACCATCTGATAATTTTCGACAAGAGTTGAGGACTGCACGAATGTTCCTAATCCCTGTTCCACAGCATTGCGGAGAGCATCATCGATGGCCTGATCACGCGCAAGGCCTTTATCTCCGCCGAAAACAGTCGCAACGCCAATTGCTGTTATCTGCTGGGATGCTGACTGGGAAAGGGCAATTGTACTAAATATCGATAGCACAATTATAATCGTCAGTTGAAAAATATACTTAGATTTCAAGTTTTAGCCCCTCCAATTAAATTAAAATAATAAAATCAAGCAAACATATTTATAATACCAGCACCCGTCTGATCTGGTTCCGTTCGTCGCTTGATTCTTTAGTTATAAAAAAAAAGAGAGGCCGTTTATTGCGTGCCTCTCTTTTTTTTATTTCAATTAAAAAGTAATTCGTAGTGCATTCTGAAAATCTCGAATTGCCAGGAGTGCATCAGCACCGGACATGTGGTTGTTCAATTGAAATTCACCTGTTATTTTATCAGCGTTCATAATACCACGCTCAACCATTAATGAAATTGCATTATAAGCATAATGGCTTCCTCTGACATCCGGAAAATTAGAAGGTTGACCAATATATTTTGTAGCGAGTGTTTCATCCCCGGTCACAATAATCATAATGCTTTCCATCACTTTTGCATAATTTGCGCGGGTAATATATTCATCAGGTCTGAACGTATGATCCGGATATGGCTCAAGACCTGGAATCTGAACTTCCATAATATCTTTTACCCAGCTCTCGGCCCAATGGCTATTAATATCTGTTGCTTTTTCCATTGAAGTGACTTTTGTTGCTTCCATTTTGGTAGGATCGTCCGGCGCTTGAAAGCTATTATCGTATACTCTGGGACGTTTTTTTTCAATAAGTTGCATCAACTTTAACTCTTCCATGAGCAATACAGCGAGGTCTGCCCGATCGATTTCGGAAATCAATGCCACTTTTGCGCCAACTTTTGTGCCGGGTTTTGCTCGTTCTATTTTTTGAACGATTTCCCATTCTCTGTTTGCATCTTCAGCATACTCTCCTTTAAGCGCGACAACCTTACGGAATGCATCAACAGCATTACCAAATTCAAATCCCTGCTTGTAAGTCAATCCGAGATAATACCAGGCTTTATCTGATTTTGGATTTATTTTCGTTGCTTTTTCATACGCTTTGGCAGCATCCTTAACCCAATCGTCACCTTTGCGCTGCATTGTTAGCACACGACCTTTGATGATATGCGCATCAACGGATTTATCGTTTTTATTAATTCCCTTATTTGCCAAATCAATCGCTTCTTTAAATAATTTTTCTGAAGCTTTCGCGTCTTCTGTATCCTGCGCTTTTTGGGCTGTTACCAAAGCCTGGCCGGAATACGCTTCTGCATAGTCCGGATTCAAGGCTTTTGCTCTTTCAAACGATTTCATGGCCTGCGCCAGATTACCTCTTTCAAAATCGACCATTCCACGGCTAAAATGATTTTGCGGTGTATCTAAAACTGATTTTTCTTTTTCCGGTTTTGGGCCACATCCGAACATCGAAATCGTGAAAAGCACCACAACAAATATTCCAAAAAATCTCATTTTATTGCTCATGCTATTTCTCCCTTTCTTAAAATAAATAGCGAATCTTATTATTTATTAGTCAACGATAAACATCACTTTACATTTATCAAGAAAATTTTGATTGGCAGCGCTGGCTTTAATTTGCGCGGCATCCTGCTGAGAGACAACAACATCTGCCTTATTCGGACCGGAAACTTTCTGTGCTTTTACAACCATCGGATTATTTGTAACACGGTCGTTTGAACGCGCGCGATTAAGGTCTTTATCATATCCAACCATCCCCATTTTTACAGCCCATTCACGACTCACATATCGGGATCCATAAATTTCATTTCCCTGGTCATCAAGAATTTTAGGGGCCATTGCAGGTCGAACACCCAGTCCTTTTGCATCAATAATTAATCCGGTATAAGAGGTGGATGTTGGTTGTTGTTGCCCCTGATAGTATGGTTGTCCGGCTGTCCAGGGTTGGCCATCAATTGTGGTTGGCAAAACAACATCTGTTAATGCGCCGGTGATTGGCATTTCCATCGTCACTTCTACGGAACCATCAGACAAATATTTGGGTTCACCGACCATCGTTGTATTTTTGACGATCCCCTGAACTCTTGTACTAATCATATCGTTGGTGACCATTGCGTTTTGAACGGTTGTTTCTGATGTTAAGTTTACGCCTTTCACTGTTTCCAGTAGATTGCGCCAGGCGTCCAATTTTGCCGCTCTGATTGCAGAAGCTCGTTGAGAAACAAGTGGCAAGTTTGGATTTCCGGCGCCGATGCCTGTTGCCTGAATCACCTGATTTGACCAGTTAATAGCACCATTATCGCTAACCTGTTGATTAACATACTGAGCGTTGGCTGTAAAAGCAAGACCAAACACCAATACAGCAATCAGTACAACTAATTGAAATGATTTCATTTTATACTCCTTCTGTTTTAGTTAATGACGTAACTATATTTAAAAAATAAAAAGTACATTGATGTGATATTTTTCTAATATTGTCACAACCAGTGTACTTTTCTAATTTTATTAAGTTTCATCTTTTCTCCCGTGATAAATATCACAAGAATGCAAAATTTAAGAAACAAAAAAAGAGAGCGAATGACGGGATTCGAACCCGCGACAACTGGCTTGGGAAGCCAGCGCTCTACCAACTGAGCTACATTCGCTTATGGTAAAATTTATATTTTCGATTAAATTAATCTTTTTTTTAAAAAAAGTCAAGTAAAATTTTTATTTTTTAACTTAATTATTTACAGAGACTACTATTGTGGTCGCCAGGGATTGTAAATCTTTTGGCCCCGTGATGTTGTACCAATTTATTCGCCTGTCTTTTTTGAACCATGTGAATTGGCGTTTTGCATAATTTCTGCTCTTTTGTTTGATTAATTCAACCATCTGATTAAAGTTGATTCTTTTATCTAAATATTGAAAAACTTCTTTATACCCAACTGTCTGCAACGCAGATAAATCCTTTGAATACCCGAGTTTTGCAATACTTTTCACTTCATCAACAAGGCCATCAGTTAACATCTGGTCAACCCTTCTTTCTATACGATGATATAACCGTTCGCGTTCCATTGTTAGCCCAAGATAAACCGGATTGAAATTTGCCAAATTATTTGGCTTCTTCTGGAATTGAGACAGCGGTTTTCCGCTGACTTCCCATACTTCCAGCGCCCGCTTTATCCGTTGACTATCATTTGGATGAAGCTTCTGCGCCAGCACCGGATCAACCCTAATTAACTTTTGATACAAAAATGTAAGTCCCTTTTCATCTTCTTCCTGTATTAGCTTTTTTTTCACGGCCTCATCAGCAATCTCGCCCGTAAAAAAACCATCCACCAACGCCCGGATATATAAACCAGAACCACCGACAACGATGGGAAGTCTGTCCTTTTCCCGGATCGACTGAATTGTTGTCCGTGCTTCCCGCGCATATTGTCCGGCGCTATAATATTCATTCGGAAATTTGATATCAATAAAGTGATGCAAAATCAGACATTGTTCCTCTATTGTCGGTTTGGCAGTGCCAATATCCATTAACTTGTAGATCTGGCGCGAATCTGCCGAAACAATTTCACTGTCCAGTTGTCCGGCAATATGCAATGATAGACTTGTTTTCCCAACTGCAGTTGGGCCTACAATGATAATCACATCATTTTTTCGATCTATTGAAATTTTCATGAATTGTATTGGCTGATTTTTATGTCCGTCCAAAACGTTTGCTTAATTCATCCAGAGCGAGGGTGATAATAACCGGCCGACCATGAGGACAAAAATAGGGACTCTGGGTGGCAAATAACTGATCGATGAGCGAATTCATTTCTTCCAGGCTTAGTCTGGCGCCAAATTTTACTGCCGATCGGCAAGCATACGATTTGGCCACATTATCCCGAATATCAAGACTGTTGTTTTTATTTTTATGATAATCTTCCAGAATTTCATGAATAATATTTTCTTTATTAGCTCGTTTTGTATCAGACGGGATTCCTTCCACAACAACCGTATTACCACTAAATCCTTTAATAATAAATCCCAGCTTTTCTAAAAACGGCAAAATTTCCATTAAGTACGAATAATCGTCTGCGGTTAAATCAACTACTATCGGAAATAATAATTGTTGTGAACTGGGATGACTACGTTCAAAACTATGTAGCGCTTTTTCATATAGAATACGCTCGTGTGCTGCATGTTGATCGATAATAATAAAGCCACTTTTTATTTCTGAAATAATGTACTTATTGTGAATCTGCCACACATTGGCTCGCTCCAGATGCGTCTGTGTTCTTATCGCCGCTGTCGGCTGCTGTTCTGGTTGAACCTCAGCCTCTGTTGCATCGTCTGCATCATCTTTGTCGATGGCCTGCACTAAATTCCCTCTTTCAAAAACACTCAATGGAATTTGTGTCTGAAAGCTTTTTGATAAAAGTGTTTTTTTAACTTCAGGAAGTTCGGTCTCTTTAAAATGAAACGAAGGAATCACCTGATTGGTTGATAGAGCATCTTTCACCGCTTTTCTCAATATGCTGTAAACCATCCGCTCATCAGAAAATTTAACCTCCATTTTCGATGGATGGACATTCACGTCAATTCGCCGGGGATCAATTTCCAGGAATATAGCATACATCGGAAATTCACCACGCGGAAGGATTGTACCATAAGCAGAAATAATTGCATGGTTTAATGCTCGATTCTGAATATATCGGCCATTCAAAAAAAGATACTGATCTGCCCGGGATTTTTTTGCACTCTCCTGATTACCAACAAACCCTCGAATTTGAACAAAATTAGCAACATCATTTACTTCGATTATTTTTTCTTGATATCGATTACCCAATACTTCAATAATTCGTTTTTCAAGAGTCGCTGGTTTTACATTAAAAATTTGTTGATCATTATTGTATAGTGAAAATTCTATATCCTGATATGCCAAAGTAAAGCGATTCATGATGTTCAAAATATATCGATATTCGGTCTCATCCTGTTTCAGAAATTTTCTCCGTGCCGGTGTATTATAAAACAGATTTTTTACAGCAATCGAAGTCCCGCGGACATCTCCGACAGAACTAACGTCTTCAACAACGCCTCCTTCAATTTTAATTAGCACCCCTTCATTTTTATTATGAAGTGTTGAGCGCAGCTCCATTCTGGAAATTGACGCGATACTCGCCAACGCTTCTCCGCGAAAACCAAGGGTGTGAATATTATGAAGATCATTATATGTCGCTATTTTACTTGTCGTGTGACGTTGAACCGACAGAATCGCATCTTCACGAGTCATTCCGGCGCCATTGTCAACAACCTGAATCAATGATTTCCCACCGCCTTTAATAATTACTGTGATCAGATCGCTTCCCGCATCAATGGAGTTTTCAACTAATTCTTTAACAACAGATGCCGGGCGATCCACAACCTCTCCGGCGGCAATCTTATTCGTTAAATCTTCAGAAAGAATTTTTATCTTATTTAAATTACTCATGTTGATACAAAATCTTTTCTAATATGGAATCACTATCATTTTCTACATGGATTCAATAAATTTACTCTTAAAAAGCAAGATCAATTGGGTGCAATTCCATTTTGTTGGTATTTTAAAATCCTAAACAATGTTCTCG
>CAZCJL010000075.1:0-31572 GCA_964498785.1 uncultured Cytophagia bacterium | reverse complement strand
TTTAAATACGACATAGCGGCAATCGCCCATATCTACCATAAAATATTGAGAAGATACAAAAAATTCATGTAAATTGAAAACGGATGGGAAAAAATGATCTATAAAATCAAATTGTTATTCATTCTGCTAATTGGTTCAATCAGTTTAAGTTATGCCTCATCAGGGCATCAGAATTTCGCCAATATTCTGAATTATGGCGGAACTCCGGACGGCGAGACATCGAATACAGCAGCGATCGCGAAAGCAATTAGTGCCTGTGCTGAAAAAGGCGGTGGAACGATTTACTTTCCTGCCGGAACTTATTTAACCGGACCGATTATTCTAAAAGATAATATCACGTTATTTATCGACGCCGGAGCGACGTTGCTGTTCAGCGATGATTTCACTGAATATCCGCCGGTCAAAACACGCTGGGCCGGAATCCGGTGTTGGGTACATACGCCGCTTATTTTTGGAGAAGATGTGAAGAACGTCGCGATTACTGGCAGGGGCATACTCGACGGCCAGGGCAAAACCTGGTGGGATCGGTTCAATGTTGTCAGGAAAATTGAAAATTACCAACCTGAAACTGAGATGGAAAAGCAATTTGCAAAGCTTAATCAGGGCATTACGGGTGGATTTATGGATTGGGCGTGTTACAATTTTAGACCACCATTTATCCAGTTTATGCGCTGCGAAAATGTGCTCATCGAAGGGGTAACTATCAAAAATTCACCGTTCTGGAATATCCATCCGGTTTTCAGTAAGAATATTACGATTCAGAATGTGACGATCATCAGCCCGGAAAAATCCGAGAATACGGACGGCATTGATATTGATTCATCACAGAAAGTGCGGATTTCCAATTGTCACATCAATGTCGGAGACGATTGCATCGTGCTAAAATCTGGCATGGATGAGGACGGACGTGCGGTTGGAATCCCCACAGAGGATGTGGCAATTACTAATTGTACAATGGAGCACGGTCATGGCGGCGTTGTTATTGGCAGTGAAACGTCCGGGGATATCCGAAATGTTGTTGTTTCCAATTGCGTTTTTCACGGAACAGACAGGGGTATCCGGCTGAAAACACGACGGGGGAGAGGCGGTATTGTGGAAAACATTCGGGTGTCAAACATTATCATGCGAAATGTGGGCGAGGCGCTGACCATCAATATGCACTACTGGACGGATACAGCAAAAGAAGAAGTGTCCGAGCGAACACCGCGGTTCAGAAACATTCATATCAATCAAATCACGTCTATGAACGCACGGTCTGCGGGCACCATTATCGGATTGGAAGAAATGCCGGTAGACGGTATTCGATTGACGGATGTCGTTCTGACAGCAGAAAAAGGGATGGTGTGTCAAAATGCACGGAATTTGGAATTTTACAATGTGAGTGTAAAAAGCAATTCCGGATCGGCGTTTATTGGCACAAATTTGTCTCAATTAAAATTAATCGATGTAAACTTTCGAACCGAAGATGATAATGCGCCGGTCATAGACCTGAATGATGTAAAGGATGTATACGTCGGGGATTGCGATCCATTTGCCGAGGGGCATCCGTTTATCAAAATCAGTGGCACTGCTGCCGGTGAAATTACTGTGCCCAAACGCATGATGGAAATGAAAAATATGCTTCATATTTCTGAAAAAATAAAAAAGCTTGACATTGTAAAAGGTTTTTAAATCACAAACAGCGAGAAGACTATGACGTCACGAGAACGGTTGTTAACAGCATTAAATCATCAGGAGCCGGATCGCGTGCCAGTGGATCTGGCATCGACCCAGGTAACCGCTATTTCTTTAAAGGCATATCAGAATACGCGCCGATTTTTTGGACTGCCGGAAACCAATCCGGAGGTGCCGGATCGAAATCAACAGATTTGCATTCCGGATGATGATATTTTAGACAGATTTCAAGTCGATGTCCGCGGACTGTGGCCTCTGATGAATTCAAATAATTTTACGGATGAGGATGATGGTGAATATCTGCATCATATCGATGAATGGGGACTCGGCTACCGTTTCAACAAAAAAGAAGGCTTGTGGTACGATTTGTACCTCAGTCCCATGGCGTCAGCGGAACTATCATCTACCTACCTGAAGAATTATCCCTTTCCTGATGGCGGTGATCGCGCACGGATTAATGGACTTCGGGAGCAGGCAGAAAAATACAGCCAGGCAGGTTATCCGGTATTTCTGAAAAGCGTGTGCGCCGGTTTATTCGAAATGGCAATCCGGTTGCGGGGAATGGAAAATGCGCTGATGGATTTAATGCTGGATAAAAAGCACGCAGAAGAGTTACTGGATAAAATCTTAGAAGTTAAACTAAATTACTGGGACATGGCATTGACGGATTTAGCCGATGTCGTTGATGTGATTGCAGAGGCGGATGATTTCGGCTCTCAGGAATCGCAGCTCATTTCATTTGATATGTTCCGGGATATCATTAAACCACGGCAGCAGGAGCTTATTTCATTTATGAAGAAAAAAGCGCCGAACGCTAAAATTTTCTTTCATTCCTGTGGCAATATTCGTCCGTTGCTGCCGGAGTTTATCGAAATGGGGATCGACATCATTAATCCGGTGCATATCCGGGCAAAGGGCATGGAGCCGGGACAGTTAAAAAAAGACTTTGGGAAAGATATTGTTTTCTGGGGTGGCGGAATCGATACCCAGGACACGCTGCCAAACGGAACTCCAAAACAAGTTCGGGATGAAGTGAAGCGAAACATCGAATTACTGGCGCCTGGCGGCGGGTTTGTATTCAATACGATCCATAACATTTTGGCAGATGTTCCGCCGGAAAATATTGTGGCAATGTATGAAACTGTTGCTGAGAGTGGTGGATACTAAACAATAAAACTGTATAGCTGAAATATTCATAAAATTATGCAGCAGAGAAGTTAACACAATAATAAATAACTATTAATTCTATTTGCGAATAAAAACTGAGTTTAAAACTCGGTTTGTTTAAACAAATTAATATCATTTTTTATATCCGGCCCAAAAAACTAAAAAAATCTATTTTGAATCCACATCTGAAAGACAAAGAATTTTATAAAACGAACCGGAATAATGACAAAAACTTGGTGGAACGGTGTGTTTTGTTGGTCAGTTAATCCTGAGCATGCCGACGGGCTCGTCAGATTGAAAAAACAAACACGACTTTTAAAAATAATGCGTTGCGTCCCTTTGCTGGGGATAATTTATTGCGGATATAACTATTGATAATATAATTGATAGCTACAAAAGAGCATTAAGAAAATTGGGCAATATTGATCATAAATCTTATTTTTCGAATTGCGGAAAAGAATCAATCAACAATCTATAGAGTTTTAAGGCCAATAATCCACCAAGCCCGCCAAAAATAAACGCCGGAATGAGCCCAATTAGTAAGGGAATAAGTGGAAGGTGAAGAAAAAATAAAGTAACGAGCAGCGAGCCAACAGTATTACCAATGGCTGGCGGGATAAAATATTTTAAACGACTTTCCCAACGTTTAAAAATTATATAGGATGCATCAATAAATATACAGGGGAGAAAATAGGTAATGGTCGATAGTATCCCGTGCGAGCCGTAGATGCCGGAAATAGTGACAATAACTCCTTCGATTAAACCAACGAGTGAAGCAGCTCCTTTTTCTTTAACAACTAATAATGCCAGCATTGGCCACATCATGTACACGGCGCCGGCGATTGAGCCACCGGGCATTAATAATACAGAGCTAATAAGTTTACTCAAAGGCCCGATAATCGGCTTTAATGCCAGGCCGCAAGCAGCCATTAATGTGATAAAAACCGCGTCGAGTGTTGATATTTTTTTTAGTATCATAGTTATATGGTAATAAATTAAATTTTATCAAAAAAAATTCTCCGCTGATTTTTGGGCAAAAATCAAGCGAAGAATATTTATTTCACTATCTAATTTTATAATGTTGTTAATACTTCTTCAATACGTTCCAGAGCCCAGTCAATTTCTTCTTTGGTGATTATCAGTGGCGGAGCGAGGCGAATGACATTCCAGTGTGTTTCCTTGCACAGCAGCCCCTTTTCCTTCAGTGCTTCACAGAAACGACGCGCGCCGTTAGCTTCTTCTTTTAAAACGATACCAATCCACAGTCCTTTGCCACGGTAAAAATCAACATGCGGACTTTGAATCTTTTTCAACTGTTGCATTAAGTAGTTACCAAGTTCCAGGGCTTTTTCCGGTAATTTTCCATCAACAATCACTTTAAGCGCCTCGCGTGCTACTGCACATCCTAATGGATTACCGCCATAAGTTGATCCATGATCTCCGGGCTTAAACACTCCCAAAATTTCCCTGGATGCCACAACAGCAGAAACCGGGTACATTCCACCGGACAGTGCCTTTCCGATGGTAATCATATCGGGTTTGACGTTTTCGTGTTCTGACGCAAACATTTTGCCGGTTCGCCCTAATCCGCTTTGAATTTCGTCAGCGATGAGTAAAATATTGTGTTTGTCGCATATCTCACGCACCTTTTTCAAATATCCTTCCGGCGGAACAATCACGCCACCTTCGCCCTGGATTGGCTCAACCAAAAAGGCGACAGTATTCGGAGTGATGGCTGCTTCAAGAGCTTCTGCATCGCCATAATCAATCATTTTGAAACCAGGCGTTAATGGGCCAAATCCTTCTTTGTATTGTTCTTCAGGAGAAAAGGTGATGATACTGATTGTTCGGCCATGAAAATTTCCGTCACAGGCAATAATTTCTGCTTTATTCTTTTCAACGCCCTTCACCTCATAACCCCATTTTCTGGCTGCTTTAATAGCTGTTTCAACAGCTTCTGCACCAGAGTTCATGGGCAGCATCATTTCAAAGCCTGTAAGTTCACATAATTCTTTTGCAAGAAACGGGAGCTGATCATTTCTGAATGCTCTGGAAGTTAGCGCCAGTTTATCCATTTGTTCTCGCATTACTTGAATCAAACGGGGATGACAATGCCCTTGATTCAGCGCTGAATATGCTGCCAAAAAATCCATATACTTGTTACCATCAACATCTTTCACCCAAACTCCTGCACCTTCGGTAATCACTACATCCAATGGTTTGTAATTATGGGCTCCATACTTATCTTCCATTGCAAGATAATCGTTGGTTTTCATAAAATAAACCTCCTCTAAGCAATTGCTGGTTTTGTGTAAATAGTTATAATAGTCCGAACGAATCCGGTCAATAAATCGTGTCTATCATTTAACCTGAAATATTCATAGCCACAGAGGCTTAGAGTACACAGAGTTTTTATTTTCAAAACGTTACAGAAACAATAGTAACTCGAATTTTTCTTAATTCAGTTTGAAAAGTAATGTGCACACACGTTATTGTTTCTCTGTGACCTTTGTGCTTCTGTGGCACGTTTTGTGAATAATGCAAATTAAAGAATCGACACGAAAAATGTCTTTGCTAAAAATATTAGTCTGAAAGTAAAGAAGAATTTTTCAAATATGCAACATATTTTTAAGAAATTTTGACTATTTAGCCCAGATCGGTAATTGATTGAAAATAATGCCAAATACCGGAATAGCGAACAGATATGTAATCGTTGTTACGATAAGTATCCCGATGAAATTTAAACCGACGCCAGCTTTTGACATTTGCGGTATGGTAACTGTGCCGGAGCCGAAAATGATAGCATTCGGCGGCGTGGCGACCGGTAGCATAAAAGCACAGGACGCAGAGATGGCAGCCGGCACCATTAATAAAAATGGATGGATATTCATTGCTAACGCGGTGACTGCTAAAATTGGCATAAAAATAGTGGAGGTTGCTGTGTTTGACGTGACTTCGGTTAAAAATGTCAACATGAAACAGGTGATCATAATCATAATTAACAGCGGCACATTGGAAAAAAAGCGGAGATTATTTCCGATCCATTCTGCTAATCCGCTTGATTTAAATCCGATGGCTAATGCGATTCCACCACCAAATAAGATCAAAATTCCCCATGGTATGCGTATTGCCCATTCCCAATTCAACAGGAATTCTTTTTTTTTGAAATTCACAGGAATCATGAAAAGCAAAATCGATGCAAAAATAGCCACGGTTGCATCATTAACAAGATCCTGAATTCCGAGTAAATTTGACCAACCTGGTATGGTAAAAATACCAAGCTCAATTTTTTTGCGGAATATCCAGCCGAATGCTGTCAAAAGGAAAATAGCTAATGTGTACCGCTCGGCTCTGGTTATTGGACCTAATTTTTCGATTTCTGTATTGATAACTTCGTGCCCGTCGGATGTGGAAAAATGACTGACACGCATTGCGATTTTTGTGAGATAAAGCCAGGTGATCGGAATAAAAAACACCACCAGTGGTATTCCCACGAGCAACCACTGAAAAAAGCCGATTTCCGGAGCATCCGGGAAAATAGAGCGAACTGCCGCGGCAAAAACGATATTGGGCGGTGTTCCAATGAGGGTGCCAATTCCGCCAATACTTGCAGCATACGCTATTGCCAGCATCAAAGCTGTTTCGAATTTTTTATTATTTGCCGGACCGTCATTTTTATTTCTGAAGGAATTCATTTCGTCGATTTGCAAAATGATAGCTAACCCGATTGGATACATCATCATTGTTGTCGCTGTGTTCGATATCCACATGGAGAGGAAGGCCGTTGCGATCATGAATCCTAAAATAAGTCGACCGGGACTTAAACCTATTTTACGAATGATGTACAGTGCTATCCGCCGGTGCAATTCCCATCGCTGCATGGTGATTGCCAATAAAAAGCCTCCGAGAAACAGGAAGATGTTGCTGTCGGCGTAAGCAGTCACAACCTTGCTTGTCGGCAGGATTTTCAGGAACGGGAACGCGACAATAGGAATTAATGCAGTTGCCGGAATCGGAATTGCCTCTGTAATCCACCAGCAGGCCATTAATGCGGCCACCGCCAACGTTCGGTGCGCTTCAGGCGACAGTGATTCCGAGAAAGGGAAAAACAGAACAATGAAGAACAATGGGATACCAAGCCCAAAACCAATCTTGTTACGATTCGACATATTCGATTTTTTCTTTGATTTAATTAGGTTTTATTTTTTTCCGTACGTTTTTCAGGCTTCTCAATTTTTCGGATCAAGATGATCAGCCAACATTATGAAATTTTTACGCGATTCGCGTTCGCTGCCAGTATTTTTTATTTTACGTTCATCCCAAAAATCACATACTCAAAAATAGTGAATTAGTATATGTAAAAGCCAGTAAACTTCCGTTTCGTATAGACGCTCCGGTCAATTCGCTCCGGAGCGTTTTTATTCCTGCTCCTGCTCATCTTCCTCATCAAATTCAGATTTGATATTTTCCTGATCCAGCAAATTTGTTTGAATATGGCGTTGAGTGCGCAATGCTTCAATTTTGTTCAACGGACGCTCTAATTGCCGCTTGCGAGTGGTAACCAGTGATTCATACTCTTTTTGCGCATCCCAAATTCGCTTACCAACTAATTCCAGTTTTTTGATAAATTCATGCCACTGTTTTTTAAATGAACCCATTAAAGACAAAATCTCTGTGGATGTTTGCTCCAGCGCGAAATTATCCACAGCCTGCCTGATAACAGCGAGCACTGCATACAAAGTTATCGGTGAACAGATGACGACTTTTCGTTTAATCCCTTCATCAAGAATACTGCTGTCCTGTTCATGAATAAATGCATAAATTTGTTCATTCGGAATAAAGAGTAATACATAATCAACCGTGTTATCCAGCGGATTGATATAATCTCGGGTCGTTACTTCATTTATTCTTGATTTTACGTCTTTTAAGAAGAGATTCTTGAATTTCTGTTTTTCTTGCTCATAAACAGCTTCGAGATAACGCAGGTAATTGTCGAGCGGGAATTTTACATCCATATTAACTTTCAAATTGCGTGGAAGTAGAAATGTAAAATCCGGTCGGGCGGATGATCCCGAAACACTTTTTTGCTTAATATAATTTACGTGTTCAATAAATCCGGCAAAACGCAGTACATCTTCTGCCATCCGTTCCCCCCATTGACCGCGAATTTTTGAGCTTGCCAATGCTTCTTTTAGAGTATTCGTTGTTTGCAGCAGCGCATTCGTTTGTTCCGACGCAATTTTTAGCTGGTTCGATAATTCACCGAATTTTTTCACACGATCCATTTCCAATGCTTTCATTAATGTTGACACATTTTCCAATTCTTTTGTCATGCGATTCAGTTGTTGATCAATCAATTCCTTTTTTGCTCCCAGCTCTTTGGAACTGATCTCTCGTTCTGATTCCAGTTTCATTCGCGCCAGTTTCATAAATTCCCGCGTGGATTTTGATAACGCGCTCAACGAAAGATTTCCGAAACTTGCTTTTAAATGTTCGAGCACTGCGTTTATCGATTCTTTTCGCTGTAATTCACTTTCGCGAAACAATTCCGCTGCCAGATCGCGCGCTGTGCGCGCCTGAATCAATCGCAATAAATAAGCAACGCTAATTCCCAACAAAAATCCAATTACAAAGGGAATGATCGTCGGTAAAAGTTCGATTACAATTTGCTCAAAGCTAACTGGTGTGTTTTGTAAAAAAAAGATCATTCGGAACCTTTCATGGTTGTGGAACACGAAATAGTTTTTCAGGATACATTAGCAAAGAATTACTCTGTTGAATCCATTTTTCTTCATCTTCTTCTATCGCCTGCAAAACATGGAAATATTCACACGTTCCGTACAGATAATCAATCAAAACCGGATTTCCGGCCAGTATTTCAATTGCCGGCCGATCATCCCGAAATTCATACGTATCACTCCGCCACTGGAAATCAGCGCCACTGTGCTCTTTTAAATAACGGATAATTTTTAATGAATGACAAAGCGAATGATAGGATTCACCGGTTAAATGGAGTTGAAAACCACTGCAAATTTTCCCGGCATGTTTCTGAAATGTCGGAATAAATCGCAACGGTCGTAATAGCACTCCCGGCTGTTGTGGATAATCGCACCGCTCAAATATCCAGTTCAGATACGGGGCGCCGAAAATTTCAAACGGACGAGTGGCGCCGCGCCCCTCGCTTACATTTGTTCCTTCCAGTAAACATTGACCGGTGTAAACGAGCGGCGTAATAGGCCCCGGCATGTTTGGCGAAGGAGGAATGTTCCAGGTTGAGGCTGGTGCAAGCTGCTGAATTCGCGCGTTAAATTGTGAAAATAATGGAATGATATTGAGATGTAAATTGACTCTGATCTGTGATTCATAAAACCGGCACAGTTCCCCGATTGTCAATCCATGCTTGTGGGGTAATCCCGGTCGTCCGACAAATGAGGCATATTCTTCGGTGAGGATTGTCCCCTCCACCTGACGCCCACACGGATTAAGCCGGTCGAGGACATAAATTTCCGGGCGGTGTTCCACCTGTGCCAGTACATCAAAAATATAACTTACTGAAGTTGCATACGTGTAGTACCGGCTGCCGACATCCTGGATGTCAATCACGAGTGCGTCCAAATCATTGATATGTTCCGGGCGAACCGTGAGCGAACTTTCGGAATCTCCATAGAGAGAAATAATTTCTGCATCTAAATTTAAGTAATTATAAAGAACAGTGGAATTAAGCGGAATTTGATCCTGTAACTCGGCGAACAGTCCATGTTCAGGTAAAAAGATACGTCTCAGATTGCCTCGCTCAGCAAGAAGTTGAAATATGTATTTTTGTTTAGCAGAATCAAAAGAGGTTTGATTGCATAGCAATCCGATTTGTCCGTCGAACAGAACATCATTTTGAAGTGACAAAAAATTTGTAAAATTATTCATTCCGATTACCTTGCTAATTTTAAAGACTAATATAATTAATAAATTAATTCATGTCAAGAAATAATGTTGATTCTTAAATCTAAATTCAGTATTTTTTTTACGGAGCCAATATTGTTAAACTTAAGGAGAATTATATGTCATCATTCAGTTTAGATGGAGAAAGTCTTACGCTTGAAACATTATTCGACATTCTCGATCAGGAAAGCAAAATAATGCTAAAAGAGAACGCTATCGAAAATGTGAAGAATGGGCGAACGACAATCGAAAAAATTATTCAGGAAAAACGAACGGTTTATGGCGTAAATACCGGATTTGGGAAATTTAGCGAAATCACCATTCCTGAAAATAAAATTGAAGAATTGCAGTATAATCTGGTTGTGAGCCATGCGACCGGAGTCGGGGAGCCTTTGACTGAGGAAATCGTGAGCCTGATTTCAATTTTAAAAATTAATTCCCTTGCCAAAGGATTTTCCGGCGTCCGGCTTGAAGTCTTGCAGAAGTTAATTGATCTATACCAAGCCGGAGTCATTCCCGTCATTCCGAAAAAGGGTTCGGTGGGAGCTTCGGGAGATTTGGCCCCGCTGGCGCATTATACGCTGGTCTTGATCGGAATGGGAGAAGCTTATTATCAAGGCGAAAAACTATCCGGATATGAAGCAATGAAAAGGGCTGGAATTGAACCACTTGTTCTAAAAGCAAAAGAAGGGCTTGCAATGCTGAATGGCTTGCAAGTGACCACTGCAATTGACTGCCTCGCGTTTCGCCGGCTGCGGAATCTGGCAAAAACTGCGGATGTTGTTGGCGCACTAACAACAGAGGGATTAAAAGGAACTCCGTCCGCGTTTGATGAGAGAATTCAAAAAGCCCGCGGCTTACCTGGTCAAATACACGTCGGAAAAGTGCTGACTGAATTATTAAAGGACAGCGAAATTCGAAGTTCTCATGCAGATTGTCATAAGGTACAGGACGCTTATAGTCTACGCTGTATGCCACAGGTGCACGGATCTGTGTGCGACGCACTGGCGTTTGTTCAATCGGTGTTGGAAATCGAAATCAATAGCTGCACCGATAATCCGCTTATATTCTACGAACAGGGTGATGTGCTATCCGGTGGTAATTTCCACGGTCAGTCTTTATCAATGATTAGCGACATGATGGCGATTGCAACAACATATCTTGCCAATATCGCGGAACGACGAATTGAATATATGTTGGATCCAAATACCAGTGAAATGGCAGGATTTTTAACAGAGGAAGGCGGCTTGAATTCCGGCTTCATGATCGCTCAGGTGACGGCTGCCAGTCTTGCATCAGCAAACAAAGTCCTCGCACATCCGGCTTCGGTAGATTCGATTCCCACATCCGCGAATAAAGAAGATTTCGTGAGTATGAGCTGTCATGCCGCGCAAAAAGCGCTGGAAGTTATCGAAAATACAGAGTATATACTGGGGATTGAATTGCTGTGTGCATGTCAGGCAATCGATTTGAAAGAACCGTTGAAATCCAGCACAGCGCTGGAAAAAGTGCATCAGCTTGTACGAAATCATATTCCGCATCTATCCACAGATCGTTATATGAAACCGGATATTGAAAAGGCAAGAGAATTAATTATTTCAGGAGAGGTGTTGGAGCAGGTTAAACCAAATTTGGAGGGAATTGATTTATTTTAAAAAAATATTCACCGCGATAACACCAAGATTCTAATTATAAGTTCATAACATATTTTACGTTGTAATATCGTTTTTTAGACAGGATAACAGGATTAATAAAATTATTTTATTTTCCTGCTATCCTGTCAGATTTTCAATACTACTTTAGATAAACCAGCTTTTTTGCTGCTGTATATTGAGCAGTTATCAATTTATATAAATAAATTCCTGAAGTCAGATCGTTTGCGTCAAAATTGATATGATGCGATCCGGCCGCAATTTGTTTATCAATTAATGTTGCTACATACTCTCCTTTCATGTTAAAAAGAACAATTTTTACATTTGTTTGCACAGGTAGTGAAAAGTGAATATGCGTTGTCCCGTTAAACGGATTGGGATAATTTTGCGCCAGGTGAAATTGTGCAGGAACTTCCGTATTATCATTTTCGTCTGCAACATCGATTGTCTGTTCTTCTCCAAAATCCAGTAGTACTCGTTCAATTAGTTTTTTAGATTCATTTTCATTCATAAAAAACAGCGGAAAATTGATTATCGCCAGCTTCAGCCGCTCACTAAGATGTTTGAATGCCACTGGTTTACCATGATATTGTGACGGAGGTTCCGCAGATGAATGATAAGTGTAAAGGGTTTCCGTGTTTTCGTGTTCCACAAGAGTTTGAAATATTTCCATAGCAACTAAATTATTATTAAAAACTGTCACTTTTTCCGGATCGACTCGAATATCCGGATAACCAGCAATCTGCGAATTGGCTCCTTTAAAATCCTGGTCAACGGCAGTACTTTTCAAGATATGAACCGTTTGTAAATAATTATAAGCAAATTCTCCGGGGATAAATTCAATTCCAGAGGGGTTGTTTTTTAATAAGTTATCAAATAAACTCCAGCCAATCAATATAAGTTTACCGCCATTGTCCACATATTTTTTTATAGCAACAGTATCTTGCGAGAGTGAATGCATTGACGGTGAAATATCGCTATGCCAGATAACCGTTGAATATTTTGCCAGATCAGCGTCACTCAAATCGTTGCCAGCTTCAGTATTATCGAGCAAATCCCAATTTCCGTTATATTCAAACTGGTTGAGCATTGACGCATAGTAATCATCGACTTTCTCATCAGAAGGTCTCAACAGCATGTTTGTTCCGTCTTTTGATCCATCGACAATAAAAATACCAGCGTCATGTGTTGCCAGTTGACCTTTTACTGATTGCGATAACGGACTGGTTACATTGTCTTTATCTTTTGCCTGGATATAATATTTATACAGTGTGTGTGGTTCGATGCTATTATCAACGAAAACTGTTTCATCTGCCCCAGCCTCGTAACTTTTTGAATGTGAATTATCGTCCACACGGGTTATAAGATAAGCCGTCACGTCAAGCTCCTGATTACTTCCGTCCCAGCTAATTTCGATTCCATCCTGTTTAGACGTTGATTCCAGGCTAAGCGGGATTTTTGGGACCGCAGTTGGTGTGAAAACAATTTCAGTGGAAGTAAGACTTTCATTTCCGTCGACATCGAATGCGGATACAGCGGCGTAATAAGATTTATCAGATATCAGACCTGTTATTGTATCCACATTTGAAGATACAGCATTGATTAAAGAATAATCACCGCTGGATTCTCCGAGATAGATATTATATCCAGCAATATCAGGATCTTGATTTTCCTGCCATGTGAATATCTGGCTTGTTCCGTCACCCGGTTCAATAGCCACAATATTTTCTGGGATCTCCGGGGAATTTGCAATGACGATAATAGATGCAACCAGGCTTTTTACCACTTCCACAGCATATTCAGGGGTAACATAATCTATAATGTCATCGGTGCTATGATAAACGAGGCTGAAATCACTCTCTTGCATAAAAATCGCCGGATAGCCGAACTGCTGAAACGGATAGTGATCGCTTGCCGAACCACTGTTTTGGAAACGGGGAATCAGTGGAGTATATTCTTCAGTTAAAGATGCAATCAACTCGGCGAATCCGGTACTTTGATCATCTGTACGGACGTTCACATCCCATACGTCATCCAACAGAGTGGCAATCATGTCCATATTCAACATCACATCGATATTCATGCCGTCATCTGCGGCAGATTCGGCATAATGTTCACTACCCCAAAGACCTAATTCTTCTGCTGCAAACGTGACGAATATCAGCGTGGTTTCCAACTCGATATCTGCAAACACTCTGGCTAATTCCAGCGTGCCGGCAGTTCCGCTGCCATTGTCGTCCGCACCGGGTGCAAAAGTCATGCGCGTTTTTACATCCCGAACAATGGAATCATAATGTCCGCCAATCACGATAACACGATCTGTTTCGCTAATTCCCGGTTTAATCGCAACAACATTTGCCTGGTCGCTATCTTGCGGACCACTAAAATTATCAAATGAAACATCGGTATAACCGAATTCAGTAAATTTATCTTTTAACCATTTTCTGACTGCGATTGTTGAATCTGAAAGAGCATATCTTGTCTGAAAATCCTGAAGCCGCTGTAAATAACCAAGATATTCAGGTTCTGAAACTTTTGCAATGGCATCTTCAATAATTCCACTCACTGCTGAATAATCCTGCTTTTCAGGGAGATAGAGAGGTTTTTCTGTGAAAAGGGGAAGACGACGTTGCACAATTCGTGTTATGGGCACACCTGTTGCCGCGATTTCGATCGCTGTGTTTTGATCCATTTTTACAAGAGTTCGGGAGTTGAATGTCATCAGCGCGTTACCTTTTTTAAAATTCTCAATATCGGAAATCAAATAATAATCCCCGGTCCAGGCGTCTGCATCGATCACTGTATATTCTACATCATAATTTGACAAAATCGAAAGTTGTGTTTCGGAAATACTGGCGAGATAGAAATCATCTTCTCTTAAACAAATTTTTAGATCAGTCTCTGATAAAACATCATTTGTCAAACCTGAATCCCGCGGTATCTGAATTAATAATTCTCCGGATTGTGAAAAAAGGGGAATTGTGAGAAAAATTATAATTAATGCAATTGCTTGAATTCTCGATGTGCGGCTAAATTTCAAAATATATCCTCCTGATTGATTGTAAATGTAAATTAGCAAACCTGACCTATTATTGTGAATTCTTAATGTATGTTTAAATTGAAGATTGCAGGTTAAAAGAAGTTAATATACCACTAATTACGAGATTAGTCAAGTGAAAGTTACACAATCAAAACGAAAGATGGTTTCACAGCAGGATGAGTTAAAAAATAAATTTTTATCTTGCGCTTTTGTTACAATTCAATTATCTTTAGGATCATTAAAATTGAGAACATTGAATATTTTGAACCGGAGAAATTTGTGAAAATTCCGAAGTTAATTGTGCATGGTGGCGCCTGGAGCATACCTAATGAACTGGATGATGACCATATTCGCGGAGTCTACAGAGCGATTGCTGTGGTTTATCCCCAACTGCAGCAGGGAATATCCGCGCTCAATGCTGTTGAAGCAGCAGTAAAAATATTGGAAGAAGATTCCACTTTCGATGCCGGCCGCGGTGCATTTCTTAACGCGATCGGTGAGATTGAATTGGACGCGATTATTATGAATGGTGCAACCCTCGATTTCGGCGCTGTTGCCGGTGTTCAAAACATAATGCATCCGGTAAGTCTGGCGAGGAAAATTATGGAGCAGACCGAGCATTGCATGTTAGTCGGGAAAGGGGCTCAGGAATTCTCGACGCAATTGGGATTTCCCACCCTAAACCCACGGGAACTGCTAACAGAACGGGAGCTAGCATTTTACGAAAAAATCAAAAATGATCCCTCGTTTACCACAAGAAAACCATTCGATGTTTTCCCAAAAGGAACCGTGGGCGCAGTCGCATTCGACCGAAACGGAAATCTGGCCGCCGCTACATCAACAGGCGGGACGCCGCGAAAAATGCCGGGCAGAGTAGGAGACACACCCATTGTTGGCGCTGGTTGTTATGCAGACAATGGAATTGGTGCCGCATCTGCCACTGGTTGGGGAGAATCGATTATGAAAGTAGTATTGAGTAAAAGTATGCTTGATCTGTTAAAAGAAACTGATGTCGATAACGCGGCAATTCAATCAATTAAAGCAATGAGAGCGAAAGTAGATGGTCTCGGCGGGATTATCGCGATTGATAAAGACGGAAATTATGGCTTCGCACATAATACAGTGAAGATGGCGTTTGCGTATGCACAACCAGATGGCGAAATTAATGCACAAATTCAAAAATAAACGATTCCTGATATGAATGACAGATTGGAGAAGTTGATGGAAATTAAGATACTGGAATTGATTGCGGGTGCAAAAAAAGCAATCGGACTGACCGTAATAATCGATGTTTTTCGTGCGTTTTCAACAGCTTGTTATGCGTTTAGAAACGGGGCGGAAAAAATTTTCCCGATTGGCGATATCGAGCTTGCATATCAACTCAAAAAAGAACACCCGGATTTTATTTTGATGGGAGAGAGAGGCGGAATAATGCAACCGGGATTCGATTACGGAAATTCACCGTCTCGGATTGAACACGTTAATTTTTCCGGTGTGACAATCGTACAGACTACCAGTGCCGGCACACAGGGATTTGCAAATGCCCGGAATGCTGATGAGATGATTACCGGCAGTTTTGTAAACGCAAACGCAATTATCAATTATATCAAAAGAAAAAATCCCCCGATTGTATCCCTAGTAAGCATGGGCACTGCCGGAAAAACACCAAACGATGAAGATCGTTTGCTTGCAGAGTATCTGAAAGGCACACTCGAGGGGAATTCGGTTGATTTTAACAAAATCAAAGAACATTTAAAGAATTATGACAGCGCTCGCAAATTCTTTGATCCGAATATTGAATGGGCGCCAGTGGAAGATTTTGAATTATGCATGAATCTGAACGCAGTCGATTTTGTTCTTCGGGCGCAAAAATGTGATGGTAATTTAATATGCCTGAAAAAAGTATTTGTTGAACAGGATTAATTTTGTGATTCATCGATTTTGTTCTGATCTGGAAGTAATCCAAAATTTCCTTGCCATTTTCATGATTTATTTTTACATTATTCAGAAAAATTAAAAAAAGAGAACACGTTGTTTAAAAGCCTGCTAAAATTATTCAAACAATCCGCAATTTACGGAATCGGGCATATTATGAGCCGATCCATTGGATTATTGCTGCTACCGTTGCACACGAATTACTTAATTCCCGATGAGTATGCAGTCTATGTCTATGGATTTGCTTTTATTCCTTTTATATCAATCTTTTACTCAGCAGGAATCAATACAGCGCAAATTCGGTACTTCGTGAGTTCCACAAATGAGGAGGAAAAAACAGACATATTTAATTCTTCTTTTTGGACAACTCTCCTCATATCACTGGTTTTGTCCGGCTTCATGATCCTTTTTTCGGCTCAACTTTCACAGCTCGTTTTCGGTAGCAAAAAATATGGATTTTTGTTATATTTAAGCTGTGGCATTTTACTGTTTGATGCTTTAAATCTGCTTCTTTTTAATGTGTTGCGAGCAGAAGAGAAAGTCGAACGATTTGTTTTCTTTAGTCTTTTAAATGTTACGATTAATATCGTGCTCAATTACCTGTTAATTGTTCGTTATCATCAGGGAATTAAAGGGATTTTTGTAGCGAATATTGTGGCTTCAATAATTACTTTTGCCGGACTATCTGTTTTTTTAAAAAAATATTTTGCATTGAAGATATCGAAAAAAGTAAGCGCACATCTGATTACGTTTGGATTACCACTAATCCCTTCGTTACTGGGGATGGTTTTATTAACAGTGAGTGACCGATTTATCCTGCGAGAACTGATGGGCGACGAAGCCGCGGGGTTGTACGGCGCAGGTTACAAACTAGGGATGTTCATGAGTTTAATTGTCACAGCGTTTCGATACGCCTGGCATCCGTATCATCTTTCTACTGTTAAGGAAAATGAAAATGCACCTGACATCTTTGCTAAAGTATTAACATATTTTACCTTTCTGTGCGGCTTTGTTTTTCTTGTGATATCCCTTTATATTGACGAAATTGTCAGAATCCGCATATTTGACGTTACGTTATTCGGAGAAAAATATTGGCCGGCAACGAAAATTGTTCCGACAATCATGGCGTCGTATATTTTTTATGGCATTTATATCATTTTTCAGGTTGGGGTTTATCAACAAAATAAAACAAAATATTTGGCATTTACCACAGGATTGAGCGCGATCTTGAATATCGCTGTGAATATTTTGCTGATCCCCCTTCTGGGATTGATGGGAGCAGCCTTGGCAACACTTTTGGGCTATATTTTCATGGCAGTTTCACTATATTTTTATACAAAGAATCTTTATCCGATAAAATACGAATGGCTTCGGATATCACAATTGTTTGTTGTGACTTTTTTGTTGTACATCGCGGGAGTTCATTCGTTCGCATCGAAACCAGCATCATTTAATGTCTTGTTGATTCTTGCATATTTTATTGTGTTGTATTTTATCGGGTTTTTTAAACGAAATGAACTAACGAAATTGAAAAGTATCGTTGGCAAATGAATCGTGTTATTCTACATATTGATATGGATGCATTTTTCGCTGCAGTGGAACAAATAGATCATCCGGAATACCGCGGCAAGCCGGTGATCGTTGGCGCCGATCCAAAGGGCGGAACAGGTCGCGGCGTGGTTTCAACATGTAGTTATGAAGCAAGGAAATTTGGTATCCATTCCGCAATGCCCATTTCGAAGGCATATAAACGATGTCCGGGTGGTGTTTATCTGCCGGGACGTATGAAACGATATCAGGACATGTCCCGACAGATCATGAAAATTATGTATGATTTTTCCCCAGCAGTGGAGCCTCTGAGTATTGATGAAGCCTTTATCGATATTACAGGCTGTATTAAATTGTTCGGTTCACCGCGAAACATTGCTTTAAAATTAAAAGAAAGCATTAAAATTCAAACCAAATTAACAGCTTCTGTGGGGATTGCCCCGAATAAATTTATTGCCAAAATCGCCTCAGACATTGAAAAACCGGACGGTCTGGTTATTGTTGAAGAAAATCGGATCAGGGAATTTTTAAGGCCGCTGCCAATTTCAAAAATGTGGGGAGTTGGTAAAAAAACAGAACCCATTTTGTTGAAATTAGGGATACAAACTATCGGACAGCTTGCCGATTATTCTCAAAGTAAGCTGATAAAATATCTTGGCAAATCAGGCTTGCAATTTTGGAATTTAGCAAATGGTATTGACAACAGAAGTGTAACCAACGACACCGAAGCTAAATCTCTTAGTCATGAAACCACATATTCGGAAGACACAAATGATGTTCAAAAATTAAAAAAAACCCTGTTTTATTTATCAAATGAAGTGAGTCGGGGCCTGCGCAGTGAAAATCTCAAAGGCAAAACCATCACACTCAAAATTAGGTTATCCGATTTCTCTACATTTACGCGCTCAAAGAGTTTTACACACTACATTAACTCATCCAAAGAACTTTATGATGTGGCAATGCAATTGTTTTCTTCTTTTAATAGAATGGGGAAAAAAGTGCGGTTACTGGGAGTAGCTGTTTCAAATCTGGATAATGTCCCGGGTGAACAAATTTCTATGTTTGAAGATAGTGAAGCTTCCAAATCTCGTTCAGACAAGGTGATGGATTTAATTTACGAAAAATTCGGACCCGATGCTATTAATAGAGCATCACTCATGAATAGAAAACCGCATCGTCTTTCAGACAAAAAAGTGGATGATAAAGATAGTTAAGAAAAATGGTCGATCCATGTGATATAATTCGTTGTTTTTCATCATAAAAAAACAGTTTAACAAAATGAAAATACTCGTTATTACTTCGCTTTTCCCAAATAAATTTAATCCTGACTATGGACGTTACTCTGCTGAATTACTTCAATCCTTAACGAGCCGCAATGAATTTACTGTTATTTGTCCGATTTCTCTTACACCACCCATGTATATTGCTCGAAAATCAATCAGCAAACCAGGCATAATAAAGAACTGGATTCGTGAAATAAGAAAAATACCAAAACAAGAACTTTTCAAAAATATCCCGATTTATTATCCGCAGCTTTTTTATTTGCCTAAAAAAATATCGAAAATGAGTCTGGGCGTTTTTTTATTTTTGCGGCTGTTACCGATTGTGCATGAATTACGCAAACGACATGGCTTTGAAATTATTCACGCATTCGGAGAATTTCCCGAAGGATTTGCTGCTTTTTTATTTTCAAAAATTTATCGTATGCCAGTTATTATCAGCCACCGTCGAACATTCACCTCGGGTCAATTATCAGAAAGTTATTTATTAAAAAAAATAAAGAATTATATTATCAATAAAGTGGATGTAAATATCATTTCAAGTAATGCATTATATTTACATCAAAATAAAATGAACTCACAGAATTATCAGCTTATTCCCCCGGGCATCGATCTGATAAAATTTCATCCTGCCGATAAAATAAAAATTCGGGAAAACCTTGAAATATCTCCGGCCAAACATGTATTGCTTTTCAGGGGAAATTTATTGCCCAATAGTGGTATTAATTATCTGATCGATGCATTTGAACTTTTGGCTTCAAAAAAAACAGATCTGATATTGTACATAATCGGGCAGGGAATTTTAAAAGATGCTTTGAAAAGAAAAATCAGAAAATTGAATTTGGAAAACCGGATTTTCATCAAAGATCATGTGGCAGATCATGAAATACCAGTCTGGATGAATGCAGCCGATCTTTTTATCGCTCCGAATTTCACCATGGATTTCCCGATAAGCGCTATTGAAGCGCTTTCCTGCGGAACGCCGGTTATTGCCTGCAAAACAGATGTAACTGAAGAGCTTATTTCAGATCAAAAACATGGTCTTCTTACGAACCCCAGGGATTGTCAAGACCTTGCCAAAAATATTTCAACAGGGTTTACGATAAATTGGAATCGAGAATTATTGGTTAGTTATGCGAAAAAATATGATATCAAAAATACTGTTTTTAAGATTCAGCAGATTTATGAACGTGTATAATTATCAATAACGAAAACACAAAAATGTATCATCCTGAGGATTCAGCCTGGCGGGAGACGACGAGTTTCAAACGACAAAACGTTTGTTTGGTAGCGGGCCTATAATCCGCCTGAAGCGGATTTATGCGCCAAAAAGACGGCAGATTCAGCATGTATGCCATTTGGGGATGATAGAGAGAATCAGCGGAAATAAATCGAAGATCGCTTGTTTTCTGAGAAAATGCATTACTCCGGAGGAAAAGGAAACATGTACTTACAAAAATGAACCGAAAAAAGCATTTTCTGTATTTTTTATTGACTCCCATCGTGACTATTTCTTCTCTTGCAATTTTAATCGTTCGCCTAAATCGGTTGGTAAAACAAGGGTGAATGTGGTACCGGCATTCTCCTCGCTTTGTAACTGGATGTCGCCATAATGATCTTTCATGATTTGATAACAAATTGAAAGGCCCAAACCGGTTCCGATTCGAACACCCTTCGTGGTAAATCCCGGATCGAATATTCTCGAAATATTTTCTTCGGGAATACCGCTTCCGTTATCTCGAATTTTGATATAAACCTGTTTATCGTGTTGAAATGTTGTGACTTCAATCACACCTTTCTCTGTGATTGACTGGGCAGCATTTATAAGAAGATTTAAAAATACCTGATTTAAATATCCGGGATAACACGCGATTTTGGGAAGATCGCCATAATTTTTTATAATTTTAACATTATGTTTAATTTCATGGTAAATTAATGCCAGAGTATCGTCCAGCCCTACGTGAATATCTATTTCCTTCAATTCAGCCTCATCCAGCCGGGCGAAACTTCTCAATCGGCGAACAATATTAACAACCCGTTCCGTGCCTGATCGAATCACATTATTTGCATTCTCAATCGCCAAAAATGTTTTTTTAAGCGTCTCGTTATTTTCAACAATATCGGCATAATTTTCCTGCAACTCTGTTTTCATTTTATCGAAAGCTCGTGTCAAAGTATTATGCATACTTTTAACAGCGCCTGTCGGTGTATTGATTTCATGCGCAATACCTGCAACCAGCATTCCTAATGATGCCATTTTTTCGGTTTGGACGAGCTGCGCCTGGGCATTGCGTAATTCCTGGTTCGTTTTTTCAAGATTTTCCATTACTTTTTTTAGCTCGGTTACATCATGGGCAATGCCAATACTTTCGATAATATTTCCGTCTTCATCAAGTATGTTTGTTGAATGCGTGGTAAACCAGCGAATATGCCCATCTTTATGAATGACCCGATAATCAAATTCTACCTGTTTTAACTTATTTTTTGAGAAATTGAGCCATTGTTGCCATGTTTTTTTGAAATCATCCGCGTGAATTAAACCTTCCATGGTTTTACCCATGAAATCACTTTCGTCATAGCCGCTTAATTGTTTAAATTGCGGGGATAAATATGTGAACGTCCCGTCCGGTTTCATTGAATAAATAACATCATGCGCGTTTTCGACTAATGACCGAAATCTGGCTTCACTCACGTTAAGTGCATCTGCCGCCAATCGCCGGGAAATGTAACTTCCGATTATTTCTGACGCAGTTTGCAGCAGCCGAATATCCTCTTCATTCCATGCCTGGTCCGATGTTACGTTATCAAAACCAATGAATCCGAACCAATTATTATCCACAGTAATCGGTAATACGAGAATTGATTGAACGTTTTTCGCAGCAAGCAGTTCCTTTTCACTGTTCGGAAAATTTTTAATCTTACCGGAAATTTTATTTCCCTGTGACAGAAATTTTAACCAGCGTTGAAAACCATTTTTATACGGAATATGAGCTAATGGTTGTTTGTCAATATCAGAATCCACACCAGGCGCACACGTTTCATATAATTTCCGCATACTCAATTCATCTACCGGATGTTCGAAATTCTCATAAATATAAACACGACCGGCATTCGCAGCTTCGCGCAGTCCTTCAATGGCACTGATTAACGCTTTGGTCATATTATCGTATTTTAGTAATGCTTGCGAACAGGTTGCCAGCCCTTCCTCATATCGCAGGCGAGTTGCCGTGGATTTTTCCGCATGAATGCGTTCTTTTATTTCAGCCAGCAACGCATTATTCGTTGTGGCCAATTCGGCGGTGCGTTCTTTTACCCGAACCTCCAGTTGATCTCGTGCTTTTTTTAATTCCTCACGTGCCTGTTTCTGTTCGGTAATATCCCTGACAATAGCCAGAACTTCCTCTTTTCCGCTAACAACAATACGGGCTTCAAAATCACGCAAGCTCTCGTTATGTGCAAGTTGGTATTCAAATATTTGCATTGCATTCTCGGACAATGCCTTTTTTATATATATGCGCGTTC
The DNA here is from genome assembly GCA_964498785.1 of uncultured Cytophagia bacterium. GTDB lineage: Bacteria > Zhuqueibacterota > Zhuqueibacteria > Thermofontimicrobiales > Thiofontviventaceae > Mariaggregatimicrobium. The sequence goes on along the minus strand of CAZCJL010000075.1, from coordinate 8,818 downwards.
GCCTTGCTAACTCCGGAGGAAGTGTGTTATCAATCGTTTTACCGATGACAGCTTCAGAAGGAATTGCCAAAGGGCTTCCTTCCGGAGAATGATACGCCAGGTATGTGCCCATTTTATCAAGGCGAAAGATTAAATCCGGAATTGCATTTATTAACGCCCGGTTATGAGTTTCACTCGTGCGCAGCGCATCTTCTGCATGTTTACGTTCTACAATTTCCTCCATCAACGCTTCGTTTGCTTCAGCTAATTCCTTTGTTCTTTCCGCGACGCGTTTTTCCAATTCCTCGTGGGAACGACGCAGCGTTTCTTCTGCCAACTTGATCTTTGTGATGTCACTGAATAGCCAGACCTTTCCCAGCAGGCGTTCATCCTCGTCACGGACAGGCCCCGAAAACAGCGAAATATATCGGGTGATATCGCCTTTCATACGGCAGGCATTTCGGTAGATAGATTCGGCATCCATCGGCTTTGCTTGCCCAACATCGGTTTCTTTGGAGAGTTCCCGGACGCGTTTCGTAAACGCGGTTGTCTGCTCAAATAATAGTTCTATTTGATGTATAAAATAGCGGAATGGTTTGTTAAGGATGTCGTTGATATTCAAATCAAAATAGGTTTTGATCTGCCGGTTGGCGGTAATAATATTTCCCTCGGAATTGACCATGATAATCACATAATCCGAGGAATCCAAAATTGCCTGTAATTCTCGCTTACTACGTGTTAATTCAGTTAGTAATTTTTGGCTTTCCGAATTTTTTTCTTCCAATTCTTCCTGAATTGCCAGCATATCGATATTGGCTCTGGCTAAATCAATAGTTGCTTTTTCCAGATCCTTTGCTTTTGAGCGTAATTTATCATTTATCTGTCGCAGTGAATCGGTACGTGCTTTGACACGTGCTTCAAGTGATTGATATGCTCGAATATTATCAAGCGCCAAACCGATCATATTTGCAAACATTTCATATCGGGCGACATTTTGGTGGTCTATTAGCGGATGGGTGTTATATCGCCAACTTTCGATAAATCCCGCGATATCTCCTTTTACAGAAAAAGGCGCTGCAATGAGGGTATGTATCTCATCATCAAAATGCGAAAATTTAGCAAATGATAAATTTTCATTCGGCTCGTTCATGAAAAATGTTTTATTTGCATTGATGGAGTCAATTAAGTGGAGAGGAGGCTTTGTTTTGTTTTTTTTGATTTCCGCAAATTGGTTTTGAATTGACGTCGGAATTTTTTGATCGAAATAGTATGATTGAAGATGGTACTCATCCCCTGCTTTCAAATAGAGTAATGTTATTTCGTATTGAAGCCCTTGCGCCAATAAAACCGGCGCCTTTTCCAGTAATGTTGCTTCATCATATAGTCTGGTGAATTGATTCGACACAGCGTTTAAAGTTGCTAATTGAACATTCGAAATTTCCAAGCGTTCGGTTCTTTCCTGTACTCGATTTTCGAGTTCCTGTGAATGCACCTCCAGTTCTTTGTGCACTTTTTTGCGGCTGGTAATCTCAAACGCAATTCCGATATTACGAATCACAGTACCTTTATCAAAAAAAAGTCGTCGTCTGAGTTCAAAATCTTTAACAACTCCGCTTTTCGTAACGAATCGAGTCTCTAATGAAATTGTGTCCTCATTCTTATTTTCTTTTTTTATAGTTAATGCATTTTTGATTGCTAACTGATCCGGCTTGTGAACAATATCAAGAAAAGATTTTCCCAACAATTCCTCTGGTTGATATTCCAAAATCGGATGAATAGCAGGACTGACCTGAATAAATTTGCAGTCTGAAGTTAACGAAAAAATAATATCCGGCACATTTTTAATAAGTGTTTCGAGTGTATTCTCGGAATCACGCAGTTGCCGTTTTAGCCGAAATTTATCCATCGCCTGCCGGAGTGTGAGCTCGATATCGTTAATTTCCAGTGGCTTCAATGCAAAATGATAGGCTCCCTGCTGCATTGCTTTTACAGCGAGCGGAATGCTTCCATGACCTGTTAAAATAATGAATGGCACATCGGAATCCAATTCTTGGATTTCCGTGAGGACCTGCAGTCCATTCATTTGCGGCATGTTTAAATCACACAACACGACATCGATTTTACGGTCTCTGAAAATGCGCAATCCCTCAACACCGGATGCTGCCGGGAACACAGTAAAATCCAGAGATTCCAAACGCTGTGCAAAATCAGATCGCTGCTTCTCGTCGTCCTCAATATATAATATCTTTGGTGAATTCATTGCTTTTGAATTATCTTTAGTTTGAATTTAATCCATAAAATACTAAAAATTTCTTGTAAAAACAACTTAAAAAGCGGAGATGAATTCTGAAAATACAAAAGCTTATTAAATTTATCTGGTCATGCGGAGAGATTTGATTTTTCAAATCAAGCGTAAAGGTAATCAAGGCGGAAAAAGCGTTAGTGGGTTTTAAAATTATAATGTCAGATGGCTGATATAAAAATCATCTGCCAAACCGATCTATTTAAATTTGAATATTTTTTTCACGTCTGACAGTACATATTAAATGCAACAAGATTTCCGAAATCTTTAAGATTTCGGAAATCTATTGACGCGTATTCAGAATCCCTTCTCATGTTTCCCATTTAAATTGGCTTTTCAAAAATAGTATACGTTTTCGAAGAATCAGCGCCGATCATATCTATCAACCGAATGACATTGTAATTGTCTTCCAAAACCCATCCGGCGTCACAATATTCGTATCCTTTCTTTTCGGCATATTTCTGTTGATGCCACAACATCAATGCAGATAGCCCAAGATTTCGAAACTCGCTTTTCACGCCCATGTATCCCAGTCGGAAGCCTTTGACCATATTTTTCGTCAGCAACATTTTCGCGGCACGCAACAATTCGCAGCGTCGGCAGAAGCCTGATGGCTCCATTCTTTCGGTAATATTGGGGACTCCACCAAAAAATCCGGCTGGCTTGTCATTTATATAAATGAAAATGAAAAGTCCTTTATCAATAATTAACTGCAAATCATCGATGATTGCTTCAAATTCGTTTTTATCAAAAGGGACGAAACCAAAATTTTCACTCCACGCTTCATTATAAATTTCGAGCATCTCCCTCTTGCGAACATTAAGCGGTCGCTGATCCCAGGTTTCGACTTTCACATTGAACCGTTTTTGAAGATTCAGGGAAATCTTTTCAAGTTTATCCCCAACCTCGATGTCTACCGGGACTTCCCAGGAAAGCACCCGCTTCACCGGTTTTAATCCCGCGTTTTTAAGCAAATTTTTATAATATGGTTTATTGTACTGATAATAAATGACAGGGCGAGTATCAAATCCGTCCGTAAGTAAACCAGGTGTTGCCTCATTTACCGGCAAATTTTGAGGACCTCGTAGTGTGTCCATATTTTTGATTTTTAACCACCCGGACGCCGCATCGACTAAAGCAGCGGTAACAGACGGGTCATCGATAGATTCGAACTGGCCGAAAAAACCAACTTTATCTTTCCAGTGTGCGTTGTGGCGCGGATTGATAAATGCGTTACAACGCCCCACAATTTCACCGTCTCGTTTCGCTAAAAAGAAACGCATATCCGCATATTGCATAAATTTGTTTTGCGGCTCAAAAAAACCGGTCATTCCGATTAATTTGAGGCCGAGGTATTCATAATCCAACAACGGAATATAGTTTTTATCGTTTTCATAATGTTTCCAATGAAAATCGACAAATTGTTTCAGTAATTTTCTGGCCTGTTTCGTTTGGTTTGAAAAAGAGATAATTTCCACAGAATTTTGAAGAGGCGCTGATTTTGGTGAGTTCATTTTTTCCTCCTGATTTTGTTAAATGTCCTCCAGAACTTCTGCGTTTTCTGCGTTCCCGTTCACCTTGCCACCACTGCCCAGATGGACTTTTACATTCATATCTTTTTCTTTCACAAGGATATTCCCATTCACAACAGATCCGCTCAAAATACGGATGTCAAGACGCCGTTTATGACCGGAAACCCCTGTTGGTTTCTTGATAATAATGTCACCCTCAATCGTACTGTTGTCTTCTATTGTAATATCGCCGTTATACGTTGTAATATCTTCTTTAACAGTGGTTTCTGTCAGATCAATTTTCCCATTAATCGTTCCAATTCCCCGATTTATGAAGACGTTTTGTTGACATCGGATATCGCCGTTCACCGATTCCAGACTTCCTTCAACATGAACATTCTTATTAATCGCAATCGATCCGTTCACCGTCGTAAGATCGATTACTCTCGAATTATTCCCGACAGTAATGCTGCCGTTTACTGTCCGGCAATCGCCAATAACTTCACAGCTATTACCGATATAAATACTGCCATTAACAGTATTCAGACTGTGGTTCACTGTTTCGCCATCTTCAATCCGAATTGATTTGTTCACGCTCATATTGCATGATGCCAGGAACAACAACAGAAGAGAAATGGCAACTATTTTTTTCATGATGCCACCTGTAATTAATATTTAACAGAAAATTATTATTTCAATATAAAGAATTCACTATATTAAATCAAGTTAATTTATTGGGATATTTTAAAGAAACTGCTGCACACGACGTGATTCTCCAACTGTTTAGCTTACCGAATGAATTAATCGATGAATTATATAGTGATTTTGCTTTTGAAAATTTTGGACCTGCCCTGTATCAAACGTCGGGCGGCTCAATGGAAAAAATCGATTACAGAAATCGCTTTTGAATGCGGGTTTTCCGGTTCTGCGCTATTTGCCAGGGCATTTAAAGAAGCATTTAAAATGAGCGCAAGTAACTGGCGCGCAGGAGTGTACAATCAAAATAGCAAGATTCGTCAAGTGGAAGGCAAGGAAAGTCAACACATTCGCAAAAACCGAAAAGAATTTGATATGTCCTCTTATTATATTGATGATGTAAATTTTAATCAAATATGGAGGATTATCATGAAAACACAAAATCAAATTCAGGCCGAAATTAAAGTCAAAAATTTACCTGAACTTCATGTCGCTTATGTACGCCATATTGGGCCATATAAAGGAGACAGCGACTTGTTTAAAAATTTAATTCAAAAATTAATGACCTGGGCCGGCCCAAGAGATTTATTAAAATTCCCGGACACAAAACTCCTGAATGTCTATCACGACAATCCAGAAATTACCGATGAAAGCAAGCATCGCCTGAGCGTATGTGTCAGCGTCCCGCCGGAAACAAAAGTAGATGGCGAAATCGGCAAAATGGTCATTCCGGGCGGGAAATATGCGGTGGGCCATTTTGAAATTAATAGCGATGAATTTCAGGCTGCATGGAATACAATTTTCGGTAGATGGTTTCCGGAAAGTGGTTACCAGCCGGCAGATGGCGTGAGCTTTGAAATCTGTCTGAACAATCCAGAGGAGCACCCGGACGGAAAACATATTGTTGAAATTTGTGTTCCGGTTATGCCTCTGTAAAAATATTTGCTTACCAATAATCGTTTTACTACTTAAACCAGATTTTCGAAGTCTCTGAGACTTCGGAAATCTGTGTTATCAAAATTTGGACTTTTTTGCCGGATATTCGTTTTGTTCGTTTTTCGTATTCTTTTCATCATAATTCTGCTGACATCTGTTTTATAATATGACTCACTACATTTTCATTGACATTCTGTAAAATGTTTTTTAACTTAATAATATAAATACGAATAACCAGTTGAACAAAAAGCCTTGGACAACGTTCAGACTGAAATACATTCTTCGCGCTGAGCAGAGTCGAACCGTGATAACTCATTAAAAATCAATCAAACATAATTTTCAACTAGTCATTCCGATTATAAATTATCTTTTAACCTGAAAAATTCATAGCCACAGCGGCTCAGAGTACACAGCGTTCTTATTTTCAAAACGTTACGCAAACAATAGTGTAGCTGATCACAGGGTAATAATAATGAATTCTTTAATATCTAAAGAGCTGGAGTGCGACGCCTTTAGAGGGTGTCCATGAACTCGATAAACGCCGGAGTAACCCTTGCGAAGGTTTAGCAAGAATACAACATATTGATGATCATATATTTTTTTATCGATATATAATAGCTTGTCCCGTTTTGAAAAACCTTCGCAAGGGTAGTTCCTGGACAGGCTCTTTATGCGTCGCAGTGCAATCCATAAAGGGATTACACTCCATATTTACAATAACTTATAACACTATAATTTCTACCCCGTGATCGGTTACACAATAGTAACTCGAATTTTTCTTAACTCAGTTTGAAAAGTAATGTGCACACACGTTGTTGTTTCTCTGTGGCATGTTTTGTAAATAATGCAGGTTAAAAAATATCGCATTCGATAATTTAAATTTTAAGGGAGCAGGATATTATGGATGATACAAACGTATGTCCGGGTAAACCATATCCGTTAGGAGCAGCATGGGATGGCAATGGTGTTAATTTCGCGTTATTTTCAGAAAATGCGAGTGCAGTAGAATTGTGCCTGTTTGATCACAAGTCGACTGATAATGAATCTCAACGGGTAAAAATAGTAGAACGAACAAATCATGTATGGCATTGTTATCTTCCGGGGATAAAACCAGGGCAACTTTACGGTTACCGGGTGCATGGGCCGTATGAACCGAATATTGGTCATCGATTCAATCCAAATAAATTGTTGATAGACCCTTATGCCAAAGCCATTTCCGGGAATATTCAATGGGATGACTCACTTTTTGGTTACAGTGTGAATCACTCTGATCAGGATATTTCATTTGATGAAAAAGACAGTGCATCTTATTTGCCAAAATGCGTTGTGATCGACAATGAATTTGATTGGGGAGATGATGCCTCCCCGGGAATTCCATTTCATAAAAGTATTATTTACGAGATGCATATCAAGGGACTAACGAAAAAACATCCCAAAATACCACCTGAGCTTCAGGGAACTTACACCGGATTTGTGCAGCCGGAAATCATCAATTATCTGCTATCATTGGGAATTACTGCGGTCGAGTTGATGCCTGCGCAGCAGTTCGTGGCAGATCGTCATTTAATCGAGAATAAATTAACGAATTATTGGGGTTATAATACCATTGGTTTCTTTGCACCGGATGTGCGCTATACTGGTTCCGGCGTCATGGGAGAACAGGTGCGGGAGTTTAAGAAAATGGTGAAAGCGCTACATAAAGCGGGGATTGAAGTGATTATGGATGTGGTTTACAATCACACAGCAGAGGGAAATCATTTGGGACCAACTCTCTGTTTCCGGGGAATCGACAATGCATCCTATTACCGTCTGCTGGATAAAGATCACCGTTATTATATGGATTACACTGGCACGGGCAATACTCTAAACATGATGCAGCCCAATGTTCTCCAACTCATTATGGATAGTTTACGTTACTGGATTCTGGAAATGCATGTCGATGGTTTTCGGTTTGATCTGGCCTCTGCATTGGCTCGGGAACTTCACGATGTGGATCGACTGGGATCGTTTTTTGATATCATCCATCAGGATCCGGTGATTTCGCAGGTGAAGCTCATTGCAGAACCATGGGACATTGGCGAAGGTGGCTATCAGGTTGGTAATTTCCCGCCCGGATGGGCTGAATGGAACGGCAAGTACAGGGACACTTTGCGGGATTATTGGCGCGGCACGGATCGCACCCTGGCAGAATTTGCTTATCGCTTTACCGGCAGTTCCGATCTTTATGAAACCAGTGACCGCCGGCCCACTGCCAGCATTAACTTTATCACTGCACACGATGGTTTTACGCTAAACGATCTTGTCTCTTACAATGAAAAACATAATGAAGCAAATGGCGAAAACAATCAGGACGGAGAAGACCATAACCGTTCATGGAATTGCGGGGCAGAAGGGCTGACTGATGATCCGGATATAAATACACTTCGTGAAAAACAGAAACGAAATTTTCTGGCAACTTTGTTTCTTTCACAAGGAGTTCCCATGCTTCTGGCAGGTGACGAAATGGGACGAACCCAGCAAGGCAATAATAACGCATATTGTCAGGATAATGAAATTTCATGGCTCGATTGGGAACATACCGACGAAAATCTGTTAGAATTTACAAAAAAGATTATTAAATTTCGTAAAGAGCATCCGGTCTTTCACCGAAGGCGCTGGTTTCAGGGGCAACCGATTCATGGCTCTGAAATAGATGATATTGAATGGTTTACTACAAATGGCGAAGTAATGAATGATGATGACTGGAACCAGGGGCATGTAAAATCGCTGACAATATTTATAAATGGCCAGGGAATTAGAACACCCGGAACAAAAGGAGAAAAGATAGTTGATGATAATTTCTGTTTGATGTTAAATGCCCACCATGAACCGGTTGATTTTACGTTTCCGGATGAACAATATGCATCAAAATGGAAGAAAATATTTGACACGCAAACGAATTTTAAAAAAACCGAAACAATATATCATGCAAATGATAAGATAACCGTCGAGTCACGATCGATGGTTTTATGGCAAGCAAATAGTACAAAATAGGATAAAACAAGAAGGAAGGCTGTTTCCTCTGTTCGTAACTTATAAATTAACTGATGTTTGATTTGATATCAGCGATAAATTTACTGATGACTGGCCTGCATTTTTTTAGCGCAAAAATAACCGAACCAGAGTGATTTGTTTACCAGATGAGCCCGGAACAGATTTCCGAAGTCTTAAGGATTTCGGAAATCTCAACCTTTCAATTCTAATAAATCTTCTTTAAGTACCTCTTAAAACCATTACCTTACGATGATTAATTCCTGATATACGCTATTTCAAAATTTAAACTAAAAAATGAAACTTATAGTATCTTCTCAATATTTTATGGTAGATATGGGCGCTTGCCGCGATGTCGTATTTA
>CAZCJL010000074.1:0-32435 GCA_964498785.1 uncultured Cytophagia bacterium | reverse complement strand
AAATTTGTTATCCCGACACTAAAAATCAATGCCGACTTTTTACGGTTTCATCAAACCTTGGAATAATTTTTCTGATAATTCTATGAGACGAGTACCCTGACTTCGCATTTTATAAAATAATCTTATTTCATTTGGAGATAATAAAACCCAATTTTCACCCTCAATATACTTATAGTCTATCTTTGTTAATCCCTCCAAAAAAAGTCGTTGTAATGCATTTCTGTCTGAGACTGATAAATACTCAAAAGAATCTTTTTCTGATTTATCAAAAATAAATATACCTGTATAAGTTGTTGCATCTGTGAATATTTGTAGATCATTAAAATCAACAAATCTTTTTAAATAAAAATTTTGAAATAAAAATTCTTTAAATTTTTTACCATAATCAGTAACTACAAATTTCTTTGGCATGATGAAAGAAACAAGTCCTTTATCCTTTATCAATGAAAATGTTTTTTCTGCAAACAAAATATAAAGATCATAATTTTTGTAAGAGGAAAAATATTCTTCATTAAAGAATTCAACTGTTTTTTTATCAATATTCTGCATACGCACATACGGCGGATTTCCAATCACCACATCAAATCCGCCGTTCTTAAAAATCTCGGGAAATTCTTTTTCCCATTGAAACGCTTTTTCGCCGGCAATTGCCGGGTCGTCGATCAGTGAGTTGCCGCATTTAATGTTGTTGCTCAGCGTGTTCAGTTTCCTGCCTTTTCTGGCAGTGCGCAGCCACAGCGAGAGTTTGGCGATTTCAACAGATTCTTCATTGAGGTCAACGCCGTAAATATTTTTTTCAAGAATGTCTGTTTCAATATCCGACAGCACCAGCCCGCCGCCGAGTAGTTGTGTTTTCAATTCAGCAATTTTATGGTGTTCTTCAATCAAAAAATCCAGCGCCTGGTTCAGAAAAGCGCCGGAGCCGCATGCGGGATCGAGAATGGTTAAACTCAGCAAATAGTCGCGGTACGCGTCCAGTTTTTCAATCAAATTTTTTTTGGTTGATTTCCGGCGATTGGGTGTAAAATCTTCATCCACGATTTCGAGCTGTTCCCGTTTTTCCGCGCACAATTTACCCACGGTATTTTCCACAATATATTTTGTAATGTATTTCGGCGTATAGAATATACCGTCCTTTTTGCGCTTCGATTTCTGCCGGTCAATAGTTTGGCCCTTTATTTCTGCCTGCACATTTTCAATTTCAGTCAACGAATGCTCAAAAATGTGTCCTAAAATATTCACATCGATTTCGGTTTCAAAATCATAGGTGCTCAATTGCAGCGTGTGCTTGAACAATACGTCATCATCAATCGTCAGATTATCCAGCGCCTGATCCGGGGCAAACAACCCGCCGTTATACGGAAAAATATCGTACTGCTTGCCCTTGAATCCTTTATTCATGTACCCGAAATATTTTACAAACCGGCTATACAGTGGAAAATACTCATCGTACTTATCTTTGAGATCAGTCCATTGGTTCACAATTTCGCTAATTGAATTCGGCGGCAGCAGCAGCCTGTCTTCGGCAAAAAAGATAAACAGAAAGCGATCCAGCAATTTCTGTGTTTTCTTGAACAGCAGCAGTTTATCATTGTCAGGATTGTTTTTCACGCTATTCTCGAAAATCGCTGTCCTGAATTTGGAATAATCGGCGTACAATTTTTTAGTGACATTTTCTTCCTGCAGCAGCGATGATTCTTTGATGCGAAGCGGCAGATCCGTTAAAATATGGTCTTTCGCCAGACACAAATAAAGTAGTGCAAAATCATTTTGGGACAGATTGAATAAATCGAATTCAATGTACTCCACCGCGTTTTGAATATAGAACCGCAGCTTTTCAAAATTTGAGGTGATGACGTACACACATTTGGGGTGATGATTTTTATAGCCAAATGCCTGATCTTCCACTGCATCGAGATCAGTCGTGAGAGTCGATTTTAATTCAATCACCGCGATGGCGTGATTATTTTTGAGAATCGCACCGTCTGCCTTTTTACTATTGGCGACGTTTTTCAATTCAGTGGTCAAATTAAAATCCGGTTCCGGGTTGAGGGTGTAGCCGAGGATTTTCACAAACAGCTCCCGCAAAAATCCTTCCTGGAACTGTTCTTCCTTTGAATTGCGAATATTTTCCTGGATGCGGGTATTGCCAAAATAGGTACAAAATGTATTGAATTTACGTTCAATCAGCGCGGGATCGAGGTCTTTTAAATATTTCTTTTCAACGGATTTTTGGAATAGCGACATTTTTATTTTCAGGATTTAGTATTTTCTGAGTAGTATCATGTTAAACGATTCTCTACGGATTTATAAATTTTCTCTGCAAGGGAAACGCCTTTTATACAAATATCATAAATTGAGCCATTTATTCGTATAACTTTTCATAAATAACTTCTCCAGATTCTATTTCATGTAGAAAAAGGTCATCAGAAGCACCCGATTTAACAGGAATAATATCAATTGGTATTTTCCGAGCGATCTCTCTCGTCAATCTTCTATATTTCATTGCCAGCCTAAGGTAAGATTCATCACTATCCTGATAAATAGCGATATCGATATCATGAGGATTTTTTGAATTTAGAAATGATCCGAAAATAACAATTTTAGAAATTTCGTTTTCAGGTTTTAATCTCTCTACGATTTCTTGTTTTATTTCGCGCTTAATTTTATTTGAATATATCATAGAAATAATCCCGTTTCTTATCCTGGTTATATTTTACCTAAAATTCTAAAATAAAAATTGCTATCCTGTTCTAAGACCACAGATGACGCTGATTTCGCAGATACAAAATCTGTGTCATCTGTGAAATCTGCGGTTATGCTTTAATTATAAAAAACTAAATATATAACAGTAAATTCAGACGATTCGTTTTAGAAATTTAGGTTTTAAATAAAAATACAAAAATTAAAATTTATTTCCAATAGTTTTATTCGGAATTTTTATTGTCAATGTAAAGATTTTATAGAATGCACCCTGCAAGAGCAGAACAATTCATTTAAATTTAGTGCACAATAGACGTGCTACTCTTTAACCACACAGCTCCGCGTAAACCAATCGTAAAATGTCTGATTCTCATTAGATATCCACAGCCTGATAATATTCGCACCGATGAGTACCCAAACCAGTACCAGCCCTACTGTAATCAACGGCGATGGTTCGTCGTTGGCGCAGCCAAGGCGTCAGATTACAGGTGTGTGAAAGTTCCGACGGGATAAATTTGAGTATGGTACGAGTGAATGCGCGGAGTCGTGTGAGTCGCGCTCTCCGTTTATGTGCGCTACCTTGAGATGCCTCTGCCGCTTTCCCCATGTGGCGTGCCCTGATGACGATTCGAGCAGTGCAAAATACAGGGTCACGGGCAGCGTAAGTATTGTAAAACCTGTAAGCTGCGCTGCAAACGGATTTGCGAACAGTGTTGCAGTAATGCGCGGAAAACTTATGTTTACGATGAATCCAACAATGCTCAACTCAATGAGGTAAAGTGCTATGACAAGATAATCAAAGGCAAATGCGACCAGACGGTCCCACAAACTGGCATACGATTGTGTAATGTTTTTCATTTTTGATCTATTCCTTTTTCATATCTTCATAATATTGAAAACATTTTTCATAATTGTCCTGATTTAGATTCAGATCTCACAAAAATATGCGACTGTTAATGGTTTCAGGACAGAAAGAGTGTGATATTTTTTTTGAAGTAAAAAGGCAAATCGATAAAGTGAGCCACAAGAATGCATTAATAAAAAAAGTCCTTCTTAAGAGAATAAGAAGGACTTTATTATATGGCTGTAGATATTACCAATTAGAATATAACTTGCAGGCCGAAATTATAGGTTCTGGGAAGTCCGAAATATACCTCAGCGTCATCAGCGTCATGATCATTATCATATCCGTTGTATCGACTGTTATCAACAGCATCCTGGATATATTCGGCATTTAAGAAATTGAAAACATGGGCAAATAATTTAAAATTGCTATTGCCAGCACTAAAAGGCAGATTATAATATACATGCAAATCCACGACGCTGTAATTCGGAGCCTTCCAGCTTTGGGTTTTATCGCCTGGATCGGTTCGGTCAAAAGGATTCCAGTCAGCGTAATGATCTGCATAATATCTGAACACAACCTGTCCGGCAAAATCAGGAATCGGAAAAATTGAGCCAGCGACTGCAAATTGTGTTTGCGGAGCATCACCAACTTTCAAATCTTTAACGTAAAAGCTGTAGCTTTCATCTTTCGGATCTCCGCTTTCCCAATCTTTATAAGAACCTTTTACATCATCGGTTAATTTCCAGTTGCCAACACTGGCCGCTGCATCTAAACGAAAATATGAAAGAGGTTGATAAGCAGCTTCCAACTCAACACCCTGATGTACTGCATTCATACCTTCCAGGAAGATGATGCCTTCAGAACCATCCTGCATGGTATAGCCGATTGAGTTTGCTCTGTCATCCCAGGTGGTGTGATAGAAATTTAATTTGCTCGTCAGTGTATTATTAAGTAATCCGAGGAAATTCACGCCAGCTTCAAAGGAGATGAATTTTTCATTGGCAGGATCATCCGCTTTTGTAGCTAAGTAATCGCTGATTACGTTATCAAAGATCGGCACTTTGGAAACGAAGCCCACATTTCCGAAAACATTAATATTCGGAGTGACAAGATAACTGGCGCCACCTTTGATCTGCATTCCGCTGATCCAGTCAGATTCTAAAAATAACTCTTTGCCAGCGCCATCTTTTGTAAAATGATTGGTGTGACTGTATTTAATCATGGAATAGCCAGCCATAGCATACGCAGAGAGCTGTGCGGTTTTGTATTCGCCCTGTCCGAAAAATCCGAGCCAGTCGACGGTGTTGGTAAAATTATAGGCAATCTTATCGCCCAAACCAACTTTTTGATTCGGATTAAATTCGTCCGCTGTTTTTACGAAATACCGTCCGCCTAACAAGTCACGAACTTCGCGATAGTGTTCGATCTCTGCGGTTCTCCAATCAACGCCAAAGGTCGTATTGATTTCTTCGGAAACCTTGTAATTTGCCTTGGAAATCGCACCGATAGTCCATTGATTGTTTCTGCTATTGCGAAAAATACCCAGCGATTGACCGTCTTCTTTATATAATGAATCTTTATTGACATAATAAGCGCCGGCCGGACCTTGATTCATCTTAATGGTTTCGTTTAAATCCCATGACCAGGGACCTGGACCGTAATAATATTTGTAATCGTCATCGCCCAATTGACCATAAGCGTCTCTTGCATATACTTTACCAGCAGTACCGGTTCCGCCGCCTTCTCCACCAGAATAATAAAGCACTGTATAAATGTTTAAATCATCATTTAATTTCGTGAACCAGTTCAAATTTACTTGTGGTTTGTGGTAAAAATTTTCTCTGGTATTCATGAACGTGCTGGAGAAACGACTATCCGACTGTCCATTCCAGTTTTGTTTACCCACATAATTCGGACTGACAGGCGCCCAATTTTGGTTGAACTGGAATCCTTTTTCTACGAATGCATCTAATGCTGCCGGATCATACGTATCCAGATCTTTTGCAAAATCTTTGCTGTAAGTTGCAATGTTTTGTTTATATAAATTTTGCCCATGACGCTGCGGCGCACCCAATGCATACAGCTCGAGTCTGTTGTTTTTGTTTATATCCCAGCTTGCGCCAAAATAATAAGCCCAGGCATTTGTCCAGGTAGCATCTACATAACCGTCACCGGTTTTCTTAACGACTAAGGCGTTAAAGGCAAATTTATTATCGATCAAACCGCTGTTTACGCCAACGGTTGTTTTAAAGAAACCGTCATTACCAACTTCCTGACGTAAAAATGATCCCTTCTGTTGCTTTGACGGATCAGTAATAATATTCATTGTACCGCCAATAGAAGGCGTCGCCAGATTGACGGCGCTTAATCCGCGCTGCAACTGAATCGATGACGTTGCATCAGCCACACCGTCCCAGTTAGACCAGTAAACCCAGCCATTTTCCATATCATTAACCGGAACACCGTTGATCATGATAGCAATATTTCTCTGATTAAAACCACGAACATTCAGTCTGGCATCACCAGCGCCGCCGCCACCTGGCGTTGAATAGACGCTTGGAGTGGTGTTTAAAACAAGAGGGATATCACGAGAACCTAATCGCATTTCCATATCCTGTTTACGAACATTGGAATAAGCGACCGGTGTTTCCCTAGGTTTCGCACGATCAGCTAGTACTGAAATAGCGGAACCTAAAATGATTTCAGAATTCATTTGAAAATCAGCTATCACTCTGGAGCCGGCAGTTACCTGAATTTCTTTTTTCTCTGTTTCGTAGCCGATGAAAGTTGTTTTAAGTGTATACGTTCCCGGTGGAACGGATTTAACTTCAAAATAGCCATCAAAATTGACAGCTGCGCCAAGAGAGGTCCCTTCGATCATAACATTGGCACCAATCAATGGTTCGCCTGTTGCTGCATCAGTTACCTTCCCCATGATGATTCCATTTTGGGCAAATGCAACCATCGGAAGGGCAACGATGATCATTAAAGTGATGATTCTTAACAAATGTGACTTCATTTTTCCTCCTTACCAAAATTAAATAAGTTTTCACAAACCTTCTGCGCACCAGTTTAATTTTTGTATATCAAAGAACATTTTATTTACTGCATTTTTAAAATCAACCATCCATTTCACATTATTTCATGTTCATTTAACTGGAACCTTTTAAAAAATGGCTTGATGATGTTTATTTAAAAAGGTACATAAAAGATTTGCAATTTTTCTTTATGATTGTTAACAAATTTCATAAAAAAATACTATAGAACTCTATAGGATTATTAATTTATAAAACAGATTTACTATTCAATTAAAAGTGTGTTATAAATTTGTTAACATTTTGTAAAGAAGTGATGAATCATGAAAGGTCAGGGTCGATCTTTGTCTGGCAAGTCAGTTTCGGAGACAGAATGTTGATATGTTTCAATACGGTTATTTTTTGAATCTGCGATATAAACGGTTTCTTTGTCAGAAACCGCGATTGCCCGGGGATAGGCAAATGTTGCTTCAGCGAGGCCTTCTTTTCCAAGGTTTGCTAAATTACCTGCGCTGTTTCCTGTGTTTTGAAATTTATAAATCACTCCCTCTTTTGTATCTGCGACGAAAATGGCGTCATTTTCGCCCAGGGCGACATCATGCGGCCCCGTAAAGCGATTTAAATCCATAATCGGATTTTCGTAAAGCGTGTAAGCAGAAACGTAATTGTTGACCAGTGGTTTTAACTTCTGTACGAAAAAGTTACCCCCTAATTGAGTGAAATAGATATTTCCTTTATCATCTGCGGTAATTCCCTGTGGATTATCCACGGTTCCGGCGCCGGAGCCAAACGTTGCAATATCTTTTAGATAGTTCCCGTGAAATGTCACAAACAGTGAGCCGTTAGAAAGTAAAACTCCTCCGCTATAATCAATGCTTAGCATTAAGATGCGATTGGTGCCGTTATCAGTTACAAAAATTGTATTATCATTAGCCGGGCCAAAGGCAATTCCCTGAAAACTGGATGTCGGGTTCGGATCTTCATAAAAAAGATGAATCTTTGTAATTGAATCAATTTTGGCGGCGTCTCCTGAAAATATATAGTTTGTATCTGCTGAAATTCCAGTTATAATTGAATCAACGCCGATATTGTTTAAATATTGATTCCACACATATATTTTATTGGTTCCGTTCACAATCAGTAAATTCAGTTTTTCGTTAATGGCTACTCCGATCGGGTGTTGCACCGGATAGATAGTGTTGAGGTTTTCTTTTTCCATGATCATTCCGGATTCTGACAGCGTCAGGATTCTGTTATTAGCGCTATCCGCGACAAAAATATATCCGTCACTACCGATGCTGATATCGACAGGTGTAAAAGGCATCATCGGGGAATAACCAAGTTCAGTGGCATTCCAGGTAGCAATTTTATTATAAGAAGTATCATTTGCCCCAAATGATTCGGGATTGGATGTTACCGATGGTAGCGGCATTTTATTTCCGCAGTTTCCGATAATGAACACAGCTAAAAAAAGCGAAATTGAAATGGCAATTTGTTTCAAAATAATTGTCCTTTGCTAAAATTGAAAACCTAATGTAAATTGATGAGTAGAACTTAAATGCGAAAAATCTTTGAACGCGTAATCCAATACGATATCTGTACCGATGACGTTATAATCAAAACCTGCGCCGAAAGCGAATTTTTCATCATCGTAATTGATACGATACCCGGTGCGGAGATGGAGCATTTTCAGTAATTGAAAATCAAATCCGAGTACTGCATTTTCTGCATTGTCCACCGGATGGTTAATTTGGAACGAAGTGGTAATCGTATATTTTTCAGACGAATAAGCATCCATTGCCGCACCAACGCGAAAAGTGGTTGGCGGCGAAAATGCTTCGTATTTTTCTTTAGTAACGCCGCCTTCTCTGGTCTTTTTCATATATGTTCCGCCTGGTTTTAAATCGGGTCCAAAGTTGACCAGACTCACGGCGAATCTTAGTGATTTAAACCCGGTCCAGTAGAACGTCCCCAAATCGATCATCCAGCCTCCCATTCTGAGCCCGGCCAGGTATTCTTCCACATATTTTACAGATGCGCCAAATGAAAAGCGGTTTGTCATTTTTATGGCAAAGGTAAGTGCTGCAAAGGTATCATTATATCGAAAATATTCACCGGTTCCTGTGGGGTGATATTCAGTTGTGACTTCCATATCAGCGGTATGCAGCATTCCCATGGAAATACCGATTGTTCCGATTTTTGGTATATGATGGACATAACCCAGATATTCATATTGAATATCCACCGGCCATTCAATATGACTTAGCGTTAAATAATTTCCCTGGAGTTGCGCTGCTGCCGCGGGATTCCAGTACAATGTTGTTGCATCGCTTGCCATGGCAACAGACGCGCCGCCCATTGCAGTGGCTTCTGCGCCCACATCGATTTTCAAAAACGTGGCTGCAGCGGTCCCGATTCTTTGACCGCCCAACAGCGGGAAAAGATTTTGGGAAAATATTGGTATCGGGGTTGCTAAAAATGCTGTAATTGTCAAGAAGTAAATTAATTTTTTCATTTCACATCACAATTTATTAACAGTGCTTTTTTTTTAAATTTAAAATTTAACCGACATTCCAAACCGAATGGTTCTTGGCCAACGATATTTCGACGGATCGTAAATCGGATTCGGAAGCGGATTGATATCCCGTGTATAACGATTCATTAAAATATCTCCCGGACGATATTCGCGGCCGGTATATGGATTGATGATTTGCGGAATTTTCGCATTAAATAAATTTTCAACTTCTGTTAAAAAAGATACATCCAGACCGGATATATTGAAATATTTATAAATCCGAAAATCGAATTGATGCCAGTATGAGGCCATTTTTGAAAAGGGATTTGCATCGTCATAAATTTCTCCGTCAATATCGATCAACGGGGTATAGCGTTTCCCTGATTCAAACTCCCAGTGAGCGCTGATTCCCCATTTATCAGGTATTTGCCACCCAAAGACCGGAAATGATTCGTTATCATTGACCTGGAAGTTTAAATCAAGCGTCAATCGGATCGGCTTATCCCAGCTCAGAAAATTTTCCTTGAGCGGTTTTTCATTGAGTCTTCCCGCCTGAACCAATAAATTATCGTTCGGCGTTGAGCTTTTTCCTTTACTGACAGCATACGTAAAATTCAACATACCGCTCAAATATTTTGCATAACGTTGTTTTACCCGTATTTCAATTCCTTTGGACCGGGCGTAATCCATATTTAAATACATTAAATAACTGATATTGCCCAACCTCGGGTTTTCAAGGCTAATTCGTTCTGATGTGGGGTAATCGAATTGATCTTTATAATATGCTTTAAATTCAGCGACCAGGTTTTCGTTAAATTTGTGTTTCACGCCCAATTCATAAGCCACAGTGGTTGTCGGGTCCAGATTCGGATTTCCGAAAAGCTGATACGTTGCCGGTGATGTTGATTTTAATTTTGCATAGACATATTGTCCTTTCGGACGCTGCGAAAAATGTCCGTAGTGAAAATACAAAACATCCTGATCGGTCACCGGGTGTGAAATCCCGATTCTCGGGCTTAGATGGCCTTTCCCGCGATATCCAAAAATTTGAAATGTATCTTCTTTAAATTTATCACGGGCTGCATCGGAAATGATAATTGTTTCCGGGTCGTTGATGGCATCCTGCACGAACTTGCCGGGAAACCAGTAATCGTACCGCATCCCGATATTCACAATCATGCCGTCATATTTGATCTGATCCTGAATATAAAAAGAACCAGCCGTGGAATAGACTTTATAGATATCATAGCTTCGGCCATAGCCGCTTGCGGTTTCCACCCAGGGATCGATGATATCCACAACCTGCATTCCGGTGTAAGTTGCCTCAAATCCCCCTTTTACCTGATGCTTTTGAGTCACCTGGCTGGTAATATCACCATTCAGCGACCAGGTATCGCTGAAGTAATCATACCATTGCCCATAATCTCCATGATCGTAAAATCCGTCTCCGCGGCGGATGACTAAATTACCTCCGGGACCCGGATAATAATGGATTGGCTCCAGATCCAATCGTTCGTCATATTCACTCCAGTGCTTATTTTGAACAGCGCTGTGAGTTGATATAAAGAAGTTTGCCGCGGTTATTTCGTAAAATGTTTTGGAAGACAGTGTGTGCATCCATGAAACATTGCTCAGTATTGATTCTGATGTGAATGTGGGGTAATTTCCCAGATTTTGGCTATATTGATACGGATAAAATTCATTGGAGATCAGGTATCTGCGAAAAAATCCCTGATTGATATTCAGTGATCTGTCATACGAGATCGTTAATTTTTGATTTGGATTAATCCGCCAGGCGAGTTTTCCCAGTGCATGCCAGTTGTTTTCCTGGCGCGGCGCAAAAATATCCAGTTCGGATCGGCTCGGATAAAGCTTGTACGCTGTGGGCAGATACGAATCTGATATATTACCATAACCTGACACGAAAAAAGTGAATTGACCGGGGAGATTTAGTCCCAATGCAGGGAATAATTTTGATGTCAGAGGTTCCGGGCCGCCAAAATTAAACTCAAGAATCTGGGTATTATACTGATCCGGCCACTCCAGACCAAGATGATCGGTTTTGTAGGCGAGCCCACCGGTATAACGATCGCTGCCTTCTTTGGTAACCACATCGATCACGCCAGACATTGCCTGTCCGTATTCCGCGTTAAAGCCGCCGGTAATAACCTTTAATTCTTTTATTGCATCGGAATTGATGTAGAGCGTATTGCCATACCCGGAAAGCGGATCTTTAATGGAGATACCATCCACAATATACAAACTTTCATCAGCACGGCCACCGCGAATGTGAATTTCATTATCTGTTTTAACAACGCCAGCTTGCTGGGTAATAATGTCATCCACATTTTCCACAATTTTGTTTTCGATATCAGAAGAAGAAAAGTGCTCTTCCGACGCAGTCAAATCGACTTCCAGTAGTGGTTTTTTCCCGACGACAACGATTTCCTGTCCGAACGCGAGTACGGATTCTTCCATTTCGAAATTGACGGTAATTATCTGTGCCGGAACGACTTTAATCCCGGTTTTTAATTTAATTTTATAGCCAATCATGGATGCTTCCAAATCGTATTGACCAGGACTAATATTATTGATTTCATATTTTCCGTTTAGGTCGCTTGCAGCTCCCATATAAGTTCCCTTGATCACGATATTAACGCCTGGCAGAGGATTTTTTGAGGCTTTATCGATAACCATGCCTGTTATTTTTCCTTTGGATTGGCTCTGACTATATAGCAGTGGACAGAGCACAATAAATAAAGCAAATAACAAAAGTAGTCTTTTCATTATTCAAACTCATTTAAAATATATTCTATAATTTGTTGCGCATTTTCCAAACCATTGCAATAGTGAAACGGTAATGAAAAGTAAATCGATTGCCCGGAGCCGACACGATAGCGGACGCCGACGGCTGGCGAACCCTCATAAGGCACGGCAACGCCGGAGGTGGAATCCGGCTCCATCCGGTAAACAACGTCCGCGTTGGGCCCCACAATTAGCGCGGATACGCGATTTCCGATCAGTCGCCCCAATTCTAAATCCTGCAATGAATCCTGCGGCGTGTTGGTAAATGACGCGAGTACACGCACACCGGAAAAGAGACGACCTCCCGGATTCAACCGGAAAACGGAATCAATATCTGTAAATGTCCAGGAAGTATCGGGAATTTCTTCATTCCCGTTAGTAATGAAAACATTTCCTCCGTTGGCAATATATTGTGTTAAACTCAATCCTGCCTGGGATATGTTCGGTCGTCCGAGATGTGAAAACCAGATCACTTTTTTGAAGTAATTCAGATTGGCTTTGATATCTGCCGTGGCATACGGTATACTATTCTGCGGATTAATCATCGGGATGCGGGACGTTCCGATTTCCCATACACTGTAACCATTCTCACCGACGATGTTTCTCAAAATGTCTTCATAAAATCCCTGAACCTGATAATTATTCTGATCCTGGGCAAAATCGTTTACCAGAAGAATATCTCCCTGAGTCGGCTTTACCACCCACGTGTTTGGTGTGTTTTCATCTTCGGGATCGGGAAAAGAGATGATATTACTCGAAGCGCCGGCAACATCCACGGCTTTTGCAAAGAAGCGATGTTCCCCCGGAGCTAAATTTGTCAATGTGATGCTGCGTTCATTCCCCGGTAGCGGAATCCAGGTGGTTGTGTCATCGAGCGCGTAATAAATATTGGTAATTGTCTCCACGCCATCCGGGTCGCGGACGTCCCAGATAAATGTTCGGGTGGGAAATGTGTATGCCGTAACATTCGGGTTGCCAATAGGCGCAAGCGGATTACTCCGCAGCTTGAATTCAATTTCCGGCATAGAATTGAACACCGGAAATGTTTGTACCGCAGGGGTGGGATCCATCAGACTGTCATTATCAACAGCCCACACTTTGAATGTGAATTTATCAAAATCCGTTCGGATGGGTACGTAAAAAGTATCATATTCCGAAGTTGTCCACACAGGATCGGGATCGTAATCCCATTGAATATAATAACCGATGACATCTCCGTCACTATCGTCGCCCCACCAGTGAAGCACTTGTTTACTGGCTGTTGTATCGATTCCAGGGTCAAGTGTTTCTCCTGTAGAATCCTGGATTTGGTTTGTGAACAGGAACAGAAACGTCTCCGGCGGTTTATTACCTATTGGCTTCGATTGTTTATCCGGATGAAACGGATTTTGATCGCACGATAGAACAATGAACACGAATACGGTTATTGCCGCGAACAATAGCGTGATTTTTGTTTTCATAATGTAAACTTGTTATTAGAAAAATTTTAATTTAATTTGGTACATTTCGTGAAATCCATAAGGGATTTCACTCCGGAGTGGGGCTGTATCAAAAGTCATTTTTTGGTGTCATTCCTGCGAATGCAGTAATCCCCTAACTTTTTAATAATCAGGATATTCCGGGACAATCCCGGAATGACAATTCATAAAAAAATCAGACTTATGATACAGCTCCTCATCTTATCAAACAGGATAGCAGGATTCAATATCCTGCTATCCTGTTCATTAAATCACAATTTTATCAAATTACTTCAAAAGTAACATTTTCTTTGAATCGATGAAACTACCGGCTTTAATGCGGTAAATATAAACACCTGTTGGTGCGAGCTCGCCGGTGTCTGTTCTTCCGTCCCAGTTAAGGACATGAAATCCGGTGTTAAATTTTTCCTGAGCCAGTGTTCGGACTTTTTGACCAAGCACGTTGTAAATCATTAGCTTTACATCATGGGTTTGCGGAATTTCAAAATAAATTCTGGTTTCAGGATTAAACGGGTTCGGGAAATTTTGATCCAATTTATATGTTAACGGAACTGGTTCAAAATCAGTATTTACTCCGACGGATGTACCAAAGTCATTGGCATCCCTTATCTCAATTTTATTTGTTCCGAAGCTGTATGTGAAAACACCCTGAATCATATCGACTTGATCACCAATGCGTAACGTATCGCCAAACGCAGCGAGGAATGGATTTCGCTGGGCATTGAAATAAAAGATGTCATTCGGATCCTGATCTGCCGGGACCAGAAAATCACCGTCAACCAGGCACTCTCCGCTGCCATCATCAAAGGAAACATCGTATTGATTAATTTTTGTGAGAGTTGCATTTTTTATTCTTACAACAACTCCTTCATAAGGCTCGGCTGTAATTCCGGTTTTGGGTATATTGCCGGTTTGAACATCAATCGGATTAATCGTATTGGCAGAGCTGAGCACTTCGAAAGAATCAGCTAAAATAACGGTATTATTATCCCATTTAAAATGCCAGTCCGGGTTAAAATCTGTTACAGTGCCATAGACTTTGATTTCATCGCCGCGGTTTAAAACAGCGTCGATGCCAAATACAAAAATTCCGCTCCATGGAGATTCAACATCCTGGATAGAATATGCATTATATTTATTTGCGGCAGATGTATCCACGGTTACCACACCGCTGACAGCAACATCAAAGCCTTCAAAAGGTGATACTGCCATTTCCCACGGTGTATATTGAATATCTTTGATGCTGAGATCACCATCTTTCACAACATAACATAAGTTCTGAACCGATGTATCAGGCGGCGATGTTGTAGACTGCTCTTTATTGTCCGTAGCCATAACAAAGTAGTTCACAAAGCTATTATTCGGCAGCGCAGGAATTTCACCCTGATATGTAGTTCCTTCAACCAGGCTCATGACAGCTTTTTCGTACACTGGATTTGCTTTGTTTAAAGCATTATTCGAGCTGGCTGAATAATAAATGGCTGCTTCTTCAATTTCCAAATTTGTTGCGATATCAGCCGTCACTGTAACCGGGTCCGAGGAAGTCGGAACTGTGATATGGCGTTTCACTTTACTAACTGCCGGCGGACCTGCGCCCCATACAATGTCTGACATATAGAGCGGTTCCACTTTATATGCTGTGCTGTCGGTATATGAACCGTAATGGTGATAGACCCAGCCGCGAATAGAATCCGCGATTGTTCCGACCGGCGGCCGGTTATCCGGATCGCTATAGAATTCGAGGCTATCCGAGTCATCATCAACAAGAACGGAGCCTGTGCCATCATCTACTGCAAATAATTCAAAACCCGGTCTGTTGTTAGTAATTTTAGCGTCTTTTAAATAAACGAGAACATTGCCCCATTGCTCTGCGGTTAATGGTACGCGAAGATCGCCGGTATTCACAAATTCGGGATCAGGAACCGGTTGCTCGAAATCGATAATTTCAATGGGGCTGGTAATCCAGAATTCGGTCATGTTTGAAACATCCGTTCTGTACTCTCCGATATATCCGGTCATTTCAATAAGATCTCCTTCGAGTAACACGGGATATGCAGTGGAATCAGAATTGTAGGATAGAATCGCGCTCCAGGGACCGCCGCCGATTTCGCTGACGATAAACTTGATTCCCGCACCAGCGTAGCTTAGCCCGGTTGGCATGGTCACCACGCCGCGAATACTGCAGGTATCACCATTATCAAAACCAAAGTATGACGAATCCGAATATGTGTCATAATACGCGCGCACCAGATCGCTGTTGCGCACTTGCTGAATTCTTTGAATACGGGTAAATTTGCCGGCCTCGACAATATCATACGCCAGTCGGGGGGCAATACTGTATTCGCCATATCCAAATAACACAACACCTGTGATGGATTTTACAGGCTCATTCAATACCGGGGTGTAGTAATATTTTGCCCGGGTATCGATTTTGACGGCACCTGAGCCATCATCAACTCGCCATTCGCCATAGTTCCCAATACCGGTTTCAGTAATGGTTACATCGTTTACCTTTACCAGACAACCTTCATAAGGTTCACTGTTGGCTTCGGCAGTTGTTACTTCTACCGGACCAGGTAGAGGATTGCGCGAGCTTTGGCGGATAAATTCTGTGACGTTGCCAATTTGGGTCTGATTGTAGTATTCATCAACTGTGCCGGTAATTGTTACCATATCTCCCTCGGCTGCTGTGCTGTCGCTATAATATACCTGAATACCACTCCAGGCTGCCGCGCTGTCTTGCAAAAAAAAGTAGCTGCCTGAAATACCGCCGTTTGCAGCGACGGATCCTCTGTGTTCCACTGTAACGATACCAGTAACCGTCACGACCTGTCCCTTAAGCGGGGAATCACCGGAAGCGTCTTCGGTATATTGTATATCCCGAATCGGTGTTTGCGCATACATGGAAATTGTTAGCAAACTAACTAAAACAAAAGCTAATATCAATTTCTTCATTTAACATCTCCTATGTTTTGTTTAATGAGTGGATTAATTGTACAAACTATTGTCTAAACGAAAATATCAAAAAAGTGAGATTTCTAAAATCGTGACGATTTCGGAAATCTGGTATAAAAAGTCACGGGATAAAAAAATAAATCATCTATTTTATAACTAAAAATTTTCCTGAATAAATATCACCTGTTTCTTCATCTTTAACAGTGAACAGATAGAGCCCTGTGGCTATCGCCTGATCTCTGCGCGAGATGAGATCCCAGGCATGTTCGCCGCCGGAAAATATGACGTCCTGATTTGCTGTCTTTTGCTCTAAAATTGTCACACCACTTCCATTATAGGTTGCCGCATCATGATTAAGGATATCGACCAGGTCGCCTGCAAGGGTAAAAATGCGAATAGTCGCTTTTACCGGTAAATTTGCAAACCAGATCAGCCGTTCCCGCTCACCAAAGCCATCCCACAGTGCCCCGGCCCGGTACGGATTGGGATAAACGTAAATTTTTCGCTGATTTTGTTGTTTTACTTCAGCGCCGGGAATTGCATACGTCATATTTTCAAAAATAGAGCTTTCCATACTGGGCAAATTATTAGCGGGATTGCCGCGATCAAAAGATGTGACTGCAAAATAATAGGAACCTGGCCAACCGTTTAATAAATTATCATTTACAAATCGATATTGATATTGATGGTTGTTAATCGTGGTATCGAATCGAATATGCTCGAAGCCGGTGTCATATCCAAGTTCAAGGCTATCTTTTTTATCAAACTGGGCTAATAATGAAACGTCTTCCCGGCTTTCTGCTGTTTTGGGAGAACTATAAATGCGATACCCTTCGAAATCTTTTTCTCTGGTAATAGGGTCTTCGTATTCCTCGGGTAGATTATCCCAATATAAGGTAACTTTTTGATTTCCAGGAACAACAAGCAAATTTGGTGACGGTGGGGGAGAGGGCAAAATAAAACGATCTATTTTACCATTTCCCGCTTCAATACCTCTTTGCAGATTTTCATAAATATCTTCTTCAATATCAAGATGACCATCCCCATCTCCAAATACTTCTTCCCCCGGGTCCCAATAACCGTTGCCGTTCAGGTCAAGTTCTGCGCGATATTCGTCTTCTCCTTCATCAAGAATCCCGTTTCCATTAACGTCTTCGTTGGGATCTAACTTTCCGTCACCATCCACATCTTCGCCATTATATGCTGTTTGAGCCCACCCGGAATTCAAACGCAAATTTTTTCGGCGCTCTGGTGTATCAGTATTCCCCGGCCCCCATGCGCCGCATACTACGGCAATCACAAAATTCAGTGAATCTCCCGGGTTCAAATCGCCTAATGATCCTGCGGAAACAAGCAGCATCCAGCTATTTTCTTCGGAAGGCAACGCGCCTTCGGGTGTTGTCGATAATTTCTCATAACGCTCCCTGTCCGTGGTAGGCATAAAATAATCCGGATTCTGTGCATTGGTCGAGGCAGTCCATTTCCATATATCATAATATACTTCGTATTGATCTTTGGGGATCGAGGCGCCTAATACGCGTATTCCGAGATAACTTTCGGCAAATCCGTTATCACCGTCCACATCGTATTGATAGCCCATTTTATATTCGGTATCATAGTTATTCAAATTATCGTACCAGGTGAAACCGCCGCCGGGTTCGTACTTATTGGTGTAGTTCATATTCGCTATAGATGCATCCACCCATAAACCTGCGTATATATCACGGATCGGATGTTGCGAAATATTTGTGAATGTGTAATTCAGGATAACAAAGGCGTCGGCATAGGAATAATTCCAGGCATAAGATTCCATGTGAACATTTACTCCCAGCGAAATATGGTCAATAATCTCAATATCGGAACCAGGTACGATTAAATTGCGGTCTGTAAAGTCACATAGAAAATCCTGATGCGAAATCGCTTTGGGATCATATTTGGGAGAAGTGACGATCGCTGATCGTTCGCGAACCGTATCGCCGGGATCTGCTGAATTGGTAAATTCGAATCCCGCTTCTCCATATTCAAATACTCCATCGACAATGGCAGTCGATACCAGTGTTTTTTCTTCGCCGTTCATCCCACCAATACCGCCGATCCACAATCCGGCATACGAAAAATGCTCGACCTGCTCTTTTTCTAAACGCGAGCGATATTTGTACATACATGATGGCTGGTCTTGCAGTGCAGTAAGATATCCCTGGCCAAGCAATCCGTAATTCGTGATTGTCATACCCAGGTTTCCGATATTGTGGAAGTGACGATAATCATCGACTGTAGTTTTTGTAAGAGTTGATGGGGGGTGCAAATCTCGGTTGTTTAAAACTTGATTTTGGGAAACAGCCGAGTAAAAGAACACGATCATTATAATACTAAATCGAATAAAAAACGGATGCTTCATATCTAATTTTTCTCTTAGTAATGATTTTAAATTGATATATCAAACATTCTTGGCGCTGAAGTTGTGTAAGATACAAATAAGATAAACTTATACATTGTCTCGAAAATCAGGAAGGAAGATGCAGAACATTGAAATTCAATAATAAGTGTAATATTATTTGGCATGTTATAATCTATTTAAATTATTGACTATTTTCGGTGCAAAATATACTTATTTATTAGCGAAATGTCAAGTGAAAAATTACAAAAAATTAAGACTCCTTAACTGAATGAAAGGATAGTACAAATGGCAGATGTCTTTCGGATTAAGATTATATTGCCATTTATAAAAGAATTGCTGACATTTGCATTAAAAATCAATTGTGGAATGCTTGCTTGCTATCCTCATAAATATCCAGACCGCGGTCAATCTGAAGCAATTCAAACAATTTTTTAACAGCGCCTCTGATTTTTAAAATGCGCAGCTCTCCGTTTTTTAGCCGCAGATGTTTCAATAATGAGATGATCGCACCAACTCCGGAACTGTCGATTTCTTCAAGCATTTGAAGGTTAAGCACAACTAGTTTCAAATCACTTTGTGCCACATGATTTATATGCTCCCGAAATTCGGTGATTGTTTCGGCGTTCATTATTCCGGACAATTTGAGCAACTCGCTCTTGTTTGATTTCTCTTCTATTTCAATATTCAATTTCAACGGTGTTTTCCTTTCATAAGACTTTTGTTAATTTTGTAATGTTATAGTCGCGATCTGAATTTCTCGGAAAATATTCATATTCATCCATTAAAGAATTTACGATAAACAAGCCAAATCCGTTCTCGGGTAATTCGGATAAGTTCGGTTTTTTTATAATCGGTTTAAAGGGACGCCCCGAATCGTGAAAAACGATTTCAATTGAATGGTCTGAAATTTTTACAAAAATTGTTATTGAATCACGGGGTAATTCATTTGCGTGTTTTATATAGTTCGTAAATAGCTCGGTTAAAACAAGTAAAATGTCCTTTTGCAATACCTCGTCAGTGAGCTTTTCTTTGTTGAAAATCGTGTTAACACGGGTTCGTAAAATCGATAAATCTGATAATTGGCTGTGAAGATTAATTTGATAAATTGCCATAGAAATCATCTCAATGCTATTTTATTATAATATCGAAAGTTATATAATTTCCTTTAGAATAACTTTGAAAGGTGTGTAATTTTACAACAACTATCATGAAAAGACACTGTGTAAAATTACCACAGCATGAAACCTTCATGACGGCGTCCGTAAAAACAGGTAGCGCTTTTTTGATTGAGATTAATTTATAACGTTAATAATAACAGGCACTGTTTACCAATTAATTTGGTGCGGGCATTTAACGTATTTAATTGGTATGGAGATTGCGTGATATAATTGTGAATATTTGAATAGAAATTATATACAATGTTGTGCGATTTGTAAAATTAATGGGTCGTTTGTTTTGAACCATAAAAATTACGGTGCACGCGTAACATTAATATTAACATGATTTGGCGTTTTTAACAACGAAACACACAGGGAGAAAATCAGATGAAGTCAGTTTTTTATCGGCAATTAATTTTTGTCATTTTATTGCTTCTTGCGTTTATTTTAGTTGTCGCCGCGTTGTTATTGAGCAATGGCTCATTCGCGGCGGTTATCGATGATGAGGGGCAAGCGAAAAAAGCATTGAACCGCTATAATGACGTCGATGTTGTTATTGGAGAAGATGAAAAAGTGTATGCAGATTTTTTTATTGCCGATGGCGTGCTTACAATTCACGGAGAGATATACGGGGATGTTGTCGCTATCTGGAGTGAAGTACAAATTAAACGCACGGCCCGAATATTTGGGAACATCGTTAGCTATCACAGCGAAATTAAAAAGGATGAGGATTCCAAAATTGCCGGTGATCTCATTAGCATCAGTTCATTTCGGGTGCGAATCTCCGATTTTAGAGAAATACCGGGCTATCGAACGGAATATCACCTGTTCTCAAAACGGAGCGATGATGAGGGTAATATGCAGGTTGTCATCGGAAAAGATGAGACTATCTCAGGAGACGTAATCGTTTTTGGCAAGGAGCTGTCTGTAAAGGGCAAAGTTGATGGTGACCTTTACTGCCTGGATGGTGATGTTTATCTTGCAGAATCTGCTGCCGTAGATGGGCATGCAATCAATTTTGACGGTCGACTGGAAGTCGCTCCCAATGCGTTGGTAACCGGCGAGTTGTTTGACGGTGCTTCGGAAGTGGGTGTCGTGGAACAGCAGGAAAAGTTTGATGAACGTGATGAAGAAATTCAGGAAGATATCGAGCGCCGGTTTTTGCGCAGCAGAAGCAAACGCAAGTCTGATATTTTCCGATTTTGGGGGAATGTAACCATCGAAGAGGATGAAGTGATAAGCGGAAGCGTTGTGGTGATGAAAGGCAAAGCTCTCATACGGGGTGAAGTGGATGGTGAAGTTGTTTCCATTTTTGGTGATGTGGAACTGGATTCCCTGGGGTATGTGAGTGGTGATGTTGTAAGTGTTGGTGGCAAAATTTATCGGGACAGAGGTTCCTTTGTCGGCGGAGATGTTGTTCAAACAACATGGCGCGGAGTTAAAGTTGAAGATGATAAGCAGCATGTGGATGTTGGCTGGACTGGTGTTCAGGTTAAGCCAAAAGATGAGGATGAGTGGGAAAGACGTAAATCATCAACAAGGAATTACGATGACGACGTCGAGTCTGATAATTTCATGTTTCGCTATAATCGCGTGGAAGGATTATTCCTCGGAGTTCGGGTACCCAGAAATGACTGGTACAAAGAAAACCGGTTTAGTGTGTCAGTTTATGGGCACGCTGGTTACGGATTCCAAAACAAAGACGGACGTTTTCAAGTTGGCATCGAGCGACGATTTTTTTCAATGTCTGTTGGCGCGGAAGCTCATGATTTGACCGATACTCAGGACAGGTGGATTATGTCGACATTCGAAAATTCGCTGGCTGCGTTTTTCCTGCGTGAAGATTTTCACGATTTTTATCGC
This sequence comes from uncultured Cytophagia bacterium, assembly GCA_964498785.1. GTDB lineage: Bacteria > Zhuqueibacterota > Zhuqueibacteria > Thermofontimicrobiales > Thiofontviventaceae > Mariaggregatimicrobium. The sequence continues at coordinate 10,679 of CAZCJL010000074.1, read as the reverse complement.
CGCAACGGCGCCAGCGCTTATTTAACGCAGAATATTACTCCGCACTTTTCGATTACTGCCGGGTATCAAAAAGATAAATATCACAACATGAAAAAAGAAACCAATTGGTCACTCTTTGGCGGTAATAAAAAATTTCGAGATAATCCGTTGATCGATGAACTTGAATTAAAAAGCGGGTATTTAAAAATAACGCTGGATACAAGAAATGATTTTAAATATCCAACTCAAGGATGGTTTATTAATTTACTTGGCGAATTTGCAGGCCCGGATTTTGAAAATGCAGGTTTGGATTTCGATCGCTATATTTTGGATATCCGCCGCTACCAGCCAATCGGGTACGGAGAAAATTTCGATTTTCGGTTGCGAGCTGGGTCTGCCAGAGGTTTTTTACCCACTCAATTCAGGTTCGATCTGGGAGGTATTTCAACATTGCGCGGGTATAAATTTAAAGAATTTAAAGATGGTGACCGGATGATTTTAGGAAATGCCGAGTATCGTTTATATGGTCCCCGCGGTATTCTGAATCATTTATGGTTTAATGACGTAAACCTGATTTTATTTGCAGATGCAGGACTGGTCTGGAATGCAGTTGATAAATCTGGCGCATGTAAATCGTTTGACGATATCGAATGGGATGATTTAATGACCGATGTTGGCATTGCTTTTTCTAATTATGAAGGCAACGTGCGGGTATCTGTGGCCAAACAAATGCATGACAAGGATAAGCCGCTTGTTGTTACATTTCGAATTCGGAAACCGTTTTAGCCAGCGAGTTTTACTAACAGAAGCACAGATTTCCGAAGTTTTTGAGATTTCGGAAATCATGGCTTTTCCTCTTTTTATGATGAGTCCCATTTGACTTGATTGAAAATTCACTTGACATCAAGTTAAAAAATTATTTTATTATTAAGGATAGTTAATAAAATAATGAAAATGAGGGAAATGAGCTATGAAAATCCTGATTATAGGTGGAACACGGTTTCTCGGGAAATATCTGACTGAAGCGTTGCTAAAAGGGAACCAGGAGGTAACATTACTGAATCGGGGAACTCGCAAAGACACATTTTCTTATGCCAGTGATGTTGAGTGGATTATTTGCGATCGGCATGATGAGGAACGATTCAGAACGTCGCTGGAAAACCAAACCTTTGATGTGGTGATCGATACGTGCGCTTATATACCGGAAGAGGTGGAACTGGTTGTTGAAACATTGCGGGATCAGATCGGCCGATATATATTTTGCAGTAGTCTGGCAGTAGCGCTTAATAAAGGACTTGATGATCGCCTTAGACTGCCGATACGGAACAGACGTTTGTTTCCGCTGTCATCGCAAAATTCTTATGCCCACAATAAGTCATTAATCGAGGAATATCTCGTTGAACAGTTCGATAAAAACGGGTTTCCGTTTGTATCATTAAGACCGGCTGAAATTAATGGCCCCGGGGAAATGCGGGAGTGGTATTATATGGAACGGTTGAAAAACGGTCGTGAAAAAATATTAATTCCGGGCCACGGGCAGAATCTTGTACAACCCGCCTATATTGAAGATATTATTCAAGGATTTTTATTAGCAATCGTAAAAGACAAAGCGATCGGTGAATGCTACAATATCACGGGCGATGAAATTATTAGTTTAAATGAATATATTAAACTTATTGCTGATGTAATGGGGCAAAAAGTTCGAGCTGTTAATTTTCCGTACGACATTTTTAAAGAACTTGTCAATACGAAATATGTATTCCCATTCTGTTATCGATATTCCTTTGTTATTGATATTAGTAAAATCAAAACGGAATTAGGCTATCAACCCGAAGTTGGTATTAAAGAAGGAATTCGCAAAACTCTGGAAGTCTGGACTGATGAGTTTTCTAAAAGGGCAACCCCGTACAATAGTACCGGTGAACACGAGTTTATCAGCTATGATATCGAAGATTTTTTCATCTCGGTTTGGGAAAAAGTTATGGAGAGTTCTCTGGAAAGAGTCAAACATGAATTGCTTGACAAAGGAATGTTGATTTAGAACTCATTTTGAAAGGAGCTTAAAAAATGAAGTTTAAAGCTAACTTCGGTTTAATAATGCTGCTGTTAATCTTTAGCGTAAATTTATATGCGTATGAAATCACTGAAAAAGAAGAACGGACATTTAAGTTCAACTCTGGTGGTTTGTTAGATTTAACAGGCGATGACGGAATGATAAAAGTGACTTCATGGGATAAGGATGAAGTATGGGTCAAAATAGTGAAACGGGCTCAGGCACGATCAAAAAAGGAAGCGGAAAGACTGCTGGAAAAAATCGAAGTTCAGATTGAACACGATAACGACCGATTGGTCATTCGTCAATTAAGAATGACCGACGGTAACAAATTTTCATTATTTGATCTGTTTGATCCGGATTTATGGACTGGGCTTGGCAAAAGAGATATACGTGTTGATTTTGAATTAAAAGTTCCTCCGGAAATAAAATTGCGAATAGAGAATGATGAAGGGGATATTAATATCACAAATTTTAGCGGAGATATTGATGTGATTCTTGATGAGGGTGATCTCAGTATGGATGATTGTAATTTAGGAATGACAAATATTGATATTGATGAGGGTGATCTGAAAGGTTTTAAGTTGACCAGTATCAATGATCGAGTCTCAATTTATACGGATGAGGGTAACATTTGGATGGAAGAATGCGAGTTTGGTAATTTACGACTTGATTGTGATGAAGGGAATATCATCCTGAAAAAAGTCGTCTCAAAATCGATGGAACTTAAGACAGATGAGGGAGATATCGAAGCTGAATTCGAAGTGTCCGGTAATGGCCGCTATCGATTTTATTCGGATGAAGGCGATATTTTTATTTTTATTGATAAAAATGCTGATTTGAAAATCAAGCTGGATACAGAAGATGGAAGGATCAGAACAAACTTTGATCTTGAAATCTCGGAATCCGCAAATGGCGAACGAGCACGTGGTAAAATCGGACGCGGACTTTCTTTGCTGGAAGTGTATACTGATGAGGGGAACGTGGAGTTAACGAAACGGTGAAATAAATTTAATAAAATAGCAATTTGCAGGATTTTTAATGAATTAAGAATCTTTAAGGTGATATGAAAATCAGCCGATTGAAAATTTTAAAATGAAATGTATTTATTGTCAAACCGAAATGCAAAAAGTATAAAACTCGTTATCATATTAACAGAAAAGAGTGTGTCATTTACTTTTTTGAAAGTGCTGGCATGGATCTGTTTACAATGTGGTGAAGCATATTTTGAAGAAATTGAAGTGAAAGAAATTCAAGCCGCAATTAAAGAAATCGACAAATATGTTGAAAGACTTTCACGGGCGGCGGACTATCGGGCATCCACTTTGCTTAATTTATGGAAAGACTTATACAATGATTTAGTTAAAACAGATATCTGCGGGAATTCCTGCATCCGCAGGAATGACAGCTCTATGCTGAATAGTAACTAAAAATTAAAGACAAGGTATTTACACATGATGCGATACATATTAATCGTTTTTCTGGTCGTTACACTTGTAATTTTTAATACGATTCAATTACCGTCAAGCGATGAAAAGATTATTGTCGAAATATCGGACATCCGGCCGGAGCAGGTTGTGATGAAGGGTTTCACAATTGACAAAGGGATAACGATTGAAATCGATGCAGTCACAGGGATTTTGAGACAGCATGAAAAACCACTTTCTTCCTGTTGGCTGTTGAATTCAGACACTCGTAAGATTCTTTGGGAATGCACTTTTGATCAGGGAAAATTGTCGCCGCGTGGGGGAGAACTGCACACAAACCAGCGGATTAAGCTACCGCCCGGAAATTACGAAATTTATTACGCACTGAATCCGTCTCCGGACAAGAAAATTAGAGGAGTTGGCGATGTTATTAATTATTTGCTGGGTGATTCTGATGATGTTTCCGTTGCAAAGTGGGGAGTTAAAATTAAGGCCGCAAATAACAATGATGCCAGTGGCTTATATCATACATTTTATCCTGTCAAAAAAAATAATGCCATCGTTAGCATGACCGGGCTACAGGATGATATTTCTGTAAAAGAGGGTTTTTCAATTTCACAACCATTAAAGATTCGGATTTACGCAATCGGAGAAGGTATGCGCAAGCGCCGGCAAATGTATGATTACGGGTGGATTGTAAATGCGAAGACACGGGAGCGGGTATGGGAAATGACCTATCGCAATACCAGGCATGCCGGTGGCGCAGAGAAAAACCTTATGTTTGATGATATAATCACATTGCCTGCCGGAGATTATTTTGTCAATTTTATTACAGATGATTCTCATTCTGCAAAACATTGGAATGAAATGCCACCGTACGATCCGCAATACTGGGGAATTAGTTTGTATCCGATTGGTGAAGATAAACGGGCTATAGAAATAAGGGAATATGAAAAATTTCAAACAGAGCCGATTATTGAACTGACCCATATCCGAAACGATCAATTTGAAATGGAAGGATTTTATCTGGAAAAAGACGCGCATTTTGATATTTATGCTATCGGTGAATATTCTCGTTCTCGCAAAAGATTTGTGGATCATGGCTGGCTTATGCATGCGTATACTCGTGAAATAGTGTGGGAAATGAATTATAATAATACTCAGCACGCCGGTGGCGCACGAAAGAACAGGGTTTTTGAGGATCGGATTTATTTATCTGCTGGTCCGTATCTTGTTTTTTATGTAACAGATAATTCCCACGCCTACAATCAATGGAACGAACGAAAGCCATTTCAAGCGGAGAAATGGGGAGTCACCATTTATCCGGCTGACAACACGTTTTTAATCAGGGATTTTCGCATGTATCAAGAATATCGGGATCGAAATATTCTGGCGCAAATTATTGAAGTCGGGAATCGCGAAAAATTGAACGCGGATTTTTATATGCCACGCACATCAAAGGTGAGAATTTATGCACTCGGAGAAGGAGATCATTCTGAAATGTACGATTATGCCTGGATCGAGAATTCACATCGGAACGTGGTGTGGAAAATGAAGTTTGATAAAACAACCCATGCTGGCGGCGCCAAAAAAAATAGAATGGTTAATGAAGTTATTCGCCTGGAAAAAGGAACATATCGGGTTTTTTATAAAACCGATGACTCGCATTCTTTCCGGCGCTGGAATTCCAGCCCGCCAAGAGATCAGATACATTGGGGCGTTACCATTATTAGGAATGATTAGAAAAAAAGCATGAAAATAACGGGGGATATTTTCATGCTTTTTTATTTGAATAATTTATCCATGAATTTCCGCAAGCCACGGTCCGATTCCATATCATCCTCAGGTAGCTGTGTTGTATTCCGCTCCACCTGTTCCTTTAATTGAAGATATATCAACCGGTTTTCGATGGCTACTGAAACCTGAGTTGCTAAAATTTCCAGTGTGTGTATTGTTTCATGAGTCGGTAGCAGATGATCGGCCGGATCGTCTATCAACAGAAAGCCGATAATTCGATGATCTTTGCTTCGAATCGGAATTAATAACAGGCTATACCACGGCCAAAATCGCTCGCCACGTTCTTTCAAATTAAAATTATAATAAATTTCCTTAAGTTGTTTTAAAGCCGATTCCTCGGAATCAATAAAATATGATTTTCCCTGTTTGTATTTTTTCTTAAAAAGATGTTTGAATTGATTAATCGGGAATTTTAATTCTCTCAGTTGAATTGTTTTGATTCTGTCATCACACGCCAGCGCCTTTATTTCCAAATTACCGCTTTTTTTGCTGACCAATCCCAACATCACGAGATTAAAATCCAGTGAAAATTTAATTGACCATACTACTTCGTTCAACATCTCTGTTAAATTAAGGTGTAATTTAAAAATATTGCTGGTGATCAATAATTGTTTTAATCGTCGGTTACGTTTTTCAATTGTGGAAAATCGATAATGATTTTCAATGGCTAATGACGCGAGACTTGCGAATAATTCAAGGTTATAGAAAATTTCACGGGTCGGTGACTGCTCAAAATCCGGATTATCCATGGAGATATAGCCAAATGATTTTTCGTTTTTATCAACAAGATTGAGGATAATCATATCATTGGGATGCCAATGTTCGCCTCGTGGCCGCGGTTGTGACCTTCGTTCGTACAAGCCGCTTGAAAGTGAATTGGGAGAGACGCGCAAATTCTGATCAAAATACATCACTTTAATTCGATACTTTTCACTAAACGCTTTTTCAATAATATCTTGTGGGACATCCATAATCCTGATATCGCCGTTGGTATTTCCCATGTAGCCTACCATCGCTTGTTTTACAAAAACATTGCGGCGCCGATCCAGTAAAGCAAGTGTCGCTCGTTTGAATCTGAATAATTGACATACAATTTTGGTTATTTTTTGCAAAAGATGATTCAGGGAATCGTTATAACTGGAATTGATAAAATCCACCATCTCGCGAATCATTTGTGCCTGGTCAAACGATATTTCTTGCGGTAGCTCATTATCCGTTTTACGGGACAGGGAAACAAATTTCCCTTTGTAACTGGAAATTTCATCATCTCCATTTCGAACTGGCGTTAAATGGAGCTCAACCGGTTTTCGTCGGCCATATTTTGTCACAAATTGTGTTTTAAAATTAGTAGAGCTATACCCCATATCCAGGGATGAAAGCCACTGATTGAATTCTGTTTCTTGTTCTCGTGGTATCACATCCGCAAGCGTTAGTTCCATTAATTCATCTTCTGTATATTCTGAAAAATTTTCAATTTTCTTATTGGCTGAGATAAATTTACCGCGGCGATCAAGAATGTAATACACTTCGTCAATTTCAGGAGAATAATCTTCCCCGGAGGTGAAAGTGGGTTCAGAATCAGAGACTGCGGTTTTAACTTTATGTGAAGCATACCGTTGATGTTCCAAAACTTTGCCGACTGTGAAAGGCAGCGCGGTTAAATACCCGCGAACTTTCATAATATAATCGGATGCGCCGTGTTCCACTGCTTTGAACGCAATTTCCTCACGATCTTCCTCAACCATCATAATCACTGGTACATCAAAGCCACTCCGTATAATCCGGTTCAATAATTCCAAACCCTTATTATCATCGATTTCATAATCCAATAACAGCAGATTATAATCGGTTTCCGCTAATTTGTCAAAACACTCCTCTCCGGTCATGGCAACGTCAATGATATAACTGTCATCGTGGAATTTTAGCATCTTTTTGGCGACTTCCAGATAAGAAAGATTTTTATCAGCCAAAAGCAACCGAGTTTCTTTCATATAATTCCTTTGTGAATGATAGCTCCTGATTCAGGAATTAAGGTGCCACAAAAACTATTTTCGATTTAAGTTAAAATTTAATAAATATCCGGATTAATAAGGATAAGTAACTTAAACACTAACACTAATTAACAAAATTTAATTCAAAGAGTCAAGAATTATTTTTACTATACCGGGTTTGAAATATCAATAAAAGTACATTGAACATCGAATTTATTTTCAAGCAGGCAGCCTAATGCCTGAATACCTAATGTTTCTGTATTATAGTGGCCGGCGATAATTAAGTTTAATTTCTCTTCTTCAATTTTTCTGACAAGAGATTCTTTAATCTCTCCGGTAATGAAAGTATCAGCTCCATATTCAACGGCAATCGGATAATCAAAAGCAGCGCTACCGCTTATTATCAATAATTTTGATACTTCGGATGAACCAAATGGAAATGATAAACTGTTCGTATTCAGGGAGTTGTTTAATTGTTGAACGAATTGATTAAAAACAACAGGAGTTGGGGATTGGGCAAGAAATCCGACATCAACGGCATTTATGGTTTGCAAACCCAGTTTCTTAATGAGAAGGGCATTATTACCAATGTCCGGATGCGCGTCCAGCGGTAGGTGGTAGCCTGCGAGATTTATATCATTTTTGATTAACAGCGCCAACCGGGTGCGTTCGATTCCAATCACTGAAAAGGGCGATGGATCATTTTTCCAGAACAGGCCATGATGTACGATAATCATGTCGGCGCCCAATTTAGTGGCCTGTTCAAACAAACGAGCACTTGCACTGACGCCGGTTACGATCGTGGTGATTTCTTCTTTACCCTCAACCTGCAGTCCGTTAATGCAATAATCATCAAACTCCGCGACATTTAGATATGAATCAATATACTCCAGTATTTCTTTTCGTAATGCCATAATATCTCCTGGTAGTCATTTGAAATGAATCGATTATTCCCATTTATTGAAACATAAAATTTCCGCCACTGGCTTCCGCTTGTGGCTGCGCACCACCGTTTTCGCCATTTTTCCGGCCAGGCTGTCTTTTTTATGCGGATAACCGAGTGGGAGAATCGTTACAATTCGGATGTGCTCCGGGATGTTTAACATCGGTTTAATTTTATCCGCATTAAACGCGCCGATCCAGCAGGTGCCCAATCCCGATTCAGTGGCTGCCAGTACAAGATGTTCGGTGGCGATGGCAACGTCCACAAGAAAGTACGTTTGATCATTCCGGACTCCGCTGGCTGAGGGATCGCCGCAGACCACGATTAATACCGGCGCGTTGCTAAGCCAGGATCGGTTGTAAGCGCCGGTATGTTCAACCACCTTTTTGATGATATCCGGTTGATTGATGACTATAAATTTCCAGCATTGTTTATTGCGCCATGAGGGCGCCAGGCGTGCTGCTTCCATAATGTGTAGTATTTTTTCCTCTTCCACGGGTTCATCCGTGAATTTGCGCACGCTTCGGCGTGATTTTATGATGTCTAATAGTGTCATATTCAGCTATTTCGGAATTTAGATTTTGTTTTTAAGTAATTATCAGAAATGCAAATCAGATTCCCGAAATCTTCGAGATTTCGGAAATCTGAGCAATCATTTAAATACATATCAATTGATAGTCCATCGTTCCTAAACCAATATTCTGTGCATGAATCAGTTGAATCGTTTCATCAATCCCGGGGAAACATAATTCCCGAAATGATTTACCGGAATGTTCCCCAACAAGGTCGAGGGCAGCTTTATCAATCGCCACCGGATCATTGCTTGCCAGTATTCCGATATCATTGGTAACCGGTTTCTGCTTTGTGTTGATGCAATCACAATTTTTTGTGATGTTAATCAGGAAATTGAAAAAGTAAACCTTGTTCTTTTTTGATGTAACCACACCGAGGGCATGTTCCGCAATCTTCTTTTGCAAATCAGATGCGGATGTCTGCCAATTATATTCAACTGCACCAAACCGGCAGACAGTTAAACACTCGCCGCAGCCAATACAAATTTTTTGATCGATTTCCGCAGCGTCGGTTTTTAATTCAATGGCATCGGAAGGGCACCATTTTATGCACTCTCCGCATTTTGTGCAGTCAGACGCACTGATCCAGGGTTTTACAGAAGAATGTTGGCGCAGTTTTCCTTTGCGACTGGCACATCCCATTCCCAAATTTTTTAGCGTGCCGCCCAGCCCGATGGCGAGATGTCCGGTGATGTGCGTCAATACCATCATTGAATTAGCATTTACTATGTCTGCTGCGATCGATACTTTATCGAATAGCTCTCCGTCAATTTCAACATCAATTTCATTGTTACCTCGTAATCCATCTGCAATAATGAACGGCGCTCCGCACTGTTGAAGATTAAAACCATGTTCTTCCACCAGTTTTAAGTGTACAACCGCATCCGAGCGATTGCTGCGATAGAGCACATTAGTATCTGTTAAAAATGGTTTTCCGCCATAGTCCGAAATTGCCTTAGTAAATGGTAAAACGAGTTGCGGAGATATGTGCGTTACATTTCCTTGCTCTCCAATATGTAATTTAACGGCAACAAAATCATGTTCTTCAATCGTTTTTATCATAGCGGATTGTTTTAATAATGCTGGTAGTTGGTTGGTGGTTAGAGTCGTATCGTTGATATTATTTGCTGATAAAAAAAATACATTCGATTTCATAACATATCTCTTTTAGTTAGATTCTAAACATTAATTGGTGAAGTTTGGAAGTGAGGGCGGAACTTTGCAATCACCATTTAGTTTTTTTAAAATGTCATTAGTTTTTTGCTGCTCCAGAAGTTTTTCACAGGGATAATTTTTACATTGAATACAAAATTCGTACTGGTTGGCATGCGCGCATTTTTTAATTGCGCATGATTTGCCCCAGCATATTGCGGATTCTCCCTTGCAACCATCACAGCGAATTTCCCGCCAGCGATCAGCCTCATTTAGCAAAATTGAAGCAAGCTGTCGGCGTAATGATTCATCATCAGCTTTGTACGCTTTGTAAATACAACATTCCGTTTCACAGTAGATACCACAGACTGAAGAAAATTTCAATTTGTCAATAAATTCCATAAGAGTACCTGTTTGTTTATACCTCATCTTTTTATATAATCAAAAGTTATGATTTTATCAACCATTTTTTATAAAAAAATTAATGATGTGGTTGATTTAGTCAGTTATCATAAATTTTGATAACGTTAATATGTATCCATTCAATAATTGATGGTGTGCATCAAAGCTTTCGGATTCTCTTTAAATTTATTGATTAAGACGCGAATCTGTCATATCGAGCGAAGTCGAGATATGACAACATCCATTAGAAAAATGAAGATATATTGGGTATACATCCTCAAATGTAGCGATGGTAAATACTATACTGTTAGTACAAGTAACCTTGAGCAAAGAATTGCGCAACATAAGTCTGGCACGATAAAA
>CAZCJL010000073.1:0-33137 GCA_964498785.1 uncultured Cytophagia bacterium | reverse complement strand
GCTCAAGGTTACTTGTACTACCAGTATAGTATTTACCATCGCTACATTTGAGGATCTATACCCAATATATCTTCATTTTTCTAATGGATGTTGTCATATCTCGACTTCGCTCGATATGACAGATTCGCGTCTTAATCAATAAATTTAAAGAGAATCCGAAAGCTTTGATGCACACCATCAATTATTGAATGGATACTAAATTTTTGAGATATCCTGAATAAATTTAATTCATTAAAAGAAAGTCTGATATTCTATGAAGATGAGCATTTGGTTTCATTTCAGAAAACTGAAATTGTAATGAGCAATTAACTTAAATAAATATAAAAATTTTAACAGAAATGTCAACAGGAAAGTTATTATATTTCCATAGATGTTTTGAGATTGCAAGCATACGAGTGACGCAGCTTCACGCGAATCGGAAACTGCGCCAATGATAAATATCAGGATTGAATCAAAAAACCTCAGAGTTATCTTTCAGGAACCGAATAATGTTATCCGCTTTTGTAAAGGCGATGCAGGTGTAAGTATCTGCCGCACCGTAATAAATGGCAATTTGGCCTGTCGGGGCATCGCACAGGGCGGCGCACGGAAATACCACGTTCGGAACCTTGCCCGTAGTTTCATAGGATTCTTCCGGATTCAGGATATACCGATTACTGCGATACAATACCTTTTTAGGATTATCAAGATCGAGCAGCGCCACGCCCATGTTGTAAACAAAACCATTGCAGGTATTGAGCACGCCGTGGTAAAACAGCAGCCAGCCTTCGGTGGTTTCAATGGGGACAGGTCCGGCGCCGATTTTCGTTCCCTGCCACCACTGACCGCCGGCTCCCATGACGAAACGATGCCGGCCCCAGTGAATCATATCCGGACTCTCGCTGATATAAATATCGCCGAATGGCGTGTGGCCATCGTCACTGGGACGATTGAGCATCATGAACTTGCCGTTGATTTTTCGCGGGAATAATACGCCGTTTCGATTATATGGCAAAAAAGCATTTTCCAATTGATGAAATTCTTTGAAATCCGCTGTCTCAGCGATCCCAATTGTTGGCCCGTGATAACCGTTGCACCAGGTGACATAGTAGGTGTCCTCGATTTTGCAGACGCGCGGATCATACGCGTAAATCATTTTTCCGATATCCGGATCATCGCATTTGAACTCAATGGGATCAGGCTCGATGTCCCACGTGATACCATCCGTGCTGTGACCAACATGTAAGAAGGGCATCACGGATTTGGAATCGGCGCGCAGTACACCCACAAATTCACCATTGAACGGGTAAACTGCGCTGTTATAAATACTTTGTGCTTTGGGTATCGGATTAATGTTTATAATCGGATTTCCGCTAAATCGCCACACAGGTTCCTGATAACCAGCAGGCCTGTCTTCCCAGGGCATATTGGGAAGCGCCTCTCCAATAATCGTTTGTTGCTTTGCCATGAAACGTCTCCGTTGTTTAGGGTTTGTAAATCATTTATAAGAATCGAATAATGTCATTATTTTTAATGTCTCCGCGAATCGGGCTTGTTTATCAGCACAGGTAAAATTGATTTCAATGGTTTCACCTGGTAGAATATCAAAGTAATTGTCCGAGAAAAAACCGGCTGCTTTAGTTGTCAGGTAAACATTTTTAGCATATTTTTCCGTTACGATGCGAATACGATATCCATTTAAAATTTCATCGATCTCGTATGAAATATCTGGTTGTGGTAAAGTTAGATCTTTGACAGCAACAAAATGGAAGTGATTTTGAGAAACGATTTTACCATTTTGGATAACAACTGCTTTTAAATATATATTTGACGGATCCATTCCTTGTATCAGTTTGTTTGTTTTTTTGGAAAAATAGTTATGACTTGTGTTTGATTTCACATTGATGGATGATTTTTGGCGCCACAGTTGGTTGCCGGAAAAATCGGCGATTTCGATAAATAGTTCAGCCGGGAAGGATTCCTGTTTGTCGGATACAATAAATATGTTCAAATTTCCGTTTTCTTTAAGCGGAATGACGAGTACATCTTCAAATGCCTTTTTTGCGAAATAATTTAGTGCCTTCCATCGCCCAAAATAATCGATACCTGCCCAGGAAGCGACCGGCCAGCAATCGTTGAGCTGCCAATAAAGCGTGCCCATGCAGTACGGCATTTTCGCACGGTGCGCTTCAATTGCAAATTTAATTCCCTCTGCTTGCAATACCTGTCCCGTATAAATTAACGATTGAAAGTTTTTGGGATCGCGATAGTACCAATCCATATACATTTTGATGCGCTGGTTTCCGATTCCGCTACGTTGATGCGCTGCCATCACCTCAGAATTGATATCCCAATCAGTGGGAATAGTATAGGATTTGATGGTTTTCATTTCCGGGAATGATTGAAAACCGTATTCACTCATAAACCGACCGATTTTGTGCTGAAAGTTTTCAAAGGGTTCTTTTCCGTGCCAAACACCCCAATAATGAATGTCCCCGGATGTGCTTTCATAAGATGCGCGTTTACCAAAATCAGCAAGCGGAGAGGACGGCCAGTAGAATCTGGCAGAATCGTATTTAGCTACAACCGCTGGTAGAACGTTGTGAAATACGGTTTCATAATCATTCCAAATTTTGGAGCGTGTTTCTTTATCAAACCGCTCTTTCCAGCCCCAGCCTCCGGGTGTATCATGCGACCAGGCAGCGTCGATTTCATTATTACCGCACCAGAGCGCAATGCACGGGTGATTGCGAAGCCGCTTGACATTTTGGATCGCTTCCTGCTTTACATTTTCCACAAATGCTTCGTCCCCGGGATACATGGAACAGGCGAACATAAAATCCTGCCAGACCAGTAAGCCATACTCATCACATAAATCATAGAAAATATCATTTTCATAAATCCCGCCGCCCCACACACGCAGCATGTTCATATTCGCTGTTGCCGCGGATTTAATAATATGTTCATAGTGCTCATTCGTCACACGAGGCGCGAAATTGTCGCAAGGAATGTAGTTCGCGCCTTTTGCAAATACCGGAACGCCGTTCAGTTCAAAGTAAAAAGTTTTTCCCGCTTCATCTTTTTCCCGTACCACGCGAATTGTGCGTAGCCCAATTTTGGTTGACTTCTGATCAATCGTTTGTCCGTCGATCTTCAAAAATCCGGTGATATTGTATAAATGCTGTTCACCCAGCCCGTTCGTCCACCATAATTCGGGATGATCGATCTCAAAATTGACGATTATTTTATTGGTACCCTTTTTAAGATGATGCTTCGCAGCGCCAAGTTCCTGATTTGTGGCAATTGCAAGTGTGATCTCCTTCTCGACGCTGGACCTAATTTCGAACACAGCGGAGAGTTTGGCGTTATCTTCGGTTATGTAGCGTTGTATGATATGAAGATCATCAATCCGCGCATTATCCCATGCTTCAACAAGTACCGGCCGCCATATCCCGGCGGTCACAAATCGGGGCCCCCAATCCCAACCATAATGATACCCGGCCTTTCTGGCAAAGATGCTAATTTTTTTATCTCCCAGCCCGCCGTTTTCCGATTGATCATTCCCCGCGGGCAACTGGTATCCCAAATTTTCCAGTTTGGGAATGTCGATTTTTATCGGCGAATGAAAATAGATTCGCAACATGTTTTCTCCCGTTTTAAAGAGAGATGTGCATTCTACTTGCCATTCCCGAAACATGTTATTTACAGATAAAATTTTTGTTTCGTTTAAAAAGATATCTGCATACGTATCCAATCCTTTGAAAAGAAGATGAATGTTTTCACGCTTGAGCAGATCATCGTCAGCAACAATGACGGCTTTGTATTCCCAGTCAACTTTGTCAATCCATTGTTGATCCCGTTCATTTGTGCGGTAAAATGGATCCGCTATTATTTTATTGGTAAATAAATCTGTATGCACTGTTCCCGGAACCTGCGCCGGATACCACTCTGATTTGTCTGCTTGTTTGAATTTCCAGTTTTTGATTATCATTGTTGTCTTTTTGTTTTGTGAAAAAAGTAATGGAATAAATATAACGAACATCAATACCAATGTAAATTTTAATTTTATCATTATATATATATTGGTTGAATTAGTTAATTTCAATCATTGAAAACTGGCAGTTGTAAGTTAAGCTTATTATTATCATTTCGAAATCCTGCTCAGTAATTAAGACGATTATATAATTTGATATTCAATTCTGGAGAATGAAATAATGTTTTCGAAGATGCAGCATAAAAAAATATACCGATGTTACTTTAAAATAAGCTTACATTAAATATAAAAATCTTTCACACAAAATCAACTTATATTTTTAATGAGATTAGTGGATGGTATAATTATGGGTTGATTAATTATTAACTGCTTAAATCCGGAGAATATCGTCAACGCACAGTAATAAATTTCTGTGCGCCGTTTTTGTGAAACAACTATTTTCCTGACTACTGTTTATAGTACTTCATTGCTTCTGGTATTTGGGCTTTGATTTTGCGAATTCGTGTTTCATTGGAAGGGTGAGTGCTCATAAATTCCGGTGGCGCCTGCCCGCCAGACATTTCAGCCATCCGTTGCCAAAAATCCACAGCTTGATTGGGATCATATCCGGCCATTGCCATAAAAATCAATCCTAACCGGTCAGCCTCATTTTCATGCAAACGGCTATATGGCAGCACAAAACCATACTGTGCCCCAACGCCAAATGCAGCCATCCATAACTGCTTTGTTTCCTGTGGTTTATCTTTAATAGCCAAAGATAGAGCCATCCCTCCCAGTTGAGTAACCAGACCCTGGCTCATTCGTTCGTCACCGTGGCGAGCCACAGCATGGGCAATTTCGTGTCCCATTACTACGGCAAGTCCGCCTTCGGTTTTAGTAATCGGCAAAATACCGGTGTAAACGACCACTTTCCCGCCGGGCATACACCAGGCATTTACCTCATCGCTTTCGATCAAATTAAATTCCCATTTGTAATTGGCAATTTGATCTGATAAATTGTTCTGAGCCATGTATTGTCCAACTGCTTTTTGAATATTCGCACCGATCCGCTTTACCATTGCAGTTTGTTGTTGGTTTGTGCTGAGTTTATTGGCTTTCAAAAATTCATCATATTGCTGAAAACTCATGGAAAGCATTGTTGATGTGGGAATTAAATCAAGTTGTCTTCTGCCGGTGAGCGGAACCGTACTGCATGATATTATTACTAAAATCAATAATGAAAATGTGCAGACACGAATATAGCGAGATTTCATTGTCTGTCCTCCTTTTAAAATTTAAGCCAAAAATATACTTAATAAAGTAACACACCTTTGCGAATAATGCAACAAAAAATTAGCGGGTTCGGTCGTAATCTTTGGGCCAATATTTGGGAACGCGCGTAATTCCTCCCTGTCCGATTTTTTCGCCGCGATATTGACCATAGCATTCCAGGGTATTTGTATAAATATTTTCACGTTCATCAAGATAATGTTCAATGTGTTGAAAAACTGTGACCAGATCACCGCAGTGAGCTCCATTTCGTAAATCAATGAGCCATTTGCCTTTCAATGTCTGAATTTGCCGGTTTATTTTACGATTGACCCGGATTTTGGGCATTAAAAAAAAATCAATGATTGTAAACAGGTAATATAACCCGTGCATATTATTGCGCACCACAATCCCGGAATTTGGTGCAAAGGCGAGTATCTTTCGTGCAGCCAGATCGTCGAGGATAAACAGATGTTTTTCCGGGATGTTGGCCTGGGGCCAATTTTTAATTTGATATGGCTCGCATTTTTCTTTGGCATCAAAAAAGAAATAGCGCTTTGATTTGCGGTCGCCATAGCCGAAATCTAGAAATTTCAACGAATTTGAATAATCATCGAACACAATTTCATTTTCATTAAAATATTGCTTGATCTCCTGTTCCAGAGAAATCATGATTTGGTTTCTCCCCTTTTGATTGAGGATTTAACCTGAAAAATTCATAGCCACAGAGACTCAGAGTACACAGCATTCTTATTTTCAAAACGTTACGTAAACAATAGCAACTCGAATTTTTCTTAACTCAGGTTGAAAAGTAATATGCACACACGTTGTTGTTTTTAAGTGACCTCTGTGCTTCCGTAGCACGTTTTGTGAATAATGCAGGTTAAAAACTTTCATAAAAAAAGCGTCCCAGTCCTACAGTAAAAATAAAGGCGCCGTAAAGTGCATGTTCAAACGACACCAGGAATAGCGATCTGGTTTCGCTATATGTTTTTGAAAATAAATAACCACCAAATAATGACAAGATAACTGCGGGAAGATTATCGTAAATAATGTGCAAAAATCCAAAAGTGATTGTGCTCATTATAATTATAACGAGATGACTTTTAAAAATTGATTTGTATCGATGAAAAAAGAATGTCCGGTAGATCAGCTCCTGGGGAAAAGCAGATAATATCGGATAAAAAAACATCACAAGCAACCAGATACCAGTACGCTGAAGAGGGAAGGAAAACAGCGTTAGTGGTGAACCCAGAGCCGCGATCAATATAATGATAATCCCCAGCGGAATGAAACGTAATAGTATCTTTTTAAAATAGACTTTTTTTGACGCACTGGAATCGACATTTTGTAATGCTTTTTCTCTTGCCAGAATAATGAAACAATAAGCAGTGACAATCAACAATGCCAATATTTTCGGAATTTTGAAGAGTTCGTAATATACAAAAATGGGAAGCCCGATAAACAGGACAACGAATTCGATGATGAGCAACGGCATGTTATATTTCACTGATTTGGTCTGTTTTAAATGAATGAATCTTTTTTTCCAGATCGTTTGAATATTTTTCAATATCTAAAATTAAATTTTCGGCTTTATCTGAAAAATAGTTATAAAAAACCAATGTCGGAATACCAATGGACAGACCGACGACGGTGGTAATGAGTGCTTCCGAAATACCAGCGGAAAGTGCGCTGGTTTGCCCCACACCCTGAATCGAAATGACGTCAAATACTTTGATCATTCCAAGAACGGTTCCTAAAAGACCGAGTAGCGGTGCGATTGCGGCGATGGTTTCCAGAATTCCCAATCCCCGTTGTAAAGAACGCACTTCCTGGCGCCCCTGGTCCTGAAACATTTCTCGCATATCTTCTTTGGAAAGTTGTACATTCTTCAAGCCGATCAGGGTGATATTTGAAAAAGGACCCTTGTTTTTTTCACAAATTGATATTGCAAGTTTAATATCGGCAAGTGATTTTAAATTTTCAATAATACTAACAATTTCCGGGATAATAATTTTTTTTCGTTTCAATGTAAGAAGTTTTTCAATGACAACTGCTAACGCAATAATAGATGATAGCAAGAGCGGTATCATGATTATGCCACCGCGTTGCAGCGCATTCCAGATTTCAGTCATAGTTTTTAATTTCCTCGCTGGTTATTAACGTATCCTTTTGCATAAACAGATTCTGTGGTGCTGTTTATCTTTGGATGTAATATGTAAATGAA
The DNA here is from genome assembly GCA_964498785.1 of uncultured Cytophagia bacterium. Lineage (GTDB taxonomy): Bacteria > Zhuqueibacterota > Zhuqueibacteria > Thermofontimicrobiales > Thiofontviventaceae > Mariaggregatimicrobium. Next base: position 25,689 of record CAZCJL010000073.1, on the reverse strand, counting down.
GCCGTTACTTCGAGATAATTCTCAGGAAAGTCAGGCGGCAAAGGTTTAAATGGTGAAGAATTTTCAATCGCATGCACACTGGTTTCCATGAGCGCTTTGTGCCCTTTATATTGTAACACCTTCAAATCCTGCATCTCGCCATTTGGCAGTACTTTAAATCGAACGATTGTTTCTCCATCAATAAGCCCCATGTGGGTAAATGCTGGCGGCGGAAAAACATTTCTTTCCACCTTGCGCTTCATGTGCAACATATAAGGTGCAAAATCCCAGGCATACGTATTAAATGCCATCCCGCCGATTTCTTTTGCATTGAATTCATCACTGTCATAATTAGGGCGTTGTATTTCCTGTTTGCTGGATTGCGGAGTTTCCGTTTTCCCCATCAATGCCTGACGGCTGAATTTGGGCTGATTCATTGAATAATATGATTGATTTTGGGAATATTTTTGCTCGAAATTTTCGTCAGCATCAGCGTATTGATTGGGCTGTGCAGTTTGAGATTGATTGTTTTCCGGCATTGGAGGTGGTTGTTCCGGATTCTTGATATCAAAGTCTCCTTCTGAATAGGGACCACCCGTTGGTTTATCTTTTGCTAAATACCTGTCTCTGGCAATGGAATTTTTATCTGATATCAGGTCGGTGGGCTCTGAAGGGCGCTGTTGAATGGCGTCGTCCGGCGTTTCCACAAGTTCAAATTCGATCCGCTTTTCCTGATCCGTGTTTTCCGGCAATGGTTCCGAATTATTAAGATTGAATAATGAAATACTGTGAATGCTCTTGAATGACAATAAAAAAAGCAGATGCAGTATAATGGAAATGCCTAAAGTAATTTTACGGATACGGTTCAAGTTCATTTATTTAAATTTTTATCATCTTCATAGTTATACTATTATGACGCTACAACCCGGTAAATGTTTCTCTGTCATAATCTATTACATGATAATTTCCGTTCCATGATCATAGGTCGATTTGCATCAAATCTTCCGCGAGAGTGACTTTTCCGTTAAAATATTGGCGGGAGATTTTCAAAATATCAACGTTCGTAAAGACCGGATAAAAGTGTGTCAATATCAAATGCCTGCAATTGCTTTGCGCCGCAATTTTAGCGGCTAATGACGGCGTTAAATGGCCGTCTTGTTTTTTGTCATCAGGGGTTGAACATTCCAAAACCAGGACGTCTGTATCGGTCGCTAACTGAATAATTTCATCGCAATAGTCTGTATCGCCGGAATAGGTGATGGATCGACCATCGGGAATGTCTACGCGGTAGCCAATGGCTGTTTTCGAGTGCTTCATCGGCGCTGTTGTAATTGTTCCGAACGGATATTCGATGCGATTGTGCGTTAGTTCTTTCACGCCGACCTCATACTCATCCGGTAAAATCAACCACTTCCCGAAAATATGTGCTAACGCATTCAGGAAATCCGAAAAGCCTTTTGGCCCGTGAATGAAAAGTGGTCTCGTTCGGTGATGAAAAGGATCGACTTTGATTGCCTGAAGCAGGGCAATTAAATCCAGGGTGTGGTCCGAATGTTTGTGTGTATAAAAGAGAAAATTCAAATCCCAAAAATTGACTCCGGTTTTCTCCAGCCGGTGAAGCGAGCCCGAACCGCCGTCAAACAACAAGTTCTCTGTACCAGCTTTGATAATCAGGCCCGGCATTCCGCGATCCTGGGTGGGAATGCACGTGCCGGAGCCCAGAATGACTAAACTCAGCTTATTGTGTTTCATCAGAAATCCACTTCAAATAATCTTCTGATCCATTAATAATTGGTAATGCGATCACTTCGGGTGTGTCGTAACTGTGCAATTTTTTAACTTCATTCAGAATTGGTTCAAATTTCTCATCTGTTGTCTTTAAAATCAGCAAAATTTCACTTTCCTTACACACTTCGCCTTCCCATCGAAACAGGGATTGAATTCCGGGAACAAGATTTGCGCATGCGATCAATTTTTTTTCAATCAGGCTGCTGCTGATTTTTTCGGCTTCTTCGGTGTTGGCACATGTAATATAAATAACGATGTATTTCATTTTAGATCCTTTACATGATAAAATTATACAAATAAATCGATAAAATCAAATTTTTCCACATCCACCAGACCGAGGTCTGTGAGCTTTAATTTCGGAATCACCGGTAGCGCCAGAAATGAAATTTGCATAAACGGATCAGACATCAGGCAGCCCAATTTGTGAGCTTCTGTGATCAAGTTTTTCAGGCGCAGGTTTACGGGTTCTAACGGTAGGTTGGACATCAAACCGCCGATGGGTAATTCCAGTGCATCAATAATTTTGCCATGATTTGCAACAACGATTCCACCTCCCATTTTATTAATGTGAATTACTGCTTTTGAAATATCGTCATCCCCGATACCGACGACGACAATATTATGGGAATCATGACTAATGGAAGACGCTATTGCGCCGGATTTGAGACCCAATCCGTTCACAAGTGCCTTGCCGATATTGCCGGAGGCATGATGCCGCTCGACAACGTAGCAGCGAAGGATGTCGCGGGCAGGGTCAGATGCAATGTTGCCGTCTTCAATTTTCGGCGTCGCAATCATTTTGTTGGTCACGATTTGATCTCTAATCAACCCAATGACGTGACATTTTTCGCCGCGTGCAGGAATTTCAAATTCACCGCCTTCCAGCCATTTGATATTTACTGAACTACGAATGGATGCTCGCGGTCTTTCCGGTACTGTATAGATAGCAGCGCCATTTTCGGCGACTAATTTACCATTCTTAAACACTTTTTTGATATTGAATGAGTTTAAATCGTCAACAACAACCATATCGGCAATATTTCCGGGGATAATGGCGCCCAATTGTTTCAGCCCGAAATATTCGGCCGTATTTATTGTGGCCATGCGAATCGCGGAAATCGGATCGATCCCATATTCGATGGTTTTTCGAATCATGAAATTGATATGTCCTTCCTCCTGAATATCGTGCGGGTGTCGGTCGTCAGTTACAAACATGCAACGATGGAGGTTTTCTTTATTGACGATTTGCAACAAATCAAGCAGATTTTTGGTGCCGGTTCCTTCTCGAATCATTATGTACATTCCGAGCCGCAGTTTTTCCAATGCCTCTTCCGGCGTGGTGCACTCGTGATCCGAACGGATACCAGCGGCGATGTAGGCATTTAAGCTTTTGCCGGTTAGTTCTGGCGCATGTCCGTCAATTCGTTTTTCAGATGAAATTTTCAATTTATCCAGAACTTCACCATCACCATAAATAACGCCGGGAAAATTCATCATTTCGCCGAGACCGAGAACCCATTTTTCTCTTAAAAACGGGAATATATCAAAAGCCCTGAGTTCCGAGCCGGCAGTCTCCAATTTTGTTGACGGCACACAAGATGGCATCATAAAAAAAACATTTAGCGGATTGTATTTGCTCGCTTCCATCATATAGCGAATGCCTTCGTATCCAAAAACATTGGCAATTTCATGGGGATCGGCAATGACCGATGTCGTGCCTAACGGAACCACTGCACGTGCAAACTGTGGGACTTCCAGCATGGAGCTCTCGATATGAACATGCCCGTCGATAAAACCGGGCATAATATATTGACCGTTTAAATCGATTTCCTGCTTCGCATTGTACGTTTCTCCGATTCCAACAATGTAATTATCAAAAATGGCAATATCTGTTTCATAAGTTTCTGCAGAAAGTACGTTCACCAATCTGGCGTTTTTAATAACTAAATCGAGATCAACATCGCCGCGTGCGGCTGTGATAACATCATTGATGGTTTTCAATAAAAATCCTCTTCTTATTTTTATTATTATTTGGGATTGCTTTCTAATAACCGGGTTAATTTCAGTCGGGTTTCTTCATCATCAGGGTTAATTTTATTAGCGATGATAAGTTCCTGTATTGCATCACTTTCATTTCCCTGAATTTCATATATTAATCCTAAAAAATAGTGAGCAACGAAACTGTTGGGATCAATCTTGATAATATGCTTATATTCGTTAATTGCGTTGTTAAGATCACCTTTGCGTGTATATATTTCAGCGAGCCCAAGATGTTCTTCCTTTTGATCACTCCCGCACTGAATTGCTTTTAGAAAAGAATCCTTTGCCTCGTCGTAGCGACTCATGTTTTTCAACACAATTCCCAGTAAAAAGTAGATGCTGCCTTCTTTGGGATATATTTTCAGAACCCGTCTGAAGCATTGTTCTGCGCGTTTGGATAACCCCAATTGATAATATGCTTTACCCAAATGGATTTGCAAGGGCGCTGTGTCAAATCCTTTTTTTGTCGCGTTTTCAAGCAAAAATCTCGCTTTGGAATAATCTTTTTTGATAAAATGGATAAGTCCCTCTTCGTAATCAATGCTGCCAGAGTCGTTTGGAATTTCTCGAGCCTTTGTAATATATTTTAACGCTTCGTGCGGTCTGTTTAAATTGCGCAAATTCCGAGCGATTAGTTCGTAGAGAAAGGCTGCCTCGCGTGGATTATCCGGGAGTCGCGTTTTGCATAAGTCAATAATTTCTGAAAATTTCTTTTGGTATTCAAGCAAGGTAACCCGTTTTTTCCATGAAAACGGCGCCATTATTCTTAATGTAAGCAGATAAAGAAACACATTTTTACGCAGGCTTAAAAAAAAATAGTAAAATAGCTTTTTTACCTTAAGAAAGGATTTCATAAATTGCAAATAAAAAATGAACAGATATCTCTCTGCTTTCGATTTCATAAGATGATTAATACGTTTGTTTTGCAATTCTGGTGATAATTTCACTTATCAGAGCAATGAATTTTTTTTGAATTTTGTTTGCTGCTTTCGTCACTTCAAGATGATTTAATTTATGGACTGAAATACCAGTGGCCATATTCGTTATACAGGAGACGCCTAATATTTTCATCTCGTTTTGACGGGCCACGATAACTTCCGGTATCGTGGACATTGTTCCGGCATCACCCCCGGAAATCTGAATCATACGAATTTCGGCTGCTGTTTCGTAATTCGGGCCTTTTGTGGCAACCAGTGTTCCCTGTTTCAATAGTATATTCAAATCCCGGGCAGTTTGTTCCGCTAATCGTTGATAAGGCGGATAATAGGTTTCGCTCATATCAACAAATCGGCTTTGTTCGGTAGAGTGTGGGATATGAATTAATGGATTATCAAACATGAAATTGATATGATCGGTAATCAACATTAAATCTCCGGGTTCAAATTCTGTATTGATCGCACCGGCAGCGTTTGTAACAATGAGCGATTCGATTCCTAACTGAGCCATTACTTGCACAGTGTATGTTACTTTATCCAACGGGTAACCTTCGTAAGCATGAACCCGTCCTTTAAGTGCAAGCACACGGGCGCTATCCAGATCCCCGAAACAGAGCAATCCCTCATGCCCTTCGACAGTAGACACCGGATAATGTGGGATGTCTCGGCAATTTATCACGGTTCGGTTTGATAAATGATCGGCAAACGTACCAAGCCCGGATCCAAGAATAATACCAATTTGTGGCATGTTCGAGACTTTTCGTTTAATATAATTGACAGATGCGTTTAAGTGTTTGTTTTTCATTTTAAATAATCATCCCTGCGATTGTTGCTGTTAACCACGAGGCGATCGCTCCGCCCAGCATTGCTTTCAGCCCGATTTTGGCGAGGTCACTTCGGCGTCCCGGAGAGATACTACTGATCCCGCCAATTTGTATGGCAATTGAAGAAAAATTGGCAAATCCGCATAATGCGTACGTGCCAATAATATAAGATCGAGGTGACAAAGTATCCTTTAAGCTGGTTAATTCGAGATAGGCAACCAATTCGTTGATGGAAATTTTCGTTCCTAATAGATTTCCGAAATTAATAATATCTTTCGGATCGACTCCCATAAAAAAGGCTATTGGTGCGAAAATGATTCCGAATATCTTTTTTAAACTTAAATCCCAGGCAAAACTGGTGTGGTGAAATGTGATGAAGTTCACGACATCATCAACTTTGCCCAATAAAAAGTTTATCATTGCAATAAGGGCGATGAAGGCCATCAGCATCGCGCCCACGTTCAATGCCAGTTTTAAGCCATCTGCTGCACCACTGGCAGCAGCGTCCACTATATTCGCTGTGGTCTTTTTGACCTCCAGTTTTACAACGCCTTTTGTTTTTGGTTGGTTAACTTCCGGAAACATGATTTTGGCAACGACCAGTGCTGCGGGAGCCGACATAACGCTGGCCGCCATCAGGTGGCCAGCATCGACCCCAAATCGAACATAAGCTGCCATTACGCCGCCGGCGATGGTGGAAAATCCACCGACCATTATTGCCATTAGTTCGGATTGTGTCATGTCGTTGATGTATGGCTTAATCAATAACGGCGATTCAGTCTGCCCCACAAAAATATTTCCGGCGGCTGACAGGGATTCCGCACCGCTTGTCCCCATAAATTTGGACATAATCCACGCCATAGCCTGAACGATCCGTTGCATAATTCCCAGATGGTACAGAATTGCCATTAGCGATGCAAAGAAGATTATTGTCGGTAAAATATGGAATGCGAACACAATGCCAATATCCACAAAATTACCGCTCATGCTGTCTCGTAATTGAAATGGACCTGGCCCACCGATTTGTGCCACAATGTCTGCCTCCCCCAGATAGAGATTGCCGAATAAAAACGAAGCGCCGGCGTCTGTAAAACTGAGCAGCTTTGCTATCGCACTGCGTGCAGCAAAAAAGAGCGCCTGCCCTGGCCCTGTTTTTAGGATGATTACCGCGAAAAGCAATTGAAGCCCGAGTCCCCAGCCAACTACTCGAAAGCTGATTTTCCTTTTATTATTTGAAAAAAGCCAGGCAATTCCTAGCAGTACGAAAATTCCAACAAAACTGATAATACGTTGCCAAAACATTTTTCCCTCCGGATAATGAATTTCAAACTTAACGAATAATACGAACGTACAGAGCGTTTCTATAATAATTTATCAATGTTTTTTTATGTTGGACTCCGAAGTGAAATCCCGTTATGGATTTCCCGTGCATTGCATAAATGCACCCGAGGTGCTCAGGAGTCAGGCACTCCGGTTGAACACTAAATTGAAATCAAGGTTCGAAATTCAAAACAAAAATGTCTTTTATTATGCCGATGCCACCCAAAGCGATCACTTTGGCGGCTGATAACACTTCCAGCAAACAGGCGCGTAAAATTCTTTGCGCAATTCAATGCGGGGATCATCTTTTGTAATTGGTATTTTATGCTCGCGGTCGCGATAGCGTTGTGAAATAAGCGCATTCTGTTTTTTACATTTTTCGCAGACTCCGAGAAGAACGGTCACTTTTTCAGCGCGTCCCATGAGTTTTATAATAGCGCCGAATTCCTCGGAAAATGAATTTAGCTGAACACCGGCGATGATAATATCAATTTTGTTCCGCCACTTGTTGCAAAAGTGAAGTAAGTCTTCTTCTTCAAAAAGCTGTGCGTCGTCAATGGCAATCAGGTCTACATTGTCATCGAGGTTGGATTCCATTTCAGCGATTGTCGGAATAGTAATGGCCTTACTTTTGAATCCGATTCTGGAAACAACTTCTCCCTGATGAACCGGATACGCAAATACCTGTACATTTTTATTCATCAGGATTGCATCGCTGATTCGTTTGTAAATGAGCCAGGTTTTACCGGCTTCCATGGCGCCAGTAATTACTTCGAGCATGGTCCTCCGATTTATTTGGTTTGAAAATGGAAGTGATAATTGATATTGCTTAATAAATGACGTCCGATCAGTCCGAGCATAGAATGCAAAAATACGAATGCTGAAAGGTTTCAGAGTAAAAGCCATAATTTTTCAAAAATCTAATATCCCCGTTCCCGTAGCATTGCCTGAATTTTTGTTTTTAAAATATCGATAGCCACATCATTTTGACCTCCCTGTGGTATAATAATGTCTGCGTATCGTTTTGAGGGCTCAACAAATTGTAAATGCATCGGTCTCACCATTTGTTCATATTGTTGAATCACAGAATCCAGGGAACGCTCGCGCTCTTTTATATCGCGCTTTAAACGGCGAATAAAGCGAATATCATCATCAGTATCCACATACACTTTAATATCCATTCGTTTTCGTAGATGTGGATTATGAAGGATCAGGATGCCCTCTAAAATGATGATAATCTGATTGCCAACACGTTTTGTTTCATTTTTTCGGGTATGAAGTGTAAAATCATAAATAGGTTGGTCAACATAATTTCCATTGAGCAATTCGTTGATATGGCGGTAAAGGAGTTGGTCATCCAATGCATCCGGGTGATCAAAATTTTGCTGAGAACGTTCATCAAACGACAAGTGCGTTAAATTTTTATAATACGAATCCTGCTGAATGATTGTCACCTTATCCGAGCCAAGTTCATTGTAAAGCCGTTGAGAAACCATTGTTTTTCCGGAACCGGATCCCCCTGCAATACCTATTAAAATAACAGATTTCATATTACCTCGAAATAATCGCCATCGAATGCATCCGGGAGCAAATTTTCCATCATGCGAATTTTGAATTCACCATATTTGTTTATCATAACAACCTCAATATTTCCGGCCAGTTCCCATATTACCTGTCGACATGCCCCGCAAGGCGTACAAGGTTTTTCAGAATCTGCGGCAATGTATATTGCTTTGAATTTTCTTATGTTCTCGGATATTGCTTTAAAAAGCGCAACACGTTCTGCGCATAGTGTTAAGCTGTACGAACTTACTTCAATGTTACAACCGGAAAAAATCTGGTCATCGTGACTAATAACGATAGCGCCCACCCGAAATTTGGAATATGGAGCGTATGCCGTTTCTTTTGCCTTCGTTGCTTTTTGAATATAATTGTGATAATCCATAACGTGATAATATAGGAAATTATAATTAAAAATCAAACTTTTTATTATAAAAAAAATCCGAGAAACGTGAATTTCTCGGACATTAAAAAATGAAGCAGCCATTCAGATAAGAAATCATGGGAATGATTAAAATGGTAAATCATCTTCCTGGGGTGAAGAATCATCAGTTGATTGTTCCGGATATTCCGGTGGAGCAGGAGGCTCAGAAGAATCGGCAGTGCGCTCTTCTTTTTTAGAGCCGACAAATTCAATTGAATCGGCGATCACTTCTGTCATGAACCGTTTGTTTCCATCCTTGTCCTCCCATGAGCGAGTTTGCAAGCGACCTTCCAGAAAAATATAAGAACCTTTTTTTAGCCACTCACCTGCGAATTCTGCTAATTTGCGCCAGACAACAACACGATGCCAATCAGTTTTCTCCTGAGTATTGCCATCCTGATTACGCCACACCATATTGGTTGCTAAATTAAAAGTCGCAACTGCTGTTCCGGCGGTTGTATATCGCAGTTCCGGATCCGCACCTAACCGCCCCATCAAGAAGACTTTATTAACGGTTCCTTTCCCCAATGCCATGATTTTCTCCTTTTTTTGGTTTATTTTTTTTAGTGACTTAAGAATATCATAATAAAAAAAAATTAAATAGTCAAGAATATTTTTTCTAAATTAAATTTTTCCTGATTTTCCTTGAATTTTTATAATAAATATGTTAAATTCAAGCTATAATTTTACCTGTAATTAATATGCCGGAGATTTATTATGGATTGTAAAAATCATCAACAGAACATGGAGTCCTGCAATTGTACTTATGAGCCCTGTAGCCGAAAAGGATATTGTTGCGAATGTTTGCACTACCATCGAAGACTGGGGGAACTCCCTGCCTGCTATTTCACCAATGATGCGGAACAAACTTATGACCGTTCTATACGTAAATTCATTTTGCTAAATAAGTAACATTTTTAAGAGGAGAGTATGTGCCATCAAAAAATTATTCGCAAACTAATAGTAGTGTGCCTGCTTATTTTTCTTCCACTGGTACAGGCGGCCGATGATTTCTCGGCATCTGTTCAAAAAATAATTGATGATGTAAAAAAAGTTTACAGCCCGGATAGCAGAATTAGTGTTTTTAATATTACGCCAGTTTTAAAAGCAGATTCTCTCATTTTATACGGCGAAGTTCTTTCCGGGGCAGCAAAGGATCAGTTGCTGGAAAAATTTTCTGAGATTGATACACTTATTCTGATCGATCGGATTGAGCTTTTACCTCATAAATCACTGGGAGAGGATAGTTATGGTTTAATTCGATTGAGTACAGCACAAATGCGGAGAAATCCCGGTGTCCATGCTGAGTTAATCAGTCAAACAACTATGGGGACAGAAGTCAGGGTTCTTAAAAACAGAGAAGATGACATCAGTAGCTGGTGGTTTCTTTGCCAGACAGATGATGATTATCTCGGCTGGATCATGAAGAGCTCACTTACAATTGGAACCCAGAATTTTATTGAAAAATGGCGGCAAAAGGAAAAGCTGATTGTTGTAAAGAATTATGCACAAGTTTTTGAAGAAAAATCTGAGAAATCAAGACCTGTCAGCGATGTCGTCAGGGGAAACCTGTTAGCTGTAATCGGAAAAAGCTGGAAATGGTATAAAGTGGAAACACCTGATGGAAGAGCAGGATATATTCGTAAAAATCAGGTAAAGACGGTTAACGATCATTTCAAAAAAATTGTTGCGGCAGAGGAAATTATTAACACAGCATATCAATATCTCGGTGTACCCTATTTATGGGGAGGTGGCTCAATTAAGGGCGCTGATTGTTCTGGTTTCACGCAAAGCGTGTTTAAATTTAATGGTATTTTGTTGCCACGTGATGCAAACATGCAGGTAAAGGAGGGAGACAACGTTCCGTTGACAAATAATTTATCCCATTTAAAGCCCGCTGATTTACTCTTCTGGGGGCGGAATGTTGATAAAATTACGCATGTCGGAATTTATATCGGCGATAAGCGATTTATTCATTCTGATGGAATCGTACGGATAAATAGCTTTAATCCGGACCATCCGGAGTATAGCGAGTATCGTACACGAACACTGCGCGCGGCCCGGCGAATTATTGTAGCTAACTAATTTAGTGCATGATGTGTGCCTTCGATGTTTTTGTGAAACAAGTTTGATGTCAATGCAAATCAAATGGTATCGCTCGGAGGCCTTTTATAGAAAAAAATAAATGGAGAATTTAACAATGTCCTTATCGCGTAAGGAATTTCTTAAAATAACAGGAAAGGCTATTATCGCTATTGGGGCGGTTGATAGCGGAATTTTCATAACCGGATGTAATACAGCCACAGGAGGAAGTACATTGGAATATAAAATAAAACAATTAAATTTGGTACATACCTGGACAATTGCCCGCAATTCATCGGATTTTAAGAACAATGTGTTTGTAAAATACGAAAAAGATGGTGTGTACGGAATCGGGGAAGCCGCGCCAAATATTCGCTATAACGAGACGCCAGAATCGACAATTGCAGCGATTAAGGATGCGCAACCGTTATTCGATAAATATGATCCGTGGAATTTTGTTGATCTGGGATACGCAATTTTGAATGTGGGGGAAGAACAGACAGCGGCCAAATGCGCCATGGATATTGCGATTATGGATTGGGTAACGAAAAAACTGGGTGTTCCTCTTTACAAATATCTTGGATTAGATAAAACAAAAACACCGATAACATCGTTTTCGATTGGCATTGATACACCCGAAGTGATGCAGCAAAAAATTCGGGAAGCAGAAAAATATCCGATTCTAAAAATAAAGCTTGGTAAGGAAAATGATGAAGAAATAATGAAAGCAGTTCGCGATGTGACAGATAAAACCGTCCGGATTGATGCGAACGAGGGCTGGAAAACAAAAGAAGATGCCCTAAAAAAAATTAAATGGTTGGAGAAAATGAACGTCGAGTTTATCGAACAACCGATGCCATCGGATATGTTGGAAGAAACACGCTGGTTGCGTGATCGTGTTAATATTCCGATTGTCGCTGATGAAGCTGTAAAGAGCGCTGCCGATATCCCGAAACTGGCCCGGGCATACGACGGAATTAATATAAAGTTAATGAAAAGCGGTGGATTGCAGGAAGCGCTGCGAATGATTTGGATGTCTCGCTCGCTGGGAATGAAAATAATGCTCGGTTGTATGATCGAAAGTAGTTGCGCGATTACTGCGGCATCGCATATCAGTCCGCTGGTTGATTGGGCTGATCTTGATGGGAACCTGCTCATCGGGAATGATCCTTTCAAAGGAGCTACCGTGGAAAACGGAAAAATGATCCTGCCGGAAAATCCCGGTCTCGGATTGCAGGGAGAATTCTGATTTATTATCAAAAGCCTTCTGAATTATAACAGCCGCAAGGCTTTTTAATTTTGGTATTTATGATGAGTATTATTTACGGTAAAAATACTGTGATAGAGGCGCTAAAAGCAGGACAGCCTCTTGAAAAAATTTTTATAGCACAGGGTATTAAGCCAGGGAATGTAAATGCTGTCAAACTGGCCGCAAGCGCGGGAAATATCCCGATACGGGAGGTTAACCGTAAAAAAATTACTGAATTAGTCGGACATGTAAATCACCAGGGAATAGTTGCTATCGCCAGTGAGATCGGATATCGGTCATTGGAAGATATTTTTGATATTGCAAATAAAAAAAATGAACCACCGTTAATTGCTCTGCTTGATGAAATTCAGGATCCTCACAATCTTGGCGCGATTATGCGTTCCGCAGAAGCATTCGGATTGCACGGCATTATTATCACCAAGAATCGATCCGTTGGTCTGACGGAGACTGTCGCGAAGATATCAGCCGGTGCAATCCACCACATAGCTGTGATCCGAGTTACTAATCTCTCACAAACTATCGAGGAATTGAAATCCCGCGGAATATGGATTATTGGCGCCGATCAAAAAAGTGAGCAGCGAATACAGGATGTTGATTTAACGATGCCACTGGGAATTATTATTGGCAGTGAAGGCAAAGGTATTCGTCGGTTAATCCGTGAAAAATGCGATTTTTTGGTGCAAATTCCAATGACAGGAAAAATCAATTCTCTGAATGCATCTGTTGCCGCGGCAATTGTTTTTTGGGAGGTGAGCCGAAAAAAAATATAATACGTTTGAGCGCGCTATTTGTAACATGCATTATTCACAAAACGTGCCATAGAGGCACAGACGTCACAGAGAAACAGCAACGTGTGTGCACATTGTTTTTAAACTCAGTTAAGAAAAATTCGAGTTGCTATTGTTTGCGTAATGTTTTGAAAATAAGAACTCCGTGTACTCTGAGCCTCTGTGGGTTTGAATTTTTCAGGTTAAAAAATAATTTATAGATTGAAATTATATTGATTATTTTACAACGAAATATCATTAAACAAGGTCTTATAATTAGCGATTAATCGAAAACTTAAAAATGTCTTTCTGAACCCCCCGTGTTTTTGGCAGATAAAGATAAATACTTAGGGGGATTCGATTTTTTTTAATTCACAATATTAAAACGAATAATTAGGAGAGTTCACTATGGTAAACTTTTCTCGTCGTGAATTTTTGAAGAAAAGTTCTGAGGGGCTGGCGATAGCGTCAGTGCCGGTATTTTTTTACGGGGATTTAAAGGGCGGATTTGCTGCGTCCGAAGCAGCTCCATCTGATCCGACCGGCTATTTCGGCCGATTTGCCGTTGATCAATCAATGATCAATCAGGTGATGGCAGAGGCGCTATCCAAAGGGGGTGACTATTGTGATGTTTATTTTCAGCATGAAATTTCCAACTGGATTGGACTTGAAGATAAAAAAGTGAATCGTGCTTATTCAGACATTGCATTAGGTGTGGGGATCCGGGTGTTAAAAGGCGATCAGACCGGTTATTCCTATACTGAAGATCTGTCACTTAAGAGTATGATTCAGGCTGCAAAAACCGCGGCTGCAATTGCCAGTGGCTCGAAACATAGTCCTCCGGTGGAATTTAAACATCGTCGTGCGCCGAATTATTATAAAATAATGACTCCCTGGCACAATGTTAAAATCGATAAAAAAATACCGTTTCTTCAAAAAATAAATGATCACGTTTTTAATTTAGACGCCCGAATTCAAAAAGTGAATATCTGGTATTCTGATGAAGAATCATACATATTGGTTGCTAACTCTGACGGAATATACGCGACAGATTACCGTCCGCTGACATATCTCGGCGTAAATTGCATTGCCGAACAGGACGGACGCAAGGAAGACAACGGTTATAATCTGTCGGCGCGGCAGGGCATCGAATTTTACACTCCGGAACGAGTCGATCTGCTGGCGTCCGAAAGTGTGAAACGCACAGTTGATTTGTTTGATGCTGTAAAACCCGAAGCCGGCGAAATGCCAGTGGTTCTGGCAGCCGGTAGCTCCGGAATTCTGCTACATGAAGCAATCGGTCACGGCATGGAGGCAGATTTCAACCGCAAAGAGGTATCGATTTTTTCGGATAAAATTAACAAACCAGTGGCAAAAGATATCGTTTCGATTGTTGATGACGGCACAAATCCTAACGTGCGCGGCTCCCTGAATATCGATGATGAAGGAAACCACACGGAAAAAACATTTCTCGTTGAGAACGGAATTTTAAAAACCTATCTCCACGATCGGATTAGCGCAAAATATTACAATGTGAAACCCACAGGCAATGGCAGGCGAGAATCTTTTCGACATGCACCATTGCCGCGGATGCGTAATACTTACATGCTGCCTGGTCCTCATAAAAAAGAAGAAATTATCAAAAGTGTCAGCAAAGGCTTGTTGGCGGAAACATTTACAAACGGACAGGTTTTTATCGGCGGCGGCGATTTTACGTTTTACGTGAAAACCGGCTACCTTATCGAAGATGGCAAATTAACAAAACCTGTGAAGGATGTGAATATCATCGGAAACGGCCCGGAGGTTCTTGCTGATATCGAAATGGTTGCCGACGATTTTAAAATGGCGGAAGGCGGCTGGACATGCGGGAAAAACGGACAGGGTGTTCCGGTTTCCATGGGATTGCCCACTGTGAAAGTTAAATCCATTACCGTTGGTGGAATTAGCTAATTGATCGTAAAATAAAATTTATGAGGACATAATTATGAATAAAAATGATAAATTGGAATTAGCCCGATGGGCGATGCAATACGCGCTAAAACAGGGCGCGGATCAGTCCGCGGTTTCTATTTCACGGCGCAGGAATGTAGAAATTGAACATCGTGATGGCAAGCTCGAAAAAATCCAGGAATCAACGTCCAATTCCTTGAATATAAATATTTATGCCAATCAACGCTATTCCGGACATTCCACCTGCGATTTAAATAAAAATTCGCTGGAAAAATTTATCCGCGAAGCAGTAGCAATGACCAAATATTTATCCGAAGACGAATACCGGAAACTACCGGATCCCGATCTTTATAAAGGTCAAAAAGAAATTGATCTTGAAATTACCGACCCGTCTTATCAGGAGCTGACGTCTGAAAAACGTATTGAAGTTGCAAAGCAGATCGAAGAAGTAACCCATTCTGTCAGTGATAAAATTATATCAGCCACGGCCGGTTGCGGCGATTCACATTCTGAAAGCGTGCAGGTGCATTCGAATGGTTTTGTTGGTGAGATATTTGGCACATCGTTTTATGCCGGTGCGGAAGCCACTGTGGAAGGCGAGGAAGGAAAACGACCGGAAGACTGGTATTATGCCTCCTGTCGTTATTTCAACCAGTTGCCAACAGCGGATTTTCTGGGTAAGCAAGCAGGTAAACGGGCAATGCAGAAAATCGGTCAGGATAAAATAAAGTCCGATAAAATGATCATGGTCGTTGAAAATCGTAGCGCACTTCGGCTATTTTATGCGATGCGCGGTCCGCTTTCGGGACGAGCATTGCAGCAGAAGTCTTCGTTTCTCGAAGGAAAATTAAATCAGAAAATCGCTTCGGAAAAATTAACAATTATCGATGACCCGTTCATAAAAAAAGGCCTCGGATCAAAACTGTACGATAATGAAGGCATTGCCGCGAAAGTTATGCCAGTCATCGAAAAAGGAATATTAAAAAACTATTTTATCGATACATATTACGCCAGAAAATTGGGAATGAGCCCGACAACCGGCGGCACATCGAACACCATTTTCGAACTCGGAACCCAATCGCTGGACGACATGATTAAACAGGTCGATAAAGGAATCCTGATCACTTCGTTTATCGGTGGAAATTCCAACTCCACCACCGGCGATTTCTCGTTCGGAATTCAAGGTTTTTTGGTTGAAAACGGTCAACTTATAAAGCCGATAAATGAAATGAACATCTCCGGCAATCTGGGAGAATTCTGGAACATGCTCCTCGCCGTAGGAAATGATCCCTATCCCTATTCATCGATGCAGGCGCCCAGTTTGATGTTTGAAAAGATTCAATTTAGCGGGATTTAATTTTATATTCGAAGTCTAATTTTTATAACTATGAAGATTACAGCGAATATGGAGTTTCTTTCTTTGTGATCTTTGTGCTTTTTTGAAAAAAAATTACATCACCGGATTTTTTATTTATTTATGTAAGCGTTCCGAAGGGATTCTACTTTCAAGAGTGTTCATAAACCACCCTTGCGAAGGTTTTTAAATGAGAACGGTCTGTATAGATTGACAAAACTTTGATTAGTTGTTCTAATATTGTAGAGCTATGGAACCATCGCAAGGGTTTTCCATAGTAGGATAAACGGGCTGTTTGCAGATTCTAAATTTTGTTATAACTTAACATTCAGTAAATCAATCCTGTTAATCCGATAATCCTGTCAAAATAAATAGGCACAAAATTGAAAATAACATTCACGAATAATCTGACTACCTGCTTTTTCGTGACGGATTTGCATGGCAGCATCGAACGTTATGAAAAGTTGTTCCGGGAAATCCGTTCCCGTCTGCCGGAGATCGTTTTCATCGGCGGTGATGTGTTGCCTAATTTGGCGCATTATCGCGAAGCCGCAGGGCATTCCTACCAGAATTTTATAAACGATTATTTGATAAAGAAGCTCGTCAGCTTAAAAGCTGATCTTAAGAAAGAATACCCGACAATTTTCATCATCCCCGGAAATGACGATCCCAGGATTCATGAAGATGATTTTATCGCGGGTGAGCAGAGAAAAATCTGGACGTATTTCCACAACCGTACCAGGCATTATGAAAAATTCCACCTGTTTGGCTACGCCTGCGTCCCGCCGACGCCATTTAAGTTGAAAGACTGGGAACGTTATGATGTGTCACGCTACGTTGATCCAGGCTGCATTTCCCCGGAAGACGGACTGCATACAGTGGATGTCGATGAAAATGAATTACGCTACAGCACAATCAAGAAAGACCTGAAAAATCTGGTGCGCAATACAAAGAACTTCTCCAATACCGTTTTTTTGTTCCATTCCCCGCCGTACAGCACAAATCTGGATCGTGTCGCAACGGACGGAAAAATGATCGACCATGTCCCGCTGGATGTTCACGTGGGCAGCATCGCCATCCGCCGCTTTATTGAGAAATATCAGCCGCTTGTCACACTGCACGGCCATATCCATGAATCGGCCCGAATTACCGGCAACTGGCAGGACAGCATTGGGCGTACGCTCTGCTTTTCCGCCGCGCATGATAGCACAGAACTCTCGCTTATTCGTTTTTCTTTGGATATCCCGGGAAAAGCAACGCGGGAGTTGTTGTAACTATCCTGATTAGATAGATTGCATAAAAACAACACGTCACCCATTTTTTTGATTGACATTTAACGAATTGTTGATTAGATTTATTTTAGCGTTGCGTATTCATGAGTCAAAACAAAGAGATCGAACGATAAATACAATGATCAATACAACAGAAATGAATTTAAGATATATTACAGATAAGCAGGGCATAAAAAAAGAAGTCATTTTATCGATAAAAGGTTTTTCCCTTTGAATTTGAATTAATAAATTTGAAACCATAGAAAATTATGGAGCAATAAAATGAGAGAAGTTATTATTTACCGTGGAGAAGATGGATATTGGGTGGCTGAATGCCCAAGTTTACCTGGATGTATTAGTCAGGGAGAAACGAAAGAAAAAGCACTAGCAAATATCAAAGAAGCCATCCAGGTCTATATTGAAGCACTGAAAGAAGACAATTTGCCAATTCCGGAAGAAAATTTTGATACAATGGTTATTGCAGTATGAGCAAACTGCCAAAAATCTCAGGTCAAGATTGTGTGAAGGCATTAAAAAAATCGGGATTTTATTTTAAACGTCAACATGGCAACCACATCATTTTGCGCAAGGATAATCCATTTTCGCAAGTCGTTGTACCTGATCACAAGGAACTTTAAGAGCGATTATAAGACAGGCTAATTTAAGCAGCGAAGAATTTATAAAACTACTGAAATAGCAGTTCTGCACTTCAATAACTGACTACAAATAAAGGTTCCATAAAATCAAGGAATGTAAAATAATTTCAAAAGAGAATAGCCATGCTAATTTCCGAACCTACCAAACATGCCGCCGGACTAATAATCTACGGCGATTACCTCGATCTGGACAGCCTTCATCAAACGATTCATTACCTCGAAAAAGGCATTCCGCTTGATGCAGGTGAAAACATGTTGTCAGATTTTGTACTGGGTCTTGCCTACGATGTCCGCCATGCCTGTCAGGGAGACAGGTTTCTGAAAGAATTCGGCGACGATGAAGATGATACTGTGACTTACTTCGGTTTTGAAGCTCTATTCCCGTACATTTTGCCGCAGGTGGGATTGATGCGCTGGGCAGCATCTTTCCACCCAACCGACAGAACGCACCAGGCAGATTTGTTTCGGATAGAAGAATGCATTCGGCATGCGCTGTTTTCCATAGATCCGGTCATTGGAAAGGAAGCATTCGATTGGCTCGCCTCCTTTTCAGGATTTCCGGAAAATTATTATATTCAATTTTTCAATGAACTCGCCCTGGAATATGTGACACGCGCAAAGTCCCCAAAAACCAGATTCAGATACCTCCCCAAATTACTCTATCAAATGGAACCCAGCAGTGAAAAATACCGGGTGTTTGCGGAACAACTGGAAATAATTGCAGAAAAACAAAATTGCAACCCGCATCAACTTGAGGATAGAAGGGAATGGGGGGATTTCAGGTGGTGATGAAATTCAAGCATCTGATCTGATAGCCATACCTGATTTTTTGATTGACATGTTAAGAATTGTTGATTACATTTACCTGAATCCGTGACAACAATTTGCTTTAGACAGAATTAAATACTTGATTATTATGTAATTTATTCTTATCTTTTTCTCGACAAAACAAGCACCGAATTGGTGACAGAAAAGGAGAAAAAGATGCCAACGACCTACATTATCGAAAATAAAAATGAAGCACTGACAAGCCATAGCGGCTTAGCGCTGATCGGCGCATTACTCAATAATCGGACGAACCTAAAACAAAAATTGAATGAAACGACGCTGGAAAATTGTTCAGCGCCAGCAATTTCACATGCGGATGTCATCTTTTCGATGGCCGGTTTAATCTGCCTGGGAAAGCCGGATTATGATGCCATCGAACCGTTTCGCAACGATGATTTTTTTATTGGGTAATAATTATTTCATATCCTATTACTATTCTGAACACCAACTTTAAATTGCAAATATTTATCGTAGAAAATATCCAGTAATATCATTATATTTTACCATGTTTTAATTTTACAAAACTATCTAAAATATTTTTTGAAGCTAAAATACAATGCTGGAAATTTTGTTCAATTTTTACAAAATATGTATCATTTAAATAGCCAACTACAAATGCAAGTACATTTTTCTCAAGATATCCATCAAAGCTTTGCTGAATAATATTTGACTTTTCAATATTTGATTCATTTTCAAATAATTTCATTAATGCGGTATTGTTTTCATGTATTGATTCTAAAACATCTTCAGAGATTATTGGTAATTTTTTATGTTCAAATTCTGTAAAACAGTTATATAAAATCATCAATATTTCTAACACAATTTCTGTATTTTTATACGAGGCTCCTACTAATGGCAGTGCTAATACATGTGCTAATAAGTTCGGTTGTTTCTTTGATATCTTCTCAATTAAATGTTCTTTTTCTTGAATTTTTAAACTTCTAATGTAATTAATGCTTTTTGCTAAATCAGCCATCGAATAACTTTGTCCAATATTATTTTTCTTGTTTTTCATATATATTATCATCAATGGGATAAATAAGTTTCAATTTTTGCAAGATAAGGTGAGGAAATGAGTAGCCATAGGTTATGGGTACACGACGTTCTTTGTAAATTTCAGGAGTAATCACAGGTTCCTTCTTATGAAATAATCTCAAAATCAAATCAAGACGATCGACTTTTGCAAAGGCGCTGGCTATATCTGTATCGATAATGACTTTCATGGCTTACTCGTTATTTAAAAAATTCTGTGCTTTTTTAACTGTTTCCCTGGAAGAAGTAACCACCTCTCTGTAAATACCACGCTCTGACAGAATATTTTTTAACTCCTCAGCGCATAAGCCTGCCAGTTCTGCTGCCCGTGAAAACGAAACCTGTTTTTTTAAATACATATAAATCGAGCTTTCGATTCTCAGGTTGGGCTTTGCCCGCAACAGCGCTCTGAATGCATCGTGAATTAATTCCTCCCGATTGGGATATACTTTAGATTCCACGAGTGCGTTCATTTCGGCTTCGAATAGATTTTCCATGAACCATGTCTCCCGAATATTAACTCTTCTGCTTTAAAAATCATATTATAAATTACATAATTTCTGCCCAAAATACAAGCTGATTATTATGCAAAAACAAATTTGTGTCATTCTGTGGTGTTTTTTGCCGAATCCGCCGAAGCATCTCATACCACCATGCGTTTGTCTTTATCGATTTTCGTGGTATGAGATTCTTCAACCGTCAAAAAAACGGCGGATTCAGTATGACATTTCCTCGCTTTCAGCCGGTTCATGGACGGGCTCTTTTTGAACTGCAATCGTAAGCAGTCCCCCTTTCAAATTTTTTACTTGACAAATCCAATTTTTATGATTACTTTAAAATGTAAACGGTTACATTTATTTTAATAATTAAAATTGTAATCACATTTAAAATATGAACTTGTCTAAAGCGAAAATATTTACATTCTATTTCGCACTGGTGGTTGTCGCCAGTTCCGTTTTTGTCAGTTGCACCCGGGAAAAGTCATCGCATATCGAGCTGACATTCTGGGCTATGGGCGCCGAGGGCGAGCATGTTCAAAAACTGATGCCGGCATTTAACGCAGAACATCCCGACATCACGATTACGATTCAATCCATTCCCTGGTCAGCAGCGCATGAGAAATTACTGACTGCTTACGCCGGAAATACCATGCCCGACATCTGGCAATTGGGAAACACCTGGATTCCCGAATTTCAGGCGATTGATGCGCTGGCAAATCTCGACTCGCTGATTGCGCACTCCGATATTATTTCACCGCACAACTATTTTGAGGGCATCTGGAATACGAATATCATCGCAGGGATCAATTACGGTATTCCGTGGTACGTGGATACGCGGCTGCTGTTTTACCGTTCAGATATTCTAACAGAGGCAGGTTATTCGCATCCTCCGCGCACCTGGGGCCAGTGGCTGGACGTATCGCGCAAAATCACCCAATTACCGCCTAATAAAGAACAATACGCTGTTTTTCTCTCTACAATTCTGGACGACTGGTATGTGCCGGTCATTCTGATCATAAATAACGGCGGTCGGTTACTGAAAGATAATAACTGCCACGCGGCATTTGATGATCCGAAAACTATCGCGGCGCTGGAATATTACCTCACATTTTTTGAAGAAAATCTGGCGATCCGTACAATGTCAAAAGTCTCCAATTTATATCAGGGATTTGCCGAAGGATTTTTCGCGATGATGATCACCGGTCCCTGGAATGTCAGGGAAATACGGACACGGCAGCCGGAATTGGAAGGCAAATGGGATACAGCGCTCATTCCCGGGCGTCAATATCAAAATTCTACCGCGGGTGGTTCCAGTCTTGTTATTTCAAAAAACACGAAACACCCGGAGGCAGCTTTTAAATTCATTGAATTCATGTCACGCTCCGAAATTCAATTAAAATTTTTCCGCATTACCCGGGATTTACCAGCCGTGGAAAAAGCGTGGGAATCACCGGAGATGCAATCGGATCAACAAATACAGGCGTTTTATGATCAATTGAAGCAAGTTGTTCCTACACCCAAAATAGCCGAATGGGAACAAATCGCCGTGAAATTACAGGAGCATCTGGAGCAGGTCATTTTTAATGTGAGAACGCTCGACGAAACAATCCCACAACTCAATGCGGAGGTGGATAAGATTTTGGAGAAACGGCAGTGGCTTATTGAGAATGGATTGTTGACTGCGGGGGAGTGAGAGGTGAGACGCCAGACTGGAGACGAAACGTTCCGGAGTGCAGTCCCTTTATGGACTGCAAGAGGGACGATAGACGTGAAACGTGATTCGGGATAAACGTGAGAGGTGAAAAAAAACGCTACGTGATTTAACAATTGCAGCCAAAAGAAGGCTGCAATGCAGTGAGACATTCGCTGCGTTCCATAGAAAGGCAAATCATGAATAGTCGTTTTAAATATTATACACCCTATTTTTTTATCGCGCCGGCGCTGGTGACGCTGCTGGTGTTTTTCTTTATGCCGGTATTGGCCGCGTTTGTGATGAGCTTTTCGGATTTCGACATTTACTCACTCGGCAACTTGCAGCGTGCCCGATTTATCTGGTTCAGCAACTACACTTATTTGTTGCAGGATCCGCTATTCTGGAAAGCGCTGGTGAATACATTTTATTTTGTTTTAATCGGCGGTCCGTTAACAATTGCCGTGGCGTTGTTTGCCGCGATTGGTTTAAATTCCCCGCTGCTAAAGATGAAGAGCATGTTCCGGCTTGCGTTTTTTATGCCAGTCGTGACCACTCTCGTTGCAGTTGCGACGGTCTGGCGGTATTTGTATCATCCGCGATTCGGGCCGATAAATTATCTGCTCACAAAAATAGGGCTCCCTGCAATTGACTGGCTGGGAGATCCCACCTGGGCAATGCCCGCGCTGATCATTCTGGCAATCTGGAAAAATTTCGGTTACCATACAATGATCTTTTTAGCAGGATTACAGACCATCCCGGATTATCTTTACGAAGCCGCGCGTCTCGATGGCGCCGGTTGGTGGCGGCAATTTTTGCATGTAACTCTTCCCCAGCTTGCGCCAACCACCTTCTTTGTGACGATCATGACGATTATCGGCTATTTCCAATTTTTTGCAGAACCGTACATCATCACGCAGGGGGGACCTGTAAACTCCACGTTGAGCATTGTGTTGTATTTGTACCGGCAGGGATTTCGCTGGTGGAAAATGGGCTATGCCTCAGCCATCGCGTTTGTGTTGTTCGTCGTGGTTTTCACATTTGCCTTGATACAATTGGGAATCAATAAAAAACGGGGTAACGCATGAATCGAAAAACCAAATACCTGACTTCCGGGATAATGCATCTCATTATGATTGCCTGTGCTATCCTGACACTTCTCCCCTTTTTCTGGATGGTCGGCGCTTCGTTTATGACGTCCGGAGAAGCAAGTTCATTTCCGCCAAAATTCATTCCTGATAAGTTTACACTGCGCCAGTATATTTTTCTATTTCAACGACTCCATGTCGGACGATATTTTCTGAATAGTTTAATTTTAGCTATTGCCGTGACATTTGTCTCGCTATTTGTAAATTCATTAGCCGGATTTGGATTCGCCAAATATGCGTTTAAAGGCCGACAGTCAATTTTCACTTTTTTGCTCTCATCGATGATTATTCCGGGCCAGGTAACGATGCTGCCTGTATTTTTATTATTAAAAAAGATGGGATTATTAAATACGTATTTCGGCATTATTATCCCCGGGATGGCCAGTATTTTTGGCATCTTTTTAATCCGTCAATATTTACAGGGAGTTCCTGACAGTCTCATCGAAGCTGCGCGCATTGACGGCGCCAGTGATTTTAAAATCTACTGGCAAATTATCATGCCGCTTGCAAAGCCTGTTCTGGTAACCCTTGCCCTGTTTACATTTATGGGAACCTGGAATGATTTTCTCTGGCCGTTAATTGTAATGACCCAAAACGATATGTACACCCTGCCAGTCGCCCTGGCCAATTTATTGGGCGAATATGTACAGGATCCGGAACTGATGATGGCCGGATCGGTGATTACCATTCTGCCGGTTATGATTGTGTTCCTGTTTCTCCAGAAATATTATATTCGCGGAATACTGATTGGCGGGTTGAAAGGATGATTGCTTAAATTTTTGTAACTTTTCAGGTGTCAGGGACTGTATCAAAAGTCATTTTTTGGTGTCATTCCTGCGAATGCAGGAATACCCTAACATTTTAATAATTAGGAGATTCCGGGACAAGCCCGGAATGACATTTTCAAAAAAACAGACTTATAATACAGCTCTGACAGCTCTATGCTGAATAGTAACAAATTTTTTAAAAAATCACTTGACAAAATTAAAATATGTTCATATATTGTGTTTAGTACTGTAAACGTTTACATAATTGCTGTTTAATTATTGATAATTTATTAATAAATAATGTGAAAACGATTACAAGAAAGATATCATTTGGAAATTAACATAACCGAAATAGCAAAAAAGGCCGGTGTGTCAATTGCCACTGTTTCCAGAGCTTTGAATAACAACGGACCTGTGCGGGAAGAAACCCGTAAAAAAGTCCTTCGAATCGCGGAAGAGTTTAATTACCAACCGAACCCGATTGCCCGCAGTTTATCCAGAAAAAAAACCGATACCATTGGCGTTATTCTGCCTGAATTAGTTGATGAATTCTTCATGGATATTATTCGCGGTATTGATGAAGAGTCCTATCGCTCCAACCAGTATGTCATGGTCTCAAGCTCCCACAGCCAAAGAAATATTGTGAAGACGTTGCTGGAATTTATGAACAGCGGACGTGTTGATGGCGTGATCCTGATGGCCCCGCAAATGGGCGGCGAATTATCTGAATTAATTGAAAAAAATAAACGTCCACTCGTGCTGTTGAATGCTGGCAACACAGTACCGGATTCCGTCTGTTTTAATGTGAATAATTTTCAGGGAGCGTATTCCGTTACCGAGCATCTGGTGGGTCATGGGTATAAGCGAATAGCGATAATTCAGGGACCTGAAGGAAACTGCGATGCAGATGATCGATTTCGTGGTTTTAAGAGCGCGCTGAAAAAAAATTCGATTAAATTCCTGCCGTCATTAAAGATTACCGGTGATTTCACCGAAAAATCCGGTTATTATGGATTCATGCGGCTATTGAGCCAGCCTGAAAAGCCGGAAGCGATTTTCGCGGCAAATGATATGATGGCGCTGGGAGCTTACGAAGCGGCGCGGGATTCCAATGTTCGCATTCCGCAGGATGTGGCTATTGTCGGATTTGATAATGTGAATATCAGTCGCCTCCTCACTCCACGACTTACAACTGTCCATGTTCCGATTGTAGAATTAGGCACGAAAGCAGTACGATACTTATTAAAAATGATCAATGGTGATGTTGATCCCCGGGAATCATATCGGGAAGAATTGACAACCGGCATTGTCATTGGAAGCTCTTGCGGTTGTGTCAATAATTCATTTCAAACAAAATTCTAACTAATTATTTTTCATTTAAATGTAAGGAGGAAGCTATGAAACATGTAGCTACCGTAGTAATGGCATTGACTGTGTTTCTGTTTATTAATCACTGATTATCATTATGTTTTAGAAACCTTCAAATTGATTAGAGGTTTGAGCC
>CAZCJL010000072.1:0-33987 GCA_964498785.1 uncultured Cytophagia bacterium | reverse complement strand
TTTAAAGAGAATCCGAAAGCTTTGATGCACACCATCAATTATTGAATGGATACGTTTTCTTTTATTTGTAAATAAAATAATTTTCTCGCCACAT
This sequence comes from uncultured Cytophagia bacterium, assembly GCA_964498785.1. Classification (GTDB taxonomy): domain Bacteria; phylum Zhuqueibacterota; class Zhuqueibacteria; order Thermofontimicrobiales; family Thiofontviventaceae; genus Mariaggregatimicrobium. The sequence continues at coordinate 33,893 of CAZCJL010000072.1, read as the reverse complement.
TGACAGACAGGTAAAATATTTCACACAACTGTCTGTCATATATTCAGACTGCTTATGGTTTCTGCATTACCCGATTCACGATTCAGCAGGGCATTGCCCCGGCAGAACATGATTGAACGTTAATACAGTCAAAACAAATATGAAAATTTTCCACAGAGCTTGTCCATGTGAAATTATAATTGTCGCTATAAAAGAGAAGCATGATTATATTTACATCAGCAGAAAAAACATTGATCAAAATCAACGATTCACAAAGGCAAGCTGTTGGTGTACGAATAGTACATTAGGTAGTTTCGGAAGAAAAATAACGGGGAATAACATAAGGTAGTCGCTCTGGTTACGAAAGTGATGATTCTTCATAATATAACTCTTTTGAACCGAAGACTGATCAATTAATGGCATAAATATCCTGTCAATGAAAAGATAATTCTTAAGAACGCTATTTGATATAAACACATGTACCGGTATGAAAATTAGTGGACGCCTGCAATTGATAAATATAGACGCCAGATCCGGTTTTTTTCCTCACATTCCAGGTAAAGGAATGGCTGCCTTTGTCAATATTTCCGTAAAATATTTCGTCCACAAACTCTCCTTTAAGATTAAAAACAGACAGCTTAATCTGAATTGGTTGCGGGACAATGAATGAGAACGTGGTAGCTGAATTAAACGGATTCGGATAATTGGGGTACATAAGAAAACCGGACGGATTCTCGGTTGCTGCACCATTACCATTTACGTCAATATCCGCGGGATACTCAAAAGCCCCAATATCGATAGCCTTTCCCTGTGGTCGTTTTATCCCCGTAAAATCGTCAGGCGGGCTGTCAACTGAATTGCCTTTATCAATTGCCGGCGAATCAGGCATGATCATAAAATTATGATGTGCGCTGTTTTTAAATTGCGGATTTTCTAATATCACTTGATCGCCAGTAATTTCCGCAGCATAATTTCGATAGCCGTCAATTAAATTATGATCGATGATGAGTTCCTGTTCGGAAATGTGCGCTTCATTTGCGATTTGAAACGACAGGTTTTGAGAAAGAATATTATTGCGAATCACAATCTGTTTTGCTTCAGAATTCTCTATATTTATTCCGCCGCCCCATTCATTCCAGCCGTTATCGAAAAACGTGTTATTGATGATTTTGATATTTCGCATTGGCCGGGTCATAACAGCCACATCGCCCCAACTTCCGATCATCAGTCCGCAATGTTGATTGTGATAGACAATATTATTGACGAACCAAATGTCTTCCAGCAATCCACCGGCTTCGGAAGCCACTGCCAGTCCTTCACAATCATGAACTCTGTTTTTAGTGATTTCAATCTGATACGTGTGGCGTTTCCATGAATCAATATAAATACCAATCTGCTGCAAATCATGAATATGGTTTTTGAACACCTGCCCATGATGACAGCCGTCTTTAATGTCAATCCCCTCGCCGCCTCTGTTGCCGGGACCGCTGTCGTGAATATGATTTTCGCTGATTACAAAATATCCGGTATTGGAAAAAGTGATGCACTCATGTTGCCCCAATATACAGGCGCGTTCGACTTCATTGCCATGAATCGTAATATTGTTACAATTCCAGATACCGATGCCGGAAGAAGCTGTATCCATTGTATGGTTATTTTGGATCACAAGATGGCTGGCTTCGTCCGCGAAGATACCGGTGGTTGGTGAATTTTGTACATAAAAACCAGATAACGTGATGTGGCTTTTTTCGGACAGATCCACCAATCCCTGCCATTCAGGAATGGTCTGCTGCGCACCGTCAATGATGACCTCTGCGCCTGGCATGCTTTGAAATACAATAGGATTTCCCACGGTTCCGGAGTTTTTTATGCTCACCTGTTCCTGATAAACTCCTGTAGCGACAAGCACGGTATCGCCTGCTGCTGCTATTTTTGCGGCATGTTGGATTGAAAGCCAGGGGAGTTGGAATGTGCCGGGATTTGAATCCCCCGCGACAGGATGCCGTTGATTAACGTAAAAGGTGGTTGGATAACTGACAGATATTACACTGAGCAAAACAAAAATCGTTAATTTTTCTTTCATACCGGATTCGCTAATTTTTGATGCAGCATTCAAAAGGGCACTCGCTTCGATGTGCCTGTTCACTTCATGAACCCGTATGCAAAAATAATTCCCTTTTTCTTAAATGACAACAATTATTGGTGTGTCATCAATCCTGCTTGATAAATTTAATTGTTTAAGATTTTATAAAAAAACATACCCCACCAGAAAATAGCCAATGGTCAGGTCTGCGAAAAAATGGGTGAGCAGCGGCGCCAGCATCCCGTTCGACCGGACACGTAAATAGCCCAGCATGATCCCGTAACCGAGAACCATCATGTAGCCAACAACGCCCTTCGGAAATCCGGCGCTGAAATGAACCGCTGCAAATGCAGAACTTTGCAATATCAGAATTAATGGTTTTGAAGTGAAAACGTTGTTCAATGCACTTTGCAAAACACCGCGATAAACCACTTCCTCAGCAAGCGCATTAAAAATCGCAAACAGCGGGATGCCGATCAAAACCATTTGCCAGAGCGGAACTGTTGTGAATCCCTGCATCATTTGTTCCGCGGTACCAAGATGATTTGTCCATGTCGCCCAGATAATCAGCGCAAGCGAGGCTGCTGCACTTGTGCCGACTATCAGCAAAATCGTTGTTCGATCAATTTTCCCCGCCCGAATCCATTTGAGTGCAGCTCTTGTTTTTGAAAAAGGAAGAATCAACAGGCATGAAATGATGAACGGTATCAGAAATCCCACGACAGGTAATTTGTTCAATCCACCCACGAGAATGAATGCATTCATACTTAGCAGCAGAAAAAGCAGGGAGAAATGAATCAGGCGCCAACGATGAAGAATAATAAAGATCAGTATTAATCCCGAAAAAAAGACAGCATGAATGAGCCAGTGATCTATAAAAATTATGCTATTTAGCACGAACACAACAAACAGTACTATTATCCTGATGATCGTTGACTGGGTTTCAGATACATATCTCATTAAGTGGTTCTCCGACATATTTACTATGGAAGATGCATATACGGAGCGCTTTGGAAGTGCGTCGCACATAACCTGTTTCAGATAAAATCAGATCTTTGATTTCCGAACAAGGATCAACGATATTTGATTCTGGATTTTTTATCCGTGAAAAACCGTGTCATCTGTGTTTTCCGCGTTCTATTGCTTTTTTGTATTAATCGAAAATGGTTTTCAGACGGGGATCCCGGAGATGCGCCTTCACATCATTTAAATGCCGATGATTTGTCCGGCTGGATGATAACGGTGGCAGGTTTTCAAAATCGAAAAAATCGACGGCAGTGGTTTCAAAGCTAATTGTGGGTTCACCATCAATTATTTCACAGAGAAAAATGATTTTGAATGCATGATAGAATTCCAGCGGGCGACCGTCACGGTTGGCATCGTAAACGCCGACGACTTTCACGGCTTTAACGTTGAAGCCGCTTTCTTCCAGCACCTCCCGCTCAGCCGCTGCTGCGGGCATATCGCCGACATCTGCCCATCCACCGGGCAGACACCATTTGCCGTCAACCCGTTCCTGTACCATTAATATTTTATTATCGCGAACCACCGCGCCACGAACATCGATTTTAGGAGTGGCATAACCTTTTTGCCACTGAAAATCCTGAACAATTCTCTGCTTTTCGACTTCTGTATATTCTTGCAAAATATCCGCGGCGATATCCATAAGCTGGTGATATCGCTCCACATCATACTGATTCTCGGTAAACGCCAGGCCACTTTGCCCGATGGCCTGAATTTGCCGCGCCCATTTCAGCCAATTTTCTTCGCGATTTTTCATCATAATTCCAAATTCATTGTGTTATTACGTTTCGTTTTTTCAATTCAAAGAAACATCGGGCACAGGCGCTCACATCGGTTTCTGCATTATGTGCTTCCTCAAAATGAGTTTTAAATAACATCAGATGAAGCTCTGACAAATTCGGCCATTTATAGCCGTAGGGACCGGGAATTTTACAATAGTCTGTGCTCAGTTCTTTGGTGCACAATTTTTGTACATTATCCATATTATTAAAGATAATATTTTCCCGAATAAATTCAGCGCCTACAATCTTTTCATCAAAGCTAATGTTATGTGCAACGAGAAACGTTGCCTTGTTTATTGCTTCCACAAATTCCCATAAAACTTTGTTTAATTCCTCACCTTCCGCCATTGCCCGAACCGTGGATATACCATGAACACGTTGTGCTTCATAAGGAATTTCAAATCCGTCGGGCTTAATGATATGACTAACAGCTTCCACCTCGTTTCCGTCGCGATCATACAGAATCCATGCGATTTGCACCATTCGCGGCCAATTATCCAGGTCAGTCAGAGGAGCGTCCCATTTTTTCGGAAGACCGGTTGTTTCTGTATCAAATACCAAATACATGTTTATTTCTCCGTATTATTTGTTTTCTTATCAGGTACGGGATCATATCCGCTTCCGCCCCACGGATGACATTTTAAAATCCGTTTAATACTCAACCAGCCCCCCTTAAACAGGCCATGATTTTTCAGCGCTTCAATCGAATAATGTGAACACGTCGGTGCAAATCTGCACGATGGCGGTAGCAGCGGAGATAGTATCACCTGATATACACGTATCCAAAAAATAAAAAAGTACGCGATGATTCGCGCAATAAAATTTATGCTTTTTTTTATCATATATTATGAAAAAGAACAAACAGGATTAACAAGTTAAAAAGTTAGACGTTACCAATGAGCCAAATCAACTTTTTGAATTATTCTTTTTTATGAATATCTTATTAATCCTGTTCATCCTGTCGAAAATTCTCATTAATATTTAGTGTGAATCCTGCTCTCCGGGTAGTTTTTTCATCCGAAAATGTTCACCGCGTTCTTTCACTATCCGGCGGTACCATGATTTTGGATAACCGGGATGCGTTACTTTGCCCAGTTCATTTTTTACATTACCGTCCAGATATTTATAAATCAGAAATTCGCCCAATTTTTTCCAACGTTTTACAACTGCGTTTCCCTGTTCGCAGGAGTATTCTGTCAAATAGTCCACTGCCAGCCGTGGCGACTGTTTGTACAGTGCCAATGCGGCTTCATCAATCGCGGGTTGATCGGCAAGAAAACGCCCTTCTAACTGACGTTGTACTTTTTGAACATCCTGGATCATGTCACTGTATCGCAAATAGGCATAGTTTGATACAAAATTGAACACCCAAAACGCGGATTCCCAGGTGAAGTCATGAAATGAGCCGGTTCCGACGGCGTAACTTTCCGGAACACGCGAGATACCACAATAAATGGGCACATACACTGTGCTGTACGTATCATCAACACTGAACCAGTGAACTCCGCCAATGGGATCCGGGAGCCAGGACCGAGCCTGTGACACAAAGGAAAATCCGGTCTGCTGAGTTGAAGTTGCCCGTTCGTTCAAATATTCCACGCTATCCACTTCCCATGTCAATGGTCGCCAGCGATACGGGAGCTTATATGGTCCGGCGCCGATTCCAACGGATAAATCAAATTCAGAATCTTCAAAATGATCGCGCATTAGTTCCATTACATCCCGCACCGAAAGTTTTTTATCTGGTTTGATCCATAATGGCATTGGTTCTGATCCTTCGACGCCTTTTACATAATCAGTGGAAAGATTCATGGATGGCGCCACACGGCGGAACATACTCCAGACGCGCGCCTCGCAGAATCGCAGTGCGCCGTAATCAACTGGTGCATAAGCATCGGCAAAGCTGAAATCTTTATCTGCGCCAAAAAAATATCCTTTTTCACGCGCAAAAGAAATCACATCATCGGCGTAGAGGCAATTTTTGTCATCATTTAATGGAAATTGCCGAATGCGAGCCTGATTGGCATGAGCGCACACATAACCATCAGGAATGCGGAGGGCAACCCAAACAGCACCCTTCTCTTCCTGTCCTTTGCCAATCATTTCCATAATCCAGACTTCGTTTGCATCGGATATTGAAAATGATTCTCCTGAGCTATAATATCCGTATTTTTCCACAAGATCACCCATTACCAAAATAGCTTCCCGCGCCGTCTTTGCACGTTGCAGTGCGATGTACATCAAACTTCCGTAATCCATTATTGCTTCATCGTTCTTCAATTCTCTGCGACCACCATACGTTGTTTCCCCAATGGAAACCTGATGCTCGTTAATATTGCCAACGACAGTATAAGTATGCGCGACCTGCTCAATTTGTCCCAGATATTTACCTGTATCCCATTCATAAACATCCAGCATCGATCCTTCGATATGATCTGCTGCCGGAGTGTAGTACAGTTCTCCATACAGAACATGGGCATCAGCCGCATACGTAATCATCGTCGAGCCGTCTGTGGACGCTCCTTTGGTGATCAAAAAATTAGTACAGGCATTCGTTTGAACAACGCTAACAAGTAAAAACAAGCTTAATAATAAAATACTTCGTCTCATGAATTTGACCTTCCTTAATGGTTCATACTTTTGATAGATTTTCAATTTATACTGAATTAATAAACAATTAATTGTTCATCCCGGAGCAAATAGCTTTTAAAAGTTGTCTAAAACTCAGAAAAATGTTATTCTATTATAAACAATTATCGAAAAAAATACAACCTGTTTATTTGTTCCACATCGGAACTCTCCCGGGCGTCCATGGCGCACCTGATTGTTCCAGTGTTTTTTTCAAAGTGTTTAAATCAACCTCAATAAGTTGTTTTAGTTCTGCCAATTGGGGACTGAATTCATCTCCTGCAATTTTGTACTGATCGCGCATGGTTTGTGTCGGAGCTGATGTGGACCGCCAGAAGCCATATAAAATTCGCTGAACTCGTTCGCGGATTGACGGCGGATCACTTTCGCTTCGTTTTCTGACAGTTATATCACCAGTTAATGCATGTAATACTTCACTGGTGCGTTTTTTCATTGTGTCTACCTGTTCGAACAGACTCATTTCCGCACCCGTCGTGTTATGCAATGCAATATCGATAAGCTCAAGTTCCTCCCGGAGGTCATCCGCAGTTTTTAGCGCACCTTCGACTGCTCGTCCCAGCTCAGAAACTTTTTTCTGAAATGCAACTAATGCCTCTCTGTCTTCTGCTGGCAGCGTGGTGTTATTCAGGACAACGGCATTAAAAGAAGTTGCCGGAACGAGTTCATTAGTCACCTGGTTTTGAACTTTTGCCATGGATACAAAATACTTTCCGGGAAGAGCCAATAAACCACCATCTTCTTCTTTGAATAAATCAACTTTTTTGGTCACCGGTGAATGCGGTGGATAGCGCAAATCCCACGTGATACGATTGATTCCTGATTTGGGTTTGGCTATCAAACGACGGACAATATTTCCCTGTTCATCCGTAATCGTGAACAATAGATACGGCGGTTCTTCGTTATCTTCCAGTCGTAATTCGTCGAAATCAGGATAACGTATCGTTTCCCCGCGTGCTGCTGCTTTTTTCTCAGCTTTTTGTCGTCGGTCACGAAGAGTTTCGAGGGTATCTTTCAAATAATAGGTAAAGGTCGCTCCGAATGGGGAATTCTCTGCAGCGTAATATGATTGTCCCATGGATCTTTTGCCGCGCTGCTGGATGTACATCAGCGCATCTTTAATCGGAAAAATAATATTTTCAGATTCGAGTCGGTTGGGTGTGATATGGCGCAGCGGCGTGTAATCATCCAAAATATAGAAACCGCGGCCAAAGGTCGCGAGCACCAGATCATTTTCCCGACGCTGAATGGCTATATCTTTCACTGATGTTGTCGGAATACCATTTTTCAATCGCGTCCACTTCTTACCGCCATCAATTGTAAAATATACGCCAAACTCGGTGCCTATAAAAAGTAAATCCGGTTTTACATGATCTTCAGCAATAGTGAATACAGATCCCCGGTCCGGTAAATTGGCTGCAATAGATCTCCAGTTTTTACCCCGATCTGTGCTGACAAGTATGTGCGGCGCCAGATCATTGTTCTTACGGCCGTCAAACGCGGCGTAAACTGTGTTTGCATCGTGCAGGGACGTTAGCAGGCAACTAACATAAGTCATTTTATGGACGCCGGGGAATTTATCAATTTTACGCCAATGTGCGCCACCGTCTTCTGTAACCTGAACCAACCCGTCATCCGTTCCCACGTAAAATAATCCTTCGACCAGCGGAGATTCTGTCAGCGAAACGATGTTGCCGAATATCGATGTTGATTTATTTTTCGAGACAGCGTCGACGCTCTGTTTTTTGCCCATGACCGGCAATGTGTTTCGGTCTAATTGACGCGTTAAATCCGGGCTGATGACTTGCCAGGTATTCCCGCGATCATCACTGCGGAATAATTTATTTGCGCCAAAATAAAGCCGGGAATGCAAATGGGGACTGATAATCAGCGGAGCATTCCAGTTCCAGCGATACGCTTCGCCAGCCGGTGGCTGTGGTTGAATGAAAATGCTTTCACCGCTTTTTTTATCGTAACGCACCAACCATCCGTATTGCGCCTGCGCGTACACAATGTTCGGATTTTTGGGATCTATGCAGGATTCAAATCCATCGCCGCCGTTTGTCACAAACCAATCTTCATTAATAATACCGTCGGATCGAATTGTTCGGGAGGGACCTCCCATACTGTTGTTATCCTGCGTTCCGCCGTACACGTAATAAAACGGCTCCGAGTTGTCCGCCGAAACTCTGTAAAACTGGGTTACCGGCAAATTGGATTTAAAATGCCAGGCAGACGCATTATCGAAGGTTTCATAAATGCCTCCGTCTCCGCCGATCAGAATGTGCCCGGTATCGTTCGGATCGATCCACATTGCATGATCATCGACATGGCGATTTTTATTACCGAGACGAGTCCATGTTTTACCACCGTCTGTGGTCACCACAGTGTACGTATCGAGCGAGTACACCTGATCCGGTTTTATTGGATCAGGAATAATACGGTTATAATATTGCGGACTACGGCTCATATAATCGCTCATTTTTTCCCAGCTTGCACCGCGATTAATTGAGCGGAAAAATCCGCCGGCGTCGCCGTGCGCTTCCACGATGGCATAAATGATATCCGGCCTGGCAGGCGATATTGCGAGTCCTATTCGTCCCAAATCCACTTTGGGAAGTCCGTTGGTGAGTTTGTTCCAGCTTGCCCCAGCGTCAGTGGATTTGTAAATCGCGCTTTCCGGGCCGCCGTTAATTAGTGTAAAAACCCGCCGTCGTCGTTGGTAGGATGCGGCATACAAAACATCCTGATCACGGGGATCCATCACGATATCCGTAATGCCGGTATTTTCGCTAACATAGAGAATCCGTTTCCAGGATTTGCCATTGTCTGTGGATTTGTACAGACCTCGTTCTCCGCCGGGCCCCCAGAGCGGTCCTTGTGCTGCGACGTACACAGCCGAATTACGCGGATCAATGATAATACGACCGATATGCTCTGAATTTTTCAATCCCCTGTGTTTAAAACTGGCGCCGCCGTCCTCAGATCGATACACACCATCTCCGTAACCGATGGCTCGCTGGCTGTTATATTCACCGGTTCCCACCCAGATCACGTGCGGATTATTGGGGTCAATCACAACACTGGCAGTAGACCAGGCACCGTAACTATCAAAAATGGGTTCGTAAGTTGTGCCGGAGTTTGTTGTTTTCCAGACATTTCCGGCAGCCACAGCCACATAATACTCGCTGTGATTATCCGGATTCACTGCAAAATCAGCAATTCTGCCAGATGAAAAAGCAGGTCCGATACTTCTGAATTTCAAACCGGAAAATGTTTTTGATAAGAATACATTCGTTTTTGAGTTTGTCGCCCAAACCATATTTACAGTCACTAAAAAAGCAACTATTACGCGCATTAATCTTTTCATAAATCATTCCCTGTTTTATTTTTGAATTACATTTTCTAACCAACGAAAGAACGTTTGTGTTATCTTTTTACCGGGAGCTTCATGCCCGATATCCTCGGTAAAAAAGGAGACTTTCGCTCCTGCGTTTTCCAGTTTTTGAACAAATTGTTGTGTAACTTCATAAGGGCAATTTCTGTCTTGTGTTCCATGAAATACAAAGACCGGAATATCGTTAAATTTTTCTAAATTTATGTCATTCAGGAAATTCGGATGAACTCCTTTAAGTCCCCAGTTATTTGCAAGATCAGGATGGCCTGAAAAAACCGCTAACGCCTTAAATCGATCCGGATTTTCATAAAAGGTTCTGTAAACGCCGTAACCACCCATAGAAAACCCGGCCAAGACAATATGGGTTGTATCTACAGAATAATTAGAAATCACATCGTCGATGGCTTCCTGGATATCTGTTTGTGCATTATCAATGGAATAACACGTGGATGTTCCCCTGCCATACGGCGCCAGTTCAATGAAATTACCAGGAGTCCGTTTTTTGTACGCTAAAACTTTTTGATCATCTTCTCCGCTACCATGCAAATAGACGAACAGGGGATATTTTTTTGATGGATTATAATCTTTCGGGATTTTTACTGAATAGGGTTGTAGTGTATTATCAAATTGGGAGCGATATGCCCGCCGAAGAAGCCCTGTCTTATGGGCGAGAACGTCCTCTCCCTTTAGCGCCAGTTCACGGATATTGAAAAATTCATCCATATTTGATAAAATCCCGGGGCAGATATCATAAGCTTTTAACAAATTCATTTTCTTATAAATATGTTGTAATTTAAAAGCAAGGGTGTTTAAACTGCCAATAGAAATTCGCGATAAAAGACTATCCATTTCCTGCGCCAGATGGTAAAAATCAAATTGGGGCAAAATTGTTAATCCAAATGAACCAAAATTTCCGGGGGCTGCACCCGACCAATTTATGCTATAATTGCCGGAAGTTAATTGCGATATATCCAGGACAAGGTCATGAACAGCGAGTCCTTTGGGACAAAATGTTTCAATTGTTTGGCTATCGCTTTTTTTTGTCTGTTTCGAGTTGATGGAAATAGTCACCGTATCCTGAAATCCATTCGGTGAGAACGATGCATAATGCAAAACCAGGCTGTTTGTATTCATCAGGTTATTCCGTTCGGCGATTAAATAGCTCTGGTTGATTTTTTCATGTTTTGGTTTATCGAAATTCAACCGGATATAGCGACGTTTTTGTTGTTCACTGCCGATATATTCATCCAGTAAAACGAAATGATAATTTTTTTCGCGGTTTGACAACGCTTTTACAAATGTCAGGTTAAAGCCGATACTTTCCGCCATCCATGGATGATAGGGATACACCTCCCTCCATGGCAATAATAATTCGAACCCAATTTTACCATTTAAGACTTTTGTTTCGAATTGGGCGTCAGACAAACGTTTGAATGACAAATCGATATTGCGGTACCAGATCATTTTACGCTGCCATTCGCGGTAGCGTTGCGTTTGTGGTGAAAATCCCATTACATAAAATTCATCTGTTGGCCTGTTATCTGTCCGGGGAACAGACAGCACCAAAATAAATCCATCTCCGTTCTGATAACCACGATCTCTGCAAGTAATACTATCAGCCTCAATTTCAATGTAAAGGTAGAAAAATGAAGCGCCATAAGCGATTCGATAATTTTTGGATGTGGTTGGGTTATCGGGATCCGACTTCCATATTTCATTAAATGTTCGAACTGGTAACTTCAGAAGGGATTGATCCAGCGTGCCATCAATTACAGGCGATGTTTTCAGAAATGAAACGGCCGAATTATTAGTGGGGTATTGAGAGCAATTTACATGAATTAAAAAACATAGTAATAGAAAACGCTTTATTAGCCGATTTGATCTGTATTTTGGTCTATCAAGAGTTATTTTTAATTTTCCTTTTGATAATGATTAAAGAGAGGTCATCATGCGGACGGGCGTCTCCGATAAAACTGGCGATTGAATTCAGGATTTGTTTTCCGGCATTTTCGCTGGTCAAATTTTTGCATTTCTTAATTAATTGCATCAGGCAGGTTTCGCCGAAAAATTCACCATTTTCATTTCTGGCTTCAGTGAGACCGTCTGAATATACGATGAGCATATCATCAACCATGAGTGATAATGTTTGTTCACGAAATGTCAATTCTTCCTGCAAGCCCAGTGCAGGATCGCCTTTTGATAATTCTTTTAATTCAGACGACGTTAATAAAATCGGTGGCAGATGACCGGCATTTAAAAAAGTAATATTGCTATTTTCTGGTTTCAGTTCCAGATAAACGAGAGAAACGAATCGATTCGGCAATCCATCACGGCAGAATATTTTATTAAGTTGAGCGCCAAAATCGGCCAGTGATTTTGAAATCGGAGCTAATGCCCTGATTGTCGCTTGCAACTTTGCCATGAGCAGCGCCGCGCCCATTCCTTTTCCGGCAACATCACCTAACGATAGCCCAAATCGGGACGAATCTATTTTTAGATAATCCACCAGATCCCCGCCAACATCGTTGGCTGGTTGCGTGTACAACCAAACATCCCAACCGGAAATTACCGGATTATCCTTGGGCAGAAGTGCGAATTGCACCTGCCTGCCAACGGCTAATTCATCCTGTGCTACAAATTTATCTTTCAACTCGAGCGCAAGCACAAACAATAATAATAGAAACCCTATCAGGGGGAAGTCCGTTGATGAACTGACATTCCCGTTTGTCACTATTGTCCGCATCGACAGAAACAAAATGATTGAAACAAAAAGTAACACGCGGCGCAATGGGGTTAGTTTCAGAACAAGACTTTTAAAGAGCCAAAAGAGCATGTGCATAAATCTTCTGAACCGTCCCATCTGACTCAATCTGCCTCGTTTCTCATCATCAAGGTAAAAATAATACAGGTCTCTCCAGTCCTGTTTGAATGTTTTTCTCAAATCACCGCGACGAATATCCTGCCATACTGTTTTGCCAATTTTAGGCTCTTTAAACTTATTTTTGTTTTTATTGGTTTGCATATCAAAAATTATTCTGCACGTGTTTTATCACCATTAATATCTTTAAACATTTGCAGGTAAAATTCTTTCATTGCCTCTCCCATACTGTGCACCAGATTTGCAGAGGCAGATTTATCAGCAAGCAAAACAGCGTTTTTTATTGCTTTCGCCTTGGATCGTCCGTGCGCCTTAATAACCAATTTTTGAAAGCCAAGAATAGGCGCGCCACCATATTCGGAATAATCCATTCGCTTTTTAATTTTTTTCAGCATCGGCGATAACATCATCAACCCAATTTTAGATATTGCATTCTTTTCCCAGATACGCTTGCCTGTTTTAATCGCCATTTCTGCCATTCCCTCAAGCCCCTTAAGCACGATATTCCCGGTAATACCTTCGGTAACGATAATATCTGCAATCCCGCGCATAATGTCTTTCCCCTCCACATTTCCGATGAAATTAAACTGCGGCATCTCTCTTAAAAGACGATTTGTTTCGATCAGAGTGTCATGACCTTTCGTATCTTCTTCTCCGATATTCAGTAAACCAACACGCGGATTTTCAATCGCCATTATTTCTCTGCCATAATGAATTCCCATAATCGCAAAACTCACTAATTGGTTTACGCTGCAATGAATCGTAGCTCCAACATCGAGCATGATCGTTATCCCGGGGTCATCTTTTTTATTTTTCGCTGCCGGAAAAATGGCCGCTAAAACACCTCGCTCAACACCAGGCATCCGCGGTACGTATTTGGAACAGGAAATGATTGTTGCTCCCGTATTCCCTGCACTCACCAATGCATCGCCTTTCCGGTCTCTGATCAACTTACATGCCATATTGATCGATGCATTTTCTTTCTCATCAATCGACTCTTTTGGTTTGTCATCCATTTTAATATAATCTGTTGTATGGACAATTTCCCAGCGATCCGAATGAATATCCTTCGGATCAAGTAAAGGTAATATCTTACCACGGTCTCCCACAAGTATCAAATGAATATCCGGTTCGATTTTACATGCATCAACCGCACCCGCAATAATTTCATCAGGAGCATAGTCTCCACCCATGGCATCCACCACAATCTTGTTCATTTTTCCAACCTTCCATTAAACAACTTCATTAAAGTAGTATAAGCACTAACATTTTATCACATAAAAATCTAAAATACAAAGTTTAAAGTAAAATGTCAACAAAAAATAATATTTCCATGTCACCAAAGTTGTAGAGAAATCTAAAAAATCATCGCATTACCGAATCGCGGGACATTGAAATATAAATTACGTATAATTCACAGGTTCTTTATTAAATTTGAAAGTTCCGCTCCCATAATTTATTCTGATCCACGACGATTCACCAAAATCAGATGCAAATAATCCGGCAGTAGACATCGGATCAATTTTTTTATTCGTAAGAGAGGTTGCCAGTTGAGAGATTGCCGGATTGTGGCCAACTATTAATGCACTATTAAATAGATCAGCAATTTTATGAACCACATGCAGCAGATCATTAATTGTAGCGCCATAAATATGATTATTGGTGACAATCGAAAAGTGAGGATACCCCACGGCATCAGCGACTATCTGCGCTGTAAAAAAAGCTCGTTGGGCCGGGCTGGAAATAATCACATCCGGTTTAATCGATTTTTCGAAGAGAAATTGTCCGATTATTCTGGCTTCTTTTTTCCCTTTTGAACTCAACGAGAGATCAGAATCATTAGAATGGGAGAAGTTCCATCCGGATTCAGCATGTCGCATCAGGTACAGAGTTTTCATTGAGTTTACATCTTCATTTATCAGGCAGCGAATATTTAACAGCCGTCGTTCCGGCAAGCCAACCAGTTGAAAACGCTGCTTGCAAATTATAACCACCGGTATCCGCATCCAGATCAAGAACTTCGCCCGCGAAAAATAATCCCTCAACTAATTTCGACGCCATAGTTCGCGGATTCACTTCACTAAGTTTTACTCCGCCGGCTGTGACCAATGCTTCTTCAATTGGCCGGGATCTTGTAATCTCCAGTTTAAAGTTTTTCAGCCACATTCGTAATTGCTTCCGCTGCTCTGCTGTTATCTGGTGACCCGCAGTATCGCCTGGAATTTTCGTTTGTTTTATGCACACAGGAATTAATTGGACTGGTAGTAATCTTTTTAAAATTATGTGAAAAGATTTATTGCTAAATTCGGCCAAATCACGTAACAATCGCACATCAAGCTTTTTGTGATCCAGTGCAGGTTTTAAATCGATTGTCAGCAAAACCTTTTGCCCTGCTCTAAGTGCATCAACTGCAATTTTGCTGAGAGTTAATATGATCGGCCCCGAAACACTGTGAGGTGTAAATTCTAACTCTCCAAATTCGGTTGCATTTTTTTTATCATTAATGAACATAGTCACAGAGACATTTCGCAGCTTCAGTCCCTGCAACTCATTAGGAACCTCGCCGGCAACTTCCAACGGCACTAATGCCGGGCGGATGTCTGCTATCGTGTGTCCGGTATCTGCTGCGAAGCGGTATCCATCACCAGTGGATCCGGTTCCGGGGTATGATGAGCCACCCGTGGCAATCACAACTGATTTTGACTGATAAAACGTAGCTTTTGCGCTTTTATTTTCAATGCCAGCAGGAATTGTCATAACTCCTGTAACAGCATTCTTTTCGAGGTAAATTCCGATGACCCTGGTTCCTGAAATGATGCGGACGCCACTGTTATGATTCCATTGCACCAATGCATCCACAATTCGCTGCGCTTGATTATCTGCCGGAAAAACACGGCCACCTCGTTCAACAACAGTCACCACGCCCAATTTTTTAAAAAACGCAACTAAATCATCGCTAAAAAACTGGTGAAACGCCTGGCGTAAAAACCGGCCATTTTTGCCGAAATGGTCAATAAATTCAGAAACTGGTGCAATGTTTGTGAGATTGCAACGTCCTTTTCCGGTGATGCGGAGTTTTCTTCCAGGCCGAGACATTTTTTCAATAATTGCTGTTCGGGCGCCTGCTGTAGCTGCTTCACCTGCTGCTAATAAACCCGCAGCGCCACCGCCAACAACAATCACATCGAATTTGTTCAACTCGATTTCCAGGTTTTGTAAAGATGCAATTCCTGTTCTACCATATACAGGCATATTCCCATTACTGCCGCGTCATCCACTTGCCCGATACCGGGAATCAAATCAAAAATAGCATCAAATGGCGTTAGAATATACAGCAGCGTGAAAACAATCGCGGCAACGACCCAGTACGGTATTTTCCGGTATTTTCCGCTTTTGTAATCCCGAAGAAATGACAACATCAATTTGCCATCTTCAATAAAACGGTCCAACGCGCCGTTCCTGCGAAATTTTTCTTCAATCTCATCCGCGTTGTCTGTGGCTTTTTGTATATCATACTCAGAGATCGTTTGGGATTTTTTTTTGAGAAAATTTGTATCTATCTTTTTTAAAATTGTACCGACATTTTGCATTTATTAATATTCCAAATTTAGTGATAACTTTATCAGGACTGTTTTCTTTTTCGGAAGGCTTCTCGTTCCTTTTCCAACTCGCGCAAAAGATCCCTTAATATCCACTTTTCTGAAACCGGTGTTAATGTTGCCCATAACGGAAATGGCAAACCAAGCCTTTTATAACCATTGATAATGTGGTGAAGTTCCTTTTCAGTTATACCGGATATAATAACAGCTTGGGCCATTTCGGATGGCAGCGAATATCCGGATTTATGTTCTGCTTTTACGAGCTTTTCGAGAGTAGTTTCTAATTGGGTCTCTACAACAAATACTACCGGCAATGGTTGAATTCCGTTTTCATCAACCATTTCCAGAAATATTTCCTGATCTGCCGGGGCAAATCCACAGACCAACAGTGCCCGCGGTCCGTATATTTTGCCATCCGAATTATTGACTTGCTTAAAACTACCTTCACTCATTATGTGCCTCAATAGATTCTTTTATAATCGTGTTATCGTTTTACCCTGAATCGTTTTATATTCGCGATACAAATTTGCAGTCAAACAACTATGCACCGGATAGATTAAAACCATATTAGCGATACTTAATTGATCAAACAACTCATCATCCAGTCGAATGATGCCATGTTCCTGAGAAAGCGAGACGACAGCTCCGTTTTTGTAAATCGGGCAGAATCGCCCGTCTTTCAGATAGGTGATATATCCGTAAATTTTACGACCGGTGTCATCAATCAGATAATCTTTGGAAAAATGGATTGCTCCGCCGTAAATAGCCAACTCCCGCCGGTCAGGATATTTCCCGACAACAGGACAGGCAATAGCCGCTGCGATATTTTCCGTCGAACAAACACCGAAGTTTTCCTGCATCAAATCATAGAAAACAAAATTACCAGGTCTGATTTCATCAATCCCGGTGAATTCTTCAATTAGACTGCACGACGGCGTATCGCCGATTGAAATCGGGCAATTTTCCAAATCAAGCGTATTTTTTATGTGATTCATCCGCTCGACAGTTTGTGTATGGATTTGCATGATTTCAGATGTCGATGTTGCCTGATAAACATGACCACTGTGAGTTAAGATACCGGCAAACTTCAACAAATGACTGCGGCAAATTTTTTCAAAAAGATTTTTTATTGCAGCCCCGTCATTCCATGGAATCCCAACCCGCCCGTAACCAACATCAATTTTGATCCAGACGCGCACCGGATATTTCAGTTGTTTTTCAAGTGCAGTGACAACAGCAACAGAGTCCAGCATCAGGTTTAATTTGATATCACCAGCCATCATATTGATTTTATCAATTTCCAGGATATTCACCGGAAAGGCGACAGTGATATCATCCCAATCATTTTCAGCAAAATACAACGCCATATCCAAAGATGATGTCGTGATTTTATCGACGCCGTAATCACGAAACCAATCCCCGATTTCCGCGGACTGATGTGTTTTAAAATGTGGCCGAAATTCCACACCGGATTTCTGAGCTTTAAACGCCATTTGTTCAATATTTGACCGCACTTTATTTGAATCTAAAACAAGGGTCGGTCGGAATATTTTACGCGATTTTAAATATTGCGATGTTTTTTTTATATAAGACATAGTAATATCAAAATAATTTACCAATAAATAAACGGAGATGCTGAGAATGCACCTCCGCCCTGTTGTTCAAATTTTTTAATAATTTTATTTCATCGTCTTTAACAATTCAACCATAAAATCCCAGACTTTTCCGATTGCTGTGATGCTGATTTTTTCATCCGGACTATGCGGATATTTTAAATCCGGGCCAATAGAGATCATATCCATTCCCGGATATTTATCACCAATGATACCGCATTCCAAACCTGCATGGATCACCTCAACCACAGGTTTTTTATTGTATAGCTCTTCGTACAATTTGGTGCTTTTTGCCAGCAATTCGGATTCCATATTCGGCTGCCACGGAGGATAGCCGTCACCGCTTTTTGCTTCACCACCGGCTAATTTCGCCAGTGATTCGATGCGTGCTGTGTGCTCCTGCAACTTGGAGACCACTGAACTGCGCTGGCTGGACAGTACCTTTAATTTCCCGTCTTCAATGCTGATATTGGCGAAATTATTGGAAGTTTCAATTAATCCATCAATTTCGGGCGACATTGCTGCCACGCCGTGCAACATTGCAAGAGTAAAATGAATCACATTAATTGTGGAATCACTTGTTAATACTTTGGAAGCACTTTCTTTGCTTTCTGCTATCGACACGTTTAAATCCGGATCAGTAATTTTAAATTCACTATTAAAGACATCGCTATATTCCTTAATAATTTTTTCAGCGTTGCCAAATTCACCTGAGGGTAGAGCAATTATCGCAAATGCGTCTCGCGGAATGGCATTATGCGCGCTGCCACCTTTGATGTCCATAACTCGCAAATCAATGCCATCTTTGCAGACATGGAACAATGCCCGGCCAAGAATCCGGATTGCATTTGCTTTTCCCATTCCGATATCGATCCCTGAATGCCCGCCCTTCATTCCGCCGGCAGTAATTTTATAAATTTTGTAGCCACTCGGAATATTTTCCTGTTTCACCGGCATCGAAAGATAGGTGTTGATACCGCCGGCACAACCGACTGTAAACACGCCTTCATCCTCAGAATCCACATTGATTAAAATTCGGCCTTCCAGAAAATCGGATCCCAATTTATTTGCGCCGGTCAAACCTGTTTCTTCATCCACAGTAAATAACAATTCCAACGGCGGATGTGCCACATCTTTATCCAGCGCCATTGCCATTGCCATTGCGATTGCGATACCGTTATCAGCGCCGAGAGTAGTTTTATCTGCTGTCAGCCAGTCACCGTCATACACAAGCTTGATGGGATCTTTTGTGAAATCATGATCAGAGTCCGGTGTTTTCTCGCACACCATGTCCATGTGTCCCTGAAGAATAACTGGCGGTGAATTTTCATATCCCGGAGATCCGGGTACTTTAATCACCAGATTATTGACCTTATCTTTGTTCACTTCAAAATTATTTTCTTCTGCCCAGGTCATTAACCAGCTCGCAATCTTTTCCTCATTCTTTGAACAGCGTGGTATTTTGGTGATCTCCTCAAACCATTTAAGTACATCTTTGGTTTTTTCATGTTCAATATTCATTACCTTCTCCTTACGTTTGATTTTAGATTATATCTAATTATTTTTTAACGTTGCATCTAAAAAGTGAAGTGTACGTTTTTCAGACCAGTATACATTTTGCCGATTAAATTCAACAAATCCAACATGACCGCCGTGTTCCGGCATTTCCAGAGACACGTGTCTATTTTTGTTTGATTCCTCAATCGGATAACAACCATCGGCAAGAAACGGATCATTTTGAGCATTGACGATCAGCGTGGGAATTTTTATGGATGGAATAAATTGTTTGCTACTGCATTGTTGCCAGTAATCTTCGGCATTTTTAAAACCATGTATCGGGGCCGTGTATCGGTCATCAAAATCTTTGAAATTTTTTATTCGGTGGAAATTGGCATCGTTGATTGCATCAGGCATTAATTTCATTTTTGCCGTAATTTTTTGATGAAGCATCTTTAAGAATCGTTTCATATAAATCCGGTTTTTGAATTTCGCCAGCTCCTCTGAACTGGCTTTCAGATCAGCGGGAACAGAAAATACAACAGCCGCTTTAATTTCGTTGCGAATGTTAACACTCTGCTGGCCAAGGAACACCAGTGTTAAATTTCCGCCCATGCTGAATCCGATAAGCGCAACCGATCTATAAGAAAATGAATTTAACGCATGATCGATGACAATGCTCAAATCATCTGTTGCTCCATTATGATAGGAACGAAGTTGACGATTCGGTTCGCCACTACATGAACGATAATTCCAGGCCAGGGCGTCCCAGCCGCTATTATTGAGCGCGTTCATCATCCCGACAACATACGCACGCTGGGAATTTCCTTCCAGGCCGTGCGAAATTATCGCGAGCTTATCTCTTCCTGTTCGGGACCAGTCTAAATCAAGAAAATCATCATCCGGTGTCTCAATGCGCTCTCGTTGATAAAATCCGGCATCACGTTTTCGAAACAGCGATGGATAAACTGTTTGCAGATGCCCGTTTCTAAGAAATAGAGGTGGTAAATACGAATTTACATTATTTATCATCATGCACAAAGCAATTTATTTAATTTATAAATATAACAAAAACAGATGAAATAACAAAGAAAAAAATGCTAAAATTTCAATATTTTCATTCACCCGTTATCCGCCTGCTCGCTTCACAGTAAAGCCACGTTGACTGAGTTCATTGATGACCTTTTCACACCAGTCTCCCTGAATGATAATAATTCCGTCTTTAACTGTTCCACCGCTGCCACAAGAACGTTTTAAAGCAGTAGCCAGCTCTTTTAACTCATCATACATCAATGGGACGCCAGAAATTGTAGTCACAGTTTTCCCCTTGCGACCTTTCACCTCCCGGCGCACGCGAATAGTACCATCACTATCAGGCACGGTTTTTACTTTTTTGCAGGCACATTCTGCCACTGGCTTATTACATCGCGGACACATTTTACCTGATTCTGTTGAATAGACCAATCGGGAGTTCTTCACGCTTACCTCATTTTATTCATGATCTTTTAATTAATTTCAAATAAAGTTCAATTTAAAACAATCGCGACAGAGCGGCGACAACGGCGGTTTCAACCCGCAGAATTCGTTTTCCAAGATCAACAGTTTTGAAACCGGCTTCCGCTATTTTATCTACCTCGTACGGGATAAATCCCCCTTCCGGGCCGATTGCCAAAGTCACTGGTTTGTTGATATCATACGGACAGGATTCTGCTGCTCCGGGATCGGCAAGCAAAGCCAGAGAATTCTTTCTGATCTCCGGGACTTCATCTTCAAAAAATGGTTTAAATTTTTTACGAAGCGCTATTTCAGGCAAAACTGTGTCCCGCGCCTGCTCCAATCCCAAAATCAGGTACTTTTGCATTTTATCCGGCGCCAGAATTGGCGTTTGCCAAAAACTCTTCTCCACTCGATATGAATTGAACAGATACAGCTTTTTAACACCCATCGAACTGATTGTAAACAAAATACGTTTTAACATTTTTGGGCGTGGTAATGCTAATAACAATGTCACGGGAATCGGCGAGGGAGGGGGTTCTGTTAACTGCACTTTCATAATTAATTCGGAATTGCTTTTAAAAATGACTTCCCCTGTTCCTATTTTCCCATTCATCATCCCGACTTTTAACGTATCTCCCACCTGCGCCCGATGGACATATAATATATGTTTCAATCGGTGATCATCGATGTGCACTTCCTGTGTGCCACTGATAAAATCGTTTTCAAACAGCAAAATTAAATTCATAATGATACGAATAATTTGCGTTAAACAACTTCACTCCTTTTAGTTAATATTACAATTTCAGGTAGCTGAATGTTCAATCTTTTTTGAATAAATTTGGTAAATCAGCGGGGAAATATTATCTTGGATTTACTTGAGGAGAGTTGTAGGTTTATATTTTTGAGATCTGTTTGGATTATCGAAAAATAATTGTGTGTAATTTAGTAATTAATTATTCTAAAGTTTTTAGTATTTTTAAAAATTCTTCAGCAGTTAAAATAGTTATATCGACGTTTTTATAGTCTTTTTTATTTCTAGTTATCAGAATTTTAATTTCATTTAATTTGGCTGTATGATACTGAACTGAATCTTCAAAATCTTTGAATTTTGAACTCAGAGCGAGTTCAATTACTCTGTCATCGATCGGTAAAATTTTTATTAGGGATTTTAATTTTCGTAAATTTTCAATTGCCACGAGATGAGAAGTTAATTTACGCAAAACATAATGAATATTTACAAATATAACAGGCGAGCTGTAACCAAGTATCTTTTTTCGAGCGATTAAGGTAAATAACTGAGCTGCATGTTCATAATGAGGTTCTCTTTTAGCAAACAAATCCAAAATAATATCTGAATCAATAAATACTTTTAGCACTAGGAATATTTCTCCATTATATATTTATGATATTCGTCCTTGAGATTAAAGTTATCATCTAATTTAATTATTCCTGATATTTCTTGTACTAGTGGTGATATATCATCTTCATTATAATCATGTTTTTCAGCAATAGCTTTAAAATAACCTTGAACTAGTGACGAGAGACTTTGATTTGTTTTTTGAGCGTACTCCTTTGCACGATCAATGACGGTCTTATCTATATTTAATGTTAATTTTGTATTCATGAATTCTTTCCTTAAAGTTTACGTAATAATATACATTATTTATACGTAACTATCAAGAAAAATATTAAAAATTATTTGTAAGCATCAAGTATATTTTGGTTTATATAGATGAGAGCCCGCAGAAATTAATTGAATTAACTTATTTTATTCAAACAGTTTAACTACGCTTTACTTTCAACCACCCAAACTCTCCAGCACCAATGGATGATCCGTTAAAAATAAAAGGATTATGTCCGGTTTCTGCTTGATACTGATAAGCAATTTTATGAACAGCTTGTTCGGCGTTTATATCACCCAGAACAGCAACCGTCCCGCCATTACCACCGCCGGTGATTTTGGCCCCGTACAATCCCTGTTCCGGTCCGGCAGAGTGAACGAGTTGTACGAGCCTGTCTGTTCCGGCTGAACCCAATCCGCACATAGAATAACTGGCATGTGACTGATACATCAACTCTCCCAGTAGAACGCGAGTGTCCATATTTAAATCGTTGTTCAATAATTCGCGAAATACCCGGACGCGAAAATGCTCGTAAATTGGGTGCGCCGTCGGTTTCAATACCGCATAAGATTGTTCGGGGCAAATCTTTGTGACGTCATCTGAAATAGTGCCATATTTTTTCTGAAAATCCGCATCTTCCATTTCTTCTGGCAAATGATGTGCAAAATTCATCTCAAACCCGGACGGGCTGATGTTCGCCAGATGTCCGTTCCACAGATTATCTTCAATTACAACCGGTTCATCAGCGGTTTGAAACTGCACGTTAAAATTCATTACATCTGCGATGATGCGATATCCCATAAACGCGCCGATCCGAACCGCGCTATAATCCCTACCTGATACTGAGTGCCGGATGCCTGAATCAATCCCCCAGACAGCCAGTTCCGGCGGGATATTCACAAATCCTTGCAGATCTGCTGGTTGGCACAGCAGCACCAGTAATTGATGCGCCTGTCCACAGGCAGACGTTATCTGATCCATGATGCCACAGGGCGCACCGACAACCAGATTTTCCACTTTCTGGCACAGGGCAGCCAGTTTTATTGGTTCGATCATGATATTATAAGCCGCAGCAATTGCTTGCATCGCAGCGACCTCAAGTGCAGCGGACGAACTGACGCCCTTTCCCTCGGGTACATCGGAATGAATAAACAAGCGTGCACCGTTCGGGAAGTCAATATTCATTTCGCGCATCAGCACAAGAAATGCACCGGCAATATACGCTGCCCAGTGATCTGCCGGATTCTTCGTGAATAGTGCCCGTGCCTTCTGATACGAAAGAGGACTCCCATTCTCTTCAAAATCAGTGAGTGATATTTCAACTGCGGAAGAACGCATGCCATCATTTCCCCCCGGACTTACGATCCGAATAATTCGCTCAGAATCGTGCTGTAAAGCAACCAGCGCTGCTTCCTGAATGGGCGTTTCCAGTACCAGAGAACCTGAATAGTCAGCAATCCCGCCCATCACGTCCAGCCGACCCGGTGCGCGGGTGATTATCAATTCTTCATGCAAATCAAATAATTCGCGGGCATTTTTATTGGGATGATTTTCAAGATTTTCCAGCGTTTTTAGGAATTCGAGAACATCCGGTAAACCGTGTGTGTTGCCATGCAGAATTTTGAACATGATTTGTGCCTTTGATTCGGGAAAAAATTGACAGGATAAAAATTTTCACCTGCGAATTTAATAATATCTTCGTGGTGAAACGAATATTTTTGAGAAAGAACCGGAACACATTGCAACTTACAACACCCCCCTCTTTCTCAATGCATCCATTAGCAGTTGTTCAATCTGTGCCCGGATATCTTTATTCGCATATCCGATCCAGCAGACGTCGGAATCCACATCGAGCCGCGGATTTAGCGGCTGACCGTTTTCATCGCAGATGATCACGCCCATTTCGCTGGCGATTAGTTCACTGCACACATCATACGGATGGCAGCAGATACCGGAGCGCAATCCTTTGTCGAGTAGCACTTGCTCCATCAATGGTCGTAAATCTGCGTTGAACCGGTCATGCCCTGCCATGAGTTCATAAAATTGCCCGCCCGTGCAAATATACTGATCTTCAAAACAATGGGCTTTTCCGGGCTGAACCGGACCGAGCGCTGCCAGCACAATTTCTTCATCGATTGCCGCGAGCACGTCTCTGGCGCCAGGAAAAAATCGTGACGTCATTGCGAAGCCGTGGGCGATAGTTTTCGCCCGGGACGGTTGTAGTTGGATTGTGTTGTTTTCTCCTGTGAGTCGATTATGGCGGACAGCAGTGACTCCCCGTCCTTTAAACGACCAGAGTTGATCTGAAAGGTGCTGTTTCAGTAGCGGAATTTCCGTCTGGATCGCGAATTGAATATCCTGCAGCCGGGTGTTGTTCCCGTAATTCGGAGCAATGCCGGTTAAAATCCACGCACTGCGTTTTTGATACATTAATCCCCGCGTTCCGTCGATGGGATCGACGAGAATGCGCCAGGCAGCATCCTCCTCGTTCGAGCCGCATGGTAAAACGATTTTCCCATTTTCAAGGCCTTCGGCGATCAAAACAACCGGACATTTGCCTGCGATATTCGTTTCAAAAAATTCCAGCAGTTCATTTTCGCTGATGCGGTCAATGCCATAGATCGTATCACCGGTGGTATCCTGTTTGATTTCAGACAATTCTTCGAGCGCTGCATTCTCGCATCTATCAATAACCGAATCCCGAATAATGCCATGCAGTTTCTGTATTTCTTTTGCCAATTCATTTAAATCAATCAATGACATTTCCTTTATCTTATTTATTCAGTTTATAATGAATATCCGGCTGTTGCCGTAATTCAGTTGCCTTCAATTCCGGTGACGTATCACTAAGAAAATTGCCGCCGCCGATTTCCGGACCGGCTAAAAATTTAAGTAAGTTTGGCATTCGCAGCGGAGGATGAAATTCGATATGAAAATGAAATCCGTGATAATCACCGCCATCCGTGGGCGCCTGATGCAGCGGCATGACATACGGAAAAGGCATCTGCCACAGATTATCATATTTAATGAGCACTTTTTTCAGAATCTCGGCAAAGCCTCGAAGCTCTTCCGATGAAAGCGATGAAATTGCCGGATACGAGTTTTTCGGCGCGACATACACTTCATAAGCATATCTTGCAAAATAGGGAATGAACGCAATTGCCAATTCATTTTCACAAATAATCCGGCGCCCATCTTCCTGCTCTGTTTTTACTATATCCTGAAATAGAATCCGCCCGGTTTTCTTTAAATAATTCTGTGAAATCCGGGCCTCTGTTTCAATATATTTGAATACAAAATTTGTCGCGTAAATTTGACAATGCGGATGCGGATTGGAAACACCAACGACCTCTCCTTTATTTTCAAAAATCAACACATGATTGATTTCCGGGTGACTTCCCAATTCCACATATTGCTGTTGCCAGACTGTAAACAACGCTACAATTTGATCAAGGGACAATTCTGTTAATGTTACATTATGTTTAGGGCTATAGCATACCACCCTGGCGATACCCCGGGCTGGTGAATTCCGATAAATACCGGGCGCGGGGTCCGGTTCTCCTGCGTCCCAACTTACGCAGGGATGATCATTGTCAAAAACATACGTCTGTTTGTAAGCGTCGTTGCGTGCACTGCTCACTCGTTTATTTCCCGGACAGAGATAACAGCCCGGTACATATTCGGGAATGTCATGTTTTGAGTAAGTCAGCTCCGAGCCAGTCCAGGGGCGATTTTGGCGGTGTCCGGCAATAATTACCCATTCCTCACGCAAGGGATGCCACCGCTGTTCCCAGGTCATTTATTCTCCTGTTATTCTACAAAAAAAAGACCCCCTGCTTTGCAATGAAGCGCTGCAGGAGGTCTATATGTTATTCGTCTTTATGTCTGTTTTTCTTTTTAAATTTATCTTTCATCAGCGATTGCCATTTTTCTTTTTCAATGACATTGGCTGATTTATAGCGGCACTCATCCAGGTATTTGATTTCCCGGTGCATCTTCAGGTAACTTTCATAACGTTTTTCATCCAGAGTTCCATCCTCTATGGCCGCCAGCACAGCACAACCTGGTTCAGAGATATGCTGGCAATCCTTAAAACGACAATTTTCAGCCAGTTCCTCAATTTCCTCAAAAACATCGTCAGAAACCTTCATTTCAGTAATTAACTGAATTTCCCGCATTCCGGGATTATCCATGATAATACCGCCGCCTGGCAGAAAAATCAGTTCCCGATGCGTCGTCGTATGCCGTCCTTTACCAAGCGATTCACTGATTTCTTCGACATGTTGTCGTTCGCAACCCAACAGGCTGTTAATAATCGTGGACTTCCCCACACCAGACGAACCGAGCAACGCGACTGTTTTGCCCGTGGAAAAATATTCGTTCAACGGGGCAAGTTCTTCCGGGTGCAATGCGCAAAATGCATGCACCGGAACACCAAAGGCGATTTCTTCTACTTCGGCGATACGACTTTGCACATCCTGACAAAGATCTGCTTTATTCAAAATAATCACAGGTGTGGCGCCGCTGTCATACACCAGAGTCAAATAGCGCTCGATACGGCGGATATTGTAATCCTGATCCAGCCCGCTGACGATGAATACTGTATCTATGTTCGCGGCAATCACCTGTTCTTTCAAAGCTCCTCCGCCTTCGCGTTTGCGATCAGTGGAGGCTTTGCGGACGACTGTGGTTTTTCTGGGGAGAACAGCAGAAATAATCCCCATTTGGTTATTGTTTTCCACTTTGAGAACCACCCAGTCTCCCACAACCGGATATTCGCTTTTTGATGTTGCCTGGTGACGTAATTTTCCTGCTAACGATGCCGTCAATTCACCATTTACAGTAAACACTTCATACATGCTTTTATGTTCACGAAAAACTCGGGCCGGGATATAGCCCTGATCTTTGTATTCGCTGAATAGTGCTTCAAAAAACGGATTCCAGCCAAGTTCATTTAGATTCATTTATAATTCCTCTTCACAAATTTGTTCAAAATCCTGCTTACCGAGGAACTATGCTTTCGTAACACGATTAACATGCTAATTCTCCCGTAAGCAATCCGTTAGAAAACGATTGTCCACGTGTTTACAATGGCCAACATAAGGTCTCCTTAATTTAGTTAGAAATTTTATTGAATCGATTGGGATGAATTAAATTTTACTAAATTTTCCCAATTTATTTCTCCTTCATCACAATACTTCTTACTGAATTCAAATGTAAATTTATTAACAATTCTTGCATAATGCTCAAAGAATTTTTCATTTTTCTCTTTTGCTTTATGTCCAAGAGGTTCAATTATTTCAGTGTATAGTTGATCATTCCCTGAAATAAACGACCAGAATTTCTGGCCACAAAATTTGAAATATTCTCCTTTATCATGTTTATTATCGCGACCATAACAGCACCCGTCTTTTTGCTACGATAACAGTCGTTCCTGATCCCATGAATGGATCTAATACAGTATCATTCTCTCTTGTGAATAATTTTATAAACCATTCTGGCAGACTATCAGGGAATGCTGCACTATGTCTTTTATTATTACACTCGGTTGCCAAGTGAAGCACATTAGTGGGATAGACTTTTTTTCGATTTACCCAATTAGAAATATTTTTACCAAAACCACTACCAGCTTTTGAAATATCTCTTTTTTTATCCGTTTCGCTTAAATTTTTTAAACGATTTTGAGCCCAATCTCCAACTTGAACCATCACCTTTTCCTGGTACATGTTGAATTTTTTATTCTTATTGAACTGCAACAACCTTTCCCATGAATCTCGAAATCGATTAGGCCATTTTCCCGGATACGAATTTTTCTTATGCCAAATAAATTCCTCTGTCCAAAGCCATCCCTGTTTCCTCATATTTAAAATAAGCTCAATGACATAAGTATGTCGTTCGCCACCAACAACCTTTTCTTTTATATTCAACACAAAGGTACCATCTGGTTTAAGCACTCTTAATAATTCATGAGATATTGGCATAAACCATTCAACATAATTATCTGGGTGGATCCCACCGTAAGTATTTTTTCGGCTATCGGCATAAGGTGGCGAAGTAAAAATTAAATCTACCGAATTATCAGGGATTTTTTTTAACTCGTATTTAGAGTCTCCACAAAATATTTTATATAAGTTTCTACTCATCTCAATTTTTGCTAATAAAGTGAAATATAACTCAGTTGTAATACTTTCCAAAATACAATATTTTTTCTAAAATATCAAGAATAATGTTATCAATTCTCAATCCTCAAGCAATAGTTTCCACTCGGGATCATCGAATCCTAATAGTTTGGCGAATTTTTGATTGAGTCTGATTTCCAGAATCGAAATATCTTCTGAAGGCATATTTTTCAACGAGATGGTGCCGCCGGCGAACATGCCGTGTCCGCCGGCCATGTTTCTGTCAGGAACCAGTTCTTTAATCATTTTTCCGGCTTTTGCCCTGACAGAACTCGAACGCATGGAAATATATAAATTATTCTTAAATCGCCCCGAACAAAATGCCCAGCCCATTCGTTCGTGACGTAACAGAAAATCCGCCATTTCTGCAACTATCTCCGGAGTGGGTACATCTCCTAAATGCGCACAAATTAAATGGCGGAAAATGCGCGTACGCTGCACCATTTTGTCCAGGATTAAAAAATATGAATGCGGCAATTTCGGGAGACTGATTCGGGCCAGTTTATGCATCGATGCTTTGGAGTAGGTCTTGAAATACGCGTCAATATCCCGTTCACTGGTTTCCCGGCCCAAATCCTGGGTTTCTGTTTTAATGGCAAAACTCAGTGCAGTTGCCATGTCCGTACTTATGGGCAGTTTTGTTTCGCTCAGAATTTCGATGAGCAACGTTGCTGAAGCGCCAACTCCCGGGTCTACCAGCGCAAGCTCTGATGTTAAGCCCTTGCGTCGGGGATGATGATCAATAATAATGTGGCAGTGCACATCCTTCGGCAACACGTTGTTTCCGGCGCCAGGTTGCGTGTCGATCAATGCCACACGATCGTACGTGGAATATTTTATTCGGTTGATATTCTTCAGTGGTATTTTGACTTCGCGTACCAGCGCCCGGTTTTCTGCCCGCCCGATTAATCCGTCATACGCGATATTTGCCTTCAGACTATAGCGTTTTTCGGCAATATAACGCAGACAATAGGCGCTGGCAATGGCATCCGGATCCGGATTATTATGAAGAACAATTAACAATCGTTTTTGCCCCTCTAAAAGCTCATCCAGTTTAGATATGATTTCCTCATGTGTTATTTCATTTTGATTCTTTTTATTTGCCATAATATCGTCTCGTTTTCGTTACCTTTTCCTTTATTTATTCCTTTTTTTGATTGCCATCAAATTCGATATGCTGTCGATTTGTTCTCCATACGGATTATAAACATCTATCCTCAATACATCTTCTTCTGATGTAAAAATAATAACATTTTCCTGGGATGAATAATAATATGCGTCCCTTTCCGTTTGATGTGCTTTCCAATAATCAACCCACGGTGTTTTACCCTCGGAATAATAAGGCGCACCGCCACCGCCGCAGGTGATATACCACACCGGATATTCCAAATCCACCAACGCCGAAGCGACTTCCGACTCTTCCCAATCGATACGGTTATTGTTATTCAAATCGTCATTCGCCGGATCACCAATCGGCACTGCATTGTTTATTTGCAACCGGTAATAGGAATGCTCGTCAGATCCCAGAACTGCCGCCACTTTTGGAGACGCCGCAAATAAACGCGTCAATTGATTACGCAGATCGATGATCCCGGGTTCCGTTCCGATAAGACTATCATTTCGAAAAAAGTATGCCCGAATATTGTTATTTCCCAAATACCACATCGTGTCCTGAATATGCC
The DNA here is from genome assembly GCA_964498785.1 of uncultured Cytophagia bacterium. Taxonomy (GTDB): domain Bacteria; phylum Zhuqueibacterota; class Zhuqueibacteria; order Thermofontimicrobiales; family Thiofontviventaceae; genus Mariaggregatimicrobium. The sequence continues at coordinate 3,416 of CAZCJL010000072.1, read as the reverse complement.
CGCCGCAGGGGAATAATGGTTCCTGGCAAAAAATAATAATATAACGAACTGACGGATCGGAATTTGCCTGATCCATCATGTTTTTGATCCAACTTAATTGATCAGACAGAATATACCCTTCAGGACAGCCACCATATAAATATGGTTTGTTGGAATACCAGTAATTGTTATTGATTCCAATAAAAAAAATATCACCATAGTGAAATGAGAAACAGGTTTCACTGTACGGCGGGCGTCGGGGATCTTCCGGTATGGGACCATTTTTCGGATTCACCAGTTCATCAGCAAAAATAACTTCAGCGCTTTGGGTCTTGTATGGCCAACGATCCAGTCCCACATCTTTCTCCCTGCCTGACGTATACCGGCGCAACAGCGCCTCGTGATTTCCCATAATTGCAAACACCGGACGTTCATGCCAGAATCCGCTCATCGCCTGTTTCCATGCATGCAATTGCATGCGAAAGTCTATCGGGCTTGTCGTGTAACCGCTGATAAGATCGCCGCCAAATACAAAAAACTCGGCCCCCTGGTAATAGGCAAATGCCGCCAGTCGGTGCATCACTTCGTAATTTGCCCCCATAAATTGGTACATATTGCTTCCAATCCCCTCTCGACTATCTCCGCAGTATGCAAATGTAACCGCTGTCTGTTTTTTTAACGGGGCAGTACAAAATCTATATGACTTTGTTTTATGATTACCGACAAGCACCTGGTAGCAATATTCTTTTACAGGCGTGAGTCCGGTAATTTCAATCTCATGGGTCTGCTCTTTTTTATCATTCGAAAATGTACGACCATCTGACAAATAAATCACTGGTTTTACAGACTCATCAGTCTTCAAGGAAATAACTATTTTTTCGGGTTGATCACTGGTCAGCATATTTACCAACGGACCTTCCACAATTGATGGCACTTTTACATATTCGCTTCCCTGTTTTTCCACCCATGCGAACGTATCATAAACGCCAAGATTGATGTCACGTTCCCTGGTTTCCAGAAACAATTCCATGCGAATGCAGACCTGCCCGAAATCGACCCAATCTTCACTATTATTCTGGGGGACGAACAACTCATGCACAGGGATAACCGCCCTGCCTTTTGTTATTAATGCCGAATTATGAAACCGTTTATACGAAAAATCTTCTTCCGCAACTTCAAATGGATAGGGACCCACATGCACAATCCCGTAAATTTCCAGCGGATTAATGATGCGAGAATCGGTCAGATACGTGATATGCCGCAAATCGAGCCGTAATCCGTTTGTACCGCTTTTCACACTTTTCTGGATCTGCTCGATATTAATCAGGTTGCGAATTCCTTTGTATTCGACTTCTGATAGTTTCTCTAAACGTGCCTTATAAATCGGTAAATCATGCTGCGAATAGTTTTGGGGAAAAACGTCGTAGTGAGCAATGAAAATTACCACAAATAGCGTGAGCAATTGAAATTTCACTATATTTTCCTTTCTTTTTAATTAGCTATCGGAACACGGAAGACGAAGATAACACAGATTTTTAATTAACCATAATCAGAGACGATGTCCAACAGGTTTTCGCCGCTGGAGTGATCCGTGTCCTCGGTGTTCTATAAGAAAATTTAAAAATCAAACGTTGCTCTCAAATCAGCCCAGATTTTCCGATCGATTTCGGACGATATTTCAGGAACAAAACCGAATTTCAAATATAAATGAATCGCTGCAGTGCGTTTTGGAGAGGTTGTGAGATATGCCTTGCTGTGTCCCAGTTCATTTAGCCGCCAGCAGGTGATTGACATCAACGGTTTTGCCAGTCCCCGGCCCTGATATTCCGGTAAAATTGCCACCCAGTGCACGCGCCCCCAACTGTTATCGCGCATGCTTCCGCCAAACCAGGCGCTGGAGGTGCCAATGGGCGCTCCGTTGTCATCCAAAATATAGAATTGCCGCTGGCAAATCAGGTTCGCATCACGACCGAATTGTTGTTCGAATAATTCAGGAGTAATGTCGTTAAAAATATCGGCTTTGTTCTGAATTTCGTACCACGGCAACTCGTCGCCGGGTTGATACCATCTGATTGAATAGCCGACCGGCAATAAATGTTCGCGAATAGAATTTAAGTGAGTTCGCACCATTTGGATGGAGTTATCATGGTTCATTTTGATTTTCTCTTCAAAAATCAGAAACTCCGTGCTATTTTTAAGACCACCAAAGATTAATTTTGTGTTCTTTTTTACCGCTATTGTGACCTTTGTGGTTTTCTTTTTAATGAAAATAATTCAGCCGCAATTATTCCGTAAATATCTCGGCCAGTTTGTTTCGCAATTCCTCGCCTCGCAAATTTTTCTCGATGATTATTCCCTGGGGATTGATCAGCATTGAGCCGGGAATTGAGCGAATATCATATAATCTGCCGGCTGCATTTTGCCAGCCCTGTAAATCGGAAACATGCGTCCACGTAAGCGAATCTTCTTCAATCGCCTTTAGCCAGTCGTCGCGGTTTTTGTCGAAGGACACGCCTAAAATATTAAGTCCTTTTGACTGATATTCTCCGTATATTTCCACAATATTCGGATTTTCACGGCGGCAGGGCATACACCACGACGCCCAAAAATCCACAAAAAGATAATCCCCTTGAAATGACGAAAGAGACACCGGTTCGCCGTCCTGATTATTCATAGTGAATTCAATTGCCGGCTGACCGATGGCGGTCCGTTCCAGGATGTTAATGCGTTGTTTCAATTGTTGCACATAAAATGTTGAATTGTGGAATTTATCAAGATTTTCGACAATGGCTTTAAGTTCGGAAAGATCGACATAGTGAACCAGTTCCCAATATGCCAAATGCGCGGAGACGACAGATGTCGGATGCTCTTCTACGTATTTTCGGATCATATCTGTTCTCTTTGCATATAATTCATCTCCCTCGACGCCTTGCCTGCGCAATTCCTCAAACCATTTCTCCAGTCCCGTGTAAAATAAATCAAAATCATCCTGAACTTTAGACCCGGTCGCCGACACATTTTTTAAATCATTCCATTTTCCCTCAACAGTAATCGTACCAGGTTCAACAAAAAAATTGAACACCCGTTTGTCATTAATTCTAAAGTAATAGTACGTTGGAGTCTTAATCTGACCGCTAAATATAAACACACCATCTTTAATTTCCGTAGAATCAACGACAATCGTTTTATAACCCGGGCCATAGAGTTGCATGTAAATTATTCCGTCCGGCCCACCTTCGATATTACCATCAATCGTGTACGGTCTCAAATCCTCTTTTTCTGTCGAACAGCAGAATAATAAAACAATCACCCAGATAACATTTAAAAATCGTTTCATGAATCCCTCTCCGAATTATAATTGATTAATTTTTTATGTGAATAAATTAGTATCTTCTCAATATTTTATGGTAGATATGGGCGATTGCCGCTATGTCGTA
>CAZCJL010000071.1:0-34174 GCA_964498785.1 uncultured Cytophagia bacterium | reverse complement strand
TACGACATAGCGGCAAGCGCCCATATCTACCATAAAATATTGAGAAGATACAAAATTTTATTGCCAATCGTTTTATTTTCGTAGCTTTAAAGCGGGATTCAAATACTTTTATAAATTAGTGCTTGATTATCTAACTTATTTTTTTTATTATTATTACATCTGTGGATTTTTATTATAAGTTTTATTGAATTTAACTGTCCAACGGAGTTATTATGAGAATATTTAAACAGTTCAAACCGATTTATTTGCTTATTATCACTTTTTGGGTTATTCTGGTAGTTAATAATGTGGAGGCACAATTTAAAGTAAAGCGATTGGAACTGTCCTCATTTTTAGCATTTGAAGAACAAACATTGGAACCATTCCCGGTAATCCATTATAACCGAGTGGAAGGGATCTTTCTGGGAGGCGGTCTGAAAATTAATCCCCCAATGTTGGCCGGCGTCACTGTAACCGGCAGAGCAGGATATGGCATTAGTAATGAGGAATGGCGATATTCTGCGGATATTCAAAAATCGTTTTACCAAATAAATCAATTGCAAATTGGCGCGGGTTATTTTTATTCAACCGCAACTCTTGATGATTGGTACATCGGCTGGATTGAAAATTCTTTGGCAGCTTTTCTTTTCAATGATGATTATATGGATTATTTTGCGCAAAAAGGATATCAAGCGTTTATAAATCAAGATTTGTTTGATAATAGATTTCGGATGCGCCTTGACGCGGGAAATTATGATTATGAATCCATGCCTCGCAACACGAACTGGTCAGTCTTTCGAAAAGATGATAAATTCCGCATGAATCCGGCAGTGAAACAAGGGAATGAAACCCGTATAAAACTAACACTGTCGTTTGATGGTCGGGACAATCCGCTTTTCCCGTTAAGTGGTTGGTTGATTGACGGTATTTACGAACGCACGTTCAATGATTTTCAAACAGATGGTCTGTTTTTTACCGCTCGCAGATTTCAAACAACGTTTGGAGCTCAACGGCTGCGGGTTAAAGCCATGTTGGGATCGCGTAAGGGAAGTGACGCTGAGCAGCATTTAATGGACCTGGGCGGGTTGGGGACATTGCCTGGGTTCGATACGAAAGAATTCGCGAACGGGAACCGCCTGTTGTTGTTTAGCCTCAATTACCTGTTCGGCGGCGATTTGTTGAGAAAATTGCCATTTGGCTTCATCCCGGTTTATGACGCCCTTTCCCTGTCTGTTTTCACAAATAGCGGGTGGATGGCGCGACTGGATAAAGACGCGGCTATTATGAAAGGATTCGATAACGTAAAAGCAACTCAGATGAAAACTGACGTCGGGTTTGGCCTTTCTGTTTCCGAAGAAATGTTTGTGATGAAATTTGCAAAAAGAACTGATCGAAGTAAGGACGCCTGGCATTTCTTAGTTCGAATTATGTATAAATTTTAAGCATACTTGACAGATGGATAAATTTGACAGTATGATTTATAACAAGATTAGATTTCTACTAATTACGCTTGTATTGGTGAGTCATTATGCGTTCGGGCAGGTTTATTATAACTCTGTGGAATTACCAGAAAGAGCCGCGTCTGATACGGTTTCCGTTGAAATTGAACGTATTGAATTGATTGGCAATGAAAAAACAAGAGATTATGTCATTTTACGCGAGCTTCATTTTGACGCAGGTGATTCACTGACTTTGAAAGAAATTTTTCTTGCACAAAAACGGATATTAAATACATTTTTATTTAACCGGGTTATTTTTGATCTGGTCGGAGATATGCGCACCGGTTATGTATTGATGATTACTGTTACCGAGCGCTGGTACTTTTTTCCGTTGCCGATATTATATCTTAATGACAGAAGTTGGAGCAAAGTCTCTTACGGGGCAAAATTGTTGTATTATAATTTTTTGGGTAGAAATATTCTGCTCAACTGGACTGCCGCGTTTGGATATGATCCGCAATTTAAATTCGCTTATCGTGATCTCTGGTTCGGCGGTGATTTGAAACTGTTAACAAATTTTCAGGTTTTTAAAAGCAGTATTAAAAGCAAAACGTTGCTATACGAGCGAGCAGAAGATGAACGCGTTGGAATTGACTGGCTCATTGGTAAGCGGTTCGGTTATTATTTTTACTTGTTATTTCAGTTTGGATATATGGAATTAAAGCATCCGCAAATTAATTTGTCGGATAACAACAAAGATATTTTGCCAAATTTCGCAGTTAGCGTGCAATACGATAATCGCGATTTAAAAGAGTATCCGCATCGCGGCATTAATGCTTCTGTGTGGTGGCGTCGTGTCAAATATAAAAGCCCGATAAATTATACTCGTTACGGGGCAGATTTACGGGCATACATACCGGTAACCACATACACGACTCTGGCGCTCCGTGGTAGCTTGAATATGAGTGATGGTTTAATTCCGTTGTACGAGCACACATTTCTTGGGTATGAAGAACGAATTCGCGGCCAGTTCCATCAAAAACATGAAGGTGAAAATTTAATTATCGGCGGAATTGAATACCGTTTCCCAATCGTAACAATTCGTTATTTTGATATGGAGGAACTCGCGCTACCAGGGTTTGAAGAATATTATCGAAATCTCAAATTCGGTATTAGCGCCGGACTCTTTTATGATTACGGTGCAATTTGGGACCAGGATGAAACCCTGTCTAAAAGACATTATCTATATGGTTTTGGCGCAGGATTACATTTTCATCTGCCATACATAGAAATTTTTCGACTGGAAATCGGATTTGATAAAAAGTTCAATCATGAATACATTGCAGAAATTGGCATTGCTTTATAACAACAAATTGTGAATTGGGGTACAATGTGATGGCACACGATTTTTATTATGTTCCCCCTGAATATATTGATAAAAATACTGTTTCATTCACCGGACAAGAGTTGAAGCATTTAAAAGTTGTAATGCGCAAACGGGTCGGCAATATTGTGCAGGTCGTGGATGGTATCGGAGGGACGTATACTGTTGAATTAACAGATATCAACACGAAACAGGCGGTTGGTAAAATTCATAAAAAAAGCCGGTACCAGGGCGAACCAAATTTTCATTTAACTCTGGCACAGGCGATTCCCAAAGGAAATCGTTTTGATTTAATCATTGAAAAATGTACTGAAATCGGCGTTTGTCAGTTTATCCCGGTTATTACGGAACGGACGATTGCAGGTGCAAGTGATGTTAAATTAAATCGGTGGGAAAAAGTTGCCATTGCCGCCATGAAACAGTGCACCCGATCCGTTTTGCCGAAAATAAAATCAGCGCAGACTCTGGAGAGTGTTTTCCAAAGTAAAGAGATTTATGATTTTCAGTTAATCGCGCATCCGGATGCAACGAATAATTCGTTAACCGGGGCGATATTAGAAAAGAAACAAAAATTAAGTCATCTTACTAAAATAAAAACAGGTATTTTACTTGTCGGGCCCGAAGGCGGGTTTACGATGATGGAGGCAGCTCAGGCGCAGGAGTGGAATTTTAGCTGTTTTTCCTTGGGAGCCAGAAGGCTTCGTTCTGAAACCGCTGGTATCGTTTCTTCAGCAATTGTTATGGAACTGTTGGATAATAGTTCTTAAAAATGAAAACTGATACGTTTTTTTTCGATAATAAACCTACCACTTTTTTTCGATTTCGAACTTCTTCTGATCTTTTCTAATATCTTGTTGTTACAGAATCTTAATTGAACAAGAAAATACTTGCATTTTTGAAAAAATTATGTATATTTTTTTATTAAACAAGAATGTATTTAGATTTAGGTTTATATCATTATGAAAAAATACCTTTCAATCGTGATTATTATTATCACTGCAGTATCAAATGCAAGCGGACAGGCAATTCAACAACAAAGCTGGAGTGATGGTGATACTGTGTTCACTCAGTATAGCAGCTTTCAAGGCGTTGTTATCGATTCGACTGTTCGTCTTATTCCATATTCAGAAATACACGAGCCTGATTCATTTCGCTATATTTTATATGGCGAGGATGGAATATGGCCTCTGCAAAAATTTCCAATCAGCGCTGCGAACGATATAGACTTCATCTCTGAAAAAAATAAAAACTTCTATTTGGTAACCGATGGTTTCGGACGTCGCGTCTTTGAAATCAATTACACGGATCCGGATGATCCCATTGAAGCAGGTTTTTCCTTTACCGGACAAAGCAGACCATTAATCAATCCAGTGGATGCATCCATCTTTTATGAAAACGGTAATCGTAAAATATTAATTACTGATGCTGGCGGCAATCGGGTGGTAAAAGTCGACCGCCTTGGTGGGGATGAAGAATGGACTTATGGTGATGGTAACAGCGGGATGGGACCAAATCAACTTTCAGGTCCGGCAGATGCTTTGGCCCTGCCTGATACCAATCTGTATCTGATTTGTGATCAGGGGAATAGCCGGATTATCCTGGTGGAACCCAGTGCAAACAATATCGTGTGGTCCTACGGAAACGCCGGAGAATTGAATCCGGTCGACATTGAGTATGACTCAGGAACGAATAGCGTATTGGTAACCGATCGCGGTAATCATCGGGTATTTTTAATTAGAATAACTGATAGTGTGGTTAGTTGGCAATACGGAACCGGAGAAGAAGGAAATGGCGACAATATGTTAAATTCCCCAACTGATGCAGATATCCTTGAAAATGGCGACATATTGATTTGTGATGCCGGGAACAACAGATTATTGGAAGTTAACAGAGACGGCCAGGTTGTCTGGTCGTTTGATCATCGACCATTGAAAAATCTCAAAGATGCTGACAGGCTTCCGGATAATCGAACAATTATCGTCGCAGATTATCCCCCTCTGTTTACGAATATTCCAATCTGGCTGGCGTATTCAGACTCGGCGTTCGTCTCTGGTTATATGAACATCGGAAAGTCTGTCAATTTTGACACTCTGTATTGGGAAGGAGAAATGCCGGAAAACTCGGAAATTAAATTACAAATTCGATCATCTGATAATCCTGCAAATCTTGGAATCGCTCAATGGAGAGGACCTTCAGACAGCGAGCTTTTCTTTACTGATTCGGTGACTGCTGTAAATCCGGCTTACCACCAGGGGCATTCTTATTATCAATTCAAAGCGTTTCTTCAGTCAAACGATACATTGCATACTCCCATTCTGAACAATATTCGCACGCGATATCATTATTACAATGATAAACAACCCGGAACAATAACATCAAACATCATTTCCGCACAACAGGGCTATATCATTACAAAATGGATGTATTTGAATTTTAATACGATTCAACGTGAAGCGCGTAATATTAAAATTAGTATCCTTGATGCAGAGACCGGCCAAATGTTGAATGATTTTTTCGCGGAAACAGTGGATACTGTCCAGAACCGTAATTCGCTTGAAATTTGGGATCAATTAAAGGGAAAACAAAGCATTCGGCTGCGCGCGACATTATCAACAAAAAATACAGCAACGACCCCTCGACTTGAGAGTTGGGGACTGGAATGGAATCGCACCCTTTCCGCAGATGCGTTAATACAATTCATTAACTCTGAAGATGAGCCGGTTTCATACTATCGGGTGTCTGCGTTATATCCGCCAGTTGAAAAGAAAATTGATCAGGTATTTGTAAAGTTGAGTGATTTAAATCTTGCCGCTGTTCAGGAAGCCATCACATTACAAATAAAAACATTGCTTAGTGGTGATGAAATGGATATTAGTCTTAAACGTGATCCGAACGGCAACTTCGTGTTAAATCATGGAATTCCGGCAGTCATTTTTAATTTCAGTATTCCCGGAAATACATTTCTGGAAGTGTTTAACCGAGATACTCTCGTTATTTCTTATGTGGATCCCACAATGCCAACGGATATAAGCGCAGACTCGGCCCTGATTATTGAAAATACACGAGGTGAACTCTCGATAGTTGATATTAATGGCATATCGGTGGATACATTGACGATTGGTGATACTTTTTATGTTCGGGTTGACGGCGATCACGATCGAAATATTACAGAAGCACAAGATACAATAACAGTTGAAGTTTTTAACACCGAAACAACTGATCAGGAATTTTTGACTTTAGTTGAAGTGCCAGATTCAAATAATGTTTATTACACAGGCAATTTCATGTTACAAAGAAGATCGCGGCTCGTTCAAAATCCCACTGGTATTAAAAATGATTCTCTGTTACAAACCATGCCTGGAAACCAGGTCGCTGCACGCTATGAAGACAACGTGACATTACAGGATGTTGTTTACATCATGAGAACAGGATATACGCCCCCGGATTCTGTATTTTTAATACCCACAAAAGCGTTAGATTTCGATGTCGCGCCAAATCCATTTTATATGAACAGACATACGATTTTGCGGCTGAAGGCTTCATCTGCAATCGGTAATCTACGAGTCGAACGAATTGACATTTATAATCTCGCCGGACAAAAAGTCCGCACAATTCCCGGTGAAAGAATCCGTTTCGATCTGGCGCAACCAATTCCCAGAAATGTATTCGCTTATTCCGAAAATTGGTGGAACCTACGGAATGACAACAATCAGTATGTTAGTAGTGGCATGTATTTTATCAAAATGGTCGGATCATTCACAAGTATGGCCGGTGGGACGTCCGAAAAACTCGAGACGATTAAAAAAATTATCATTTTTAGATGAGAAATTTATACTTGAGATAATGAAAATGAATAAAATTTTGCTATATATACCTTGAAAAGAAGTTAGTTCACTTAAGGAAATTATTATTATGAATCAAAATAAAAAAAATCTCCGAACACCAATTATAGTAACGAGTTCACTCCTCACTTTACTTCTATTCATTGGTACGTTATCAGCGGCTGTAGGAGTCGGAACTTACTCGGCGAATTTTTTACAGATTAACTCAGGAGCCAGGCAGGTTGCAATGGGGGAAGCGTATACTGCATTAGCTTATAAAGACATCAACTTGATGCGGTATAACATCGGAGGGCTCGGCAGTATTCGCAACATTATGTTGGCGATAAATTATCATGACTGGATCCATGATACGCAACAAGGGGCTTTTAGTTTGGCGTTGCCAACCCGTATGGGAGTGATAGGCTTTGATTTTAATTATTTTAATGAGGGAGAGTTAACTGAGTTAGATGAAAATTTTCTGCCAACAGGTAGCATTTTAAAAAGCAATGATATTGCCTTAACCCTTGGTTATGGATCGTACTTTAAATTGTTGAATCAAAATTTTTTGTTTGGCGGTGGTTTTAAGTTTGTCCAGCAAAATTTAGGAAATGAATCAGCGTCTGCATTGGGACTTGATCTGGGTCTATTGCTCTGGTTGAAACATTTATCTTTGGGCGTCACAATGCAAAATTTTAGTGTCACAAAATTAAAATTTATAAATTATAAAGAAGCATTGCCAACAACATATCGGGCCGGCTTTGGCGGCCATTTCCGATTCGGTGAATATATTCGCTGGAATGTTGATGTGGATGCGGCATACGTACAGGATCAGGACCCGCGTTTTTACTCCGGAACCGAACTAATTATCAATGACCTTTTTATGATGCGTGGCGGATATAAGTTTCATAATTTTGATGCCAATCGATGGTCGGCAGGTTTAGGCCTGTTAATTCCGATGAACTGGCTGGCAAGCTCAGAAACCAGGCTGGATTACGCCTTTTCGCCGTTAGATAATTTTGAAGGTTCAACACATCGCTTTTCGCTGTTATTTCGATTTGGTGTGCCAATTCCCGGAAAGGCAATCAATGTGCCGGATGAACGAAAATTGGAAGCACTAAACCAACAATTACAAACAGAAATTGATAAAGCAAAGAAAGCACGGATTGATGCAGAGGAATCTTACAAACGAACAAAAGCAATGGAAGATACTCTTATAGCCCGCCTGGAACGAGTAAAGAAAATTATTAATGAGAGTGAAGGTAAAATAGAACTTGTTGAAACTGCAATGCCTGAAGATACTGTCAAAGCTATTGAACAAGTGCACCTGAGTATGCGAATTAATTTCGATTTTGCCAAAGCTACGATTCGTCCCGAAGATTACAGTACAATGAATCAAATCGGAGAAATTTTAAATACGTATCCTGATAGTAAAGTTTTTATCTCTGGTCATACGGATTATATTGGTTCGCATGATTACAATTACGAGCTTTCAAGAAAACGGATTGATAATGTTATGGCCTTTCTTACTGAAAGAGAAAACGTCAATAAAATCAGATTCTTCAATCCGATCGGCTATGGAAAACTAAAACCCATTGCTGATAATACAACCGAAGAAGGCAGATTTAGAAACAGGCGTGTGGAATTCCTCATCTACACCAGTGAGCGGGAGCCTGACTTGCCAGATGCATCTGGTATTAAAGCTGTTCAATTAATTGATAATTTTACAATTCATATTATCGGCAATGGTAAATTGACGTATGAGCATAAATTTTTAAGCGCCCCCTATCGTTTAGTGATCGATTTCCCGAGGACATTGCTTCTCACTGAACAACGAAAATTTGATCTGTTCCGCGGTACTGTCATCCGCGCACGATTGGGATTTCATTCAGATGATGTTTATACACGAGCGGTGATAGATTTATTGGAACCTGTTCAATATGAGCTAGAACCCAAAGAAAACAGATTAATTATTCATCTGAAATAATTACGACGTAATATCGAGGATAAGTAAAAAAAGCCGTTGATTTAAATCAACGGCTTTTTTTGGAGGAAAATGGTTAAGCATTAACGTTATTTACAGATTAAAAACCATTTTTATGAACCTTCTGCAAACCGAGTTGCATTCTTGCTTTTTACGAATTCCAATTTTAAGTAGAGAACCTGAATACTTTCAGCATCCCGAATTGGGCCATTGATAACAAATTGCGGATATTGATCGGCAATAAGATAATAATGGTTCAAGCGAATTTTATTGATTCCCTCTGAAAAGAAAAACATACCAGCGTCTCGCTCAGCAACATGAGGAGTTCCCGGATCATCCGGCACTACTTTGTATGGGCCTGCATTGGGATCAATTGGCGCTTGATTTGCGCCAGTGGCGTCGAGAACAGACAAATAAAAGCTTTCATTTTTCTGATCATTTCCACTGTCATAAAAAGCTGCCGCGATAATTCGATAATAACCTGCCGTTTGAATGAACACATCGGCTGCATCAATAGATTGAATACCTGATGGGTGAATGGCGCAAACTTTGGCTCCGCTGGGAGCATAAATTGTTTCAATTTGATCAATTATCGGTTTTGATACAACATACAATGTATCATAAATTGTTGATTGTCCCGCAAAATTGTATGCGGTGGCTGAAATAATTCTTGTCCCGGGAGTCTGAAAAATGATTTCTTCCTTGCCATTCAATCCGGCGCTCTGAATGTAATCAACATCCACATTTTCGGCATTTATTGAATGCCATTCAACTGTTGCCGGTTGTCCCACCTGAACACTATCTGAGATCGACAGGGAAATGACTGGTAATTCAGGTTGCGCAGGTTCATTTATGCGAATAGTGTCCGATTTGATGGTTGTTAAATTATCTTCGCCATAAGCGACAATCGTGATTTTTTTTAATCCGGGATTTTTGAATATAATGTCTTCATTTCCAACTGGTCCGCGTGTGCCAATACCCTGATCGATAATGACTTTATGGCCGTTAGAGGTCCAGCGGATATTTACCGGCTGACCGTAGTCAACTATTTGTGGAGTAATTATCATATCCAAAGTTGGCGGTTTAGCTTCAACAACCTGAATTGTATCAGTTGCATGAGCTTCTCCGGATGTACTATACGCATGTGCATTAATTATTAGAACACCTTTTTCAGCAAATGACGTTTGCCATTGCCCTGATTTTCCGGGAGCCGGGACAAAATCAACATCAACAGAGTTTGCATTTGTCGAATTCCATTGAATAATGACCGCTTCATTAATCGTCGCCACTTTTGGGGTGACGGATAATGAAATTGTCGGGGGTGGTGTTTGTTTTGGCCGTACAAACAGCGTGTCAACCGCATGTGCTGTGCCACCCGGCCCATAAGCATAAGCATTGATAATTATTGTTCCGCTCATTGGAAATACTGCCTGCCATTGCCCCGAAAGGCTTGGATTTGGTACATAATCGATTGCGACTTCAGTTGCATTTACAGAATGCCAGTTGATTGTTGCTAAATCATTTTGCGTAATTTCTTTTGGATTGAATTTCAGCTCGATGACTGGTGGATTGTTCGGCAACTCTTCAATGAAAATGCTATCAGAAACGCTTATTTCTCCAAAATCATTATAAGCTGTTGCCGTTACCACGTGCATACCCAGAGATTTAAAAGTGACTTCGCGCTTGCCATTTAATCCAGGATTTTCAATGTAATCAATATCTACACGATTCGCATTTGCTGTTTCCCATGAGATTAAGACCGGTGTATCAGCGATCCCATTTTTCGGAACCACGGTCTTTATTTGTGGAAGACTGGTATCCGGGACTTTTTCCAAAATAATATTTTCTGTCGTGGTGCTATCCAGACGAATTGTAATTGCCTTATTAACCAGTTGATACCCTGGTTTTTCACATCGAATAAAATAGCCGCCAGTGTCAAGCGTCATTGACAATTCTTTGACAGATGCTTCTTTGATTAGTTCATTGTGTGCATTCGTAATTGTTGTTTTTGCTGAGTCAACATTTACTGAAACCAACAACTGCCCTGTATTTAGTGGTGGTTTTCTCAAAATAAGCTCTCTGCTCACAGCCAATCCATTGTCAATCGTAACTGTTTCTGAATAAATTTCATAACCTTCCTTCTGTGCCCGCAATGTATGCAAGCCAATCGGAATGCTCTTAATAACTGTTGGCGATTTACCAACATACTCACCATTCAAATAAATTTTTGCTTCCTGAATGGGAGAACCCTGTACATCAATTGTTGTTACTTTTATTTCTCCTTTACCATCGCCATCTATATTGATAACATTATTTTCATAGTCAGGCGGTAAAGGCGCCTTGCTACACCCCCAGGCCAGTAAAAATAAAATCCAAATGATGTTTTTAATACCTTGATGCATAATAATCACCCTTACCTAAGATGTGTTAATTTATTTTTACCTTTAAGTTAATTGTCATGATAATACCATGAACCCATTTATCCTGCTCCATGAGAGTCGATACTTTGCCGAAATTATATCCGATATAGGTATTAAGGAATCGCCAGTGAATATTTGGTCCGGCGGTTAAACCTATCGTCTTCATTGTCCAGTTGTCCGAATTTGTTAAAAATTCCCAGCCGGAAAATAGCCCGAATTTAAAATCATACCAATAGTCCGAATTAAGGTTAAATGTGCCCATTAAAAAAGCGTCGCTCAAATTACCTATTTTTGAGTCCCGGGACCAGGGAGAAAAACCTCCTTGAAATTCGACTGACCAGAATTGTCGTTTCAAAACGAGCCCGACATAAGGCGCAGCCAGATCATACGGATTCCCAGCACCCCAGAAAAAGAAACCACTCTTAAATTCCCAATCAAAACTACCTGTCTGAATTTCAGCGACAGATGACATCGTTAATGCCGGTTCGTGGTTGCCAATACTGTCTTCAAGCGCCTTTATTTCCCGGGTCTGTTTCGTCTGCTCAGAACGGGCTGCTTTTAACGCCGCTCGCAATGAGTCGGTCATTATTTCTAATTCACTTAACTGTTTCTTCATTGTAAAAATATTCGGTTTCTTTGGCCCCCACACGACCTTTACGCCTCGTATCGGCTCATCTGTCGTTCCAATTTCGCCTATTGCGTATCGTTCGCGTAATGAACTTGCCCGCTCAAGTTTTTTGGCTTCATCCCATGCTTTAGAAATTTCATGTACTTTGCCGGATTGCTTCCATTTTAGAGTATCTGTTGCACCTAAAAAGTAAAATTCCAAATCATCTCGTTTGACTAACGAATCCAGTTTAATTAGCGCCTGTTTGTCAATTGCGGCGTCTGATAGTTCTGCACTTCCTGGCTTGAATGTTTTAATCCAGAGAAAACCACTCTCCTGAGAAATTAAATTATTAAATAAACCCCCTGAAAAAAGCATTAGAATTAAGAAAATATTTTGAATTTTGTATGACATTAGGGTTACTCTCTTTTTGGTAATAGATAATTATATCTTTCAATCGATGTTTGATGTTATAACTTTTGTAATTTACATTTTGCAATTTACATGCCAATTTTTATGATAAAAATTTAACACAATAATTATATTAAAGTTAAGGAACTACAAATGATTTCCCAATTAAAATAAATGCGTTAATATTTGAATCTTATTGAAACATTGTAATCTTCAATAACAGTTTCGAATTACAAGTGAGCCAATTTATAAATTAAAATGGAGCAAATAATTTAATTTAAGTATTTAATAATATTATATAAATGATATTAATATCATATTAGTGCTTGAAATTAAAGAACAAAATTGTAATTGTAAAAAAATTGAAAAATTACTTGACGAAAATTACAAAATGAAATTTTTGGCATATATCGCTGCGATTAGGCGTATTGCGTTTTATAATGGATAAAAATGTCAGTTGAAGACTTGATTTTTTCGGAAATATTTCTTATATTCTAATGTGAAAATTATAATTATTGTTAAAATCAAAATCTAAATTTTTTGTATTATAACTTATTACGAATATGTTAAAAAAAGTGTTTATTGTTTATCAGCTTGAGAAACATATTATTGATTTTTTCGTTTAATTCTTAACAGAGAACAAAGAAAGCTTTGAATGAATAACGGAGGTTTATTTATAGAAAATTGATACAATCCTCTAATATTAATCTACACGAAAATTAAAACAAATATCATTCAACGCTTCTTTCTAATTTCCAACAAATCAAGCATCTGGAGACAGTTTATGCACATTTGCTTCGTCGAAATGAAAGGGTGTAATGTATTTTCGAAAAAATGCGTGGTCAGCCTTTTATTGTCCATTTCGATTTGTATGATGTCATCCAGAATTGCCTTTAGTGCATCCGCAACTATTTCCGCTGAAAATGTAATAGCGCTAAAAATCGAAAATTACTCCGAACCAGAGGATTCATCACTTGCATATATACCAATTGACTCAACCGGTGATAACTGTTCTGATGAGAATCTCATAAGTAGAAACGCTTTTGAATTACCGTTTCGTTTTACATCATTTAATCAATTCCAGATTTCTTGTGATTCTATGACGCTTAATAAAATAGGCTCCGTAAATATATGCCCTGATTTTAAAAATGATTCATCTTATGAAGAATCGTCTTCAAAAAGAACTAATCTCACAAAAAACAAAACTTTTTTAAATTCGAATGCGATATTGGCGCATAATGATTCAGTAATAATTTCAATCGATACAAATTGTAAGACACTACTTAAAATACGATGGTTTCAAAATTGGTCTTTATTGAAATCTACCGGCGACACGGCTTTCATATATAAACCAAAAAACGATTTCCATACGACCGATACTGTCACGGCTGTTATTTGCGACGTAAAAAGTGATTCCATGCTGATACAATCATGGTTTATAACCAAACCGATTGTCTTTGATAGCGCAGGAGTTTATGTCTATCGATTGAGCGGGGATTCTTCGGCGTTTAAAGTTGATACATTGCAATATAATGGATATTTATCAATGTATGCTGACTCGTCTTTTGTCGAATATATGAATAATGATGATTCACTCTATTCATACCTGAAATCAATCCACATCGATTCAAATGCAACAGATTCAATGTTGATTCATTCTGTATTTAAAAATTATTCAGATATTTTTATTCAAGATTCGAGTCTCCAAACATATTTGTCAGATCGTTCATTAGACAAGACAGATTCGCTAAATGATGCAGATGCTGACTCTTTAGAATTGAGCTATCAGTTAAGCGATACATCGATTCGTTCGAACTATGATTCGTTGTTCCTGGACATCGCTCCTGATTCCGGAGAGATAATTGATTCGCTTGCGATCTCCTATGCGGATTCTTTAATTGACTCTTCCATGCAAATAGACGCACAATATCAACCTGATGGCGAGGATAGTGTGCTTGTAATTCAATCTTACACGCCAGGCACGGATACAGCATGTTCGTATAATGATACACTGCGGTTTTCTGTGTACACTGCCGGGGAAATATCCCAGCAGATTATCTTTCAATGGTTTATGAATGATTCGTTGATTGCAGGAGAAGATGATTCGATTTTTAATTTTATCCCAATTCAAAATAAAAATGGAATCGATACGATTTTTACCGTAATTTCAGACACATCCAAACATTATAACAAAAAAATTATTTGGTATGTTGAAAAGTATGAACCAGAAAATAATATGCCAGAGATCATTTCATATCTTCCCCGGGATACAATTCTTTCATTCCTTGGAGATACGTTAGTTTTTTCAGTCGTTGTCCAAGATCAGGAACAGGACTCTCTTATTTTTCGATGGTTTAAAAATGATTCCCTCCTTGAAAATAATCAGGACAGTAGCTATTCATTTTTTAAAAACGATTCTTCCGGTACAGCCGATACGGTTCATGTTCGCATTCAGGATGTTAAACATGACTCGATGATCGAATTTGCGTGGTATGTTTTGCCACCGACGCCTGAAGAACGGTTGCCGGAATTTAAAATATATCCGAAATCAGATACCTTACTGGCAATTCAGGATTCATTATTATTTAAGAGTATTATCAGCAATGTCGATATCGATACGCTTTATTTTAAATGGTTCCTGAACGAGCAGCTTATCGAAAATGACGACGATTCCACCTATCTCTATTTTTGTAAACACAAATATCAGGAAAAGGATACATTAGCGGTTACTATTCATGGGGCTGACCAGGATACGATAGCAACAAATCGCTGGATTATTTCCAAATATTCCAGCAGCAAAATTATTGATGAATTACTATTTTTGCCGGAAGCTGATACTTTTGTCACCAAAGGGGATTCTCTTCGTCTGTCAGTAACATCAGGCCGTTACAATGATTCTTTAAAATACGTGTGGTTTTTTAACAGCAAGCTCATTTTTGATCATTCTGATTCGGTTTACACTTATAAACCCGATTCAGTTGGATTAAAAATCGATACCATTCAGATTTTTGTGATTGATATGATCAATGATACGAGTCGCTCATATAATTGGCGTCTCTGGAATGATCGACCGCGAATTCCGATAAAATTAATTTCCTGTTTTCCCGCGAATGATACAACAATTTTTCGCGGAGACAGTCTCCAATTTGGAGCCAAGATTGACAATCCGCTTGCAGATTCATTATCCTTTCGTTGGTTCATGAATGCGAAAGAGCTGGTTACTGAAAACGATTCAACGTTTTTTTATGTTGCACGTGATTCCATTTTTTCGGCTGATTCGATACAGGTTTATATTTCTGATCGCGATACTGTAATCACTGTGAAATGGTGTGTGCATTTACAGAATAAGCCGGCTCGTGCTGTTTTGCCATCTCCCGAACTGATCTTTCCGATCAATCAGGAAGAAATGTGTGAAGAAGATAAATTTATATGGAGCATCGATTCACTGAACCCCGATGACAGCGACGCATACCGGTATGTAGTCCAAATTTCGACAGATACACTATTTAGCAACGTTATTGTAAGTGATACAGTGGATGTTGACACGTCCATTCGATGTGATCAGCTAAAAAATTATAATAAACTGGAAAAACAGCAATCATATTTCTGGCGGATGAAAGCGATCGGTCAAAACGAGGAAGCTTCTGAATATATCAAAAGTAAAAATGATTTCCGCTATCTTCCTCTTTTTGTCGAATTGACAAATTTTTATGCCGAGCGTAATACGAAAGGCTATCTTGTGCTTTATTGGGAAACCGGTTATGAGATGCAAAATTTCGGTTTCAATATCTACCGCAGTCGCCAGGCAATGGATAATTTTATTAAAATTAATGACGATGTTATTGTGGGAGAAGGGTCATATTCATATATTGATGAAACTGTAACTGCTGGCGAAACGTTTTATTATAAAATAGAAGAAATTTGCAAAAACGGAAAAAAGAAAACACATCATCCGATTACTGTTGAAACACCAATGCCTGAAAATTTCAACCTGTTCCCCAATTATCCGAATCCGTTTAATACCATAACCTTGTTGCGGTATCAACTTCCTGTACAATCTCACGTGAATATAGATATCTATAATGTTCTTGGTCGTCGAATCCGGACTATTATTGATGAAATAAAAGAAGCCGGGTTTTACACAGTAACCTGGGACGGTTTAGACAATGACGGCGTGCCTGTTGTAAGCGGATTATATTTTTATCAGATGCGTGCAGGTTCCTTCAAAACAACTCGTAAGATGACGGTTGTAAGATAAGCTAAGCTGCCAAAATTAATTCAAACCACTTGCATTTTATTTATTTTTTTCATACCTTTCAACAATTCACATTTCAAAAAAATCATTTAAATTGCTGAGGGATTATAACGATGAGTTCCGTAGATAAGTTATCAAAAATAGATGAAGTTAGTGTCAATGGAAAAAGCTCACGACTTCCCGGATTTTATAAATTAGATATTTCTCAAAGATTGGAAAAGCTTGATGATTTTTATCAATTGAGCACTAAAGAAAAGTGGATGTTAAAAAAGGAAACATTAACGGCTGAGTTAGCAGACGTGATGATTGAAAATGCTGTTGGCGTATTTGGTTTACCAATCGGACTGGCTGTGAATTTTAGATTAAATAACAAAGATTATATTATTCCAATGGTTGTAGAAGAATCTTCTGTTATTGCAGCAGCCAGCAATGCTGCACGTTTGATTCGGGAAAATGGTCTTCTTACTGCTGAATCCACAGACCCGATAATGATTAGCCAGGTTCAAATTGTGGATTCTTCGGATCCGGAGGCCGGGAAAAAACGCATTGAAGAAAAAAAGGAAGATCTGCTTCGTTTGGCAAATAAACAAGACCCGGTTCTTGTAGAACTGGGTGGCGGCGCTCGTGATATTGAGGTTCGGTTGTTAGAAACAGAGAGCGGAACAATGATTATTGTTCACATTCTGGTTGACACCCGTGATGCGATGGGTGCAAATGTAGTGAATACAATGGCCGAAACCCTGGGACCGATCATGGCTGAAATTGCCGATGGCAACGTGATTTGTCAGATTGTTTCGAATTTTGCTGACAAACGCATGGTAAAAGTAAAGTTTGTTCTGGATAATGTCGATTGCCTTGCCAGAGCCGGTTACAGCGGCGACGAGGCAGCAGATCGTATTATTAAAGCATATCATTTTGCAGATGCAGATCCACATCGAGCAACCACGCACAATAAAGGCGTAATGAATGGCATCGATGGCGTGTTAATTGCCACCGGAAATGATTGGCGTGCCGTTGAAGCCGGTGTACATGCTTACGCGGCGCGGGATGGCAGATACCGATCTGTTAGTAAATATTATCGTGATGACAGGGGACGTTTTATTGGCGAGCTTGAAATACCAATGGCTGTCGGAATTGTCGGCGGTGTGACTAATTTGCATCCGGGAGTTAAAATTCTCCTGAAAGTTATGAAGGTTGAAACCAGTATGGAACTTGCCAAAGTTGTTGCCGCCGCAGGATTAATACAAAATTTTGCCGCCGTATGGACATTAGCTACAGAAGGCATCCAAAAAGGACACATGACTCTCCACGCGCGAAATGTCGCTATTTTTGCCGGAGCATTTGGTGAACTGGCCATTAAGGTGGCTAATCAAATGGCGCATGAAGGTCGAGTGCGTTATGACCGGGCAAAGCAAATTTTAAAACCACTTTTAACAAAACAACTGGAAGAAGAAAAAAAAGAACGTGAGAAAAAATAAAATTTTATGAAAGAATGGAAAGCCTCTGCACCTGCCAAAATTATTCTCCTCGGAGAGCATGCGGTTGTTTATAATAAACCGGCGATTGCAATTCCTGTGAATGACGTTAGAGCATTCGTGACTATTAAGACCGATTCAAATTCGGATGTTCCTGTAATTCGGGCAAATGACCTTGACATTGAGTACTCTTTCAAAAAAAAATCCGTACCAAAAAAGATAGAACATATCGCAAAGGCAATTCAACTTGTTAAGGATAAAACACGTTCGCAATATCCGTACAAAGGGTGGAGGCTGTCGCTTTCATCAGACATCCCAATTGCGCGAGGTATGGGAAGCAGCGCCGCAATTAGTGTTAGCCTGATCAAGGCACTTTATCAATTTTTAGACAAAGATTTAGCCCAATCTTTACTGATCGATTTATCGTATGAATTGGAAAAATTCCATCATGGAACACCCAGTGGGATTGATAATGCTGTAATTTCCCTGGAAAGCCCTATTTTATTTCAAAAAGAGCGTGGATTCAGTATGTTCCGTTCAAAAACTTTCCACTTTGTGATTGGTGATACCGGAATTGGCAAAAATACAGCTAGCATTGTTAAAAATGTGGCGGAGCGATATAAAAAAAATAGAGCTTCATGTAAAGCTATTTTCGAGGCTATCGGCTCTGTATCAAATCAGGGATTGGATGCACTTCGTTTTGGTCAGAATGAGAAATTAGGGCGATTAATGAATTTAAATCAATCATTACTCGATGAATTAGGTGTATCTTCCCCTGAGCTGGAGCATCTTATCCGGCAGTCACTGGAAAATGGCGCATTAGGCGCAAAATTATGCGGCGCTGGCAAAGGTGGGTGCATGGTCGCTTTGGCAGAATCGCGCGCAAAAGCTGGTAAAATAGCTGATAAATTAATCCAGGCCGGAGCTAAACAAACGTTTTTGACTACTTTGAAAGGTGTGAATAAAAAATGAAAATATTAGTAGCAATGACAGGCGCTTCAGGAGTAGCCATCGGATTTAAATTATTGGAAGAATTGTGTGCAACCAGACACACGATATATGGGATAATCAGTGACAATGCTCGTCAGGTTATTCGCCACGAATTGGGTATGAACGTTAAACCACCATCTGTCGTGTATTATGATGAATTTGATCAGATGGCCCCTTTTAATAGCAGCTCGTTCATTTTGGATGCAATGGTAATAGTACCCTGTTCCATGAAAACCCTCGCAGCAATCGCGGCTGGTTATAGTCATTCCTTGATTACAAGAACCGCAGAAAATGTCTTGCGCGTACGATCAAAACTTATTTTAATGCCACGCGAAACTCCGTTTTCTACCATTGCATTGGAAAATATGACTAAACTATCCCAAAATGGCGCCATTATATTACCACCAACTGCCGCCTATTACCATAAACCTGAACAAATCAGTGATATGACTAAATTTTTTGTGGGTAAAGTGCTTGATATGTTGAAAATTCCCAATCAATTATATCGCCGCTGGGG
The DNA here is from genome assembly GCA_964498785.1 of uncultured Cytophagia bacterium. Taxonomy (GTDB): domain Bacteria; phylum Zhuqueibacterota; class Zhuqueibacteria; order Thermofontimicrobiales; family Thiofontviventaceae; genus Mariaggregatimicrobium. The sequence goes on along the minus strand of CAZCJL010000071.1, from coordinate 14,895 downwards.
ACTCAGTCCGGATTAAAATCACCTTTAAACCAAAAATAATATTTATGGACTTTCGAAGCTCTGTTCTTGAAGAAGAAAAAAGGGGACAACTGGAACGCATTGCACAAAAAATAAATCCGTTCATTCAAGCAGCCTCATTTATTATTCGGTTTGAACCAAAATCGGTGCTCCTTGAAAATGTAAACACCATGTCGGTAGCTGCAAATATATTTTGCACCCGAGAAAAATATGCCAGATATTTGAACATACCAGCAGATAATTTCCTGTATTCATTAAACGAAAAAATGTTACATGGCAATTCTGCTATTGAAATAAGCAATACTATCTACGGTGAGTCAGAAATCAACCCGGTCGATCTGCGACAATTGCCAATATTAACCCATTACTCAGGCGATGGCGGTCCTTATGTAACAGCCGGTGTTTGGATCGTAAACGATCCGCAGTTTGGGGCAAACCTTTCTTATCACCGATTGATGATTATAAATTCAACAAAGGGTACAGTTCGGGTTGTTGAAAACCGGGGCCTGCATACAGCCCTTAAAAATAGCGATGAGAAAGCGGACGTTGCTATATGCATTGGTGTTTCGCCTGCTGTGCTATTAGCTGCCGCATGTTCGCCCAACATGAATGTCAACGAAATGGACCTCGCTGCCCGGCTGGATCGTATTATGTTACAGCGTTGCAAAACAGTTGATTTGAATGTGCCCGCTGACTCCGAAATTGTTCTGGAAGGTAAATTTACTGGCAGGACGGACAAAGAAGGACCATTTGTTGATATCACCTCGACCTGGGATGAAGTACGACGGCAACCGGTCATTGAAATAACTCGGATAGCCTTTCGCAAAAATCCAATATACCACGCATTGTTGCCAGGACAAGCAGAACACCGTATGTTAATGGGAATGCCAAAAGAAATTGATATCTATAACGAAGTGAATACAGAGTGTAAATGTCTGGACGTTAATATCACGCCAGGCGGATGTGCGTGGTTGCATGCGGTTATCAAAATTAAAAAGCAGTATACAACTGATGCAAAAAAAGCAATCCAGGCCGCATTTGCTGCTCATAAATCATTGAAACATTGCGTGGTGGTTGACGAAGATATCGATATAAAAGATCCGCTTAGTGTAGAATGGGCTATCGCGACCCGCTTTCAGGCAGGTTCGGATTTAATCGTATTAAATAACCAATCATCAAGTTCGCTTGATCCCTCGGCAACTCATAAACACGGGATGAAAAGCACAGGCAGCAAAATGGGAATTGATGCAACAATCAAAAAGTCAGGAAATGCGGTCGCCATGTTCAAACGAGTTTCAGATTGAAAATAAACGAAGTTAATGAATAAAATTGAAAAAGGAGACCATGATAATTTGGTCTCCTTTTTCTTTTTGATGGTTGATGACCCAGCTATGCTGGTTTTAAAAAAATCTGTTTTTTTGAGAAATCAAAATGCTAATTTAACACAAACTCTTCCTCTTTTTCTTCCTCTTTTTTCTTGTTCAGATAATCATTATAATCCGGTTCTGAATCGTCATCATCAACAAGTGTCGGCTCTTCTTCTTGTTTTTTCCTGCGGTAAAAATACGCAACAACTGTTGCTGCTACCACGACGAAAACGAAAAAGCCAACGAGCAGATACGGAAATGACGCTTTTTCATCGTCCGATGTTCCTGTGTTTTCATCGCCGACTACTTTTTTCTGCTGACTAACTTCCAGTTCTGCTGACTCTGTTGGCAGCATTGCGGCAAGCTTTTCCTGTTTTTCTCCCGCGTTAGCCCGTGCGATGATTTCTTCCTGATTTTTCACATAGTTATTAACTTTTGATAACCAGCGTGTATTACGTATCTTTTGAATCGTCTCTGAGCTCGGTAATACTATTTCCTCACCAGGAAATACCAGGTCAGAATTCGGCGCTCGATTGATCAGCGCCAATTCCCGCCAATAATCGGCATCGCCGTAATATTGTTTGGCGATTTTACTGAGATATTCTCCCGCTTCAATTTTGTGTGTGCTCGGTTCATCTAAAAATAATTTTTTAGCGAATAAATAAATGTCATTATTAAAACCGATCACAACAAAAATTATGATAGACAAGACAATGATCAGTTTTTTCATGAGATAAAACCTCCGGTTAATAAAATATAATTTACGTCGTAAACATGCAAGTGCAATGCCAAAACAATTATTAATACTGTTAACGTCTGTAATTAAATGAATTAAGCCAAAGCGATAAAATAAAAAAGCCGTCAACAAACAATGTAAAATGTATCGAAATTACAAGCGGAATTATCTTGATATGACCTTAATGCATGTGATTAAATAACTTATAGAGATTTATTAGGAATGTAAATATTACACGTGGACTAACTTATAACAAATAATCGCGCTTAATGTGCTTCATTGATTTGAAAATATTTTCTTTAATCAATTTATTTTTCTTTGATAATTCCTTAAGCAAATTTTTTACTTCTTCTCGTTTGCTTACGTTACTCGTTGGGCAGTCGTTATCAAACAATGGAAAATTTTGGTGGCTTGCATATTCCTTGATTTTTTTCTCCCAGATATAGCTCAACGGTCGGATGATATAAAACATGCCTTCAAATAGTTCCTGTTTTGGCATCATGGTGCTAATTTCCCGGGCATAAAACATATTAATAAGTAGCGTTTCAACAATATCGTCTTTATGATGTCCCAGAGCAATTTTTTTACACCCGTATTTATTAGCTAATTCAAACAGCCGCTTTCTTCTGAGCCGGGAACAAAGAAAACAAGGATTATGCCGATTGTAATCCGAATGGGATAATGGTCCGAAATCTGTTTTCTCAATATGGTGCTCAATTTCTTTGTTATCAAGAAAAGCTCGTAATTTTTTAATATCAGCATCATCGTTTTTAAAACCCATGTCGAGATGTACCGCAACAATTGAAATATCAGAGGGAAGATAAATTTTTTGACTTGTTAATAAAGCAAGCAGCGTAAAAGAATCGGCGCCCCCAGATAATCCCACTAATATCCGATCACCGGATTGAATCATTTGGTAATCATTTGCAGCTAATTCCATATTTTTTCTGAGAAATTCATGGAGTTGATTTTTATTTCTTCTCATAATGATAGTTTGTTTGGTTTTAAATGGATATTGATCATTGTCATTTATTTAAAGCGGGGTTTTAGTAGTAAAAACGGAATCAGACTACTGCATAATCCGACTCCGTTTTCGTCTTCACGTTTATCTTCAGTCAAAAGATAAACGATCAGGCACTTAAAAGCAAGGAATTTATTAAGGAGGAAATTTATATTGTTATTTATTTTTGATTATAAGACAAATTTCATTCATAAAAAGTTTTATTGATTTGCAATATATTTTTTTTTATATTGTATTCTCATTTTAAATGAATGCGCTGGTGAATATTAAAATTGGAGAGCATAAATGGAAATTATTCTAATCATTATTGGTTTCATTTTGATCATACTTGGAATTCTTGGATGTATCATTCCCGCGATTCCGGGGCCCCCGTTAAGTTATCTCGCGTTAATATTATTACAACTCGCAAAACAGGGAGCAGCGTTCACAACAAACGAACTAATTTTTTGGGCGCTTGTAACGATTGTTGTGACGGTATTAGATTACGTTGTACCGGTTGCCGGCGCCCGAAAATACGGAGCTACAAAATCCGGTGTTTGGGGCTCTGTTATCGGAATGATTCTCGGTATCATTTTCTTTCCGCCGTTCGGAATGCTGGTCGGCGCGTTTCTGGGAGCAGTTGCCGGCGAGATATTTATCGGAAAAAAAAGCCCAGATGCGCTTAAAGCAGGCTGGGGCGTGTTTATCGGGACGATGTTTGGCGTTGCCATTAAACTTGCCGCATCTGGGGTGATGAGTTTTTACTTTATTAAAGAATTATTCTAAAACGCATCATCAAAATCTTTTTTCGTATTTCTATGCAGCGCGTAATAAGCCAATACACTCGCGAAAATGATGAGAATAATAACAAGCCAGGTCTCCCATGCAAAAAATAGTGAAGACTCTTTTTCTGACGCATCAGTGACGTTTTTAGGGTTTGACCGAGATACCGGTTTTCCCTTTTCCGGCGCATCGTCAGTAACGGCGCTATTGAGCGACTGTTCCGCAATTGCATTATGCAGCTCCAGGGTTTTGGCCAGCAATTGATTTTGTGCGACCAATAAACTATCTAATTTCTGCTCAAGGCGCTTAATTTCTGTGTTAGAATTGACAAATGAATCATTGAGATGGGTAACTTTATAAGAAAAGTACCAGAACGCTAACAAGATGAGAATGATTACAACCAGTGTCTCAATGGATAATGCGAATAATGTCCGATTACGAACAAACCATCCGTCTTGTTTCTTTTTGCCGCGATTTGCGCTTTTAGGTTTTGAGGGCGGTTCCTTTTTCTTTTCATCTTTTGTATTCATCTAAATTTTCTCCAAATTATAGATTTCAATTGATTGATTAAAATTTAATAAAATTCTGTACTTTTGTCAAGTCAATTTCAAAATAATCATTACTGTTTTTAACAAATAGCCGGAACTTTGTTTTTAGATTTGCTTTAATTCTATATGAAGAAAAATAGAGTTCTTTGCATCTAATCTATTATATGAAAATCATGCTTGTTCAATTTTTTCAGAAGGAGACTTTAATATGGTTAAGCAAATCGCTTACTTAAAGTTGTTGATATTGTTAATGATGGCGGCGTTTCCTCTCGTTGCTCAAACCGGTTCTTTTGACACGGACATACTTGATATTAACGCTAAGTTGTCGTTAGATAAAGTTCAACCCGGAATAACAGTCAACATCGCAGTGGTCGTAAATATTGATCCGCAGTTTCATATTAATGCGCATGAGCCATCAGAAACATATTTAATACCAACAATTTTGAAATTTAATCCCATCAATAAAATTTCTTTTGGAGCGATTGAATATCCGGATGCAGAAATGGTGACATTTCCGTACTCAGATCAGCCAATTGCCGTGTACGAAGGTCAAACCGTTATTCGCAGTGAAATAACGCTCGCCAACAACATTGAGATGAAAACGATCAAAATAACGGGAACGCTAAGTTATCAAGCATGTAATGACGAGAATTGTTTTGCACCAGCGGAAGTAGATTTTTCTGTCCCGGTTGAAATTGTTGACGCAAAACAATCGGTTCAACCAGTCAATCAGGAATTTTTTGCCACTGCCGCAGAAGTTGTCACTAAGCAAGATGAACCGGCAGATCAAGCTGCTGTTAGTTTTACGACGGATGAACTGCGAGCTAAACAGGTTATCGAAAAAGGATTGCCTTACGCGCTTATGGCTTTTTTTATTTTTGGACTGGCGCTCAATTTAACGCCCTGTGTTTATCCTGTCATTCCGCTGACAGTCGGATATTTTGGCGGGCAGAGTAGCCGCAAAAAAGGATCGGCATTTGCAATTTCCGTGGCTTATGTTTTAGGAATCGCCCTCATCTTTGCCTTGCTGGGACTTATTTCCGGGCTCGCAGGAAAACAGTGGGGATTTCTGTTTCAGAATCCGTGGTTTGTAGTCGTTATTACCACAATTATCCTGGCGATGGCTGCCAGCATGTTCGGCGCCTTTGAAATTACCATCCCGGCGTGGATGACGGCAAAGCTCGGCAAATCCAGAGAAGGAGTTGCCGGTGCATTAATAATGGGTTTGACTGTGGGAGTGGTAATTGCACCATGTGCTGCCGGAATTATTATCGGTCTTGTCGGGTTGGTGGCAAAATTAGGGATCGTTGCAAAAGGCACGTTACTATTCTTTATCATGGGACTCGGTCTGGGGTTGCCATATCTGATTCTTGCGAATTTCTCAAGCCTGCTAAACAAATTGCCGCAATCTGGTATGTGGATGGTCTGGATCCGCAAATTATTTGGTGTTTTACTGATCGGGGTGGCCCTTTATTTTATTTTGCCGCAGATGAAACATATTTATGACAAACAAAGCTTCTTCTTCGGATTGCTCGCTATTTTCGGAGGCCTGCTGTTGGGATTTCTGGATCATGAACCGGGCTATACAAAAGGATTCAAAATCGGTCGGGCAATATTCGGGATTCTGGTTATTATTTTTGGAATATCTTTAACGAATAACGCGATTCAATCCAAGCCGCCATCTATTGGTTGGATTGAGTATAAAAACGAGCAGTTGAATGATTTCATACAGACGGAAAAACCTGTTTTACTCGATTTCTATGCAGACTGGTGCGCCCCCTGTAAACAAATGGATCGGGAGACTTTTGAACATCCGGTTATTATTGAAAAGGCAAAAGAATTCACCATGATAAAAGTGGATTGCACCGCACCGGATAAAAATGTCCGGAACTTCATGAATTATTTTGAAGTAACCGGAATGCCGACGTATATTTTTATAACAACTGATGGAAAAGAATTAAAAGAATTGCGGGAAGTCGGTTATGTCGATTATGATGTGTTTTTAGAAAAGATGAACCAGACGATTGAGGCGCCCGCAACGGATGGATAACGTTCAAATAAAATTTGGAGTTAGTTGAAAATATATCCATTTTTAATAAACCAGAATTCGCGAATTAAATATATCGAAAAAAAGGTGAATATATTCGAATATCGATGTATATTCACCTCTTCCCTTTTTAAAACACCATTATTGTAATTAAGTAAAACCATACCATTCATCATTTCTCAAATTTTTCCTTGAATTTATGTCCGATGCTTTGTTTTATTATTTTATTAAATGCAGATTATCTCGCTTTTTCATGGTACAGCGCAGCGATCTCGAATATTTTTTATTTAATTGTTTTGCCTTTCAAAATAGAGCGAGCATAATAAAAAACGAATTGAAAGAGACGATTATCTTTATAAAAGTGCATAATTTTAAATTTATTATTGCATTTAAACGAGAAAACCCGTACTTTCTTAACATGCGTTGTTTTTAATAAAATAAATTTTTAACTAACAAACAGAAGGAGGAACGCCATGCAAAAAAACAATAAGAATGGTTCCAGGATTCTTATTGGACTGCTGGTAGTTGTGTTATTCGCCTCTTTGGCGGTTTGGGTTGCCTGCCAGCGAGACCTGCCGACACAGGCAAATTTGTCGGGACAAGATTCTCCCGATGCCATGACTTCATTAAGCAAAGCGCATCCGGATGTTATGAATGTGATCAAGATCCAGAATCGCCATACAGGGCGGCTGCTGCAGGAACCGGGTATTGTGGGGACTGCCACCGGTCTTGATGACAACGGACGCCTTGTGGTGAAGGTGTTTACGACAGAAAAAGGAATTGCAAAACTTCCGGCGGATCTCGATGGAATTCCGGTAAAAGAGGAAGTTACCGGTAAATTCGTTATTTATAGTGATCCAACGTCTCGTTTCTCAAGACCCGTTCCAATCGGTGTGTCGAGTGGGCATCCGGATATCACTGCCGGTACAATCGGCTGCCGTGTAAAGGATGCTCAGGGGAATGTCTATGCATTAAGCAATAATCATGTTTATGCTAACATCAACAATGCTTCAATCGGGGATAATGAATTACAGCCCGGAGCTTATGATGGAGGACAGGACCCGGCAGATGCGATCGGCACGCTATATGATTATGAGCCGATTAAATTTGATGGAAGCAACAACTATATCGATGCTGCCATAGCCAGTACGAGTACAAGCCTCGTTGGTTATGCAACACCTTCAGACCTCGGATATGGAACACCGGGTACGACAACTAAATCGGCGTCTATCGGACAGAAGGTACAAAAATGCGGTCGTACGACGGGTTACACTCATGGCGAAGTCGCAGAAATTAATGTCACTGTTGATGTGTGCTATGAATCACGAGGTCCGTTCAAATGCGTTAAACTTGCCAGATTTGTCGAGCAGATTGGAATTACCCCGGGAACATTTAGCGATGGTGGAGACTCTGGTTCCTTGATCGTAACGGATGATAACAACAAAAATCCAGTAGGTTTACTCTTTGCCGGCAGTGATACACGAACTCTTGCCAATCCCATCAATCAAGTGCTTCAACGTTTTAATGTCACAATTGATGATGGTAGCGGAGGAAGTCAGAACTTAGCTCCGACCGCTGATTTCACGTACACAACCACCGACCTGACCGCCAGTTTTACCGATCAGAGCACCGACTCGGACGGTAGCATTGTTGGTTGGAGCTGGAATTTTGGCGATGGCGCTACTTCAACAGCGCAAAATCCGACTCATACTTATGCCGCAGCCGGCACTTATACCGTTTCACTGACGGTGACTGACGACGACGGAGCTACCGATGCAACCTCGAAAAGTGTCACGGTTTCGAGCAGCACAACCAATAATCCTCCGACCGCTGATTTCACGTACGCAACCACCGACCTGACCGCCAGTTTTACCGATCAGAGCACTGACTCGGACGGTAGCATTGTTGGTTGGAGCTGGAATTTTGGCGATGGCGCTACTTCAACAGCGCAAAATCCGACTCATACTTATGCCGCAGCCGGCACTTATACCGTTTCACTGACGGTGACTGACGACGACGGAGCCACCGACGCAACCTCGGAAGACATCACAGTATCAACTGGTGGCGGCGGAATTACCCTGACAGCGAATGGCTACAAGGTCAGAGGACGTCAAAAAGCCGATCTCTCGTGGAGCGGTGCTTCAGGAGATAATGTTGACGTTTACAGAGATGGGGTGCTAATCATAAATACAGAAAATGACGGCTTCTACACGGATAATATTAATAATGTTGGTGGCGGTTCATATACATATCAAATTTTTGACGGAAACACCTGGTCCAATCAAGCAACAGTAACATTCTGATAATTCTGTATACCCTTGCGAAGGTTTAATATCTTCGCAAGGGTTAATAATGAAAGGAAAAAACAATTGACTTCCAAATCAATCGAACAAGTCCTAAAAAAACATACTCCCGGGTTAATGTCAATTCCCGACGTCGTTGGTACAGGACAGGGACTTTGCAATGGAAGTCCCTGCATTAAAGTACTTGTTGCTATATTGAGTCAACAGGTAAAAGAGCAAGTTCCGGACAGAATCGAAGGTTATGAAGTAAAGGTGGAAGTGACAGGAACATTTCGAGCGTTTTAAAAACCGTTATTTTAGTCAATTCATTCTGCCGGAGTGGTTGTTGCCTCTCATTTACTTTCCTTGTTCCTCAAACATTTTTCTCTTGATTTTATTGTCAGTTTATGTTAAATTTGAATCTTAATAGAAAATTTGTATCAAGCTAAGGATTTTAAATGGAATGGATGGTTTGCTATAAATGGAGCGTGTTGATAGCTTACACAATTTTATTGTCATTCTATGCACGTCATTTCATTGTTGGCTCAGAAAAATTGAATCGTATTTTAGCGCAAGCATTATTGCTAACATTATTATTTCACCTACACTATTTAGTTTTTTTAACGCGTAGTGCAAGCCGCCTGCCTTTTAGCAACGTGTTTGAAGTAATGACCTCCTACGTATTTATTTTCGTCTTGATTTATTTTATCATCGAGCTTAGAATACAGGATAAATCATTAGGCGTTATTATCATTTTGATTGCCTGCCTTGCCCAACTTATTTCCAATATTTTTATTGATATCACCAAAAGCCCTGCCGACATATTAGCCGATCTGAGCTTTTACGAATGGCATGTTTTCGCCATGATACTTGCCTATGCAGGATTCACCATTTCATTTATTTCAAGTGTGATGTATATTTTGTTGTCCCGTGAAATTCAAAAAAAGCAGCTCGGTTTTTTCTTCTCTCGACTGCCATCGTTGGAATTGATGGATCGGCTGAGCAACATTGCTATCATGATCGGCGTTAGCTTTATTACCATTGGAATTTTGATCGGCATTCACATGGCATCGCAAGTCTGGGGCGCAAAATGGCCGCTGGATCCCAAGCTGATCGCTGTTTTTATCACTTGGCTGATTTATTTTGCCTTCATCTATTTTCGCAACTTCAGGGATTGGCAGGGCAATCGGGCGGCAATTTTATCCATCGTCGGGTTCGGCTGGATCGTGATTTCAGTAGTCCTGTTTTCAACCCTGTTTTCAAAGATTCATTCATTTATTTAATTCATAACGCAGCAAAGCCGAAACCAAAATAGAACGCGGATAACGCTGATGACACAGATTCGCACGGATTAAACCATCAACTGGACAAGCCAGTTGGAATGGAGTGGAAATTCCGACTTCGGGAAACCAAAAAGAAAAAAAACTTGGACACGGAATTGACATTCTTATGTCTTTTTCCGTGAGAGTTCTTTTTCCGTGACCGAAAAAGTTTTTGATCTTTGGGCAAATAATTTTGTTAAAATAACAAAGTTTTTTAAAGTAATAAAATAATTATGCAGATTATCGCTTTTGGTTTACATAGACATAACATCTCCGATCGGGTGTGGCAGAATATTTCAGATGATAACCGCTCTTTTTATGATTTTATCCGACCACTGGGCGAAAGAGAGCCGCAAGCCGAATTCATGTTCGTTAATTCCAGCCTGTCAAAAGAGATTCTCGCTGTGGTGGATGAGCGGGAAAAAGTCGCTGCACATTTAGCCGATTTCTTCCGAAAATTTCTCCATCTCAAAGAAAATGAGGAGATTATTTTTCATGATCTAGAGGGACCCGATGCGGTCAAACATTTTTTGCAACTGGCTGTGGGTATCGAGCCTGTGGCTGGCAATTTTCAGGATGACTTTTTGCAAAAAACCCACCAGAGCATCGAAATTGCCAATGACCAGAACCTGGCAGGTCCTGTCATCAATCGAATTTATCACGACGCCCTGATGCTGCATGGCAAAATAAAAAAAGAGCAACTGCTGTTCGACCCTCGCCCCATTAGCCAGCAGATCAAGCAGTTGATCTCAAAAATATTTGGTGATATTCACAAACTCAAATTTCTCGCCATCGGGCAAAATGAGTTCACCTATCCCATCGTGGAACAATTGATTGCCGAAACGCAATTAAAACTGCTTGCCTTCAGCTCGGCAGATGCCAATCAAGAATTTTACAAATCATCTCATCAGGCTGAACGAGTCGGTCCCGAACAATTGCCAGAATTATTGGCTGCAGGTCACGTAATTTTTCGGCTGAATCAGGACGCCCGCCATTTGTTCCAGCCCGATGCGCTGACCCGAATCATGCACCAACGCAAGAACCAGCCGTTGCTCATCGTGAATCTGGATTCGACCATCATCAGCGAAAGCGCATTGAGTCGAATCTACAATTTATATATTTATTCGATTGCTGATTTTCTAAATGGCTCATTGCAAACAAATCAGGCGCTGGAAATTCAGGAACTGATCGAGACCGAACTCAAATCATTTTTCAACTGGTTTTATTCAAAGGAGCGCTATCGATTCGGTGAAATTGTTGCCCGTTCGCCTGTCATGGAACAGATTTTGGAATTGATCGCCCGAATTTCGCAGACTGATATCACGGTGCTGATTCAGGGCGAGAGTGGAACAGGCAAAGAGATCATTGCCAGGGCGATCCATCAGAGCAGCCCACGGCGGGATAAACCGTTCATCGTGGTCAACTGCGGCGCTCTGCCCGAAACGCTGTTGGAGAGCGAGCTATTCGGACACGAAAAAGGCGCCTTCACAGGTGCGACTTACACCAAAAAAGGTTTATTTGAAGAAGCCCATCAGGGCACTATTTTTTTAGATGAGATCGGCGATACCTCGCCTGCCTTGCAGATCAAACTGCTTCGGGTGTTGCAGGAGGGCGAAATCAAGCGGGTCGGCAGCAACGAAACCATTCGTATCGATGTTCGATTGATCGCCGCAACCAATCAAAAATTAGCTGAACTGGTTGAACAGAAAAAATTTCGCCAGGATTTATTCTATCGTCTCAATGTGGTCAATATCGATATCCCGCCGCTGCGGGAGCGCAGGGAAGATATTTTGCCACTGGCTGAATATTTTATGGGCAAATATGCGGATAAAATGAAGAAGCAGGTGACAGGTTTAACCGATCATGCCCGAGGTTTATTGTTGAATTACTCATGGTACGGCAATGTGCGAGAGCTGGAAAATGCCATCGAACGAGCGGTGGCGCTGGCAATTGGAAACCTTATTCATTCCAGCGACCTGCCCGATGCGATTCGGCGGGAAATTGTGCCAGGGATCGTACGTCAAAATGTGAAGCAACGGATGACATTGAAGGACATTGAAAAAGAGGTAATTCAGGCGACGCTGCTTTCCAATGACTGGGATTATGAGAAGGTTGCTCAAATTTTGGATATTGGGCGCACCACGTTGTGGCGGAAAATGAAGGAGTATGGGATTCATCGATAAATAAATAAGCTGCAGCGAAAGGGTTATACATTCCCACTTCTTTATAATTGATGGTTATAATGAGGATTAAATTTCGCTGCAGCTTTTTTTATTCAAAAATTAAAAGTGAGCGATCGGATCGGGATTTCCATCTGGATCGCCGATGGCAGTTCCATCGCTCTTTGGCGTCTGCAACAATAGAATACCCGCCACATGCGGCGCCGCCATCGAAGTACCGCTCATCGTCGTTGTGCCGCCACCTTTTGCTGTGGATAAAATACTGACCCCAGGCGCTGCAAATTCGATCGGCGGATTGCCCCAGTTGCTCCACGATGCAAAGTAATCCGCATCATCGATAGCAGAAATGGTGTACACCCGATTATATTCCACCCTGGCAGGTGAGTAATTATTGGCATCAGCGCCATCGTTTCCTGCTGCCAATGAGAAAAATACGCCCTGATCCGCAGCGTTTCGAATGGCATCATCCAGCGCATCCGATGTCGGTCCGCCAAGGCTCATATTGGCGACATCCCCTGCTGCTGCATTCTGCGCCACATAATCCACCCCTGCAATCACCCAGGAATACGAACCAGAGCCACCGCTGTCCAGCACTCGCACCGCAACCAGGGTCGCATTGGCTGCCACACCCACGACATCGATGTCATTATCGATAGCGCCGATGGTGCCTGCCACATGGGTGCCATGTCCGTTACCATCATCTGGCGAATTCTTGCCACGGGTGACAAAATTGGCGCTGCGAGTGACATCCACATTCAAATCTGAGTGGTCCAAATCGATACCCGTATCGATGACCCAGGCGGTTTTTCCAGTTCCATCTTTGGGACCACCGACTCTTGTGACGCCCCAGGGAACCGTTTCGCCACCACCACCGCCGCCAGGTCCAACGCCTGGAGGAGGTCCTACTGTGACACGATAATTCGGCTCGATATATTTCACCCTGGCATCCTTTGCCAGATTTTCAGCGGCTGCAGCAGACATCGTTGCCGAAAATCCTTTTAAAGCGAATTGATAGATATGTTCAACCATTGCACCATGCTCCTGGGCAACCTGGGGAACGATGCTCGGCACATCCGTCACATCGTTCTTGAACACAATGATATATTGTCCAGGAATTGCATCAGCAGTCTGTTTTGCCAGGCTGATTGGTTGTTGCTCCTGAATGCCAGTGGGCTGGTTGAACTTTTCACAAGCGATGAGAAAAACGAAAAGAATCAGAGCAGAGACAATCAAAAATCTAATTCTCATAATTCCTCCTTAATGATGTGTTCGGAAAGATAAAGTGGGAATGACTGAGAATGATAAACAAATATTATTCCAGTTGCAGGAGAAAAATGTGAGGCTTGAAAAAATAATAAGTTAAGAGATTTATTCGTTTTTCAGGTTTCTTTTTTTTGACTGGTTTTTTTCTGATTTGGAAAAATTTTTTTCAAAGTGAAAAATGGAGATGCAAACGCATTCTTTTTATAGAATTTAGTAATCGGAAAATTAAATCCAAGCAGATTTATGAGAAACATTTCGGGTTGCATCAGAACACATTTTATTTGCTTGGTAAACTTACCTTCACATGGTTTTGCAAATATATTGATGGCAATGGATAGCTTTTCGTTATTTCTTTAAAAATTTATATTGACATCCTTATTTAAAAACATTATCTTATTTGTATAAAAAATTAAATGAAATTAATTTGCATTTAGCATAGAGCCTGGGGTAATCAAATCGGGAAATTCGGAATAATCCAAAAAATTTACGGATTTATCCGATAATCGATTTTCGTCCATTTTATTTTTGAACTAAAAAACAATATGTTATGAAAAATATTCTATGGTCTCATTTTTGCAAATAATTTTTGTTTGCTTTACACCTTATGAAGCTAACATTAGAATTTTTAGCTAACAACAATGTATTAGTAGATTAAAAATTTGACTTGCACATGAAAACACTTCTCATCATCGACGATCAATTGATGTATTTAAAGTCTCTGGAATTTGCTTTGAAGAAAAATTTTACAGTTTTAACAGCGGCAAATTATGATGAAGCGCTGGAAAAATTAAAAAATGAGGTGAATATTGCATTAATCGATATTCGACTGGATGAGGATGATGAAAACAATATCGATGGATTGAAAATCCTCGAATGGATTAAAATGAACAAGCCTGAAATCTCGACTTTTATGATGAGCGCCTATCGGGAATTCAGCTATGCCGAGCAGGCATTGAACCTGGGTGCGAAACATTTTTTCAGGAAACCGATTGATGTGATCAGTTTGATAGCGATTCTGGAGGACAAGGCTTAGGATGCTGATACAGTTGCTGGCAAATGGAATTATCATGGGCTCAATTTACTCGCTTGCGGCGCTGGGATTTGCACTGGTTTATAATACGACCAGAATCTTCCATATCGCTTATGCAGCCATTTACATGTTTTCAGCGTATATGATGCTGTCTTTTTATAAGGCCATACAATTGCCGTTGCTTTTGGCATTTTTGATCGCCATTGTTTTTACAGTTGGGCTGAGCATTTTAATTGAGAGAACGGTTTATTTACCGTTAGCTAAAACCTGAATCCGTGACAACAATTTGCTTTAGACAGAATTAAATACTTGATTATTA
>CAZCJL010000070.1:0-34562 GCA_964498785.1 uncultured Cytophagia bacterium | reverse complement strand
ATACGACATAGAGGCAATCGCCCATATCTACCATAAAATATTGAGAAGATACAAATATAATTTAGTCAGGATAATCATGCCTTAGGCAGATGCGCCCATGCGCACAGGATTTACATGGTTTAATTATCCAGTTTATCCTGTTATCCTGTCAAACAATTAACTTTTCAATGCTTAACCTGTCATCTGGTAAGATCCTATTTAACCAGCAACATCTTGCGCGTCAATACAGTCATCGGTGTCTCCAGTCGGCAGAGGTACATTCCTGATGCCAGTTGTTTCCCGTCGAATACGATTTTATGTTGCCCGGCTTCCTGCACACCTGAGAAAAGTGTTTTTACCATTTTTCCGTTGATGTCGTACACTGCCAGTTTTATTTTTTGTTTTTCAGGCAATGAATAGTAAACAGTCGTATTCGGATTGAATGGATTGGGTGCGTTTTGAATTTGATAATTTTCAGGCACAGCAACCATGTCATTTTCAGAAACGCCTGTGCTCACACTGCCATACACTTCAAATTCATAAAGCGAATAGCCATACTCAGTGGCTCTGCTAATACCGTACATCCGAATATAGCGACCAGCAACGGAATTATCCGTCATCAGCAGATCGATTCCGCCATCGTTATTCATGACGTTGGCGATGACTTCATAGCTTGAAAAGTCGGACGTATTGGAGAGTTGAATTTCGTATTCATCGGCATACGCGTCCTCCCAGAACAATTTCACTGATTCAACGGAAAATTGTTTATTGAGAAATATGCGATTCAAATCAATGGAAATCCATTGCGGATCACTCCATTCGCTGGCCCAGCGGGTGCTTTTGTCGCCGTCATTAACATTGATAGGTTCAACATTCTCATCATCCGGCGGATCAGCTTCCACCGAAGATGCGCGGACAACGTTTCGTAGCACCAGGTTTTTGCCGATCTGCAATTCCACAGGTATGGTTTCAAAAGCTGTATTTTCAGCATTCACCGTCAGTTCCGCAGAATAACTGCCGAACGGAAATTCATTGGCCTGTTCGTTTATCGAGACATCAAAGGATTGATCATTCCCTTGCTGATCAATCCAGGCGATCTCCAGCCAGTCCACATCAGCTTCAACTGTTACGTCAGTCAGGGTCTCGCTGCCGGTATTTGTGATGTTGATGGTTTGCGGATCCACGGCTAATGCGCCCGCTTTTTCCATTTCAAAACGCAATTTGGCAGGATAGAATCCGATACGCGGGCCATCATGCCGAAAGACTCGTACATAATCCACAACGATTTCCGCGGGAAAGGTGGTGGTATCCGGCGACCCGGGCCAAACGCCGCCAATCGCCAGGTTCAGGATAATGTAAAAATTTTCATGAAATTCCCGCAGCGCATCTGCTGTAATATCCATCGTGCAATACGTTTCTCCATCCATCTGCCACGTGATAAGTTGTTCATCCCAGATAATCGAGTACAAATGAAACTCGTCGATATTCACTGGCTGAATAGTCTGCCCGTAACTATCGTGTCGGCCGTTATCATCCCAGTGAGCAGTGCCGTGAATAACATTTTCCGCGTTAACGTTTTCCATGATATCAATCTCGCCGCACTTTGGCCAGCCGACTGTATTGATATTGGCGCCAAGCATCCAGAATGCCGGCCAACATCCCTTTCCCAGAAGCATTTTCATTCGGGCTTCAATTTTTCCGTATTTGACGTCGAAATTTCCTCGGGTTATTAATTTGGCAGATTTGATGCTGCCATCACGGAGACCGGGTACACCATCACAGGTGGCTCGAATAACCAGTGCGCTATCAACAATAAACGCGTTATCTGGTGTATAAAATTGCCACTCGTCATTGCCCCAGCCCCAACTGCCATACCCTGTATCAAACGACCAGTCCTGCGAAATACCATCGTTGAATTCATCCTGCCAGATCAATTCCCATCCGGCTGAGAAAACTGCATTATAGCAGATTAAAACTATTGCGGCCAGTATTACAGATATTTTTCCTTTCATGCGTATTTTTCCTTTAATTATTTACGGATTTACATTTTAAAAATCTGTGTCGATCCGTGTAGTCCGTGTGCTGCTCAGTCTTTTTTGCGGCACACAAGCCTGAAACGTACAATAACCCGGTCCTGTGGTTAATTAATAACACTACCACTGTATCGCATTTCCAGTTTGTACAATGATGAACGCGCCGCAATGAATAGTGTTTTGCGGTCTTTGCCTCCAAACACAACACATGCCGGGCGCTCAGGAACTTCGATGATATCCATTTGTTTTCCGGATTTATTATACACATAAATATGACCAGCCGGGATGTACACATTTCCTTTTACATCCACTGCCACATCCAGTTCCCCGTTCTCAGCAAACAACTCTGGTTCAGCGAGAGAGCCGTTGGGATTCACCTTAAATTTCCAGGTTTTTTGTCCGAATTCATCTGCCATATAAAAGGGATGTCCCGGAACCGCTTTTCGCAAGGAATAAGCTCTGATCAAATCGCGGCATTGCGGAATAAACGTGGCGCCATCCCGTGCGATGTAGTGATTTTTTATGGGGCTGCTATCTTTCGGAAAAAACGGATGATGAGCATAATACCGGTTATATGAGGAATATGTATCCGGTGGTTTCTGTTCCGAATATGTTGTGATGCTCAAAAAATCGTGCTCATCCCGCCAACGATGTCCGGGGAGAATAGCGATTTTGCCATCATGTGAATTTGCAGCAACAAGGGGGAGCCGTTCTAAATCAGGCTCATTGCTATCCGGATGAAACGTGAGCACATCCCAGGTTTTTGTCACAACAATCACATTGCCTGATTGATCCAAAGCAAGCCCGACCGGGGAAATTGGAGCATCAATCAGCAACGTGAGTTTCTTGCTTCCCGGTGACCAGCGATAAATTCGATGCCAGCGCGAATCGACAAAATAAATATTGCCCTGACGATCAACGGTTGCACCGTCAATAAATTCAAATCCATCCACTACTTTTTCGATGTGTGCGCCAGATGCAATCACCGGCGATTCCGAATCACGATCCTTTTCTGACGGCACTTTCCCGGAAATGGTCAAGCGGGCGATTTCGCGGTCACGAATCTGGGAATCATGCGTCAGATCATTGATAGTATTATCAAAGGAGAATTTTGTGGGACTGTACACATGAATTCCGCAAAACTCAATATTTTGGGACGAATTGATGAGCACACCATACGGAAATGGCGAAATCATTCGGATGACACGATAAAGATACAGATTGGCGAAAGTAACATTTGTCGAATTTTCGATTCGAAGCGGTAAAGCGTTCGGACTTTCGTTGCTTTCTTCCTCCATTTGTAAATCGTATATTTTCCAGTTGGAAACGTTTTTGAGAATCACTTCATTACGGACATGGTGCTCTACCGACATTGCGTAAATTCTGCCCGGTGTACTTGTATTGGAAATGCAAATTCCTGCCTGGGCAAACGAATTTGGCGTCCAGATATCCTTGAATGTACCCCCGCCGCCATTCGTAATCCACAGGCTCCAGTATTGGGTATCCCAATCCCGGTCCCGGTAGGGATCACCGTTGTAATATTCATTATAAACAGGCACACGGGAACCGTCGGCGTTGTAGGTTCCGTGACAACCAATAAAGCGCACATCGTTCATATAGGAATTGGTACCGGCCATCCATTTGGCAGCAACAGCACGTTCATTAAAGGCGCCGGTATCCAGTCCGATCCCGGTAACAATATTTTCGCCGCTTGTTGGTGTTTCGAGCAATGGTACAGGAGCGCCGGGACCACAAAACGCAGGCGTTTTATCAGCTAAAACAATTTGCGTCGTAATCGGATTCAATCCGATAAGCACAGTGTTCGCTTTTAAAGTAATGGTTTCTGTAACGAGATAGCGTCCTGTTGGTACATAAATGGATTGATAATTTTCAACGGCTTTTTTGATGATCTCCGTATCATTGGTGACGCCGTCTCCTTTGGCGCCGAGAGATTTTAGATTGACCCAGTTTTCGCTTGCAGGTAAGGGCGGAATATCGGATGGCGCCGGAGCCGGTGCTTCATCAAGTGGCTCAATTCTATATGTTGTTTTAATTTCAGGTCTGGCGCCGGGATCATGGATGTGCAGACCGTGACAAAAGTCAGTTACTTTATATAGCAGGGATGGGGCGTTTATTTTTTTACCGCTCTTACGGAATGCAGCAAGTACGGGCACATTTTTACAAACTAAATTTTTGAAATTGTACTGCGGGCGGGCATTATATTCATCACTGATGACGACTGCCGGACTGCTGATGTTTTCGAATCGACAATCGGTCATGAATAGCTCTTCGGCTCTGTGAGGATTTACGACAATGGCAGCGGGAACATTTCTGAACTGATTTCGCACCAACGTTAGTCCGCCTTCTTCTGTGGATATCGCAGCCTGTCGTTGGTTCTCGAACTGAGTATCGATCATCAGAAATGGCCAGCTTGGCGATGGTTTGGTGGTGATAATACCGAAATCGCCGCCGAAAAAACGACAGTCATCAATTTCGTTGCCCACTTGATCGACGCCGGCTCGGCCCTCGCCAATATAAAAATCAACGTGGGCAATATAACAGTGCTGGGCAAAAAAGGAGCGAATTGCTACCGCGGCAGGATTTCCTTTTTGAATCTCAAAGTTGATATTGCTAATGGCACTGTAAAAAGTGCCGGGATTGGCGTCCCGAATGGGTCTGCCTTCTTGGGGCTTATCGCTCACGAAATGGATCATATATTTACCATCACCCTCCTGATAGCCCGGTGTATTTTCTTCAAGTACAAATAACGGACGATTTTTACCGTATCCGATCAGCCGGATTCCTTTCCAAACATAAATTTTTTTGCTGATTTGATAACGGCCTTCAGGGATAAAGACGATACCAAAATTAGACCGATTCTCAACTATATCAATCGCTGCCTGAATCGCGTCTGAATCATCCCCGTTTTCATTCGGAGTAACAGCAAAATTTTCCGGTATTAAATAAACAGCGCTTGTATCGCTCAGGTGAGTTGCATAAAAAGACTGACCGCCTGTATTCCCGGCTGGTGATGGGACCGGAAATAGAACTACCACAACCAGTAGCACAAAAATTAAAACATATATTTTGCCTGAATTTATGAAATGCTGTATCATTTGTCTTCCGATTTATATGATGTTGAGTTATTAAATAATCCTGGGATAGAGCCGTGGAAAAACATAAAATATAATTGACACGAAGTTAGAAAAGAAAAAAAGAGCGCCTTTCATTCAGACGCTCTTTTAAGTCTACCGTTTACTTGAGCAACAACATCTTTTTCATGTGAACGTTTGATCCCATTTTGAGCTTGTAGATGTAGAGTCCGCTGGTTACCCGATTTCCGGTTTCATCTGTAGCGTCCCATGTCATACTATAGTTTCCGGCGATTTTATGTTCATTGACAAGAGTTTTCACTTTTTTACCCAGGATATTGAAAACAGTCAACTGGACATCGCCTTGTTGATTTAAGCGATAATTAATCGTGGTTGACGGGTTGAACGGATTGGGATAATTTTGACCCAATTCGAATTCAGCAGGCGTTACATTCGTATTTGCTTCAACCGCGGTAACATCTGGCGGATAGTGATTCAAGTCGCCCAACGGTTTTCCGTCGGTGCCCATCAAACCTGAATATGAGCGGAATTTTTCCGGCAGTGGATATTCATGGATAAGTTCGTACAGTTCGGGATAAGTGTCCATATCTGAATCCCAATCCCATTGATACATACTGCCGGTTCTGAAATCTTTACACACCTGTGCCAGTTTTGCGCTTGCTTCTGCTAATCCATCGGTAAAATCATTAAACTGCGGATCCTGATTCCAGTTGCTCTCGGCGACTAAATTGGGCCAGTCTGCATCGTTGTCGAACATCGCCTGAGTTCTGCTATTCATCCAGACAGAAGCTTTTACAGAGTCATTATCTGCCCAGTAATCCTGCACGCCGTTATCCCAGAAATAACAATTGTTTTTGACAGTGATCATTCTGTCTGCTTCGGGAATTGTATATGGGCCGGGAGTTCCTCCCTGTTCATTTCCAACTAGCGTATCTACATTCACTAAGCCGTATTCCAGATGATCCGGGTCCTGTCCTTCTTCTTCATTTTCAGTTAAAGATAATGCACTGACATTATAGAAAATATTGTTGGTAATTTTTGCTTCCAGCCATTGTGTTGAATGGAACGGCCATTTTAATGTGTTTACGATAGTACAGTGATCGACTTCGAGGTATTTTGTGTAAGCCGGCGGAAAAAGGAAAAAGCTGTTTGATTGAAAGTAGGTACTGTTTTTGATAATGAAAGTATCAAGCACCGTGGCTTGTTCCAGGAAGAACAGAAAAGTCGTCCAGGGATCGCCGGGATTTTGTTCATTTCTGGCATGAAGATTATTGATATGCCAGCTTGTATGAGGTACTGCCGCTCCGATACATGACCATCCATTATAATCAAGCCAAACGCCATCCAAAGTTACAGTTACGAAAGAATCCAGAACAGATATCGCATTTCCAGGGTAACCCCATCCTCGAGTGCTTCCATTAATACTCATTCCAGAGATGGCAACATTTTTAATAGTAAAGTCTGCCCAAACATTAAACAAATTCTGGGTAGAAGTTTCACCAGCTTCAGTCGTATTTGAAAATACTTTAGCCGGTGCTTTTTCCGGATCATTCGCTATTGGCGGATCTGCAACAATTTTAACCGGATTTCGAAGATCTGCAGCCTGGTCCAGTAAATATGCTTTTCCACGCTCCAATTTATAGACCTCATGCAATTGTTCGCCCGCCGTGTTAGTATCAGCGACAATGTAATCAATAATGGAATTGATATAATAATCACCGGTCGGCGTTTCTGCCGGTACATAGACTGTATCCGGAGCTTGCCCGAATAACGAACCGACAAAAGTTAAACAAATGCTCATAACGAAAAGTAACTGTTTGAATCTCATTGTGTAACTCCTTTAAATTAATTAAAATATGTTGTTAGTTTGTGTATTAAATTACTGACTTTTATTGAAACGCATCCCTCCTTTCAAAAAAAGATTTCATTGTATCACCCGGGTAACGTCGTTAAACATGAATTTTAAGTCTATTAGTTAAATTCATACTTAATGCCCACATCTGCAGACAGGCCATAGTAACTGCGATACGTGAACCATCCGGTGCCATTATTCGATGATTGTTCAATTGCTTTTGAAAAATTATTCAGATTGAAAAACAACTCCAGACCCTTCACAGGTAATTTTTGTTTGATTTTCATATCATAGAGTGTGAGTGGTTCTGTGTTCTGGCGCAATTCTTTATACCAGTTATTGGCCGCAAACACATCCGATTTATATTGAACCGAGGAACGAATGCCGAAGCCCTTATAATCATAGCCAATAGTTAAATTAAATGTATGCGTCGGCTGATCAATAAGGCGGGCTTCATAACTACCGTCCCGCATTCCGACAATTTTTGGAACTTTGATAAAGCCGACTTTCACCAATTCCCACACAGCTTCCTGTCGCGGATATCTTAATTTAGAATAGGTATATGTATAATTTGTCGTCAATACGATCCCTTTCAAGGCGCCAGGGAGGAACCAAAAATTGGACTGCCACTCTAATTCCATACCATATAAATCTGCCTCATTTGGATTATTGATGTAGCCATATACCTTACCGCCCGGTTTCACAGACGCCGGATACCGTGGATCAAGGTAGGTTGAATCTACAAGCCATGTGGTTGTGTTAAAAATAAAATCTTTAATTTTTTTCTGAAATCCGCCGACGGTAAAAAGACCTAACTTGCTACTATAAAACGACAGGAAAACATCAATATTTTTGGATGTGGATGGTTTAAGCGATGTATTATTCCAGGTTAAATTATCTTCCCAGGTCGCCCACTTTGGTATCAGCCATTGATAGCCAGGTCTGGATATTGTATGGGTATAGCTGGCGCGGACATCAAACCAATCCAGTGGTTGATATTTTACATGCAGCATGGGGAGAAAATAATCATTTTTTCTGGAAGCCGTGCTCGTGTCATACGGAAATGGATCACTCCATTTACCAGGGCTGTCGGCGCGGTAGCCAGTATATTCTGTTTTATTATGTTCATAACGTAATCCCGGTATAAAAGTCAACATTTTGCCAATATTAATCGTTGGCATTAAATAGGCAGCCCAGTAATCTTCACTTCCATCATAATCATTTTGGATCGAGGCGTTGTAATCACGATAAACTGTTTTTCGCACAGTTTGTCCGTTTACAGTTTTCAAATTTTCGATGGCATGGTAGTATTTTCTCATTCTGTCAACATCCGGAATCCGGCTAATCGTATAATTTCCGGCCATAAAATTACCTGGATTATAATCATAATCAATAAAGGGTCTGTAGGGGAAATCTTGCGCATTATCATAATTTGTAAGACCAAATTCATCAGCCAAATATCGGCGTACCAAATCGAGGTCATTCCAGCCCAATGGTATTCTTTTTTCTTCCTTTTCATACTCTTTGTTTTTGTGTTTGTATTTTCCGCCAATTTTAAATTTGAAATCAGCGAAACCGGTCGAATAATTCCATTCAAAATTTAAATCTGTTGAAAAATCTTTTTCCATCACATCGCGTGTTTCGTGTCGGAACCAATTGACAAATATTTTCGAGGTATCGTTAACTGTCTTGGATCTGAATAATGCAGGGTCCATTGGCGCGTCATCATAGGTCCAACTTCTCACAAAGGCATTATTTTCGTTGGCTTCAATTCTTAATTCTTCCGGAACTTCAGATTCTGATCTGGTGAAATTGACGCTACCTGTCATTTTGACATTACCCAAATATTGCTCCAATTGTAATGAATTCATCAAAACAGCCATATTTTCTTCAGAGTAAGTTCCGTTATAACTGTGGGTTCTGCCGCTCGCAGCCAAATGTTCCTGCCTGGAGTAGGTATTCACATCTATGTCGCTGTAAATATTGGAGAATTTCACAGTGGTCAACTGTGTTTTGTAATCCAGTACAACAACTGCTCCCCGGCGTTTGTTTATTCGGCTAATATCCTGGAAACCGACACTGTTTGCAATGGTCAACGAATCATGCAACATTTCATAACCAGCATATATATTGTTATCGCTGCGGTCTTTTCGTTCCATGTTTCCCTGGACAAGAACACCAAACCGATTATCATAAAATCGTTTGCTTCCTCCAACGATGTAATGATAATTTTTCATTTCTTCACGCAAGTTATTGTATCCTTGTTTTGCGATAAAATTGAATTTAATACCTTCCGGAGCGCCTCTAAGGATAAAATTTACAGAACCACCTAACTTATCACCTTCCTGATCCGCCATCGCGGTTTTGCTAACTTCAATACCTTCTAACATGTTCGGAGAAATCATACTCAGATCAACACTTCGATCCGAGGTGTCCGTTGCTGCCATGCTAACGCCATCGATCTGAATTTTGTTGTATTGCGGCGACAATCCACGGATAACAACTTTATTCCCTTCGCCGCCCTCTCGTTTCAACGAAATACCGGGCAAACGTCCCACAGCTTCGGCGGCATTGGCTTCCGGAAGCTCCTGTATTTTTGCAGAGGAAACAATATTTTTTATTGTGTTTGAAGAAATCTGCTGGTTGATTGCCTGTATCTGGCCTTCTGCCTGCGCTGTTACAACAACATCTTCACCTTCCAGCACCTTGTATTCCAGTCGAGCGTCTTTCGTCACATACTTCCCCGCAACAACAGTCACTTCAACTGTTTTTTCCTCATAGCCGATGTATTTGAAAATCAGGTTGTAGGTACCGGCAGGAACACTGAGGATAATATAGCTCCCCTTCAGGTCGGTGGCTGCTCCCATATTAGTGCCTTCGATAAATACATTGGCTCCGGGCAATCCATTTCCAGTACTTGCATCAGTGATTTTGCCTGCAATCTTTCCGGTGGATTGTGAAAACAGCGTCCCTGAAAAAGCCATGAATGCTACTAAAATAAGTAACAATTTGGAAATTTTCATTTCTCTCCTCCTGTTTATTTGTTTTACTATTTTTTTTACATCCTAAAATTCTAAGATAAAAATAATTCATTGATTGTTTATTATGAAGTGCATCGACTTCACAAGCTGTCCAGGAACTACTACCCTTGCAAAGGTTTTCAAAACGGGACAAACTGTGTTATTACGAAACCTTCGCAAGGATTTTTCCAACGATACCAAAGTTTTTGGACAGGCCTGATTTTCTCTTAAGATGTCATTCCGGGCTTGTCCCGGAATCTCCTAATCATCAAAAAGTTAGGAGATTCCTGCATCCGCAGGAATGACACCCAAAAATGACTTTTGATACAGCCCCTGTGCTGTCTAATTCGAAACTATTATTTAATTACGAGTTACATCTAATTCAATTCTTGTAAATCCGTACACATTCGTGCATTACATGCGGAACGTCCGCCGATTTTTATGGCGGATCGTCTGTGTGCTATTCACTCTACATATCAACCAGCACCTGAATTTTCCATATCCTGCCATCACGCTGGAAAATAGCATTGCTTAATGATGCTCCTAAATTGAGCCCATTAATTTCTTTTTCTGTGCCATTTTTCCTGGTAACGATTATTTTTTGGTTATCAGCTAAAATGTAAATCACCGGAATCTGACAAATCGTAAAGCAAAGCATTCCCGGATTTAACATCAGTGTTTTTGGGGCGCCATCCACATCATAATACTTGAATACCTGTGATTTGGTCAGGAATTCATTTTTATTTAACAACGCGGTATTAAATTCTATTTTTCCGCTGTTAACACGAACACCTAATTCACCGAATCTTGAAATAAAATCTTCTTTCACCTGTCCCGTCATTCCCGGCTGTTGAACGCCACTATTGCCGGGCGTATGAGAATACGGATCAGTGGGAAACGCGCCATACAACTCGGGATTTTTATGGCTGCCGATTCCTGCTCGTATCTCATAATAATTAGACCGCAATTTATTAAGAAATGAGTGATTCACGTTTGAATCAACAGCGCGAAAACAGACATCCTGAACAGCAAGCAACAATTTGGAAACCATGTGCCAGTAAATGCTGCCGAGCCCTTCATATTTGTAAAAAGTGCCGGAACGCCCGGTAAAGGATTGATGATCAAATACTTTTTCATAGACATCCAGGACGCTTCGTACATCATCGTTGTCCAAATCGGAACGATCTTTTTTTAGATCCATCAGCGCTTGTTTTAATAAGCGCGTATTTCTGAAATCCGCGTTAAAATAAACATTCCCCTGAATATCCTGCCTGAAAATGCTGTTTTTTCCTTCCGCAAGCAGCTTATTTAAAAAAGGAGATTGCAGCGCCAATTCTTTCGGAATAGTGTTTTTAGCAACAAAACGGGTGAGTTCGCGGTTCGGATACAGGAGGTAGCTTGCCTGATCTTCTCGGTAGAGTGCGCTCTTTCTGAGCGAATTTAGCAAAATAATCGAATCTTCATACGACAGATAACCGGAACTGAGCACAGCAACCTGACCTTCCAACATTTCGTAGAGGTGGCGAATAGAAACATCATTCTGTTCAGTGATTTTTATTAAATTATACGTATGGTACAAATCATCATCGCGCTTGTTTGCTTTTATTGAATGATCCATATATTTCAAGGCAATTTCTAAAAATGAAACCAATTCGGCAAAGGTAAGAGATTTTTTGACGCCAGTAAAACCCTGCGTATAAATCTTCATCCGATGGTTACTGCCAGCCTCACCAAAGTGGTCTAAAATTCGTTTTCGATCATGATCCGAAATCTTATCATTTAGCACGTCCTCAAAATTTCTAAAACCGTTGCTGATATTAACAAACAATTCAAAAACTTCTTCTGATATGTCGATATGTTCCGTTGATACATCATTGAACAGATCCAGACAAAAAACAACAAATCGTCGTAAGTAATACAGCGTCACCATGGATGCACCATTCCCCACCAGCGCGTTATTTGCATCATTCCATTCCGGGCGCTGGGTGTTCATCCATATTCCGGCTTCAGGAATGAAATTGGAAAATTTTGCTAACATCGGAACAAGCAGCTTTTCAGTCAAGTTCACATAATAAATCTGATCATGCTTATCAAGGATGAACTTTCCGTCGGCGCCAATTTTTGAAACTCGCCTTTCAATGAGAGTATTCAAATCAAAATCAAAATCAATTGTGTTATACGGGTCATGAACAATATCCTGATATGATTTTATCTTGTATGGAACATTGGCATAGGAAAAAATTTCTTTGTTCAACAATGATTGAATTTTTCCGGGGTGATATTTTGCTGATAATTCCAACAACTTAAGCAAATACACGGTTTGATGATCGCCCCAGTAACCAATGTAAGACCATGCATCCTCCGGATCCAGCACTTCCCAGTCGAAACCGTCACGAATTACCCGGTATGGATTGTAGCCATCCGCAGTAGAGGCATTGACAAATTTGGTGATCATGTTTTCAATATATTCGGGAAATGACATTGCCAGCGCTTCCCAGTTCTGAAAAATATCCCGCCAGTTTCCCTGGTAATTGAGCACTTTTTCTCCCTGTTCATCTTTAACATCAATTGAAAATTGATTCCACGGTCGGCTGGGATCGCCATGCCGACGACTAAATGTTAACGGTAAATACTCGTGGCAGAGTTTTTCAAAATCAGGATCAGATGAAGAAATGCGTTTCATTAAGTCTTGAAAATTGAACTGATCTTCCAGTTTGTTAAATAATGGGGAAAACTTTTCAGCCACATGTTTATTCGCTTTTTGAATAAAATCCAGAAAATCGTTTTTATCGATCAAATAATTATCATCAAAAATACCGCCGCGCATGATATTGAATAACGTATTGGAACAGTGCCTGAATATATTTAATGAATCTGCTGTCAGTTGATTGCCATCTGCCTGTGCGACTTTTAACTTCAATTGTTCGGTATCCTTCGCCACTTCTTTTTCAATATGATGCGTTATATTTTGGGTTGAATATAACATCTGCGACAGGTTAACGACTTCAGTCTGATCCTTGTTTAAGTCTGCCGCGATATACCAGATTTTTTCATCGCGGGTCGCCAGATCAAACTCAGTATGTAACAAGTAAGCGCCCCGTGCAGCCCGAATATCTGTTTCCTGCGCGAGTAAATCGCCGTTCCTGAATGAATCCAATTGGGTGGTTGATAACAAAATATTGGCATTTGCCAATCCGGCAGACCAGACAGTCGTCGCTTTCAGCGATTCACTGGGCTCTGCTTTATCAGTGGGAATTGAACTGAGCGTGTATAATCCCAACCCAATATCAGCCTGTAGTTCGCTTTTTTTGTAACCATCCAACAATGTGCTGTATTCCAACTGAAATTTTCGATCCACACCAGCAGGTAAAATGTTCTGAATACCATCGACAATATTGATAGCGACAGACGTCGTACCATTATTGATAATCCGTGTTTTTTTGATAAAACCAAATTTGTCGCAATTAAGCCATGCGTATAGAAAACTGACGTTTAAATCAAAATTTACTTCCTCAAATATCACCTGGTTACTGACGATATTTTTATAAATATTTCTTTCGATTTGATAAATTCCCTGATATTTTAATGAAAACGGTTCCCATAAAAACGTTTTCCCGTTTTTGCTCACAAACACAATGGTCTTGCTGCCGGTATTTTCCTGCGAATCATGGATGCGGTCATCAGTGTAATATGGGAATAGCGCATTATCCGGATTACGGCGTCCTGCTGTTAATGCTCCGTTGCTGGAGATAAACATCCACAGATCGGAGTCGCTGACAATGTTCATAAAAAACGGCGGCATTATATCGTAATTGGAAATTTTATAATAGTTGTCATTGCCGATTGTGACAATGCTACCTTGCACAGTTTTGGGCGCTTTTTGGAATGCGCCATGCCCGATATAAATGGTTTTTGGTTCCATTAATCTAAGTCCTGATTTTTTTGATCTGCTTTCACATAAAAGGGGATATTGGCGTGTGCTGCCCCTCCGTTCAGGTCATATACATAAACAAAAAGCCGATACGGTCCTTCGCCGCCTGGCGCCCGAAATGTAAGCGTATTTGCTTGATGCTGAATAACCAATCCGTTAACCGCCGGTGGTTTTTGTTCTTCTTCGCCACCGGTTCGTTTATCTGTTGTTTCATGAAGAATTTCCCAGACGATTTTTAAAGAATCGTCTTCAGGGTCTGTTGTCCAAACGTCGGCTCTATGGGGTGTATTCGGAGCAAATGTCACACTTGAATGGGCACTCATCCCATCAATTCGTAACGAATCCAAAAAAGGCGCTCTGTTTGCAGGCCAATGTTCCTTCCATAAATAATGCAATACATCAACGGACTCGGTTTTGGCGCCATCAGGCAGAAACAAGCTGTACCATGTTGGCGTTCGTTCCTGCTTCGCTCCCCAGAAAAACACATACGCGCCCACACAGTTCGGATCGGTGATAATGTGGTTTTGATATTCGTTTAGATATAATGCGGCTTTCTCGCTGCTTGTAAATTCGATCGGTTCATTCCATAATGTTGTGCCAACTTCCCAATGACCAAACGTTCCCCATTCGCCCAAAACATAAGGTTTTGTCCAGCCAAAATTTTTCAAAAATTCAGAAAGCACCGGCAGACCGGCATACGCATTCACGCCTAAGATATCGATATGTGGGCAGCGTTGTTGAATGAGCTCAACTTCTTCTTTTTCGATAAATGCGGTTGCTGTCATGGTCGGATGGTTGCCATCAACTTCGTGGATGAACCGTGCAACCTGTTCCACCGCGTTCCACACATTTATATTGGTGTAATTCAGGTCAAGCTCGTTGCCAATGCCCCACATTAATAACGCCGGATGATCTTTATATTTACGGATTGGTTCTTTAAATTTCTCGAACTGTCTATTTACCGCTTCAACGTCGTTGTAATCAAAACCCTGTTGTTCCTGGTCGAGCCACATCCCGGCACATACGGTAAAACCGTATTTCTCCGCTTTCCTGAACGCTTCTTCCCATTGATTAATTCCCCAGGTGCGGATCGAATTTCCGCCGTATTCCGCCAGCATATCGTAATGCGCTTCAATTCCGGCGCCCCGGATATAGTAGGGTTCTTCATTGCGAAAAAGTTGGTGACCAGCGTCTGTTTTTTTGATTTCTACTTTTTGCGTTTTGGGTGCATTGCATGAAAGAATGACGCCGAAAAAGAATAAAATTATCGCTTTTCGCTGAAACATGGTTTTAATTCCTTAAAAACAGTTATCAATCACGATTATCAATAATCTCAAATTCACCCTGCAAGCCACTCTCCGAATCCGAAGCAATCCACACATGAAATTTTCCCGGTTCGGTGACGAATTCCATTTTCTGATTGCAAAAAGCCAAATCAGTTGTATTGAGAATAAATTCCACTACCTTTGACTGTCCCGGTTTTATTCGGACACGCTTAAACCCCTTCAATTCCCGCACCGGACGAGTGATGCTTGCTACCAAATCACGGATGTAAAGCTGCACGATTTCATCTGCTTCCATTTTGCCGGTATTGGTTATTTTTGCTGAAATCTTGATCGATCCGTGATTTTGGATATGAGTTGCAGATAATTTTAAATCAGAATATTCGAATTCAGTATAGGACAAACCGAAGCCAAACTGAAACTGTGGTTTGAAACCGGCGTCAATGTAATGCGATTCGTTGCCCAGCGATGTTTGAAATGCGCGTACCGGAATATCGTCGATATGAACGTAACTATCCTCATGCGGCGGTCTGCCGGTATTTTTATGATTGTAATAAAAAGGAATTTGCCCCACCACTTTGGGAAAAGTGACAGGCAGTTTTCCGGATGGAGACTCCACACCAAATAACAGATCAACGATTGCCGGTCCGCCCATTGTTCCCGGATGAAAGGCGAAAAGAATGGCGTCTCCCTTATCAAGAATGTTTCCCAGTGTCAGTGGACGCCCCGCCATAATAACAAGCACAAGCGGCTTTCCGCTGTGCGCCAGTGTTTCAACGAGCTGTTCCTGCGCGCCGGGTAAATCAATATTTGCACGACAATGTGCTTCACCAGTTATGATTGCTTCTTCACCTAAAAAGAGTAGCACAACATCCGATTTCTGAGCAGCATCCATAGCCTCGTTGAAATGCTGCTGATCTTTCGAGCGGGTTGTTTCCAGAGCTTTAATGTAATGTAATTCCGCGCTAGCACTAAAAAACTCACGAAGCGCTGCGAGCGGCGTTTGCGTATCATCGATATTTTTATCAAACGTCCAGGTTCCCAACTGTTCAAACGGATCATCTGCCAACGGGCCAATCACAGCGATATCCTGTAAATCTTGTTTCAGAGGTAGAATTTGATTCTTATTTTTTAGCAGCACAACACTTTGCAGAGCCGTCTGTTTAGCGAGTTTCAAATGCTGATCATTTGCAAGCGGCGGAAATTTTGAGTGATCGGTGTATGGGTGATCAAAAAGTCCTAATTGAAATTTAACGCGTAGAATATTGCGTACTGCCTGGTCGATTGTTTGCATATCGACTCTTCCGTCATCGATCAATTCAGGTAAATGGTTTTGATATGCTTGTGTTGCCATTTCCATATCGATACCAGCTAACACGGCTTTTTCTGCCGCATCCCGGGAATTTGCACAAAATCCGTGCGGTATCATCTGATCAATGCTGCCCCAGTCGCTGACCACCAATCCCTGAAAATCCCATTCATTGCGCAAAACACGTTTCAGCAAAAAGGAACTTCCTGACGCCGGAATACCGTTAAGATCGTTAAACGCCGGCATCAACGTCGCGATATTGGCCTCGACACAGGCTTTAAAAGGTCTGAGATAAACATCCCGCAATAACTGCTCCGGAATGAACACCGAATTATAGTCCCGGCCGCCTTCCACTGCACCGTATCCGACAAAATGTTTGGCACATGCGGCAAGAGCATCAGGCTGCGACAGATCATCGGTTTGGAAACCATTGACCATGGACACCGCAAACACAGTTGTCAAGTAGGGATCTTCTCCAAAACATTCAGCGATTCGTCCCCAGCGTGGATCATGCGAAATATCCATCATTGGCGCAAATGTCCAGCGAATCCCGACAGAAGCCGCTTCAACAGCCGCGACGCGCGCGCCTTGTTGAATTAATTCCGGGTTCCAGGTAGCGGCTAATCCCAGCGGAATGGGAAAAATAGTCCGAAATCCATGAATAACGTCTCTGCCGAACAGAAGGGGAATACCAAGCCGACTATCTTCGACAGCAATTCGTTGAATCGCGCTGATCGCCTGTGGTTCCACTTCATTCAATATCGAGCCGATACCGCCATTTCTGACAGCGTCTTCGCGCCCCCGAGCGCCATGTCGCTGGTTCATTTGCCCGAACTTTTCCTGTAAGCTCATCTGCTCAATGAGTTGATCAATTTTTTGTTCAATTTCCCTGGAATCGCGCGGCATAACAAAACTCAAATTTATGAACGATAAAATTATTAGCAAATAGAAGGTTTTCAACATCTATCACTCCTGTTTTCTTTATACTTCTTGCAGGAGAAATCTAATCTGTACTTCTTGCCAGAAGATCCAGTTCGATTTTTTCCATCGTTTTATCATCAAGTTCATAGAATAGCGCGGCAACTGTTGCAATAATGCTCCCGATTGCCGGAATAAAACTCATCATCAGGCGAATGCCATTTAGCGTATCTGGCGTCTGTTGAGTATTGGCGATAAATCCAAACATCGCCAAAAGCCAGCCAGCCAAACCACCGCCAAATGCGATGCCAAATTTCTGAGCAAAGGTCGCTGCGGAAAACACCAGGCCAGTCGCTCGTCTGTTATTCTTCCATTGGGAATAATCAGCAGTATCTGCATACATCGCCCAGAGCAATGGCGCTTGCGGAGCCATAATAAAGGAAAGCAGGATATGAACTGCAAATATCAGAACGATATTTTCTTTGGGAATAAAATAGAAGAGTATTGTCAAAATTGAGGTCAGCGTCATTACCACAAGATAGAATCTTTTTTTTCCAAATCTTCTTGCGAAAAATTGCGTACAAGCGACACCGGCAATCACTGCCACAGTTCCGGTCACCATAAAAAGTGAAGCCAATTTTTCATTGCCAAGATAATATTTGAAATAATACATAATGGACCCGTTTCGGACGATAACATATCCTAATGTAAAAACACCCATAATCAGTAAAATCATCCACGGACGGTTGGCTAACAAGTCTTTTAAATCATCTTTTAGCGCTGTATTTTGAGTTGCTGGGGGTTGAACACGCTCGCGAGTCGTTGCAAAGGTTACATAGAATAATAGAATCGCAAGCACGCCAAACACTGTCATTGTAAATGGAAAACCAACAGCCTGATTACCTCCGCCGAAAAATTGAACCAGAGGCAATGTTAAGCCCTGTACAATAAATGCTCCGACAAATGCCAGAACAAAACGGTAGGTCGATACACTGGTTCTTTCCTGGGTGTTTGGCGACAGAACACCCATCAATGCGGAATATGGAATATTGACGGCTGTATAAGCCATCATAATAAGCGTGTATGTTATGTAAGCATAAACTATTTTACCCGTCGTACTAAAATTGGGAGTAATAAAAGTAAGAACACCGATTACCGCCAGCGGGCCAGACATCCACAATAAATACGGGCGAAATTTGCCCCATTTCGTATTCGTCCGATCAGCAATGATCCCCATCATCGGATCATTCAGAGCATCCCAAAATCGTGATACCATAAGCATGGTACCGGCAGCCGCAGCCGGAATTCCGAACACATCGGTGTAAAAAAACAACAGAAAATTCACAAACATTTGAAAGTAGAGGTTAGAAGCAGTATCACCAAGACCGTATCCGATTTTTTCTTTTATTGATAACTTTTTTATAGGTTGGTTCATAAAATCTCCGGTTCCAAAAAATGGGTGATCATAATGAGCTATTTTATTTTATGAAATATATTTTTCAACGTTACTATTCAGCATAGAGCTGTCATTCCTGCGGATGCAGGAATCCGCTCAGATATCTGTTTTAACGAAATCATTGTATAAGTCTTTCCATTCCGGAATCATGTCTCGAATGACATTTTCCTTATATTCCGGCTTCCATTTTTTTCATTCTTTTTTCCTGAGTTATGGCGGCTGTTACATCATTTGTTTGTTGAAACCACACGAGCTTATGGCAATTTTCGCTACCAGACACTTTTTAAACTATGTCGGAACGGGCTGTCATTCCTCCCGCCACTGCGGGATTTTTAGCGGGAATCTCCTAAAATAAAGCAAAGTGGATGCCCGATAGGAGCTGCATCATAAGTCTGATTTTTTTGTAAAATGTCATTCAGGGCTTGTCCCTGAATCTCCTGATTATTAAAAAGTCAGGGGATTCCTGCATTCGCAGGAGTGACGCCTGAATAGTTACTTTTCAACAATAATTAATCGCGTATTCATATTATAGTCACATTTAGAAAATTTAGCTCGGCTGATAGTAACAAATTATCGGACTATTGTAACAAAGGGATATTTTTAATTCCATTTTGCACATTTTCCCGATGCAACATCTATCAGCATGTTATCAAGTTTAAATAAAAATGTCTTTGTATCGCTTTTAACCCTGGCAAGGGTTTTTCCACGATACCTGCGTGCTTGGACAACCGGGACGGGCATTGCACATTTAATTTAGAATTTCAGGTATTATTATATATGAGGGCTCTAAATCAGGCGTTATAATCACGGGGTAAAAAAAGTGTGGACAGGTTCAGTTTTTTTTAGAAATATATTCTGAGGGCAGTTTATTATATTGTTTGCGGAAGCATCTTGCAAAATAGGTTAAATCATTAAATCCAACTTCATACGCGACTTCTGTGATAGTCATCCGTTTTTCTTCCAAAAGCTGAACAGCTCTTTTTAATCGAATACTTCTGATTAATTCATGCACTGTCTGATCCGTTAAATTCCGAACTTTTCGATAAAGCTGCATCCTGCTCATGCAGACTTTTTTACTTAGCACATCGGCATTAAATTTGTTGTCTGAAATGTGTTTTTCAATCGTTTCAATCACCCGTTGCAGAAATTTTTCATCAATATCAGTAATTGCAATTTTTTTTGGTCCGAGCAGGATTTCCCGACTGAATTTTTCTCTCAATTTACTTCTGGATGCCAATAAATTTATAATATGAGCATTTAATACATCGATACTAAACGGTTTTGTTAAATAAGCGTCCGCACCTCTGCTTAAGCCTTCAATAATATTTTCCCGTGAAGAGTAGGCCGTAAGCAAAACAATTGGAATATGGCTGGTTTTTTCATCACCCTTTAATTGATTACATAGTTGAATACCGCTAATTTTCGGCATTTTGATATCCGAAATAATCAGATCCGGTATTATTTTTACGGCTTTTTTAAAACCTTCCTGACCGTTCGTGGCAATGAAGATACGATATTTTGCTTCCAGGGCTTTTTCGATGTAATCTCTTATTTCCTTATCATCTTCGACAATTAAAATAATCGGAAAATCTTTGCGTGGCTGCTTATGTTTCGATGATCCTGAATTATCGATTTCTGCCGTGGGTATATCCCGGATTGTTGAATAGTCGATAGGATCGATATTAAATTCACTAACCAATTGGTTTTCTTCCAGATACTGTTCATCAAGCGGTATTTGAACGGTAAATTTTGCGCCCTGTCCTTCTTTGCTGCTAACAAAAATTTCACCCTGATATAATTTAATAAGTTCATACACAAACGCCAGCCCAACACCGCTCCCCTCGTAATGAAAACCATTATAATCTTTAACATGGTAGAATCGCTCAAAAATATGTTCTATTTTATCCTCCGGAACGCCAATTCCACTGTCATGCACGCTAATTTCAATAGACCGAGCAGCTTTATCTATTGGTGAATCTGACTTTGTTGCTTTTGCCGACGATATTACATTTGCTGCAACCGAAATTTCTCCGCCATCGGGTGTAAATTTGAACGCATTGGATAATAAATTATAAATAATTTTATCCAGCTTATCCGGATCAAACCATGCGATAATGGTTTCTGGTTCGGCTTTATAATGAAACCGAATTTCATGATCTAATGCATAATCCTGAAATGAATTTACAATCTCCCTAATGAAACGCATAATATTTCCTCTGGAAAGTTTAAGCCGTAAATCCCCTGTCTCAATTTTCTGAAAATCTTTCAACTGATTTGTCATTCGCTGCAGTCTCTTTGCATTTCGGTAAATCAGCCGTAAACTGGCTTTTATGCCGTCGTTTACAGAGGATGAAGCGACTATTTTTTCCAACGGACTTAATATTAATGTCAATGGCGAATGAAATTCATGGGAAATATTTGTAAAAAACTGGGTTTTCATTTGATCCAGTTCATACATTTTTTGTAATTCAAAATGTTCAATTTTTAATGCGTTGCGCAATCGTTGCCGGCTAATGAAATAATTCATCACAAAATAAGTGAGCGCAATTGCAAGGAGAAACTCGATCAGATATGCCCACCATGTTTTCCAAAACGGCGGTTCAATCGTAATTTTTATTGCTGCGCCTTTTTCATTCCAAATTCCGTCATTATTTGAAGCTTTTACCTTGAATACATAATTTCCCGGATCAAGATTAGTATAGGTTGCCACGCGAGTGCCTCCGACATAATTCCAGTGAGTTTCAAATCCCTCCATCATATAAGCATATTGATTTTTTTCCGGTGAGATGAAATTCAATGCGACAAAATCAAAAGAAAACACCGAGTGCTTATAAGAGAGCGTTAGATTCTGAGTTTCACTGATATGTTTCTTTAAAGGCGAATTTTCAATCCCAATGGGAACCGGCTTGTTAAATATTTTAA
The DNA here is from genome assembly GCA_964498785.1 of uncultured Cytophagia bacterium. Taxonomy (GTDB): domain Bacteria; phylum Zhuqueibacterota; class Zhuqueibacteria; order Thermofontimicrobiales; family Thiofontviventaceae; genus Mariaggregatimicrobium. Next base: position 12,746 of record CAZCJL010000070.1, on the reverse strand, counting down.
AACTTGTGAAAATAACTGGCGGAATATAAGTATTGTTCTTCAAATTTTCAGGTTGGAAAATGTTAAATCCGTTATTACCACCAAATATAATTTCACCGTTTGCAGTTTTGTATCCGCTGCGAGGGCTAAATTCATTCCCCTGCAAACCATCTGAAACATCATAATTTTTAAATGTCTCCGCCCTGAAATCAAATCGGGATATCCCTTTGTTTGTACTTAACCACAGAATTCCATTCTCATCTTCGATAATACATTTGATCTCATCATTGGGTAAACCATGTTCGGTAGTGTAATGAACAAAGGAATTCGTCTTTCGATCAAATTTATCTAAGCCGCCCGTTGTGCCAACCCAAATCGTAGAATCAGAGGCTTCAAGGATAACGTGAACAAAGCCCTTGCTCAGACTGTTCTCATCGTTCTCATTATGAGTATAATTTGTAAATAATTTTGTACGCAAATCGAAAAAATCCAGCCCAACATCTGTTCCGATCCATAAATTTCCATTCACATCTTCGATTATGACACGGGTATCATTATCGTTCAATCCGCTGTTTTCTGTATTATAAACTTCGACATACTGGTTTTGGGGATTAAAATATGTTAAACCACCCCAAAATGTACAAAGCCATAGTCCGCCTTCGCTGGCTTCATAAATATCTAAGATATTATTACTTCCTAACCCGTTGTCCTCTTTGGTGTATTGTGTAAATTGTTTGGTTTGCCTGTTAAATTGATATAAGCCATCAGCCCAGGTCCCGATCCAAAAACGCTCCCTGCTATCCTCGAATAAACAAACAATAACATCGGTACCAATATTGCTGTTTTTGCTGTTATAATGGATAAATTGTTCATTTTTTCGATCCAATAAATTTATTCCGCCACCATCAGTTGCAATCCATAATTTGTCATTTCTATGTTCCAAAAATGAGTTGGCCATGTTTTGACTCAAACTATTATTATTTCCCGGAAGATGTTTATAATGCTGAAAATAAGATTTGCCACCAGTTAACAAATTAATTCCATTAGCATAGGTGCCAATCCAGATATTTCCTGTTCGATCTTCATAAATCGACCAGATTGAATTGTGGTTTAAGCTGGCATGATTAAACGGATCGTGTTTGCAATATTGAAAAGTGTTTGTTTTTGTGTCTAATATATTGAGTCCGTTATCTTCCGTACCAATCCATAATTTATTTTGACGGTCAACCATAAGACATAATATAATGTCGCTACTAATTCCATTTTGACTCTGCGAAGCAGATAAATAATGACGAATTCGCTCTGCATTACCATTTTTATACCTGAGCTTATAAAGTCCGTCTCCCTGGGTTCCAACCCAGATATTTTTATCCGGGGTTTCGACAATTGCAGTGATTCGGGAATTTGTTAACTTTTCACCATCGATATAGAGACGGTTAAATGTGCCGTGGTTTTCATTGTAAATATCAATAGAGCCATTCCAATGTGCGATCCACAGATTTTCGTCACTATCTTCGAATAATACCCGAATAAAATCAGTACTCACACTTTTTGCATCATTTTTATGATGAATGAACGACTCGCTCTCCGGATCATACAGCTCAAGTCCGCCATTTCGAGTGCCGATCCACAGGCGGTTTTTGCTATCTTCATAAATCGATTCTATTTGATTATTGCTGATGCTTTCCGGCTCGTTATCATGATGTCTATAAGATTTAAAGCGATTCGTCTCTGGATCGTACCGGTTCAGTCCATCGCTCGTCCCGATCCATAAATAGCCGTTGTGGTCTTCAAAAAGCGCTGAAATAAAGCTGTGGTTAATGCTCCGATCATCATTTATATGATGCTGAAACACCTCAAAATCATACCCATTAAATCTGTTCAGTCCGTTAAACGTACCAAACCACATAAATCCCTTGTTGTCTTGTAATATACAGGTCACATTAGATTGCGACAGACCGTTGTCTGTTGTAAGATGAGTGAATCGAAAATCCGGGTTCCGTGAATAGACAGGGTTAAATAAAAGCACTGAGATTATAACGCTTTTTACAATGTTAAAAATCATAAACGTTTCGTTGATTTATCCCGAAATATTTATTCCGAAATATGAAGTAATTTAATGTTCATTCTTCACCGACAAAAAAACAAAGGGGGGAAACAACAATATCTATTCTTCGATTAGCAACTATTGCCGGTTAATTGCTGTCATCAGTGAATTTTTTATATTCTCTAAAATTCTAAAAAAAACTATTATCCAATTGTAGCCCACTAAACACAAAAAAATACACGAAATGTTATTTTTTTATTTTGAATTAAGCACTATTTCGTGTGTTTCTCGGGCAATAAATCTATTTTTTCATTATTATAATTCATTTTAGAAATTTAGGTATTCAAATATAATATAACCAGAAAAGAATTAAAATGCAAAAGCTTTTTTGGATTCACATTTTCAACCGTCCAGCCAAAGGAATAGAGGTGAATATTTTAAAATAGAAAAAGCTGCACATACTAATTTTAAAAAATGTAAATACATTCCGAATGCTTCTATCGGGCATCCACTTTTCTTAATTTTAGGAGATTCCCGCTAAAAACATGCAGGAATGACAGCTCTATGCTGAATAGTAACAAAAAATTTAAGATTAAACCGGCAATTCACACGCATGAAATAATGTGTCTTATGGAAGTAGCGGATGAGGCCCGAGGATAAAAGTGGTCAAAGAAAAAAATTGCTACAATAAAAAGATTTCGTAATCATCTTAAATGAATTTCTTCACAAGGTCTGTATGTAAATTGGCAAATCCGGCACGATATATGTCCCGGATGTTTATGGTTTTTTTATCCGTGCGCCAGTTGAGCACACGCATACCTGATCCCGGGAGTTTCCCAGCCCGGCTGATTTCATTTTTTTAATAATTATTCTTGCTTCTTTTCTCGGAAAATTGTATATTTTTTTCTATCTATTTTTGTTCGAATAATTCAGTAATCACCGTGGTTTCTATCATAAAATACCGGAGGTGTGATGTACAAGGAAATATCACAATTACTAATCGTGATTATATGCTGTTCCGCATTTGATATGCCACTCGAAGCGAAAGATACTGAAAAGAAAACGATTCTGTTTGTTTATGGTGGCTGGCAAGGGCATGAACCAGAAAAATGCCGGGATATTTTCTTACCATGGCTCCAAAAGCAGGGATATGAGGTCGAACTCTCCACAACACTGGATTCTTACCTGGATAGCCTGAAAATGGCGTCATACAATTTAATTATTCAAGTTTTTACAATGTCCAAAATAACAAAAGACCAGGAAAAAGGATTACTTACGGCAATCAAAAACGGCACTCCGGTTGCCGGTTGGCATGGCGGTCTGGCCGATGCGTTTCGGAATAACACCGAATATCAATTTATGGTCGGCGGCCAATGGGTGGCGCACCCTGGCGGGGTGATCCATTATGAGGTAAATATTATTAATCATGACGATCCGATAACTAAAGGCCTTTCGGATTTTAAAATGCATTCGGAACAATATTACATGCACGTAGATCCCGCGGTCGAAGTGCTGGCAACAACAACGTTTTCCGGAGAACACGCATCCTGGATTGATGGCGTTGTTATGCCAGTGGTGTGGAAAAAGTATTACGGAAAAGGACGTGTTTTTTATTCTTCACTGGGGCATGTCGCGAAAGATTTTGATGTTCCGGAAGCTCTGGAAATTATGAAGCGCGGGATTTTATGGGCAATGGATAATTTAAGCAAATAGGCATTAACGCCATGAATCATTTTAAACGAGAAGGATATGGAAACAAAAAAAGCAAATCTGAATCGACGACAATTTATCAAACGTGCGGCAACTGGTTCTGCAATCATCGCGACGGGCTTTCCGGCAATTGTTCCGTCCTCTGTATTTGGCAAATCTGGCAACAGTGCTCCCAGTCAGAAAATTACTGTCGGCTGTATTGGCGTCGGTTGGATGGGAACCGATGACATGATGGAATTTTTGCGGCAATCAGATGCGCAGGTTGTCGCAGTATGCGATATTGACAAGAACCATTTGCAAAAAGCCAAAAGAATTGTTGACAATAAATATGGAAATCAGGATTGTGCCACATACCATGATTTTCGGGAGTTGATTGCACGGGATGATATTGATACCGTGGTTTTAGGACTTCCGGATCACTGGCATGCGATTCCGGCAATTGAGGCTGCCAAAGCCGGAAAGGATTTATACGGTGAAAAACCACTATCACATACCTTTGCCGAAGGTCGTGCAATGTGCGACGCGGTAAAACGATACAACCGAATCTGGCAAACAGGTAGCTGGCAGCGGTCAGTATCCAATTTTCGGTTTGCCAGCGAGTTGGTGCGCAACGGACGCATTGGTAAAGTTCATGTCGTTGAGGTCAGTCTGCCGTCCGGACATACTGATTTTGCCGGAACCGCTCACGAGACGACTATTACCGATCCGCCACAAGAACTTGATTATGAGACCTGGGTTGGACCCGCGCCGTATGTCCCGTATATCAAAGCCAGGGTGCATAAAAACTGGCGCTGGCATTTAAATTATGGCGGCGGACAATTGATGGACTGGGTGGGGCATCATGTGGACATCGCTCACTGGGGCCTTGATTTTGACCGAACCGGCCCCGTTGAGGTTGCGGCCTACGGCGAGTACCCGGATTCCGGTGTCTGGAATAGCGCCACAAAATATCGGGTGACCACAAAATACGCCAATGGGGTTACGATGATTATCGCCGGCGGACACCCGGATGTTTGTCACGGAAGAGGCGGTACAAAATGGATTGGTGAATATGGCTGGGTGTGGGTAGACCGCAACGCCATTGATGCGTTCCCGAAAAGTCTGTTGAAAGAAAAATTCGGGCCTGAAGAAGTTCATCTTTATAAATCTCCGGGGCATTATCGAAATTTTCTGGATTGTGTGAAAACGCGACGGGAAACGATTACTCCGTGTGAAACCGCACATCGTTCAGCAACGCCCGGACATCTGGGGCAAATTGCGATGTCGTTGGGACGAAAGTTATATTTTGATCCCGAACGGGAAGAAATTATCAACGATCCGGTTGCTTCCCGGATGCTGGGAATTCCGATGCGGGCGCCGTGGAATTTGGTATGATAATTTAATTTAAAGAGCAACGGGATCTCGTTCCCACGATTTTCGTGGGAATGCCTTATCGACGCTTCGCGTCGTGGACGCGAAGCGTCCCTTGTAGTACATGGGACTGTATCAAAAGTCCGATTTTCTCATTTGATGTCATCCCGGGCTTGTCCCGGAATTTTCTAATTATCAGAAAGTTAGGAGATTCCTGCATTCGCAGGAATGACACCAAAAAATGACTTTTGATACAGTCCCACGAGTGAAAAATTCCGATAATCTAATAAGCTATTGGCTCTTGGCTATTAGCCGCTAAAAGCCAACAGCTAACAGCTAAAAGCAAAATAAATGTCTTCAATGAAAAATATCGTCTTAATCGGAATGCGTGGTTCGGGAAAATCATCAGTGGGTGCGATATTGGCAGATCATTTCAATCGTGAATTGATTTCCATGGACGCCCTGATCGTTTACGAAGCAGGGATAACAATTCCGGATATCATTAAAAAATATGGCTGGAATCGGTTTCGTGAAATTGAAGCCAATGTCTGTCAACGACTGGCACATATTAAAGGCATTGTGAATTCAACAGGAGGCGGAGTCGTACTCAATCCGGAAAATGTGAGAACACTTCGGGAAACCGGCATTTTATTCTGGCTAAGTGTTTCAATTGAAAATATTTTAAAAAGAATCGGGTATGATCCGAATCGACCATCTCTAACCGGATTTGATTCTGTGAAAGCGGATATTGCCGCCACTTATAAAGAAAGAGCAAAATTATACCAGGATGCGGCACACTATGTTGTGGATACCAATAATAAATCCAGGCAACAGATTGCCGCTGATATAGTAACAGTATTTCAGCAACCAGGGGGAAAAAATTTTAAAAAATAATATACCTTTTCAATAACAAGGAATAACAATGAACACCAGCAAGCCATGTTTCTCTATGTGGATAATAATCGCATTATCGCTTATCCTGCTTTTTTCAACGGTGGTTTATGCAAATAGCATCTCCACTTTTAATGAACTCCTGTCGAAAATAAGAACGTATGATTACGATCAGAGCCAAGAAAATCTCAGCTATCTTAAAACCTTTATTAATTCAGCGCTTAATTCAGCGGTAGATTTGAAAATATTCCAAAACAGCATGATCGCTTTTTTGGAATCTGATGCTACTTTTGCCAGCAAACAATTTGTGTGTCAGCAATTAAGCATCATCGGGGATGAAGATGCAGTACCGACACTGGTAAGTATGTTAAAAGACACAAAAACATCGGATATTGCACGTTTCGCGTTGGAACGAATTCCGGGCGAAAACGTGGATAAGGCGCTCCGAAAAGAACTATCCCGGACATCTGGTCTGCCCAAAATTGGTATCATCAATACACTTGGGCAACGCAGAGATAGAAAGTCTGTTAAGGATTTTGGTAAACTGCTCGATGACACAGATAACCAGGTGGCAGAGGCTGCTATTGTTGCGTTGGGTAAAATCGCTGATGAAAATAGTGCGCAACTTTTAAAAAGTGTAATGGATAAAAATAATGAGGAAATCAGAAACAAGGCATTAGACGCGTATTTAAAGTGCGCCGACCAGATGGTAACTGATGGGAAGGGTAACACGGCATCAGAAATATACAATCACGTTTTTAGCCAGGATTTTCCCGAGGCGATCCGTTCAGCGACTCTCAGAGGAATGGTAACTGTGGCTGGTGAAAAGGGAGAAGGGATTATACTCAACGTTATCCGAGATAACGAGGAACAACCTGTACTTCACTCCGCCGCAATCTTGCTGATTCAGGAGTTACCAAAATCAGTAAAAATGAAGGACTTTGCAGCGGAATTACCACAGCTTTCAAAATCAGATAAAATTGTTCTCCTCTCAGTTCTTGAAAATCGCGGGGATGCATCTGCATTGGAAAATGTTCGACATGTTGCATTGGACGAGGATATGGATGTTCGAAACGCGGCATATAAAGCACTTGCTGCACTTGGCAATGAATCAGATATTGATGTATTCTTGCGTGCCGCGACATCCGGGGAACGGGATGAACGCGAAATCGCCAGAGAAAATCTTTATCGATTGCAGGGCAAAAATGTCGATCAGACAATCCTTTCAAAAATCCCAAAAGTAGATAACACAATCAAAGCTGAATTGGTTACTTGCATTGAGCATCGGATGATTGCCAATACGGCTCCGCTGTTAATGGAGTTGGCAAAATCGTCGAATCAAAAAATCAGAGCTGCCTCGTTTAAAAGTCTGGCCGCGATGGCTGAACCAAAACATTTCCCTGAGATTATAAAGCTGTTGAAGAATGCAACGACAAACCCTGATCGAAAAAGGCTCGAACGAGCGCTTGTTGCAGTCGCAAATAAGTTTCCAAACAACGCATCCCCATCTGATAAAATTTTAACAGAACTAAATGCAATGGAAAATATAAGCGCAAAAAGTTCATTGATCAAAGTATTGGGAATCATTGGTGAAGAACATACGCTGCCTGTTTTACAGAAATTGTTAACAGATAAAAATGAAGACCTTCAAACAGCAGCGATCTATGCATTATCGGACTGGCCAACACCTGCCACTCTGAAAGATCTTGTTGACGTCGCTCGATCATCACGAAATGAGGTGCACCAGATTCTTGCCCTGCGTGGCTATATTCGGTTACTTGGTCTGGCGAGTAACAGAACAATGGACGAAACCATTAACAACTATTTGTTAGCGATGAAACTGGCTCAAAATGTTCAGGAAAAGCGAATGGTGTTATCCGGGCTATCAGAACTAAGATCGATACGTTCGCTTGAAGCAATCGTTGAGCATCTTGATGACAATTCTTTACGACCTGAAGCAGAGGTAGCTGCATTAAAGTTATCAAGACCAATCAGTTGGGACTATCCTGACAAAGCGAAAAATGTCCTTGGCACGCTCATCGAATCAACACGAAACGAACAGGTGCGGATTGAGGCTCAAGAACTATTAATACAATTAAATCCATAAAAATCTAATGTGAATAAAGAAATTCAATTTTTGTTAATATACTGAAAATCTTTAACAGGAGAAAAAGCGATGACAAACGGAGAAATAACACGGCGAAAATTTCTTGGTGGCTCGGCTACTGCGGCCGCAGGATTTATGATTGTTCCCAGGCATGTATTAGGAGGCCCGGGTTATACACCACCAAGCGATAAATTAAATATCGTCGCAGTTGGAGCGGGCGGAAAAGGGAAATCTGACATTGAAGGCGTTAGCGATGAAAATGTTGTCGCCTTGTGTGATGTCGATGATGAACAAATGGCTGAATTTAAAAAACACGCTGCTGACAAAGAAGCTTTATTAAAAATATATGAGAAAGCCAAAAAGTATCGTGATTTTCGGGTGATGTTTGATAAAGAAGATTTCGATGCGGTCACTATCAGTACCCCGGATCATACGCACGCCGTTATCGCCATGATGGCGATGAAAATGGGAAAACATGTGTTTTGCCAAAAACCGCTGACCCATACAATTTACGAAGCTCGATTGCTTGCGCAGACAGCAAAAGAAATGAACGTGATTACTCAAATGGGGAATCAGGGACACGCCAGTGAGGTCGGTCGCCTGATTAACGAGTGGATATGGGATGGCGCAATTGGTGACGTCCATGAAGTGCATTGCTGGACCAATCGCCCAATTTGGCCACAGGGAATTGAGCGCCCCAAAGAAATACCGTCTGCCCGTCCTTCTCTGGACTGGAATTTATGGTTGGGGCCGGCTGCATGGCGTCCCTATCATCCGGCTTATGCGCCATTTAGTTGGCGCGGCTGGTGGGATTTTGGCACTGGTGCAATTGGCGACATGGGCGCGCATATTATTGATCATCCGTACTGGGCGTTGGATCTTGGCCATCCGACAACCGTCCATGCCAGCGCAACGGAATTCACTGAGGATTCCTTTCCAGTGGCTTCCATTGTTCATTATCAATTTCCTGCTCGCGGAAAAAAACCGCCTGTAAAACTTAGCTGGTACGATGGCGGCTTAACACCTCCCCGGCCAGAAGAGCTTGAAGAAGGCAGACGAATGGGAGATGGCGGCGGTGGCGTCATTTTTGTCGGCGATAACGGAAAATTGATGTGCAGCACCTATGGCGAAAATCCCCGTCTGATTCCTGAAACATTCATGAAGGAATACAAACGCCCGGAAAAAACCATTCCGCGGTCACCCGGAATTCACAAAGAATGGGTTGAAGCAATTAAAGCCAATAAAAAATCAACCACCGATTTTAGCTACTCCGGTCCGCTCACGGAAATGATGCTGTTAGGTAATGTGGCAATTCTCTGTAAAGACAAGAATGTTGCCTTACAATGGGATGCTGAGAAAATGGAAATTAGCAACCTGTCGGAAGCGAATGACTTCTTGCATACAGAATACCGGGATGGCTGGACGCTGTAAATGGAATTAAATTAAAATGTGCATGCCTAGTGAATCAGCTTTACAGGCTGTACAAGAACCAGACAAATATCTGACAGACCCTTGCGAAGGTTTCGCTATAATATAACCTAACGCAGACAAGCTGCAATTAAAAATGTAAAATGAAAAATTAAAAATTCATAAAATTGAACAGATAATTTTTCTGCCCAAAAATCACAACATTAAACCTGTCAGGTACTTAACATATATTCAAGATATCCCTGGCGCAATAAGCCGCGATGCGGAAACACCCTTTCAAAGGTTTCAGACCTTTGAAAGGGTATCAAAATTTTGCATAAAAATTATAAGATTTCATTAGTCATACTATAGAGTTAATTGCATACTTTTTTATTAGGGTAGTTCCTGGACAGCCAGTTTAAAGCGTGATTACAGATTCCAGAAAATAATACAAAAATCGAATTCGCTTTACCTGAATTATTCAAAAATATTTTATGACAGAATAATTAAACGGCAGAATGATTGATTTTTAATGAATTAATTATTCTGCCGGAAAATCATTCTGCGAATGATCTTTAGATTGAGTTTTAAAGACAAAATAAATTTAAAAAATTATTTCAAAATAAGTTATGCCTTATTAACAATATGATTCATGAATAATTTAGGTTTAATAATTTAAATTAACAGGAGATTTTATTGACATGAAACGAAAATTTTATATGAATTTAATGGTCGTATTTTTAATCCTCACATTTGCGCTGACATTACAGGTTTACGCACAGAAGAGTGATAAAAAAGCGGACGCAGGATTAAAACCAATCAACATTGAATTACCGAAACCGATGTTTGTCGGCACACCCCAAAATTTAAATGTTCCGAATATCGAAAAACCGTTGGGAAAACCACGGCCACCGTTTTTGGCGCCAGCAGGGACCAAAAATATCGCGTTGGATAAAATTGTTTCCAGCACCGATGAAGAGCCCATTATTGGCGAAATCGAGATGATTACTGATGATGATAAAGAAGCCGCAGATGGCAGCTATGTTGAACTGGGACCATTTCTGCAGCACGTCACAATTGATCTTGAAACGTTTCATAATATATACGCGGTCGTCTTGTGGCATTTTCATAAACAGCCGCGAATTTATTTTGATGTTATCGTACAAGTCTCTGATGATCCGAATTTTGTTAAAGATGTGAAAACCATTTTCAATAATGATATTGATAATTCCGCAGGTTTGGGTGTGGGAAAGGATAAGCACTACGTAGAAACTGCGGAAGGAAAGTTGATCGACGCGAAAGGTGTTCAGGGGCGTTACGTCCGGTGCTATTCCAACGGCAACAGTAATAATGACTTGAATCATTATATTGAAGTGGCGGTTTACGGTAAGCCAGTCAAGTGAGTAATCAGTTACTGCAAAAACTTCTTTTTATATGCGTGATATTCATTGCGGTCGCTTTGCGCCTGCCCCATCTGGCGCAGCGACCGATGCATACGGATGAAGCCGTTCATGCCATTAAATTTGGAGAATTGTTGGAAAACGGGGATTATCGATACGATCCGTATGAATATCATGGTCCGACGCTGAATTACTTCACGTTGTTACCTGCCTGGCTCAGCGGAGCGCACAAAATAACCAGTATCAGTGAAATTGCATTGCGTATTGTTCCGGTTATTTTTGGAATAATGTTGATCATTTTGCTGATACTGCTCAGCCGGGCTCTCAACTACCCCGCAATTATTTCTGCTGCATTATTCACAGCGATTTCTCCGGCCATGGTTTACTACAGCAGATATTATATTCAGGAAATGCTTCTAATCTGTTTTACTCTCGGAGCAATCGTCTCCGGTTATCGCTATTGGCAAAGTAAAAATCTCGCCTGGATTATTTCCGCTGGCATTTTTCTGGGACTGATGCATGCGACAAAGGAAACCTGCATTATCGCCTGGGCTTCGATGGGGCTGGCGCTGATACTTACAATAATGATAAACCGTGAAAGAAAATCATTCTCCACAATTGTCAAATCAATCCCGGTGAAACACATATTAGCACTGGTTGCTGCCGCAGGATTTGTTACGATGTTATTTTTTTCATCGTTCTTTTCCCATTGGAACGGTATTATCGATTCTGTGAAAACGTATACAACCTATTTTGATCGGGCCGGGGGACGTGATATCCATGTTCACCCCTGGTATTTTTACTTAAAATTGATTGGTTTCTTCAGACTTGGAACTGGACCGGTATGGGGTGAGTGGATCATAATTTTACTGTCGGTTGTTGGAGCTGTTTTTGGTTTTGCAAAAAAAGAATTAAATGGGATTGATAAAACATTCGTCCGTTTCATCGCATTGTACACCCTTTTCATGCTTCTGATCTACTCATTGATCCCGTATAAAACCCCGTGGTGTTTACTTAACTTTTTAATCGGAATGACAATTCTGGCAGGTGTTGGGATGGTCACGTTGATACGGCAGACGAAAAAGAGGCTTTCCAGAATTGTTTTGATTATCGTATTTAGCGCAGGCTGTTTCCATTTATTATGGCAGGATTATGCCGGTAATTTTAAATATGCGGCTGATCCGGTCAATCCGTACGTATATGCGCACACCTCGCCGGATATTTTACGCATCTCGGAGCGCATTCATGAAATTGCCAACATATCTCCGCAGGGTAAAGATATTCATATTGAAGTAATCTGTCCCGAACATGATTACTGGCCTCTGCCCTGGTATTTGCGGGATTTGCCCAATGCCGGTTGGTGGGAAGAAGTGGATTTCAGCATTCCTGCGGCGCCGGTAATCATCGCAATGCCGGAAGCGGAGCCAGAGCTGATTCGAAAGCTGTACGAAATGCCCGCCCCCGGAGAGATTGATCTTTACATTCCGCTATTCGAAAGAACAATGTACCTTCGTCCCGGAGTGGAACTGAGGATTTATGTTGAAAAGGATTTGTGGGATAATTATCAAGCTGTAAAATAAAATTAAATCGAGCTTCAAATGTATGTATAGATAAAGCTAACACTAATTGGTCGAATAATTTACTGTGAGAGATCTCATGACTACTACCCCTTCGGCAAAATAATGCCCGGTCGCAGCCAGGTTTCCGGGGAACAGCCAGCGACTTATAAATATATCGGGAAGGAGTTAGACGAGGAGAACGGCTTGAATTTGTATGATCTCGGTGCACGATTGCTGGATTCGGAGATTGGGAGGTTTTGGGTGGTGGATCCGCACGCTGGTTCTTATGGCGATCT
>CAZCJL010000069.1:0-34956 GCA_964498785.1 uncultured Cytophagia bacterium | reverse complement strand
TGCCTTGGCATAGATTAAATGATTCGGCTACCATTAATTATTGAGTGGATACAAATTTCGGTTTTTAACATATCGTCCCGATGGGACTTTTTCTATGAATTAATGCTCTTTATCTGATTTTACAATATCCACGCTTTTTAAATCATGGATTCGGAAAATACCCGATACGACAATTTTGGGGGTTTTAATCCCCGGTGGTGATTTTTTTGAGTGTCGAAGGCACGATATGTCTATAGCAAAAACAATCACCACAAAAATCCGAGTCCCGTCAGGGACGTTTGAAAATAGCCCACCAATTCATTGGTGGGAAATGAAGTATCATCTAAAATAAAATCCCGCAAGGGACGACTAAAATCTTTTGCTATTTTGCCGCCACAAAACGGTTACAATGCAGCGAGACACTCGCTGCACTCCATAAAAGAATAATACGCCGAAGGCGTTAAACAACACAGCCGGGGGTTGTGTTTTTTAACCCCCGGAATTAAATGAACGAATAACATGAATCCTGAATGGATTCTACAATAATTGTGGAATCCCGTTGGGATTCGTTCTATCAGAATTCATAACCCGGGGTGCCTTAAGAAACAGGCACCCCGGGCTCTGATGTACAACGCCTTCGGCGTAATTACAAAAATAAAGTCCCAACTACTACTATGCCAGGATCAATAAAAGTATATACAGGTTTCGGTAGCCGCTGAAGCGGTTATTATTTCTCTGGTTGACTCGCTAAGGAGCTGTATCATAAGTCTGATTTTTTCGTAAAATGTCATTCCGGGCTTGTCCCGAATCTCTTAATTATTAAAAAGTCAGGGGATTCCTGCATTCGCAGGAATGACACCCAAAAATGACTTTTGATACAGCCCCCCTCGTTCAACAATCTAATTGAACAAGCACTATGATTCATCATGGTGTTTTTTCGTATCGACCATTTCATTATCCACTGTCGCTCACCCAGATTTCCGAAGTCTTTGAGACTTCGGAAGTCTCCCTCTACTTCAAATTCAAAAAAAAATCTTTTCCAGATTAACAGATTGTCAGAAAAACAGAGAATCAAGACTAATGGGAACATGCCACACGAAAACCGAAGACGTCGTTGAGACGGTAATCCGGATTGTCCCTGTCACGATTGGAGCAGCGCAGGTAGTTAACGTTAAAGTCGAAGGAACCGCCCCGAAGCACGCGATATTTTCCTACCTCATACCAATCATCGCACCACTCCCGCACATTCCCTGCCATATCCATCAATCCATCCGGCGTTGCGCCGGCAGGATAGCTGCCCACCGGAGTGGGTTGTCCCACTTTTCCATCATAATTTGCCCGGTATGGAAGTCAATACGAAAATGGATATGGATTTTTACGAACGGACAGATTTCCGAAGTTTTGGAAACTTCGGAAATCTTGAAGTTAATACTGAATCCATCGCTGCGGATAATGGAATCAGTATTTTCTCAGGAATTGAAAAACCCAAAAAGTCACTGCACCAAAATCATCTTGTGAGATGCTGAAAAATTGTCCGTTTTGATTTGATAAACATACACACCGGACGACACTTTCTGTCCCCCATCATTCAATCCATTCCAGACAACTGATTTGCTGCCGGCAGATTGGAATTCATCAACCAGCGTTCGAACCAACTGCCCGGTTGTGTTGTAAATGGAAATCTTCACCTTACTATTCATTGCTAATTGATAATTGATCGTTGTAGCTGGATTGAATGGGTTGGGGTAATTCTGCTGCAAGGCAAATCCAGCGGGTATCAAAGAACCATTTTCTGATTCAACTGCTGTCGGTGCATCATAGCGGATGATGTATAATCCATCGTTCCAATCGGCAACATAAACATAATTTCCCAGAGCCAACACTTTTTTGGCACTACTGCCTGTATTATAATCACCAATATTGCCCGGGTTTGACGGATCAGATATATCCCATACACGAACACCCTGGCTACTGACCGCTTCAAATAATAATTTATCACTGACAGCAACATCACCATGATACTGTCCCAAATAGCCAAGATCAGCGACTTCAATGGGATTTGATGGTGTGGAAATATCAATGATGCGGGTACTCTTTGTACCGAACGCGACGCACGCATAATTGCCGCTAATTTCCACGCTTACTGCTTTACCATTGTCTAATTTGTAGAAACCTTCTTCATACGGATTCGCGGGGTCGGCAATATTGATGATGCGTAAACCTTCCTGATAATCAGCCACATAAGCATAATCATTATTGACAGCAACATCCCTCGCCATATTATCAGTATCGAAAAAACCGATTTCCGTCAGATTATTCACATCAGAAATGTCGATGATCCGTAAGCCTTCAAACTGGTTTGCGAGATAGGCATACCCATTGTGCACTGTTAGGGAATTTACGATATCAGTAGTCGCGTGGAGACTGATATCCATTGGATTTGCAGGATCAGAAATATCTGCTACTCGCAAGCCTGCGTAGCCATCGGCTAAATAGGCATAATTTCCCTGAACAACCGCATCATTTGTATAGCCATCTGTATCCAAAAAGCCGATTTCTACAGGATTCGATTGTTCCGAAATATCGATGATTCGCATTCCATCTTCACCAGCAGCGATGTAGGAAAAATTATCACTAACGTACACACTACTTTGCTGGCCGCCAACATCATAAAATCCGATTTCCGCCAAATTCATTCGATCGGTTACATCAATTACTCGCAAGCCTCTATAATGATCGGCAACATAACATAGATTCCCATTTAATGCCAAACCTTCGGACACGGCTTGTGTATCATAGGAATCTGTTTTTACCGGATTTTCAGGATTGGTAATATCCACAACGCACAATCCCTTGTTTCCATCCGCAAGATAAGCATAATTGCCGTCAACAATAACATCCTTCGCATACCCATTGGTATCGTAAAAACCGACTTCAACGGGATTGGCAGGATCGGATACGTTCAAAACTCGCAATCCCGCATTATCATTTGCTAAATAGAGATAGTCTCCCTGCACAGCGACTCCGAGGATATAACTATCATTTTTGAAAAAACAGACTTCAGTGGGATTTTCCGGATCGGAAATGTTTAAAATCCACAAGCCGTTGTAGTAATTTGCAATATAAGCCAGTGTATCGCGAACTGCAATGTTCACAGCGGAACCATTCGTAGAAAATTCGCCCACAGTTATCGGATTCGAGGGTTCGGAAATATCGATAATGAGAAATCCTTTCTTTTCATCGGCTAAGTAAGCGTAGTTACCTGAAATCGCAACATCATTAGAATAAGGATACCCTTCTGCCCAGAATCCGGCTTCTGCTGGATTTGATGGATCGGAAATGTCTATAATACGCAATCCGCCATAGCAGTTGGCGATGTATGCGAAATTACCATTAACTGTTACTCCCTCAACGATTGAGGGGGTTAAAAATTTCGCCAGTTCGATGGGATTGGCTGAGTCGGAAAAATCCACAATTTCCAGGTATCCCCCGTTGCCAAAGTAAGCGATATTGCCAACTATATCCACCGCAAAACACGGTCCATTTGCCCAACGACCGATGAGAGTGCAGTTATAGCTGTCGTGTTGCGCCTGGGTTGGAGCGAGCGAAATTAACAAAATAATAACTATGCCAATCATGCAAATTTTAAATTGCTTCATCATTTGTTCCTCCTGAATTTTTTATTCAAGTGTTAACTCCAGATTTCCGAAGTCTGAGAAACTTCGGAAATCCAAAACCTACTGCACTAAAATCATCTTTTTGCACTGCGTAACATTACCAGTTTTAAGCTGATAAATATACACACCGGATGCCACCTTTTTTCCCCCATCATTCAATCCATTCCAGTCAACCGATTTACTGCCGGCAGGTTGGTATTCATCAACCAGCGTTCGAACCAACTGCCCGGTCGTGTTATAAATGGAAAGATTTACATCACTGCTCATTGCTAATCGATAATTGATTATTGTCGTTGGGTTGAATGGATTGGGGTAGTTTTGATGGAGTTTAAAACCAATTGGCGCTGGAGTTTCTGTCTCCACAGCGATTGTCAGCGGATCGACGCGCCAGGCATGTAACAGCAGGTTTCCTTCGGGTTCCCGGACAAATTCTGTGACATACAGAATCCTGTTTTGCGAATCATACGTCGCTGAAAATATTTCATGATCTTTTCCCCAAAATAAATCTTTATCAATCCGAATTGCAGAGTATGGTTGCGGATCATAGCTATTCATGTGCCCTGTGGCGACGTTTGCAAAATCTGCGGGATCATAAAAAATGATCATCGGTTGCCGGTTGTGAGCACGCCACCCCTTTCCATCGGGATCGGTTTCATAAAATTCAGGATACGGCACATCGGCGATAACCCAATCGTGGCGCATCCATTCTCCATTGTAACCGTACCAGTTGTGCCCCAATGCTTTATTCCCGATAATAGCAACGGCGTTTTGATTATCTGCGGTGAGCCATACTGCCTCACGCCAATCATCGCTGTGGTTATATCCATCAACAGAATTGGGGAAATGATAATTATCCGTTCCTTCTACTGATCCGTATTGCAGCATCGTTGTGAAAGGCAATTCACTATTCGCCGCAGGGGGAGTTGCTCCAGCCTTTGCAAACGCGTACATGGTGGGACCAAGTCCGCTTAAACCGCCGTCCCGACATCTTCCCACAACAAGATTCCTTCCGTTGCTATTGGCGTCCGCCCACGACTGCGGAACCGAAAACAGCCAGTCGCTCATCATGGCATCGATAGGCGGTTGAGCGGCATTTCCGATATACCACGCGCCATATTTCGTACTTCCGGCTAAATTCGATGCATCGCAACAACTGATGGAGGCGTGTTTTTCGCCGGTCACTGTGTAATGGATGCTCCACGAACTGTAGAGGCGTTGTTCCTGCGGCAGATATTCCAGGCCGGTACGCCAGATGTCAACATAGTCCCAGTTATTCACATTTACCGGTCTGATATTCACCGGCTGGGTAATTATTACAGCCTGATTTAAGTCCTCAACATTCTTCTGTTGGGAAATCACCGGCGTCGGAATCGTTATTTCTCCTACCAGTCCGTTTTCAGGTTGATTGAGATTTGTAACGAACATCGACCCCGGAAATCCATCTGCCGGACCGGTCTGTCCCCCGTCTCCGTCCTGGTTGTGAGTGATGGCTTCGCCGCCCCAGTTGAATTCTTCGGGCAGCGTGATTGCACCGAGATATTCGAAACCGCCGGGATTTATCAGTTCATCGGATCCATTAAAAGCCAGCGTGCTTGCACTGACTTCGCTGGATTTTACACTTTCGTTTCCCGCTGCGTCAAAGGCAGTCACGGAGAAGATGTAGCTTTTATTGGGCGCAAGATAGACGCACGTATAATTATTTGACCGGGAATATCCCTCAATTTCGCCATCCAGGTAAATTAAATATTCCACAACATCAACATTATCCGCAGCCGCATTCCATGTCAGGCTAATTTTTGAATCCGAGAGGACTGTGGCTGAAAGTCCGGTTGGTTGTGAAGGCGGAGCGATATCGGCATCGGAAAACAGCTCAATCTTGTCACACACCAGAAATCGTTTTTGATAGGTGGAATACCATTCGATATTGAGATTGATGTTGACCAGCGAATAAGGTCCGTCGGATTTATGCACGCCGTGTTCGCTGATATTGAAAACTGTCCTTGCATAAGAATGCGGCAGGATTTCGGAGTAGGTCTCGCGGTAGTCGTCGAAACTGCGCATAGTGAACCACTTTTCCCCCGGATCAGAATCATCAGGATTATCGTCATCGGTGAAACTTATTCTGGAAGTAAAGAGGAATGTTTCATCCGAGTTATTATACCAGGTGACGATGATTCGCTCGCCGGGTAAAAATTCCCGGGCAGTCCCGCGGATGCCGCGATAGTCATCATATTCTCCGACTTCCGAAGCAGCGATCAATCCCCCGTTTCCCAGGGAGGTGTAGTTCAGATTACTGCTTTTCAATACCGTACTCCATCCCGCCAGCCCAAATGAATTCCCCGACGCTGACGCGCCAAAATCGACAAGAGTAATACTTTGTGCAAAAACAGAAAAAGGAATCACGCCTGCTGTTAAAAGCAGGATGATAAATAAATGCTTTTTCATATAATTTCCTAACGCAGAGAAGCTGCAATTAATAATTAAGAATGAAAAATTATAAATGAAAAACTCATAAAATCGATCAGAAATTTTTTTGCCCAAAAAGCGAAGAATTAGCCTGTCAGGGACTCTTTCATAAAGAATATTTCAAAATCTCACCCTCCAAAGAGTCTGCCTGCAAAAGACCGATCCCATCGCTCGGAGCGATGGGATCGGTGTCCAACCGAGAATTTTTTTTCTATTCGGAGCAAATTTTGTAAAACCGCTGAAGCGGTTATTATTTCTCTGGTGAATTCGTAATCACCACAATGAATTGTGGTGCTCGTTCAACCCCAATTGAACCCAGCTCCATGATTCATCATGGTGTTTTTTCGTATCGATCATTTCATTATCCACTGTTGCATACCCAGATTTCCGAAGTCTTTGAGACTTCGGAAATCTCAACCTTAGCTATCAAAACAGACTTCCGAAGTTTTAAAAACTTCGGAAATCTCATTCGGAAGACACCCCACACGACGATGTGGAGATTTTAATCCCCGGTGGCGAAATTTTTAGGAGCCAGTCCCGCAAGGGACGTTTGAAAATAGCCCACCAATTCATTGGTGGGGAAAATGAAGCAACATCTAAAATAAAAGTCCCGGCAGGGACGACTGAAAATTTTTGTTATTTTGCAGCCAAAAAGACGGCTGCAATGCGGCGAGATACTCGCTGCACTCCATATCATCGCTGGGAGTTAAAACTCCCAAAATATTTTTGGAGCGAAATTTGAAACCACGAGATGAATCTCGTGGCAATTCATAATCGACCGATCCCATCGCTCGGAGCGATGGGATCGGTGTCCAACCGAGAATTTTTTTTCTATTCGGAGCAAATTTTGTAAAACCGCTGAAGCGGTTATTATTTCTCTGGTGAATTCGTAATCACCACAATGAATTGTGGTGCTCGTTCAACCCCAATTGAACCCAGCTCCATGATTCATCATGGTGTTTTTTCGTATCGATCATTTCATTATCCACTGTTGCATACCCAGATTTCCGAAGTCTTTGAGACTTCGGAAATCTCATTCGGAAGACACCCCACACGACGATGTGGAGATTTAAATCCCCGGTGATGAAATTTTTTGAGTGCCGGAGGCACGACATGTCTATAGCAAAACAACCACTCCAAAAATCCAAGTCCCGTCAGGGACGACATGTTCGGCTTTCGAATACACGCAATTTTGCAGCCAAAAAGAAGGCTGCAATGCAGCGAGACACTCGCTGCACTCCATATCATCGCTGGGAGTTAAAACTCCCAAAATATTTTTGGGGCGAAATTTGAAACCACGAGATGAATCTCGTGGCAATTCATAATCGACCGATCCCATCGTCCAGAGAGATGGGATCGGTGTCTTGTTGCAACCTTGAACCAAGATTTCCGAAGTCTTGAAGACTTCGGAAATCTAAAATCTACTTAATCAACGTCAGCTTAATCGACCGCCGGTATTCGCCTGCCTGAATCCGGCAGAGGTAAATGCCACTAGTTTGGACGTTGCCTGCTTCATCCCGGCCATCCCAATGGACGGAATGGAAACCAGCCGGCATGGCGCTGTTTTCGAGAAGGCGAACGCGCTGTCCGAGCAGGTTGTAGATGGCGATGTTCACATCCACAGCTCTGGGTAGGACATAACGGATTGTGGTTTCCGGATTAAAAGGATTGGGGTAGGCAGGGAACAGTTGAAATGCCATAGCATTTGTCACGTTTGAAATGTCGTAAGGAATCCCGATTACCATCGATCCATAGACGTAGGCCGCACCGGCGTTGTTACCTTTGTCATCATCATTCCTGGCAGCGACGAGGATGTAATCGCCGTCGATATCCACTGGCAGGCCGTAGTAATCTCCGGCATCGCCGTCATACGCAATGATTTTTTCAGTCTCGGTCCAATGGGAGCCATCATACGAAAAAACATAGATCGAGCCAGAATTAGAACCATTGTCATTATCCCTATATGCACCAACTACCATTCGGTTATCACTCACAGCGATATGAGAGCCAAACATTTCACCGGCTTCTCCGTCACTGGCGATCAATTTTTCCTGCTCAATCCAGGATGTTCCGTTGTTTTTGAACACGTAAACCGAACCCGAATTCGTACCGTTGTCATCATCTTCATAAACTCCCACCATAAGCTGATCCCCATAAAATGCAGGTTTATGAAATAGGTCACCTTCTGCTCCATCACTGGCGATCAGTTTTTGGTGTTGGTTCCATGAAGTACCGCTGCGTTTAAACAGATACACAGCGCCGGCATCGGTTCCGTTTTCATTGTCATCGTAGCGGGCTCCGATTGCAGCGAAATCGTCCTCAATAGACACACTAACGCCGAACCAGTCGCCTTCTGCGCCGTCATCGGCTTTGAGAATCGCCTGCTCGACCCAGTCAGCGCCAGCGCGCTTGTAAATATAGGCAGATCCGGAACGAGAACCAAAATCATCATCAAAGAACGCGCCGACCAGTACATAATCGCCGCTGATTGCCACGGAGATTCCGTACCGATTATCCACACCACCATCGCTGGCGGTCAGTTTCGCCTGCTGAACCCAGTCAGTTCCGTCACGTTTAAAAATGTAGGCTGCCCCGGATTCAGTACCGTGATCATCGGTCCATGGAGCGCCAATCACTGCGTAATCTCCTTCGATGGCAATTGCATGTCCGAAGACATCGTTTTCAGCGCCGTCATCTGCTGTAATTTTGCATTGCTCGATCCAGTCATTCCCGGATCGTTTAAAAATATATGCTGCTCCCGCATCGACGCCGTTGTCATTATCATCATGAGACGAGCCGATGATAATATAGTCGCCGCTCATCGCGAGCGCCCGGCCAAACGTTGCTTCTGCCTGTCCGTCGCTGGCCATTAATTTGGCGCCCCGAAATTCGATAGTTATTGCCTGCCCTAAAAACCCGGATGACAGCGTGTAATTATTGCTGTACATTTCGCCCACAGGGGATGGCTGTCCACTCACGTCAAACAACAGGTAATTTGTGGATTGCGATTCCTTTCCCCCCATATCGAGGACATTTTTTTTCATCTCATAATTCGGGCTGGATTGGGCAAATACTATTTCTCCGGACAGAAAAATCATCATCAGAAGCAATAGAAATATCCCATTATATTTTAAATTCATTTTGAGAATTCTCCTCATTTAAATGATCTTCAACACAGCATTCTTTTGAATTAATTACCCAAACGATCAACTTTCTGTTGCAATGCGTCGATCTGTTGCTGTTGTTGCTTCAATGCTTCCAGCAGCATGGGAATGAGTTGATAATAGGCAATTGCTTTTTCGCCGTTTTCATCAGTCATTACCATTTCAGGAAATACTTTTTCGACTTCCTGGGCAATCAAACCGTATTGAAGACCTTCGGAGAATTCTCTTTCAGGATACTCTTCTGTTTTCCAGTTGTATGAAACGCCTCTTAATTGCTTAACTTTTTCCATCGGAGTATTTATAGTCGCGATATTCCGTTTCAGGTTCATATCTGAACTCAACCATGAACCAGTGGCGTACGCATTACCGGAGACACGTAAAGCATAGGTATTGCTCCAGCCGCCAAAATTTACGCCCACGTGACCACTTGTATATACTTTATCTCCCGCATTGATACTTCCTGTAACCTGAGTATCCCCATTTACACGGAGCGGATAGGCCGTGCTATATCCACCGCCCATATTGACGCCAAGATGGTTCACAATAGTCATATTATCACCGCAGCTCATATTCCCGCCAGATATTACCTGATCATCAGCGATGACATCATCACCCGCGAAGACATCATCAGCGGCAGAGAGATCACCAGCACCGGCCGCAGCAGACGGAGAACCAATAGTAATAGATTGATTTGCCTGAATCTCGTTCATTGCCGCAATATTTCTCGCCTGGATGTCACGGCTGGTAATAATATTGCCATGACTATGCAGCCCGGCAGGAATTCCGACATATCCGGTATTATCAATTTCAATACCCTCATCACCACCATCATTTGATAGCCAGTGCCCGTTTAACCGAATATTTCTTGTGGCGATATGATTTCCCAGATTATCTCCTCCGGTGCCGCCGCCGGTTGCTGAAATCGTAATTTGATGCCCCTCCGGATTCGGTGTTATCGTCACATTATCTCCGGCGACCAGACTGATTTCACTATTATCCGGCGGGACATTATTTATTTTGCGGATAAATGCGCTGGCAGGATAGCCTTCCAGATGATCGGAATCATCTGACAGAAATGCGAAACCAACGCTAACCATCTGCTTGCGCGGCGTCATTGGCGGATCGTCGGCGATTTTGATTTCCAGATAAACATCGCCAGAATCATATTGTGCAGTTTCAAATGAATTCACTGAACCTAAAAGCACGCTGAACAATCCATCCTTGATGCGAACTTCCTGTGTTTCTGTCCAGAACGCCTCCCCACCGGTTTCTGTCTCAAAAAAGCTGAATTGGATTGAACGGGCGCCGTTGATCGTATTTCCTTCTGCATCCATTAGCATTCCCTGATAATTCATCAACTTTGGTACTTCTGCTGTAGTTGCAAACACAGTTAAGAGAACAATAACTACGGTGAATACAGCTTTTTTAAACATGTAAACCTCCTTCTTAAAATTAATTGTGATTAATGATTATTAGCTTTATGGCAGATTTCCGAAGTCTTTGAGACTTCGGAAATCTCAATTGTCATCGCACAAGAAGCATTTTCTTTGAACAGGAAAAACTACCTGCCTTAATCTTATAAAAATAAATTCCGGACCCTGCTTGCTGGCCGTTCTTATTCAATCCATTCCACTTTACTGTTTTTACTCCGGATGTTTGAAAATCGTTAACCAATGTTTTTATTTCCTGTCCCTGAATATTATATATTTTTAATGTTACATCTGTCGATTGTGGAAGATAATATTTAATGTTGGTTATGGGATTAAACGGATTGGGAAAATTCTGTTTCAGTTCAAATTGGTCAGGAATCAATGTTGAACGGGCAGTGCTCACCGTTGTCACGGGATCATTAAACTGAAAAATATAGAAACCATCCCATTCATCTGCCAGGTAGATGAAACCATTGGAAAGTGCAATTCCTTCGCCAAAGCCAACGGTATCGTAATGTCCGGCATCTGTGGGATTTGTAGGATCAGAAATATTCACGACAGTCAAACCACGACTGCCATCCGCGACATAAGCGAAATTTCCTTCAATGATGACATCCATGGCATATCCCCAATTTATATCAAATGCGCCAACTTCGGATGGATTTGCCGGATCAGCCCAATCGATCACGCGAAGACCTTTGTCATAATCCGCAACATACGCATAATGACCATCAACCGCCACATTATACGCATTTCCTTCTGTGTCAAAAAAACCAATTTCCGCGGGAGCCGCCGGATCAGAAATATCGATGATGCGCAGTCCTTCACTTACTGCTGCCACAAATGCATAATTTCCATTCAGGGTAATATTTTTTGCGTTTCCAGGTAATGGCAAGTATGCTATCTCGGTGGGATTCTCCGGGTCACTCACATCGATAATACATAATCCGCTATCATCATCTGCGACAAACGCCATGTCCTCGCGCACTACTATTCCTTCGGCACGATCATGTGTTTCCAGAGTTCCGCTCTCAACTGGATTTGAACGGTCAGTTACATCAAAAATCCGTATCCCCTGCCAGTTATCTGCCACATAAAGATAATTCTCAAGCAATGCAACATCCCGCACTAAACCGCGAGTATCAATATGACTCATCGTAACGGGATTGGCAGGATCGGACACATCTAAAATGCGAAATCCATTTGAATGGTTCGCCAGATAAGCAAAATTTCCATCCACCAGAATATCGACAGAAAATCCTGCTCCATATTGAGCAAATTCGGTGGGACTGGCAATATCCGAAATGTCCAGTGCATGAATTCCGCTGGCATTGATTCCGACCATTACTGTGCTTCCACTCACTGCGACATGACTGGCGTTCCCATCTGTCGGGAAACGTGCAGTACGTGCAGGATTCGCAGGATCGGTAATATCAATGATATATAATCCGTTAGAACTAAACACTCCGTAGGCATAATTACCATCTATAACAATATCCTCCCCAACACTGCCAGCCGAATAAGAACCGATTTCTGCAACGCTCACCGGGTTTGAAATATCAAAGACACGCATTGTACCGCTCGCCAGAACATAAAGCTCATTTCCACTAACTGCAAGTGCATTTGTTCTAACATCAAAAGAGACAGAATCGATTTGCGTGATTGCCGCCGGATTTGAAATATCAATAATGCGAAAACAGCCGGAGTATTCAGCAATGTATGCGTAACCGTTGCTAACAGCAAGGTCTCTCATAACAATACCTGTTTGGTAAAAGCCTTTTTCAGCCAAATTCGCCGGATCAATAATGTCGTAAATATACATCCCTTTTCTGCCGATAAGTACGTACAGATCGTTATCGACAACTTCCATACTGACACTATACCCCTCAAATTCCAGTGTTGCGACTTCAGTGGGATTTGCCGGATCCGACTTATCAAAGACAATCACTTTTTCTTTGTCATCCAGTGTGTATAAATAATCTCCGCTGACCTGAATATCAACAATTTCAGCGGCAACATTCATTCGTCCCAATTCAACCGGATTTGCATTATCTGAAAAGTCAATAATATGGAGATAGCCGCCATCATCAAAATAGAAAACATTATTTTCTGCGGTTATTGCATTGCAGGGACCATGGGCATAATGTCCGACGAGCGTACAGTTATGACTGCTTTGGGAATAGAGTAAAGGAAGGAAGGCAAAAATAAAAACAAGAACTGAAAAATAAAAAACATTACGATTGTTTTTAAAGATGATCATAATGGTTTCTCCTTTCTTTTTTGTAAATATGCCATTATTTCATTCACAATTTTTATTCTACTGCAATTGTCTACGATTGGTAAACAAAATCCGGAGGTGAATTTCGGATGAATAATATTAGTGACGAGCGGAATAGAATTTCAGACTCAGTAAAATCATTACAAATAAAATTGTTGATTACTTTCGTGTAAAAGAACAGGTATAATTTAAGATGCTTATTTTATAATTGATGCTGTGCCCCAACGGCTCGGAAAGTTTTTCAATCTGTCGGCATGTACTCATTTTATTGTGACAATTAAATATAAAAAAATAATCCAATTTTTGCAACATATTTATTTGATGTGAAAAGTTTTTTGTGTTTTCAGCAGATATTGTTGAAATTTCTTAAACCGTAATTATTTCAGACAACTAATTTAGAAGATTCCTGCCTTTTTCCAACGATGATAATTATAACAGCCAAAGCCACCATCAAAATGGATAATAGCTTGTAGGCACCAGTCAGCGAGTCGCGATAATAAACAGCGCTTTTTCCCGGGATTGAAAGCGGAATCGGATCGACCGGTAATTTATTTTCGATTAAGATGTTGTCAATGTGAAGCAGGTGAATAAGCGGAACCTGCTGTCCGGCAAAATACTCTGCCATCGAACGGGGTGCTTTTGAAGATTTCAAACGAATTTGATTTAAACCCGGAGATAGCCGTTGTTCCAGCGCATAATCGCCAACATTAATCTGCGCGCCGCCGATATTGATAAATATTTTCGGAACGTCATACTGTTCGTAAATACCGGCTCTTTTTTGTACATTCAGTGCTCGATCTTCTTCGTAAATCAGAGGGATGTTATTTCGCTCGACTATTAGATGTAGCAGATTCTTTGCTTCAGCATCAAATTCAAGCGCAACATCTCTCGCGCCGCCCGGGGATGCAGCGTTTGACCGCGTGTGAATCAATCCGGCTTCATTCAGATAATGTTCCATATCCAGCCAGGTCCATTCCGGTCGATTTGCGCCATAACTCGATGCTGTGACCGATGAAATAAGCACCGGTTTCAATTGCATGGTTTCTGCCGCAGAAATTGTTGCCAGAATTAAACCCGGGAATGAGCCGGAGCAACCAATTGCGATCACGTCGCCGGGCATCAATTTCAATTCATGAAACCAGCGCACCAGCAGTGCGGCAAAATCCGGATTCGTAGCGCTGCGTTTGGCAGACAGATCGCCCAATGTTGTGGTTATGGGACTGTATTCAATCCCGATCAGTCCGGTTCGGTTGGGATCGTTTATCGTCCCTGATTCCGGCAAATCAATTACAATCGCTGATGCCAGACTGTCCATGCAACGTTGCATCAAAATAGCTGCATCGAGTTGCTGCTGATAAAATGGCAGCGATGTTTTTCGTAGCCCGAAATTCAACACAAGTACTGCGCCAAAAACAAAAACCGATGCCAGTAAAAGATAGCGCATCTTGATGCGAGATTTCCGATATTTCATATCGCGCCCAATCCCCGGAATCGCAACAGGACATGAACGATTCCGCTGACCAGAATCAGCGACACAATCGTTTGCCAAATTCCCTGTTTTCGCATTTCATGGGCAATCAATCCGGGGACGATATATCCGATCACCACCAATTCCGTGGTTGCCCATCCTGTGCGAAGTATCAGGATTTCAATCGCCCATTTCAGGATGAAACCGATCATCACGGCTGCAAGAAATGCACGGCGACCGTACAGGATCACCAACCGGCTCAATCCGCCAACCAACGTCAGCGTCACGAGCGCCGCGATCAATGTGGAAAGCAGAACCAGCGGTTTATCGAAATACAGGGCAATATATCCGGGGACAACAATTCCGCCGGGCGTTAAGCCCACGACTTCATAATAAATAAATCCCAGTAAAATGCCGAGAAAAATGGCTTCAGTAATCATGCGGCTCCTTTTTCAGTATGTTCTGAAATACACATTATCGTAACCAGTCCCGAAGGGGCGTTTGATAATAGGGGGCTGTATTAAAAGTCCAGGATTTGTATTTTGCAAATTCATGAGAGATAGCGATCCCATCGCTTGGAGCGATGGGATCGCTGGTCTAATAAAAAATCTTGCATAAGAAAGATTTACTTTTGATACAGCCCCAAATAGTTGCAGAAAAAGAAATAAAATCCTGTAAGGACAACTGAAAATGCAACAAACAACATATAGAAAAATTCTCCCATCACAGGAGAACTATTTTTTAACTGAACCCATCTGCACTCCAACGGGCAAAATTTATTAGGTTCCAATTTAGAATTTCAGATATGATACGATTTTCTCCCCGCTTCGCTCATAATTCCCCATTCCCAAAATAGTGTTCGACCTGCCACGAAGCGCTGCGATTATTTTTTCAGAATTGATGCGTGGTACAAACCAGATATTGCTTCCCGGAATTTCGTATTTTTTCAGAAGGCGCCGAACCGGAATAATCGGCACACTGCCGGCAATAATGAGGTATGAATGTAAGTTCACAGTGCAAATCCATTTAAGAAATGTTAGTGTCCGCAACGGTCGATCTGAGCGACAGGTGAGTAAAATTGTGTACGGGCGCTGAATTGTCCTGCTGCTTTCCAGCGAGTGCAGTAATTCGCTCGCGGATTCCACATCATTACAGGTGAATAAATTGATCAGATATTTACTTTCGCCAGCGATTTCAACAGGCAGTACAAATTTATCGGGATTCAGCGACTGTTTCCAGCGCCTGATTGTTTCCTCATAAGATTCATCCGGGAGTTGATGGATTAATTGAATTTGTTTCAGCAGGGCAAAGGATTCATCAAAAACAGGCAATGCATGATGATGGAATGCAGCATCCGGTTGAACTGTGATGAACCGACTTCTGTTAGCCGCCGCTCGGTCGCTCAATAATTTGTGAGCGTTGCGCTGCGGAATGACGATCGTTCCGTTTTTTGGGAATGAAAATGCAAGAGTGCGGGAAATAGCACCGATATCCTCGCCCATCACTTCCTGGTGATCGATGCGGATATTTGAATAGACAGACAGTGTGGAATGCATCATTTGATGTTCGGAAACACGCTGATTTTCCGGCTGCAGCGCCATATTTTCCAGAACAATGACATCCGGTTTTTTGGTCACGATTTTGCGGATAAAAGCCATCTGCTCTTTAATTCGGGCGACTCCCCGTCGTTTCCAACTTTGCCAGCCGCTACCAGAGGAATAAACCTGCGGCTGTTCGCCAGTGACTTTGGCAGCAACGGATTTTCCGGCCCGGGTGAACATCTCCGCAATCATTCGCACCAGCATCGATTTTCCCCGGGTTCCGTTCACATGAATGCGGACCGGTATTTTATGAATGTGCCGTTGATAGCGGAATCGTTCAATTATTCCTAAAATAATCAACGTGAATGTTATTACCAGTATCAGTATCATATTAAATTTTGTAAATTCATATTTATGGGTTGAATTTACAAAATTTATACCATAATACCAAGAATTTATTCTGATTTAATTTTCAGAGAAATATCAGGCTTTTTCAAATCAACGAGAATCATCACTCCCTTTTCATATTTTTCTGTAGTGATCACAACATCGTTTCCGTGCGTGTTCTCCGTTTCAAACACCGGCTGACCCAATCTTTCCTGCCAATGGATTATCAACTGCCCCGGTGCACCGTTAATAATATTTAGCAGCAAATTTTCTTCAATCCGGATATCTTTTAACCAACATGTCGATTTTACAACAGATGCACCAAATTGATTATCCCCAAGGATAAAGCAGCCGCGCACAGAATCGGGCTCGGTAAATTCAAAATCAAACCGAATATGACCATCAACGACGGCATAGCCGTGATTCAAAACACCCAGCAATTTGTCCGGCCGGATGGGCTGCGTATTATAGGATGTTTTCAAAATGCTGCCGCTGAACGCGATTACCTGTCCTTCTGCTTTATCCGGATCGATGAATTCGTAAATCTCCGGAGAGCTCCCAATCGAACCGGTGACTCTCGGACGCACAGCAAAGACAGATTTCGCCACTCGTTTATACATCGAGATAATCTGTCCCGCGTTCGTGCGCTCGTCGTCATCCATCTTCCCTAAATTTCCCCAGAATCCATTGCCACCCACCAGAGTCGAATAAATATTGTATTCCTGCGATCCCAACGAGCGCCTGCTTTTGGGTTGATTCCGGCGATCGTGGGGATAATTTGCCGCGGTTTGCAGCGCGGACGGAATAACCTGATTATAGCGATAATAAATCGTTCGCATGGATTTAGCGCGCAGACTTGAATAATCGTAATACCCGGAAGCGCCGTTGTTCATCCAGAAGTATCTGCCCTGACTCAGAAAATCCAGTCCCACAAAGCGCCCGCTTTCTGTGATGTCATACACGATAACCAGATCGGGACAGTATTGCGTCAATTCCCGCGCCATGCTGTTGACGATATGTACATATTCATAACCATAACGGTCTCCCCGCTCCGAAGCCGGATGCGTGCTATCCCCGTGATTGTGATGGGCAGAGTAACAATACCAGCCATCCAGCGCATCCCACTTGAAATATGTACAGCCCATATCAATCAGCTTTTTGCACTTCTCAACAAAATAGTCAGGATAGCCGGGACTGGATAAACAGGCGAGCTGGCGTCCGAATCGCGACGGAATTAACCCACCCTCCGCAGTGCGAGCTAAAAATTGAGGACTCTCCCTGAATGTTTCGGAATGTTGATCAATACATATCGGCGCGAGCCACAGTCCGAGCCTCATTCCATAACGATCCAGTCGTTTTTTAATAACTGATAATCCTTTCGGAAAGGTCTTGCTGTTGATGTTCCAATCACCCATCCAATCGTACCAGCCGTCATCAAGAACAAATAAATCAGCGCCAATTTGATGCGCGTGATCAATTTCCTGTAATAACCGATCTTCGTTGGTCAAAACTTCATCCGGTGCAAAGTGCGTACGATGTCCTTCTGCCGCCTGCGTATTATAATAAGTGATGGGTTGATAGAGCGTGGCGTCGCAATAGACCTTTAAACCGGGTCGTTTATCCGTAATCTCATCAAAATTGATATAATCATTTTCTTCGTCCCGCTGCCAGCCCCAGGTATTGTAATAAATAATCGGTTTCCGGGTGGCGCTGTTTTCGCTCTGCCAGTGATACAGAAAATCACGAAACGCGAGTCTGCCGGCGTCAATATCATCGCCGTCAAATATCCCGAAATCACACCAGACGGTGGAAAATGGTTTTTCTGTAGAAAATTCTTCGCCATTCAGATACGCGCCTTTTTGTGCGGCGACCATTAATGTAATTTCATTTTCTGACGGATCGGCTCCTAATTTCAGATAATCTCTGTCCGGATCATTATCCGGGGAGCCGTGTTCATAAGCGATTAGCCAGTTCTGGTTCGCTTCCGCGCGACCGATCAAAATCGGTCCTTTCAAATACATCTTTTGATTTAGTTCGAATTGGGTTAAAACCGGATGATACATATCGCACTGGGAAAGATTGAGACCACGTTCGTCCGTCGGTCCAAAATGACGGTTTGACGGAAATGCATTCGTGTCTGCTTCCGGCATCTGCTCCTGATTCCATGTCGCCAGTTTTATTTCTTCTGCTAAAATATTTTTATTTGAACCCAACCGATACATCGGGAACAGACAATGAACCTTGCCATCAACATAATTCAGTGACATCGTTTTATTCTTTGAAAAAAATAACAACCGTTCTCGTGTAATGGGACAATCGGGAAATAATTGCAGGAAGTACTGAGCCAGGACGTTATCCGATGTTAAACGGATCACGACTTCAACACCGCCATGTGCCATGATCCGTGTCTGTAAATCATCAAATTTCATTCGGTTCAACAGCTTGTTATTCACTGCAATTTCAAACCATTTTTCCGAATCTGAGAATAATTCTCGGTTTGATCGTTTCTGGTAAAATGATATCGGAATAAAATAATCCCGGATCTTGAATTTTCTGATAATGCAGTTGTTTTCCGCGATGAAAACATTATTATCAAAATTAATATAAATATCTTTATGTAAGAAAGGATGTGCATTCCGCATGAATACCTCCGGTTACTGTCATTATAAAAATCGCCGTTTAAATGATAGCTTTCGATTTAAACGGCGATCACGTTGTATAAGGAAGGAAAAATGAGTTAATTCGCTGCCCGACGAATTAACCATTGATTAAAGGTGCCCTGAACTATGAAACTCCATTGTTTATTTCTTACTCAAACTGCTTTTTTAAATCTGCAAGAATCTTCTCATTATGATTTAATAGCGATGCAAGATCATTGAATTGTTTGTGCCAGGTACCGATTTCTTCAATCGATAAGAATTTATCATTAAGTGCGCTCATTTCCGGATTTTCCAATATTTCAGGATGATTGGAGGTCAATTCGTAATGCCCGATTAATGCCTGATTTAACCGTTTTAATTGCTGCCCCTGCGGAAGTCGTTGTGGTCCCCCGATAAAACACTCTTTGAGCACCCGTCCCTGTGCATATTCAGGCGCGGGGACATTGGCGATAAAGGCAATTGTCGGCACAAGGTCCAAAATCTCGGCATAGTCATACGTTACGCCTTTTTTAATTCCCTTACCCGCGATGAGAAACGGTGTTTTATTACTTTTCGCTGAGTATGGCGGATGAGTTCCTTTATCCCATTGTCCATGATCTCCCATAACGATCAGGACTGTCTCGTCCATCTTACCGGAATCTTCCAGCCATTGCACAAAATCGCCTAACAGCGAATCCACCCGCAATGCATGATACACATACGGGGATTTCGGGTGCCAGATGTTTTGAAACCAGGGGATGCTTCCATCTTCATCGGCATATTTCAGATGGGACTGGTTGTAGGCTTCAGTTCCCTGAAAAACGATGTGCCCGCCGGAACCGGGTCCCTGCGTATGGATGCGAATAAACGCCGGATCTTCATTTTCGATAATTTTCTTTGCATCTTCCACCGGCATTTCATCTTTAAATAAATCCGGGAAACCATTTTCCTCTAATTGGTGATAGATTGTATATCCCGGACTAATCTCATCATAAGAGTCGCAATTCACTGTAAACGCTGTGACGCGTTCCGTAAAACTGTGTTGAATCATGTGTTCCTTGATCCCGGGTTTCCCGACAAATATGGAGCCAGTCATTGCCACCGGATTGGGGAGCGAACAGCCCCACGGATAATAACTGCGTTCATTTTCATTATCATTACGTTTTGGATGGGCTGCCAAACTCACATACATTTCCTGGTAGTATGTTCCCTGTTTTTTCAACTCCTGGAAAACGGGTAGCGGAACTCGCGCCGGCGCTCCCACCGGCATTGCATCACTGATGAACAGAATCACCCGTTTGGGCGGATCGGTTTTTATTTGCAGTGATTTCTCTCCGTCTGAACTGCAACCAGTTAGCATTATCAATAATAAAAACAGTGATATTTTTAATTTCATTATCCATCCTCCTCTTTAATTTAATTTTCTGAGTAGAACCACTGATGAACAAATTTTCTCAAATTTTTATTCACAACAAGCCATCAAATCTGTTTAATCCCGTTCCATGTTCATTATTTCCATTAACATTAAAAAAATTTTAATCTTAGATATCAGAACAAGAACCAAGCATTTTCGATTTATCAAGATTTTTCTCCGTGTTGATCCGTGTCATCTGTGCGGAACGTCCGCCAATCTTTATGGCGGATCATCCGTGTTCCATTACTTCAATTATCGTTTTTTCAATTCCTGCCTCAAACATAAATTGAACCGCACCCGAATCACCCGCACTCAATTCTATTCTTTCGCCGTTAATATCGGCTTTATATTTTCCTGCAGCGCCCATCACAACAACAACGCCTGTTTTCCCCTGCAGAAACGGTGAACTGAGCACGCATTTAAAATGATCTTTCTTAGCATCATATTCATGTTGATGAATAATGACATCAAATCCGGTGGTTATTCTGCCCGGACGATAATACGCGTTGTAAAATTCAATCACCGGCGCGGAAAGCGCCGCGAACTGACTGCATCCGGCGCCGCGCTGTGTTAGCGTAATAAAATTTTCCCATAAATTATAGGAACGATCGACTTCCGCTGCCCAGACATCGATGCACGTCTGGGCGATTTTCCGGGCGAAATTCAGTTCGCCCAATGTTAGCATCGCCTTCCAGAAAAACCAGTTGTAAGGCATCCAGACGCGACCATTCCAGTAGCCTTCGCCAGTTGTGTAATACGGAGCGCTTTGATCGACAGCAGAAAGCCCAACGTCAGTCCAGAATTTCTGCGGGTCTTTTAATTTACTGACGAGAATTTCTGCTTGCCGCTCATTTGCAATATCAGCAAAAAGCGGCGCGCAGCCATCCAGACCCATATTGAAATTAGTATGCTGATCATAATACAGCGGTTTTTTCACATCATTCAGAACATAAGAAAAGTATCCCGCCTGTTTGTCCCAGCTCCATTTCTGCAAGGCGCCGGCAATGTAATCAATGTCATGACTGAATTCGCGGACATCGCCGTCATAACCCAGCTCGTGCGCAGCAAGTCGCATTAATTTCAGCGCCCGAATAATATGGCTCGGATAAACGGCGCAGGCGACTTTGTCAGCAAGATACATATCGCCATCAAACGTCGCGTGAATATATGCCTGTGCCGGGTAATCGTCCCAACCACCGGCGTTGTAAAAATAATCATAACCGGACAACAACCCGTTGCCGAATTTATCCATCGTTGAGCCTCTGATTTTTCCGGCAAGAAAATCCACCATCTGTTTCGCTTTTGGGTAAAATAATTCCAGCACATCCCGGCGTCCGGTTCGCTGATACAGATTCCAGTATACATGTATCGGAACCGGTACCGGCGAACCGTGCATAATCAGCCCATGATACGGATCGTCAGTTTCTGTGAAATAAACGTTCACCGCTTCCAACGCCAGTTTGGGCGAATATTCCTGCAGTCCGAGCGCATGAAATCCCGCATCCCATAAATAAAGCCCGCCCCAGGCTTTTCCCGGTGTGTAATGTTTTATAAACTCGCCGTTCAATTTTACGGGATAACCAATATTTGTGAGCAACTGCGTCATCATCCGTTCCTGGCTGAAGGCATATTTCGGATGACGCACTTTGTAACGCTCGCTATCAAATTTACGTCGCACCTCAGCCTCGATTTCGTAGCGTCGGTCAAATACTTCTTTTGTACTTTGCAACAACTGTTCATCGTCATTACCTGTCACCAGTGCCAGATAGACCGATCTCTCTGAATTTTCAGCGCAGTACAAGGGCTTGATGCGGTACATCAGGTACATGGTATCAGAATCATAATTTTGAAAAAATCCGGGGCGGATTTGCAGTCGCTTCACCTGCTGGTCAAAATCACTGGCATACAATTCACGCACCGGCTGTAAATAAAGGTAATTCAGTTTCTTGTAAAAATCCAGGGTTTCCTCTTTATCATATTCACACCAGACTCCATAAAAAGTATCTGGTGTTCCTTCGGGTTGAATGAAGAGTCCTGTTTCGTCATCATTTAACTGATGATGCAGCCGGGTTTTGTGCCGAATTAATTGCACGCGCGGGGGCTCCGTTAAATCTGCATCGCCGTTGCGCAGAATGAATCCATCCAGAATGAATTCCAATAACTCAGCGGATTTCTGCTCGTGCGGATTTACTTCGATAATTTTTAGGCGCATCGTACAGTCGCCTACGTCCAGGTCAGCGAATTTCGCGGACGCGTACGTTAACGACTCAAATTTGATGGCTGCGGTTGTCGTTTCCGCTAACTCCACAATTTGGGAGTGACCATTGATCTCAATTTTGCAGCGAACCGATTTCATTCCGCTCAATCCATAGCGAAGATAGAGATGCGCATCTGCCAATGTCTCATTAATTTTAAATTGATACGTCACTGAATCTTGGACATTCAATCCAAAACAGTTGCCTTTAACCATCCGGCTTTTGTCGCCGATTGGAGGAAACGTTTTGTCATACACCACGCCAAAACCAGCTTTGCCGAGCGCCTGTCCGTCGACAAAAATATCACCTGTCTGCACGCCGCGATTGATGCCATCCTGCATGTATTGATCCCAGTGCGAAATCTCAGCATACTTTTCCGCAGGTATCCAGAT
Organism: uncultured Cytophagia bacterium; assembly: GCA_964498785.1. Taxonomy (GTDB): domain Bacteria; phylum Zhuqueibacterota; class Zhuqueibacteria; order Thermofontimicrobiales; family Thiofontviventaceae; genus Mariaggregatimicrobium. Next base: position 11,866 of record CAZCJL010000069.1, on the reverse strand, counting down.
TTCTCCGAACTGCAATTCCAATTTCGTCCATTGATGCGGCTCCCGTACCGTAGTCACCAGAATGGCCTCAAACTGCTGCTTAAATGGCTGATTATTTTGAAACGTGATTTTAGCCAACCGGGCGTGTTCATCCACCTCGAAAAATTCAACATCTGCGAACACATTGTCTTTCCATTCCAGTTCGAAGCGGTAGCTATAATAACTCATAAGCTTATCCGCCTGCCAGTGATGATATCCGCTGTCATAAATCACATTCGGAACAATGCGGGATCCTCCGTAGAATCCGCAGACAAAAGAAAATTCCATCAATCCACCAGCGCGGTGATTTTTCATAATATGCGCAATTCCGGCATATTTTTTTGAATAGGGTCCCCAGTCGGGGAGTTGAATATCCCGGCTATTTACATATTGATTCAGATGTCCGATATCGTCTTTCATGATTTTTTTTTATAAATAGTCCTGTGGGAACTTCCGGAAATAGCCCAGCGATGGGGCTGTATCAAAAGTCATTTTTTGGTGTCATTCCTGCGAATGCAGGAATCCCCTAATTTTTTAATAATTAGGAGATTCCGGGACAAGCCCGGAATGACATCAAATGAGAAAACTGGACTTTTGATACAGCCCCCTATTTTCAAGTATCCCTGACGGGACACACCGCCATATAATCAAGCTATTAAAAATAACAATTTTTAAATTGAAGATTTCAGTTCTTTAATCAGCCGAACATACAAATCCACTGCCGCCACTATTTCCTTTTTCGCAATGCGTTCTTCCGGAGAATGCGCCACGTGGATCGATCCCGGTCCGAGCATGAGCGGCTGCCCCCAATTTGTTAAAAATGGAATATCCGTTCCGTAAGCAACCACAGTGGTCTCGAAACCATCGATGGTCTTTAATTCAATCGGTTCAAATTCTACAAGATATTGAATCTGTGCCTTATCCGTTACAATCCTTCTGACGATGTCTTTCAAAGTTTGAATCGCCGTTGTTGCGCGAATAACGATTTCTGCTTCTGCATGATCGGGGACTACATTTCCTAAAATACCGCCGGAAACCGTTCCGATATTCAAGGTAGTGTTTCCGAGTTTTTCATCCTTTGGCAGCGGCAAATGGTCAAGGTTATGGAGTATCTCAATCAGTTTGGAAATTGCCGATTCCCCGCGTTCCGGATATGCCGAATGGGCGGCGATTCCTGTCGTCTCCAGCTTGAATCTCAGCACGCCTTTATGTCCCGCGGCAAGTTTATTTTCCGTTGGCTCCCCGTTGATGATGAATCTGCAGGCATTATCCAACGTGTTAGCAGCCTGTGCGCCTTCGCTTCCGGCTTCTTCGCCGACAACGAACAACAGCCCAAAATCCGTCATCCCGTTTACAAGTAAATTTTCAGCAGCCCTGATCTGGGCGGAGATAATTCCTTTTGTATCGCAGGCGCCGCGTCCGTATATATATTCCTCATCTTCTGAATACGGAATATACGGCAAAACCGTATCGATATGTGTTGTCAGCACAATTGCCGGATTTCCCGCAGTTGCATAAATATTGAAACGATTTTTTTTAACGAACTGCCGCTCCACCTCAAATCCCATGTCATTGAGATATGTGTGGAGAAATTCTCCGATGCGCTCCTCCTGTCCGGTGGGCGAGGGAATATTGATCAATGATTTTGTCAATTCAAACGGATCGGTCACGTCGTATGCTCCTTATCAAAAGTCAACAGCCTAAATTTTACAATCAGATTTCGTCCTTTCAGGGCTCTCTGCTCTTGCTATTTCGCGTATCACCGGGCGTTGCCCTGTGCTTTGAGATATCACTCATCGGGGTTCTCATCAAACATTAAAAATTCAGGCTTTAAAAAACGGCTGCCAGCGCTTGCGTGCCGGCAGCCCGTGATGGTATATTGGAGTTACGAACACCTGCGAGAATTAGTTCCGCTTGAAAATCCGTTATCCGTTCGAGTCACAAGATCAAGTATCTCCACAAGAATCAGCACTCATAATTACATTCCGAATCCGAAAGTAAACAGATGCGTTGCATCTAACCGTCCGTAATCGAGATACGCATAATCTACCCGCACTTTATAACCAGCCATCTGCAAATTCATTCCACCACCGAATGTCGCTCCAATTTCATCATAATTAAAACGATACCCACTGCGTAAGAAGAACATTTTATTGAAATCATATTCAAGCGCTGCATGGATGCGTTCATTCGCGTCATTCGGATGCGATGCTTCCAGATACCCACTCAGATTGTGCATGTCGTCTTCAGTACCACCGATAAAATCATATCCGACACCCATAAACAGTTCCATGGGCATCCTTACTTCAATGGGCAATCCGTATAACTCATCAAAGCCACCGAAGCGCTGATCAGCGCCCAGATTGCGTCCCACTATCGCGAATCGCAAGCTGTTAAAACCGGTTTTGAAATACAAGCCGAAATCAAAGCCAATATTGGATGCTTTCACATCATCGAGAGTTTCTTCGATATAATTAACAGTAGCACCGACTGAAAAGCGATCTGTGATCGTTCGGGCATAGCTCAATCCGACTAACAAATCGCCGGCATCAAACGTACCCAGGTTGGTATAACGTTCATTTCCGAATGTGCCCGTTCTGTTTTCTGTTCTGATCATATCGCCGGAATTTAAGCTGGCGAATTGAATCCCGAACACGCCCCACTGACCGAAATTTTTTGCAACAGCGGCTGTCATATAAGAGATATCTGCAATATAATTAAATTTGCTGAATCCGATATCGATATTATCCACATCGACCAGATCGGCGGGATTTGCGAAAACAGCCATGGCGTCGTTGTTGACCAACCCACATTTGATATTGGCCATTGCGGCATTTCGTGCAGTTGTCGGCAGATGTAGAAATTGCCAGCCACTGCGCGCCACACGTGAAAAATCAACTGCCGGAATTTCAGGATAATCGATTGCCTCTTGCGCGTTCACTGGCATCAGATTCACACACAGCACGAGAGCAATGATCGTCATTACGGCATGTGTTTTATATTTAATCATTGATAGTCCTCCTAAAAGTATTCTTTCAATTCAAGCTTATCGAATAATGACAAACTTACCAATATGGGTTTCACCTTCATGGCCTTCCACATGAGATTCGACATGGAAAATGTAGATACCCGGAACGATGCGCTGCATATTCTGATTGGTCATCTGATACGGTTTCACTTCAAGACCATATCCTTCGTGATATGTCGTCACCCATTCCTGAGCACCCGAACCATCGCCGTGATTCAGCTTCATCACTAAATCGCCATTTAAGGTGTAAATTCGAATCGTACATTTAGCAGGAACGCCAACAAAATCCAGTTTGAATTGATCTGCCCCAATGCGGCTGTGTAATTTAAACGGATTCGGAACAACAACAATTTCATCCAAATCATTTGATGGTGGATAGTCCGGATATAAAGGTCTTATATTTGGATTCACTTTACCGGACTCGCGATTATCGCTATCATAAGCTGTTACACAATACCAGTTCGGCGACCCGAGCTGGCGCTCATCATAGTATGACAACATTCCATCATCACCAGGAGTTTCATTGGCAGGCACTGTTCCGACTTTTTCCCACGGACCATGCGGACCATCATACGAATGGTACACATTATATCCGGCAAAAGTGCCAGACTCCAAACCAGTCAACGTCACAGGCGGCCATTTTACCATGATGCCAGGTTTTGATCCGGCAGGACCTCTGTTTTCAAAAGTCAATGAATTCCATCCATCCGTTGGTGTGGGCGGAGGTACTTCATTGACATAGTAATTATTATCAAATAATTCCTGAGCTGCATTTAGATGTTCCCACATTTTGGCTCGGCCATCAATCAAGCGCGCCTGATTTTCCAAACCACCTGCAATGACCCGCTCCCAATCCATGTGTCCACCAACGACTGCATACGTCAGTGTGATGGTTTCGCCGGGAGCAATGTCCCAGGGACCGGAATTCAATAGCATGTTGAAGAACAGGTCTTCGCCGGTTCGTTCAGCAGTTTGCTGATTCGGATACCAGGCAGGAGGCGAGATTGGTGCACCTTGTGTGAAATTACCTGATGCATTGTATGTGCCTTCTTCGTATTTGGGAATTGGCTCATAATGCTTCATCGAGCTTTCAAAATAGTCCCGTCCATAGTTTTCCAAAGATACAGCTCTGTTATTCTGATCAAATTCGGGACCTTCTGCACCATAAGGACCCGGGAAAACAAAATTATAATGATCCGGTTCGTCCCCTGTGGCTGCCCTTGTTTTATCCAGCAACACACAAGTCACATATTGCGGAGCTCTGAAATCATGCTCGATAGCATCCTGATCATACAAATCGGCTGGCTCGCCAACATCGCTTTTCGTAGAGCCATAGCTCCAGGTAAACGGATTATTAATCGCCTGGTTTACGACCTGAGGGCCATCATGCCAGTAGAATAGTTCGCGATCGGGATCCCATTCAAATAAATCATCATCCACCTGTCGGAATCGCGGAAGATGATAATAATCCTCTGGCCCTGTCATATACGGAGAATACGGATTAAAAATTGCCCATTCAACCGTATACGCCCAACGTAAATCAGTGATCACTTTCCCGTTATCAGCAGGATTCACAATGGAAAATTCCAGGATCGTGAAGTCATCAAATTTCGGGTAACTCCAGGCCATTGCTTTCCAGTGAACTTCCAGTCCATAGTCATTAAGCCCAAGTTTTGCGCTGACAACTTCCTCAGCAGCCCCGTTTCCGTTGACAAAATTATAGTTTACGGTCTTTGAAACAGGTTCAATAAGCGTCAAACCGGTTGCATCAAATGGTTGCGCGGCGGATTTCACTGATTCACAGCGATAAGCTATTGGTTGACCATCAACGCTGGCATGGACCATAAACCCCATTTTGAAGCGCCCGCTTTGGTATTTTCGTTGATAATTTGCATCATAAATAGTCCCCGGATAATCGAAATAATTGAATCTATCGCCTGCAAGCGAATATTCCGGTCCAGGGAAGGAATGCAAATCAATCCACATCCGGCTTCGGGTAAGGCGTTCGAAATCGGACCATTGTCCATAGAGAGACGTTGCCATTAGCAAGATAAAACTTGCCAGTAACAGGCAACTGCTCATTCTATTTAATTTTTTATTGATTTTCATAGACATACTCCCACTTTTTTCAAAAAATGTTTTCAAAATTTTGCTATTTAGAATTCGACACCTAATGTGAAGTATATCATACGTTTTGGATTTGAATAGGAATTGTAGAATTTCCAGATATTCGGCTCCCCTTCCTTGGATTCAATCGGCGGCTGTCCATCCTGTTCCCATGCATCCAACTCGGAACCTTTAAGCAAAATTCTGTCATAATTGTTAAATAAATTGGTAACCTGAATTCCCAGATACGGCTTCAACACACCAATATCAATTGTTTTGGTTATTTTCAGGTCTGTGCGTTGATGCGGATACCAGGTCTTGTTATCCGGTATTTGCAGTCCTGTGAAACCGGATTCGTAATATGTATAACTTGGGCCTTTGAAGTATTCATAGTAAAGTGAAAACGTAATATCCCGAAGTACCGGCGCTGCTGGTCCGGCGAAATCTTCTGGAGTGATAACACTGGCATTGGCGCGAATTCGTAAATCAGACAACCAGTTGGCTTCTATATCATCGCGTTTTGCTTGAGATCCAACTGAGTTTCCTGACTGACTATCGATATTCTCATTGATACCCGTTAATCCGTAATTTGCAGCATTTGTCACGCCGTAATCCATGTGAATTGCAGCGGACCACAAACCGTCAAACAATTTTTCAACGCTCATTTCAACACCGCGGGATTCACGGAATCCTTTATTTGCCAGCACATTATTGCCGCTATGAAACGAACCACGTCCAATTTCTGTTGGCCAGACATACATTGATGCGCCATCTAATGAGTTGCCTCCGACTGCAATACCACCTTCACCGTAAGGAGATTTATACGCCAAATTCGTAAGTTTTTCATAGTCTTTGTAGTAAGCTGTGGCAGAGACACGGAATTCATTCAGAAAGCTCTGGTTATATCCCAATTCAAACTGCACCAGCTTCTGATAGGTTAAACCATCATGACCGGTATAGCCAAACTGACGATTCGGACCGATGGTATTAAGCGGATCCTGTCGCTTAAACGAAATGGGACGTCCACAAATTGCACTGTATGACGGTCGCATATTGAAATGACCATAACTAAAGAAAATTTTGGAAGATTCGCTTACCGGGAATGAAATACCAATTCGTGGAGAAACGGCTGCTTTCCAGGTGGAATTGACGGTATTTTTTCCCTTTAAGGTATATTGATCATATCCGGGTTTATTAGACAGATCACTATAGTTTTCGTAAGGTCGTGGCCAGTATGCCCAATCCGGTAACTCCCGTTCGAGAAACCACATATAATCTGAATTCAGGACATTTTCCTCATAGCCTCTCGTGGTTGGTTCCACGACAAACGGATCAAAAAGAGGATTTTCAGGATAGTTATAATTTGCATTATACGCATCCAACCGCAATCCGATATTTAAGATAATGCCTTCATATTCCATTTTATCCTGAATGTATAAACCGATTTCAGTCGGATTTGCATCCCAGACATTTGCAAATACCTGTCCGGCATACGGATTGTCCGATGTGGTCTGACGCCAGTCATGCTGAATCGCGCTATGATCCAGATCATAGTAAATAAACTGTGCGCCACCCTTAATCTGATGACGGTTGGTAATCTGACTGGTAATGTCGCCTTTAATATCAAAGGAATTGGTTTCATAGCCAAAATTAGTCAACCAGTTCATATCCATCACACGCATTTCACCGGTCAATGACCATTGTCTGTCAAATTGTGCGTAACCGACATAACCATCCCGGGGCCAGGGCGAATCAGCAGTATATCCAAAATTCTGGTCAGCCCATGCATTCTGATCATTCGCTATGGAGTAATCTTGAGCAATGATATTTTCGGAACGCGTATAAGTCATATCAACATTATAAAATGTTGCTGGATTTAAGGTGTGTTGCCACTTTAACGTAACCTGATCCATGTCCAGTTCATTGTTACCCAGTCGATAATCACCGCCCCAGTAACCATATTTTCCTAATCTCTGGTCGTTAGGATCCCGGGACTCGCCTGGTTGTAGTCCTTGAACACGGCTATTTTCCAGGCTTGACACTCCTGTCTGACTGTACGCTGAAAATTTATGGCCGGAGCGCATATAACCAGCGCTGATCTTTTTATTTTTATCTAAATAGTAATTAAATTTGAAAATCCCGTTGTAGGAATCCTGGTAAGGAAGCCGTGTCGGATAGATGTGAACACCTCGCAAATAATTAAATGAAGCGAGAAAATTCGAGTTCTCCAAAAACGAGCCGTAAACACTCCCCTCAAATTCTTTCTGGGATCGTTTATCATACTCACGGACTTCTTTGTTGCCAAGCATCTGATCCAGATGAGTCTCATAAAGCTGCTCAGCAGTGGGGACTGTTTGTCCGTCCCATCCATACCAATAACGGTAGTACTCTGCAAATTCCTGTTGCTTTGCAGGATCCTGCAGTTGTTCTTCCCAATAGCTTTCCGGAAAATCAGCGATACGATGCAGGCCTTCATCAAATAAATATGTGCCCCAATGGTATAATCCCGCCGGTCGAAATGTACCTTTGATATTTCCGTGAATATTTTTTTTGGTCATCGGTGCTTCTTTCGTCACCACATTAACCACACCGGACATTGCATTTCCGAATTCTGCATTGTAACCACCTGTTAATAGCGTCACCTCCTGAATTGCTGTCGTATTAATTTTCCGGAACTGATCTTGTAAAACACCATACCCTGTAGAATTACCGTCGACCATATAGTTAACTTCTTTTAACTCTCCCCCGCGAAACGTACTCACCATTCCGGTATTAATGATACCATTTTGCTGGCTCATTAAATCTTCAAGATTGGTAATCGGCGCCCGTTCAATTGTTGATGAATTCATCACCGCCTGTGTTCCGGTAACATCCAGCTCTACCAAAGGCCGTTCCGCAACTACGGTCACCTCTGCACCTTCAACAACAGTTGGCGATAATGAAAAATCAATTTGGGTAGTACGATTTGCAATTACCTGAACCTTTGTTTTGGTAACTGCTTCATACCCCATCATCGAGGCTTTCACTGCATAAGAACCGGCAGGAATATTGATGATAAAATACTCACCATTCACATCTGTCGCGGCTCCTAAAAAGGTTTCCTCGATCATGACATTGACGCCAGGTAGTGGCTCGCCCGATTTCCCGTCAAGTACGCGGCCGGCAATTTTACCGGTCGTTGCTGCCATTGCATTTCCTGCAAAGGCGATAATTAAGAACATCAAAACTAATCCAACTACCTGGAAGCGAAATGACTTTCTGGTCATCTTTTTTCCTCCTGTAAAAAGTTCATACCTATTCTCCCTAAAATGATTAAAGGGTAAAAAAAATATCGTTTCTGATTTTTTGGATCACCTCCCTCATTATATACAATCTATATGATTAACATTTTGTTACCTTTTAATATCTTAACGCACGAAGTATTTATAAGAATGAATTCGCTAAATTGAGTATTGTAAGTTAATAATTTCATTCTTTGCCATCTATTTTATCTTTAAATAACACGTATTAAATATCCTTGTTCATTTTTTAATACATTTACGATATATCAAAATGCATGTTAACGCACTAAGATAATACAAAAAAATAGGATAGCCAATTAATCACTTCTATCCAATTGTTCTTTGTTATAAATAAACTCCGGTCTCCTTCCTTCCCATACATCCAAAACCGCTATCGCTGCAGATACCGCAATTCTAACATTCGACTCCCACGTTGATCCTGCGACATGCGGAGCGAGAATTACGTTATCCATTTTAATTAACTGACTATCGACCGGTAAGGGTTCTTTCATGAAGACATCCAATGCAGCGCCGGCTATTTTCTTGTCCTGCAATAATTCAATTAACGCGTGCTCTTCCACCAGTTCCCCGCGGGCAGTATTTATAAAATATGCTGATTTTTTCATTTGAGATAAGAGTGTGCGGTTTATCAAGCCTTTGTTTTCCGGTATGTTCGGGGTATGAATCGAGATGAAGTCTGCTTGCTGAAACAATTCTTCCAGGCTATCTGTAAATTGAATGTAACTTTCGTGAATTTGATCTTTGACTAACGGATCATACGCTAAAATTTTCATTCCTAAACCCGGACCACATTTTTTGGCAACTGTTAGTCCGATAGCGCCCAATCCCACAATACCAAGGGTTTTCCCCTCAATTTCCGTCTGTTTCTCTGAAAAACGCTCCTGCCAGCATTGCGTGCGCACCGCTCTGTCCATGTGAATGACCTGTTTCGCAAGCCCCAGAATCATTGCCAGTGTTTGTTCGGCAACAGTGATATTATTCATGCCTGGTGTATAACACACAAATATTCCCCGTTTGCTTGCCTCGTCAACATCTATATTATCCACACCGACTCCGGTGCGGGCAACGACTTTTAGTTCTGACGCTTTGTCAATAACGTTTTTATTCACCTTTGACGTGGCTCTGAGGATAATGCCAAACACATCAGGCGACATCTTTAAAAGTGTCTTTTCCGTTGTATCCGGCGCAATTAAAATGTCAAATGTGTCTTTTAGCAAATCTTTACCAGCAGGATTAATATCTTCTGATAACAGAACTTTTGGTTTCATTGTGTTCCTTTATCGTAATTATTAACGTCTATTTATGAAGCTGGTCTGTCATGCTGTGCTTTATAGTTCTCAATCCATTGATAAATGTCAAACGCATCTTTTTGTTTTTCAATATCTGTCACAAGTGTTAAAATACGATTTAAATGCCGCCCCATGGCATTCGAGGCCTGCTCCGGTTGCCGACTCATAATAGCGTTCATGATCGCCAGATGTTCATTAATGACAAATTTGGATAGTTCCCGGTACCCTTGTTGATCACCGGCAATACTCATCGAGTAAGAGATAATATCCGGAGTGATCAATGAAATAATAGAGCGTAACACCGGATTTTTGCAGAATTCTGCAATGCGCAAATGAAACAGAAAATCGATTTCAATATTCGGAATTCCTTTTAATGCTAATTCACGATATTCATCATGGGCTTTTTCAATTTTTATGATTTCGTCATCAGTGGCGCGCATGGCAGTTAAACGGGCGGCATTTGTTTCCAGAATTAGTCGGGTTTCTACAAGTGAGCTAAAATTTTCCCGTTCCAATTCCAGCACATTTGAAATGAGCCCCTCCAGGGCCTTCACTCCTAAACTGGACACGATAGTTCCTTTGTGCGGGATGGTTTTCAAAATGCCATAAAATTCCAGTCTTTTAATTGCTTCGCGAATATATCCCCGACCAACACTCAGTCGTTTGGCAAGGTCGCGTTCAGGAGGCAACTTATCGCCTGGCTTTAAAACACCCGTCGCGATTTGACGTTTGATCTGCTGGATAATCAATTCTGTTGGTTTTCGTATCTCAATTTGTTCAAGAGATTCGATAAAAACATCTCTGTTATCATTCATTATCTGCTCACCGATTGGTTAATGGTCAGCGGTCTGCGGTTAGTGGTTAACCAAAATATAATAAATTATTTTTTAAAAAGCAACTAAAATTTAACATATCTGAAATATTTTTTTAAATTCACACCGATTAACACCTGAACGCACCCGTATGGCTGGCGAGCAACAAATCTCCTACTTAGAAACTCAGTCAAGACATTCGCTTTGTGGTGTGAGTGAATTCGTCTCCCGCTTATCAGGATTTTCGGACTGCTAAAAAAATTATCTATTTTTCTCGCTGCTCATTATAGCTGTCGATCCATTTACTAATATCAAAAGCGTCTTTTTGTTCCTCGATCTCAGTAACGAGCATCAATATTCGATTTAAATGTCTCCCCATCGCATCGGACGCATCTTCTGGTTGTCTGTCTCGAATGGCGTTCATGATTGCCTGATGTTCATCAATCACAAATTCTGACAATTTTCGATACCCGTCCTGGTCTCGTGTAACTTTGGACGAATATGAAATAATATCCGGTGCAATTAATGTAATAAGTGAATGCAACACCGGATTTTTGCAGAATTCGGCAATCCGTAAATGAAACAAAAAATCGATTTCAATACTCGGTGTTCCCTTCAGGGCTAATTCACGGTAATCGTCATGGGCTTTTTTTATTTTCTCGATTTCGTCATCTGTTGCGCGCAGGGCAGCTAAGCGAGCTGTATTTGTTTCCAGAATTAAACGTGTTTCTACCAGGGAACGAAAATTCTCCTTTTCCAATTCCAGCACATTTGAGATGAGGCCCTCCAATGCCTTAACGCCTAAACTGGATACAATTGTACCTTTATGGGGAATGGTTTTTAATATCCCATAAAATTCCAGTTTTTTAATTGCTTCGCGAACATATCCTCTGCCAACGCTCAAGCGTTTGGAAATTTCACGCTCCGGAGGCAATTTATCGCCGGGTTTTAAAATGCCCGATGAGATTTGTCGCTTGATTTGTTGGATAATCAATTCTGTTGGTTTTTTGATCTCAATTTGTTCAAGCGAATCCATAAACGCTTCGGTTTTATCGTTCATTACTCTTTCCTCACCTGAAACCTAAATTCTAATATGAGTTTTGAAAAATTAAAATTTTTAAGTAACAAAATCAGTAATGTCGCATTAAAATAATACTGGGAAGATATTTTGTCCTAATTTACGGGCAATATAGCCTCTCAATTGATTTTTCGATTGTATCTTCTCAATATTTTATGGTAGATACGGGCGATTGCCTCTATGTCGTATTTAAACAGATTCCGTAGCTGTCACTTCGAGCGAAGTCGAGAAGT
>CAZCJL010000068.1:0-35515 GCA_964498785.1 uncultured Cytophagia bacterium | reverse complement strand
AACATGCATTGAATAATGCAATAGACCGGCTGGAAGGAAAAATAAACGATGTGAGTGAAGGCGATAAGCCAACCTCCAAAGCAGGGTGTTCTGATCCCAAAGCACCGGAGACATCGGATCATATTTGTGAAACTTATGAGAACACCTGCGAAGGAAATTACACCTGTGTAAACTGGTCTACCTGCCAGGGCCAGAGAACGTGTATGAGTACTTGTGCTAATACGTATTGCGGGAATACGTGTGAAGGGACATGTGCAACCGATGCTACTTGCGAAGGCTATAATACCTGTAGTAATACATGTGAGAATACGTGTAGTAACTGTCCTCCTGTAGTCTATGGTTATGTATCTCATTTTGTTCTTGGTTACTGGAGTTCTGTTTTCATGCCTCCGGCTGTTCATGAATCGAAAAATAGACGCGTATTTCAACCCTTTATGTATCCTTACGCATCGGTTGGTTTTCGTGAAGATAATGGATACTACTGGAGTGATAAATTTGGTCAACCATCTCAAACAATAAAAGCGAGTTGTCATATTAAGCGTTTTTATGGCGAAAATTGGCAAGTACATCAAGGTGTTAAGATGAAACCACATCAAAACATGGGTAATATACTTCGATTTGACATACAGCTTGATAATAATATCTAACGGATTATTATTAGGTGGGACTACCACATTTTGTCCCACCTACTTTTAAAAAAACAATTAATTTTATTAAGAGATGGAATATGAAAGTAGTAAACACCATCATAATTCTTGTATCAATAATTAGTCTAAATTGTGAAACCGATATAGATACTATTTCACAAAAAACGAATATTTTGCCTGATCCGACAGAGGAAACAATAGCATTTGAAATAGCAACAGAGACAGGTTTGTCGATTGGTATTACCTATGATTATAAAAATTTTTTTCGGTTGACAGATGTTCGACATTCGTTTGCTCCAGACTGGTCACCGGATAAGCAGTGGCTTGTTTATATTCATTCTAATGATTTTACAACTTATGATATATGGAAAATGAGATATGATGGCTCAAATAAAGTAAAAATTGCCACAGATGTGAGTGAATTTGCTCGCCCAATAATATCTCCTTCCTGCAAAAAATTAGTATATCTTGATTCCGATATTAATAATAATTCTATAATTGTAACAACCGACATTAATGGTTATAATTATAAAAAGATACTTTCTTCAGGTACCCTTCCCGGTAAGGATTGGTGTTACGTATGGAATCCATGCTGGAAACTGAGTGATGATGAAATTGCTTTTCTCTATAATGAGAAAAAAACAGACTATTATGGAGTAGGATATTTGAACCTGGAAACAAATTCTATTTCTTACATGGCATGTATTGATTCACTTGCCCCGTTAGCATTTAAGTGGTCTCCTACAAGAGATGAAGTGGTTTTACATGGAAAAGGTGACATAGGTGCGCAGATTTGGGCAATCAATGCTGATGGAACCAATTTGCGTAAACTTTCTAATTGTTTTTTAGCAGGTATCCCAGATTGGTCCATGGATGGAGAAAAAGTGATTTTCTCTCAACTTACAGAAGGATTTGAAGATAATTTTACTATATGGGCAGTTAATCGAGATGGGACTGGATTAACACAATTGACATTGAACAAATATTCTATAACTAACCCAGCTTGGTAATTCAAGTTTGTAACAAAAAATACAATTTTTATAAGGAAAACTCATGCTGGTCAATATAGGTAATGCCCAAAGATTAGTTATAATATTTACTGTACAAGTAACAATTCTGATCTGGTTTATTTTGATAACTCCCTTGCAGGTGTTTCCATTTACATCTTCTCACAATACAAAATTATTTGGTGTAATCTACGAATCAAGCACCGGCAATCCACTACCCGCGGCAAACATTTCCGTAAAAAGCAAAAAAATCGGCACGACTTCGGATTCAAACGGTAACTATTCCATCATGCTCGGAGCGGGAACGTATGAAATAGAATTTCGGTACATGGGATATAAGACAGAAAAAAAGACGATAGCAATCCCGGCGCATAAAGAACAAATCGAACTGAATATTTATTTAAAACCCATCCCGATTAAAGGTCAGGAAATCTCAATTACTGCATTTGCCGATGAACCAAAGATCACCCGCTACGAGCTTCCACCAGCGAAAATAAGGACGATTGCCAATCCGCTGCCCGATGTGTTGCTCTCACTGAAAACGCTGCCCGGTGTTTTTTCGGGGAATGATCAAAGCACGTTTTACAATGTGCGCGGTGGCAATTACGATGAAAATCTGATCTATCTGAACGGTGTCGAAATCTATCAACCGTTGCTGGTGCGCAAGGGAATTGCGGAAAATCCGTCGCTGGTGAATCCGTATCTTATAAAAAGTATCAATCTGCGCACCGGTGCATTTCCGGTGAACTACGGGGATAAACTTTCTTCAGTACTCGATATCAGTTATCAGGATGATAATCAGGAAAAGATTTCGGGGATCGCCGGGCTGTCGACCATAATGGCTAATATTGCGCTTTCCGGGAGAATGTCTGAAAAATGGAACTGGTTTCTGGGTGTCCGAAAAGTCAATTACGGATATTTATTCGATGCGCTGCAGACCGAAGGCACGTATACCCCGGATTTTAAAGATTTTCAAATCGGTGCATCCTGGCGTCCCGATTCATTGAAGCAATTAAAAATCTTCGGGTTATACGGTGACAGCAAATTTGAATCAACGCCGCAAATTTGGTCATCCAGCAACTATCCTTCAGATACGACAGCGATTCACAGAATCTATCTGGATGGCTCGGAATTATTCAGCTACCAATCCGCCGCTATCGGAATTCAATGGGTTCAGCGATTCTCTGAAAAAATGGAAGCGAATATTGGTGTATCGTCTTTCAATCAATGGGAAGATGAAAATACATATCTTGAATATTACGCTAGCAAGGCGGTGCTGGATTCTATCTTTTGGGTTCCCGATACATTTACAAATTCGTCACCGAGCAGAATCGAATCCTTTGATAATAATCTGGATGTTTCACTCACGCGCTTCTTTCTTCATGGGAAGTATCGGTTCAACCGGAATCATCAATTACGTTGTGGCGCTGAGTTAAAGCATTTTCGTTTTAATGATCGGTTGCACCAAATCGTGGAAGACAATACGCCCGACGCCACGGACCCTGAAAAGCCGGTCATTTCCTCGGATCAAATTCGTGGAACTGGTTTGTCCATGTACGGTGAATATCATTGGCAACCGTCGGCTTTCCTTTTCATTACAACGGGTTTGCGGTTTACACGGTACAATTTCAACAACGAAAATCTGTTGATGCCTCGTTTCAGTATTCTCTATCGATTGAGCGAGCGAACGGATATTTTCCTGGCAGCAGGACGATATACCCAACCGCCGCTTTACAAAGAATTCCGAAGTCGGGGTGAACAGCAGCGTTCAAATTTGAAGGCACAGAAAGCGGGTCAAATGACGCTTGGTTTCGAGCATCAATGGGCGGGAAATATGAGCTTTCGAGCCGAAGCATATTACAAGCGGCTCTACGATCTCATCTCGTATGATCTGTGGGACGTGCGCATCGTCTATTCCGGCGTGAATGACGCCATCGGTTATGTGTATGGATTGGATGCTCATCTGCGCGGCGATTTCATTCCGGATTGTTTAGCCTGGATCAGTTACAGTTACATGGTGGCGCGGGAGGATTTGAACTTCGACTCACAAAAATGGGTTCCCCGACCGTCGGACCAGCGTCATACATTTGCCGCGTCGCTGCAGGATAAAATGGTGCGATTCCCCGGCTCCCGGATCCATATCCGCTTGCTTTTTGGCAGCGGCTATCATTATACTTTTTACTATTCGGAAATAGATGAACACGGAGAACAGATGCTGCGGGCGGGAAATCGAAATGCCCAGAAAATTCCCTTTTACTATAGATTCGACATCGGCTTCAGCCAGAAATTCACTCTTTTTAATACGACCACCATCATATTACGGGAAGAAATATTAAACCTGTTTGACTATAAAAATGTCCTGGGCTATTCCTGGATTGGCGGTTTGATGGCGGAACACGAATTAAGCAGGCGGACTTTTAATATTGGTATGAGGGTAGAATTTTAATGTATAAAAGAACATTATTTATTTTTGTCTTGATACTCATGGTTGTTCCATTTTCACTTGTGGCACAATCAAAGGAAATTCAATTTTCCACAAGTGCCCTCAATTCATCTTCTTATAACAGAATTAAAAACCATCTTGAATATGAAGTAAGGATTTCTTTACCGATTGTCGAATGGATATCGCTTCGACCGGGAATCGGATATTCCCAGTACAAACATTATTGGAACAAACGTGATTTTGAATATCGTGGCACTGTCTATACGTCACGCAATGGACAGTTGTGGCGTAATCATCGTTTAATGATTGATGGTTTAATTTTTCCATCTAAGAATTTTTATTTCGGCACAGGTACGGGGATTGAATTCATTTACGTGAAACGCATTCTTTTTCCCGGCTGGACTTCTTTTTGGGTTGACTCCGAAGATATTGTAAGGGAAGCCTACAAAGAGGAAGAGGAAAAATCCAAAATATGTTTTACGAGTAATTTGGTAATCGGCTGGGAACAACCGGTCTGGCGTGCTATTTCGTTAATGTTGGAGGGTAAGTATAAATTTACCATAGTTGGCAAGAAATTGACAGATACCAATGATTCAATTGTGAGCCAGTTTTCTTTTTATGTGGGGATTGGTATTAGCTTTGATAAAGATTAATAAAATTCTTAAGGAAGTTATGCGGGGCGCAATTCCTTCACTATGAAAGCATGGTTTCGCAACAAAATTTTAGAAGGCCAACGTGCGACGCACCTCAAAGGTGCGTCGCACGGGAGTTTAACATAATGAAAAAATTAATCATAACATTGCTAATTCTGGCGGTCATGCTCTCTTTTACCAACATGAGCCTTGCCCGCTGGAACGACAGTGGTTTTAAATCCTCGCCGCTGTTTAGGTATGCGCTGAATGGTGTGTCCGCTCTATAATAAATCACAGGAGGAGTCGTGAAAATAAAATTTTCTTTTAGTGTTATATGTTATCTTATAATCATGTTAGTTCGTTGCGACGATCAACTTGATTCCTGGGTTACCGAATCCGAGACAATACCACCACCCACAGAAGAAACAATCGCATTTATGGCACTGGATGGCACACTGTGCATCTCAAATTCTGATTATAGCAAGTATTTTCGTTTAACATTTCAGCCTTCAAATGAACAAGACTGGTCGCCGGATAAACAATGGCTCTGTTTTATGCACGACTTTAAAATTTGGAAAATGAAATATGATGGTTCGTCTAAGATTCAGTTAGCTCCCTCATCAATGACGTGTGAGTTTCCAAAATTTTCACCCAATGGCAGCAAAATTCTTTTTGTGGCGAATCGTAACCGACCGGATGAATTTATAACGGATATTTATATAATGAAAAGTGATGGTAGTAAAATAGAAAAGATTACTGAAAGCGAATTATTATCAAAGGAGCGTGTATATTATTTCAGTTGGCCTGATTGGCTCAATAATGGAAAGAAAATTATTTTTGAATATGCTGAAGTGAGTCTAGATCCGACGAAAGTTCAAAGTCATCTTGGTATTTTGGATTTGGATACATACAACTTAACCACATTATCTTCTCTCGGTGATTTACAACCATTCAACCCAAGACCTTCTCCAACCAGAGATGAATTTGTTTTTGTAAGCTTATTATCACGAATACACGGAGGTGCTGATATTTTTCGAGCTAATATTGATGGGACAGATGTTGTAAGACTTACTCAGAGTGGGAAAAGTTGGTTACCTGACTGGTCTCGTGATGGTGAAAAAATTATCTATAGTGAATTGGGAGAAAACTCTGTTTATACGATGAGAATTATGAATAGAGATGGAACGAATAACCACCAATTAAAAATCGCTGACCAGGAGTTCGCTTTGGGACCGACCTGGTAGTGTAAATAAAGAAGGTGACAATATGAATTACATAAAAATATATTTTATTGGAATTTCCTTAATCGCATTCTTATTTTTCTCGAATTGTACCAGCAACTTGAATCCTGTAAGCCAGAAATCCAGCACATTAACTGAACCGGATAGAAATACGATTGTTTACTCTGCCAACGACCCCCAAAGTACTGGCTGGCATATATCGATCCATTACGATAAAAATGTAACTCACAGAATCTCTGAAGGTCCAATGGACACCGCACCTGCCTGGTCGCCGGATAAACGGTGGATTTACTTCGTTCGTTCGGATTCACAGCAGGTTTCCCGAATTTGGAAAATGCGTTACAACGGAGAAAATAAACAGCCGATGAGTCCCGAAATCAGGAATTGCGGGAGTATTGACATATCGCCAATTGAAGAGAGAATTGCTTTTAGCGCAGAAGTCGACGGCGAAAGCCACATTTTTGCATGCGATTATGACGGAAGTAATTTGCGGCAGATCACGACCGGCAATCTGATTTCTGCCACGGGCATCGTGAATTATTTTAATCCTTCGTGGCACTGGGATGAACAATCAATTCTTATCGAATATCGACTCATCAATGATAATAAAATCGGCGTTGCGAATATTGATCCGAACGGCACACTAATTCGGACATACCCGGAAATCGAAGACTTACAACCATCCCATCCGAAATGGTCGCCAACCAGTGATGAATTTGTATTTGTCAGCAATTCCGATTCATTGAGCTATATCTATCGAATTAACGGAAATGGCACAGATCTGGTCAAATTAACAGACGAGCACTCCTCATCCGAACCCGACTGGTCGTTCAATGGCAATAGAATCATTTATGTATTGCATCAGGGAGATGCTTTAAATTATGTAATGTCAATGAATCGGGATAGCAGTGATAAAAAATTCTTAATTGTAAGCAGCGCACATATTTCAAACCCTGACTGGTGATTTAAATATTTAAAACAAAATTTGGAGTTTAAAATGCGAAAAGCAATCGTTTTGTTTTTTTTATCTTTCCAATTTTCGTTCAGTTTATTTGCGCAACATTCACCAGAAGATATTCATTTTCGTAGAGTTTGGAGCAAAAATATGAGCATCGGCATTCAGACAGGCTCTGGTCTTGTAATGCTGGATCGCAACCTGGACGGATTTGGAATCGGGAGTATTTTTCTGAATATTCCGATGACTGAAACTTTATCGATTAAACCTCAACTCTCGTTCATTCATAAAAAAAGCTACTGGAATAATTACTATTTCGAATATATGGGAATACAATATCATGCGCAGGATGCTCGACTCTGGCGAAACTACTCGTTCAATATCTCTTTAAATTCTAAAATTTCTGAGAATAGTTATTTCGGAATTGGTGTAAGCGCCGAGCATATTCGGATACATTCTATCGACCATGAAAAAGATTCGTTTGCAATAGAGTATCCGGATTATGTTGATATTACAGGAACAGAAGTTCGTGAATCATTCGTAAAACCGGCTGCTTTTATTACCGGTACCGGATTTATAAAATTAAATGAAAATTGGGCATTTATTGTGGAATCCCAAATTAAATTCATATTCATTGGGGGCAAATATGGAGATTTTGGTGACAAGAAAGTTTTTTGTACTGCTTTGATTGGATTCGGCTATGGTATCCGATAAACCGATTTAATAAAAATGAAGGATTTGAAAAATTGGTAACAAGTCACATAAACCATGGAGGTTAACATGAGTATTCAAAAATTATTACTTGCATGTTTAATGTTTTTGTCAGTCTCCGCGAATGTGTTCGCTCAGGATGTAATGGAATCACGTTCGATTAGACGCGGAGACTTACATCTGTCGTTGGCAGGATTCACCGGGTTTATAAGACATTTCGATACCCGGTATGAAAATATTTTTGAAAAATCATATTTTCTGAATTACGGCGGCGGTGTATTAGTGAAAATAACGCCACGGCTTGGTTTTCAACTAAATATGAGTTATTCAAAAGAAGATAATTCCTGGCAAGAAACATCTGACGGGGCTGACAATACGTCCATCTTTAGTGATAACACGGCGGATTTTGAATGCCGGACATTCGCTCTGACGGCTAACTTTTACCCCTTTGAAAAACATAAAAATCTGAAAATGAAACCCTATTTCAAAATCGGAGCATCTTTGAATGATTATTCCGTTTTCTCTGATTTTACACAGATTCAAAAAGATCAATACGGGGGTACAATCGATTCTTCATATTCTATTCTCATTCGCCAATCATCAGATGACAATCGATATCGAGCCGGGCTGGTGGTCGCTTCCGGTGTTCGGTTCAATCCATCAAAATTATTCAATCTGTTTTTAGAAATGGAATATAATGCCATCGATGGTGACAGATATAATGGCGGTGTATTTTTGTATGGAGGGATAATCATTAATGTTTTCTAAAAATCATATACGCATTTTATTGCTTCTGCTATTTTTAGCAAACAAAAGTTCAGCTCAAAATTTATACATCGGCATCCAGTCAGGTATTGAAAACACGTTTCGTGATGAATATATTGGAAACCATCCTAATTATTCGCTCTTCGTTGCTTCTCCGATAGGTGAAAATTGGGATTTAAAATTTGCCGCAGAATTTTTTCAGAATAAATATTACGGCTCGCCATGGAGCTATCAATACCGGGGCACAACTTACACTGTGCGGGATGGTCGGCTCTGGCAAAGTTATTCCATCAATATGACGCTCAGGAGATCTCTTTTCAAGAAAATCTATATGGGAGCAGGAGTTAGCGCCAATTTAATTAAATTTAAAGAGGTGGAACATAATCCGTACTGGCCGATTCTTTTTTTAGGGGACGATCAGGTAAAGCCCAATGAGATTAAAAATGAACAGCAAAATTATCTCAAACCAGGCTTAATGTACGTATTCGGCTGGGAGCGGAATATTTTGAACCGATTGGTTTTTATTGTTGAAATGCGTTACGCGCTTATTTTCGGCGGAAAGGATTTTGGCTATGGTTCTTTGAATACGCTGGAGGCGATATCGATCTGGGGCGGATTTAAATTTGGGCTTTAGTACTGGACATCATGCTTCCGAAAACCGCTGAAGCGGTTAAAGTTCTCATTTATTGAATTATCCACCCGAATGAATTCGGGTGCTTGTTCAATTTTACCCGGATCATTTAATCGTTTGAATGATAATGACAAACTTAACATCTGGTCTGTGAATAGAGATGGTTCCGGCGCAGAAAAACTAATGGAGGATTCTTTTAGTTTGATTTCTCCAGCCTGGTAACAACAAAATAAGATTATAGAGGCAAAATCAGGAACCTAAAAAAATCATAGGAGAACACAGTATGAACACTAAAAATTTTTTGCCGATTGCTTTAATTCTATTGGTGGGATTTTTTCAATCCACTTTAGCGCAGAAAATACAATTAGGAGCTGGAGGGACATACGGTTTTGAGAATCAAATAGAAAAACAAAGCCTGGGATTTCAATTCAGCTTGATTTATAAAACACAAGAACGAATCGCAATTCTATCAACTTTTGGTCAATATAAAGAAGTTAATAAATTTCCTGATTTTAAATACGTAAGCAGTGAACCTTATTCCTTCGATGACTTAAGCTCAACCAAAGGTAATTTATTTCCTGGTGATTTTTCCGTTCAGTGGTTAGAATTAACTCCTGTTTTTTATTTGTTTGAAAACTCTTCAAAATCAATTTCCATGTCTGCTGGCGCTGGTTTCGGCTTGTACTTTGCAGAAAATAATTGGAATTGGAATACTTATAGTCGTATTCATGCCAGTCGGGTAGAGTATGGTCTTGATTATACTGAAGATAAAATGGAACCGAATCTGGGATATAATCTCAGATCAGCAGTTAATATTTTTGTGAATCCTAAAACCTATTTTTGTTTTGAGGCAAAATATGTCTTTTATAAACCATCAATACAATATGAGACTGGTCGTCCGGACAGCCAGGAAGCATTTGTGGGTGACCGTAACATTAATTTAAACACATTGTTCATGACTATTTCATTTATGGTTTTATTGTAAATTTACTAAATGAGCCAAAAGTCATTGGAAGCAAAATAATTTTCGACTGGAGTCCATTTTAAATTCAACAATACAATGAAGAAACTACCATTCATCTTTTTTATTTTTCTGATTTTTCACAATCCTGATTTCGTGCGAGCATATTCGCTTTATGAGGCAATTCAACAAGCAATAGCACACAATGAAACGGTTATGTATCGCGCGCGTCAAAGTTACCAGGCGGCACACGCTCAACTGGAGCTATCAGAGTCTGCTTACCGGACGCAGGTTGATTTATCGCTAAATTCGTATCGCAGCTATTCTCGTGTATTCAGCGGCACTGATTATTTTTCAACACATTCGCAAACGACAACTCCCAATTTGACGCTGGACTACACACTGCTCACTCCCTTTGGCAGCAGAACGAGCATCGGCGTTGGCTATCAAACCCAAATGGATGGAATCAGTCATTCATTTTACAGTTCGCCGCAGTTGAGTTTTACATATCAACAGCCGCTCAGTCGGGCAGGTATGCAATCAGGACATGCGGATATGATTCGGGCGCGATGTAATTTTGTCAGCGCAGAGCAATCATTCCAATTGCAAAAAGAGGGGCTTATTTTATCGGTTATCAATTCTTATTTTCAGCTCTGGCAGTCTTTCAGAAGTTTGGAGCAAAGCAAGCTGGATTTGGAGTCTACCCGACGAGTATTGGAGATCGCAGAATTGCGTCTTAAAGCCAGGCAATTATCTGAATTCGAGGTCATGAATACGCGGGTGCAGTATCGCGTTGCTGAGGATAACGTGAAAGTCGCTCAGAATAGTTTACAGACACAGAAGAGATCGTTCTTGCGCCTGTTAGGACTTGATTTGGATACAGATATTCAATTGATTGAAGAGATAAAGATGGATACGATTGATTTTGATATGGAATATGCCATTCAAACTGCTAACCGAAATCGCCTGGAAATCAAGCAAAATGAAATTAGTCTGCAATTGACAGAACTCAGCCTGCAGCAAACCGCTGCGGGAAGCAAGCCCACTCTCTATCTCAATGGGAATTATTCGCTCAGCTCGGAATATGATGTGCCATTGGGAACTGCTTTCAGTGAATTCCCGGGTCGAAATTGGAGTGTTAACGCATCGCTTTCTTTTCCGATTTTGGATGGCGGCGCGCAACAGCACCAGCTCCGGATTGCCAAAAGTTCTTATGATATGCAACAAAAAAGTCTGGAGCTCCTCAGGGAAGACATCGCCATTGAAATCGAAGAATATTTCCGATCATTACAATTGAATCAGAATCGAATTGAATCGCTGACCCTGAATTTGGAAATAGCAAAGGAAGCGCTCAAAATCGCTGAATTGAGATTTAGTCTGGGGCAGATTTCGTCAACTGAAATCGAAAATATTCGCCAGCGGTACACCAATGCCCAGCAATCCCTGAACAGTGCAAAAATATCATATATTACACAAAGTGCGCAATTAGCAAAGGCTATGGGAATGTTAGAAGAATGGGTAGAAAAACAGTATTGATCAAATTATCAAAAAGGAATAATCATTGAAAACCGTCCTTACGATTATCATACTTATCTTTTTTGCAGCGATGGCTTATTTCTTTTATTTTGGAGACAATGCCCGAAAAGCTGAACCAATTTCTGTAGAATATGTGGAAGCGAAAAAAGGACCGTTTGTCTCCAGTATATCGACCACGGGAACCATTATTTCCCGAAAAGTGGAGACAGTTAAATCCACTACTTTCGGTATCATTCTCGATAGCGGATTTCAAAACCGAGACTTCGTGACAAAAGGATCTGTAATCGCCCGAATCAGGTTGAATGATCGAGATTTTCAGAATAAACAACAGCAATTAAAATTAGCGGAAATTGATTTGCAAATTATTCGGGAGCAGCGACAGCAATCCGAGGAATTGTTTCAGGCAAAAGCCATTTCCGAACGCGAACTGAAAGAATTGAAAATAAGAGAATACAAACAACAGGTTCATGTGAATGACATCAAAGAGGAAATGGCAGACAAAGAGGTTGAAGCGTCATTTGACGGTATGATTGTCAACAAAAAATTCAATCATCTTGACCGAGTATACAATGGCACCGAGTTGTTCACATTAATCGATTCAGAAGACATAAGCGTTGAGCTTCCTATTTTTCAAAAAGATATTACAAAAGTACATGTCGGGCAACAGGTTATTTTCACCAGTAATATTTTTAAAGATGTTCGAAGCGGTGCGATTTCTGAAATTTCCACGATCACAACGCAATCGGGGAATCAAAATTATCGACAAAACCGTGCAACCACCTTCAATGTATATTCCAGCATTCATACGTTAGCAGATGATCAGATATTATTTGGTTCAAACATCGATGCCGAAATTGTATTGGGGAAAAAAGATAGTGTCATTAGCATACCGCTGGAGGCTATTTTGTACCGGAATGATAAAAAGATTGTTTTTACGATTGCAGATGGAAAAGCAACACAAAAGGAGGTGCAAACAGGTGATTATAACGAGAATGTTATTGAAATAATTTCCGGTTTAACCGAAGGTGACAGAGTCATCACAAAAGGCAATCTCGATGTGGAAGATGGCATGGCGGTTGTAACGAAAGATCGGATTGACAAACGGGATAAAAGTTACGCAAGGATTGTCCCGACTGAAAAATAATTTGGCGTGCAGTTCATGATTAGTATGTCCGCGAACTACCCTTGCGAAGGTTTTCAACGTGACAAGCAGTATATTGATACATATCCATCTAATTATCTATATATTGTGTTGTCGCGAAACCTTCGCAAGGGTTTTTCAGGGGATATCAAAGTTCCTGGACAGCCTGTGAAGGAACGGCACTCCGGATGCGGGTATAGTTTTTAATCATTGGAGAAAAATTGTTTATCGCGACATTAAAAATCGGCATAATTAGTCTTCGCTCCAATCCGCTTCGTTCTTTTTTAGCAATTTTAGGCGTTGTGGTTGGTGTTGCAGCGGTGATATCAGTTGTGGCATTCGGAGAAGGACATCGCCAGCGAATTCAAAATGAAATTGCAAAATGGGGTTCTGATGTGTTTTGGATTCAGCCCGTCAGACCAATTTTTGATAGCTCGGAAACTGATCATCCGCAGCGACATTTTCAGATGCAATTTTTAAATTATAGCGATTTAACATCTTTGAGACACTATGCAACGAAAATAAATCGAATGGCAGCATTCAATAATTTCAGCAGCACGGTGTTTCTTGATAACCAACGATTAGATCTGAATGTCATCACAACAGAACCCTCTTACAAAGAGATCGGGAAATTAAATTTAATTAGCGGCAGATTCCTGACAGATTTCGATATTCATCTGGCGAGGCGTGTTTGTGTGGTTGAATATACAAATCCACTCAAAAAAATATTTGCAGTTCACAATCCATCTGAAAGTTCTATATCGATTAATAATTTAAAATTTAAGATCATCGGATTGGTCGAAAAGAAATCCAAGACTTTTTGGTCCGGATTTGGTGGTAATATTTATATACCGATAAGCACGCTAATGTATCTTAATTCAGAAGTAAATTTAGAGAGAATTTACTGCCAGACAGAACCTGATTATGTGAAGGAAGCGATGATTGAAACTGAGCAGATTCTAAAAAGCAAACATCGGGGCGAAAAGTTATTTGAAGCCTACAATGCCAAAAAAATGTTTAAATCCGCAGAGAAACTCACCCGGACCGCAAGTCTGGTTACTGCAGGAATTGCAATGATCTCACTCCTGGTTGGCAGTATTGGAATTATGAATATTATGTTAGTGACTGTTACCGAACGCACCCGGGAAATTGGAGTCCGAAAAGCAGTGGGAGCCAAGAAACGGGATATCCGAAATCAATTTTTAGGCGAATCAATTTTGTTGACCTCAATCGGTGGCGCCATTGGCACGACTGCCGGAATTTTGCTGGCTAAAATAATCGGTACCGGACTTCAAATTCCGGTTGTTATTTCTGTGATGTCTATTATCATTGGGATTGTATTCTCTGTGGGAATCGGAATCATCTCCGGATTTTATCCTGCCTTTAAAGCCTCTAAGCTACATCCGATAGAGGCGTTGAGACATGAGTGAACTATGCCCCATATAATAAAGCCAAAACAACCTCCCCTGAATTACCCCCTTGAATATGCATAAATTATATTATTTTTTTTTAATCTTTTTTTAGAAAAATGTTTTTGAATTAAAAAATATTATTTTGTATATTTAAAGGATATACTATTGATTAAAAAGATGTGATCTTTAACCTGGGTGTAATAATATATGACAAATAGTTATGACGATTCCATCAGAAAAGTTGTATTTACGTTATTCGGATTGACTGCGGTGACGTCCGTCATATATCCGTTTGTTTGGCTGCAATTATTTTCAAGGTTTTTCGGTAGTTCCATTGATTCTAATTTTATTATTATCGGCGCGTTTATCACAGGCGTTGCAGTTGGGGCGTATTTCGGCGGTATCTTTGTAGATTTTCGCCGGAATGAGTTCAAGACTTTCATGTACCTGGAAATTGCAACTGCAATGTTCGCAGCGTTGTTGCTAATACTGTATCAGTTTGCAGAAATTTTGTATAGACCAATTTTTCAAAATTTATATACATATACTTCGTTCCTGAAAGTTATCAATTTTTTCATTTCTTTTTTCTTTTTTCTGCCATTAGCAGGTGTTATTGGCGCAAAATTTTCCGTTCTCGGACGCTATCTCATTCGATCGGAAAATGTAATTGCACAGGAAATGGGTAACATGTTTAATAATTATCTGATCGGACTGGTTATCGGTGCAATTCTTTTTTCGCCATTGCGATTTTTGCTGGGATTACATCTGTTGATTATTTTTAATATAATTATTAATTTAATGATCGCTGGCGTCATTAATTTTCTTTCTCATAAAATTTCCCAACCCGAAAACGTGGTCGCTGAGTTTTACGATCAAAATTTGAAATATTTTTCAGATTCTGGCAAGTACCTGTCCCCTTCATTAATTGATTTTATACTTTTCGGAAATGGTATTAGTTCATTAGTGGTCATTTCATTTATCCTTACTTTGTATCTAACTGTTTTTAAAATTCACCATGCTCCGCTTTTTACTGGTAGTGTGGTAATCGCTGGAATATTTTTAAGTATCGGAATCGGCAGTTACATCTCAATTCGGCATGTTCGTGAAGACAGAAATCTGCTTTTTAAATTAATATTTTTCCAGGTTATTATCGGAATTATAATTTTAGCGGCAGTTGTTTATTTACCCAAAATAATCGCTTTTAAGTATTTTATTCAATTCCCCCAAAATTTTAATCAGGGATTGTTGTATTTTTTTGATATTTTACTGATTATGTTATTTCCGATTATATTGTTCGGGACATTGCTGCCGATTATGTCAAAAATTTATTTGACCAGATTTAAGCAAATCGGAAAGCGGGTTGGTGGTTTTTACTCGTCATTGTTTTTAGGTATTGTACTTGGTTACTCTTTTACAATTATTCTGTTCATTCCATTGTTGGGATTGACCCGTACATTGATAACAATGGCGTTTATAAGTTTTATAGTAGCCACAATCATTCTTTTTAAAGCCCAACGATATACCCCGTTCTATAAAGTGATATTAGCTGTCCCGCTACATGTTATCATTTTGCTTTTTTATTTCTTTTTCCCGGATTTTGATAACTATAATAATTTTGAAAATGCAAAAGTTATTGAACACGTTGGTAGTAACAGTGTGTATTCGGTGGTTCAGTCAGGCTCAATGAATGCGATGAGCCTTAAAGTTGACGGACATGAGATTTCCGGGAATAATAAATCATATAAAATTGCACAACGGCTTCTTGGTAATATTCCGATGTTACTTTGTCCGGATCCGCGACAGATATTTGTGTCTGGTTTTGGAACCGGCGAAGTTATTTCATCAATAAAAAATTATGATATTGAACATATCGATTGTGCAGAACCATCAGATGAGGTTATTCATTTATCAAAATATTTTTCTAGAATCTTCTATAATGTTCATAGTGATGAACAGGTTGATATTATCACGAATCAGAGCGATATATACCTTCATTTAACAAATAAACAGTACGATGTAATTGTCATTAATTATTTACATTTGGAAATGATCGGGAACAATATCTACTACAAAGAAGAGTTTTTCTCAGATTGCTCAAAACAATTAAATCCGGATGGAATTGTGGCATTAAATATTTCTCTGGAACAGATTGCTTTTGATAAATTACAGGTTCTTGTTAATACATTTTATTCAGCTTTTCCACATACTTCTTTGTGGTTCAATAATAACGATTATAGCTACAATGTCATTTTAATCGGGGCAAATAACAGCGAATATAAAATCGATTATAAATTAATGTACAACCGTCTTCAAAAAAATATTATCCAGGAAAATCTTGCAGAGATCCGGTTGTTTGATATTTATGAAATACTTGATTGTTATATCTGTGGCCCAAATAGTATGAGCCAGTTTATCAAAGAAAAAACGACAAATCGCTTTTATGATCCTTACTATCGTTTGGCAAAGAAAACAGTGGAAGATGAACAAACAGATATTACACAACATATTGCCTTGTTTAAAAAATTAAAAGAACCAGTGACATATATAATTGAAAACATCGAGAGCCCGGAAGAGGAAGATGTGGTTAAATTGATATTGAATATGTATTATAAAAGCAGTCGCTATGTATTCGATGGCTTAATTCATGAGCATCATCAGAATATTCCACGGGCTTTGCAGGCGTTTCGGTTGGGTTATCAGGTAAATAAATTGGATCACGGCGCCAAACGATTTATTGACGCTTACTATAATCCGAAGTTGATTCCAAATCCGAAAACTTCGGAAGAATTAACAGAGAATGCGAAAATTTATTATCAAAAAATGGAACATCAGAAGGCTATTGAAGTTTTGAATAAAGCAGTTAGTTTAGATAAACGCTATGCCCCGGCCTATTTTGGGCTTGGTATAAATTATGAAATACTTAATGATACAAATATGGCCATGCGAATGTACCGGGCAACGTTACGCTTGAAACCGCGTTTAAAGTATGCACGTGACAGGCTAAATAATTTGATAACACAACGAAACGAATTTGAAAAGCAATTTAAGCGGGGAATTTTTAATAAATCAAATTGAGTTACGCTTGTAACTTATAAAATAATTCAACTAAAAAGAGGGCACAATTATGACAGAAAGCAAAGATTCTTCAAACCAGGCGCCTTTCATTAAAGGGCTATTATTTGGTGGTTTGATTGGAGCAGGGCTTGCTTTGTTATATGCACCCAAACCGGGGAAAGAACTTAGAGAAGATATTAAAAAGAAATCAACCGATTTACGGGACGAAGCAGATAAAACGATTACAGATGCGAAAACTGTTGCAGAAAAGATTTTAGATGATAGTCTTAAAAAAGCAGAAGAACTTCATCGGCAGGCTGATGCCAAAATTAAAGAAGCAAAGAAATTGGCAGAACAGATTTTGGCAGAGAGTAAAGAGCGAATGGATACGATCAAAGAAAAGGTAGAGGAAACTGTTGCAGAAAAGAAAACAGAGGATGACGAAAAAGGGACATCCGGGAAAAAACGCAGTAAAAAGAATGCCTGATTCGGCAGGACGATTCATTAAACAGGAGGACTTTTGTCATGCTAATTGAAATTAGCGTGGTCATAATTGCAGCATTTATTGTCATTTTTGTTATCAGTCTGTTGATTGTACTGGCACAAGTAAGAAGGACGGCGAAAGAGGCGGAAAAATTTCTGGATACCACCCGACAACAAATCGTACCGATTTCTCATGATTTAACCATTATTCTGAATGATCTCAAAAAAATTGTCAGCTCCATCGAGCGTCAGGCGCAAAAAGTTGAAACCGGAGTGGACGCGTTGAAAGACACTGCACTAAATGTAAAAAACTTTGAAGAAGACATCCAAAAACGCATTGAACAACCGATTTTGGAGATGACAGTGCTTGTTACTGCAATTACACGAATATTAAATAGCTTGTTTCAGCACTTTCGTAAAGAAAAAAAATAGCAAACCATGAAGTTGATTTGTGCATGCGCTTCCGGTTGTAGTTTTAAATGATTTAACTACAACCGGTTTTTTGTTTAAATTACTTTATAATTTTCACTTGCATTTAGTTTAAATTTTTTATAAAATTGAATATAAATCATTCAGTAATCAGATAAAATATCGAAGGAGGTGAAAGTGAGCACTTGCTCTCGTCTTATGAATAAAAAACGTATGACTTCAGTTTTTTTAATCGCGGTACTTTTAGTGGCTGGTTGTAGTGTAAAAGCGCCGGAAGTAAAAATTACCGGCGAGAAAACAGCCCTGGAAAACCAGGTAATTGGCACCTATCAGGAAATTGAACAGGACTCCTGGACAATTACCTCTGTTCGGTCAACCTCACCCGGAAAAGTAACGCCAATGTCAGAGGAGAAGAAAAAAGTATTGTCTGCCGTGCAAAATCGAAGATTTAACAAGGATGACATTGTTGAATTTAAAAAAGATTTTGTTGTCGCGGAAAATAACAGGGGATATCTTGAGATTCGAAATACAGAGAAACTAAACAAGGATGATGAATATCGGAAACGTGTTGAACAGATAGTGGCCGATGAAAATCAAGATCGGAAAATAATTATGGAGCGGACGATGCAGGTAAATGAAAAAGTTGCCAGCGCCGGTGAAGAAAAGGTTGCTTCGGTTTTTGCGCAAATTTATCAGGATGAATCTGCACCAGGGACTCTTATTCAATTAGAAGATGGCGCGTGGGTTAAAAAAGGCTCTGAAAAATAATGGCCTGCAAAAGATTTCTAAATAGGGTGTGTCAAAAGTTGCTCATTAATCATGCCTTTGATACACCCTTTTCTATCATGTTTTATTAATTCGGGTTTTAAAATAATGCGGTCGCGAATTTATAATATCATCTATTTACTCCTCATTGCATTTTTTTCTTGCAGCCCCAGAAACGTTCTAAATATTTCATCGGAAAGACCGGATGAGTCGGTTAAAAAGCAAAATGATTCATTTGATATCCGTCAGCAATTTAAGCAAATAACCACCCATCCGGACATTGACATTATGCCGGCCCTGTCACCGAATGGCCGTTGGCTTGCCTTCGCGTCACGGCGAAGTGGCAACATGGATATATGGGTGAAATCCCTTCAAGGAGGACGCTCAATACAAGTTACCTCGCACAAGGCAGATGATTTATATCCGTGCTGGGCGCCAGATGGGAAGCGGATTGTTTTTGTCTCCCAACGGGAGGATGCTGCGGGAGACCTCTGGCAAGTTAATATTGATACACGCCGGGATATATTTACTGTGCCTGGACGGCCCCAAAAAATTACTCGACATCTGGGCCAGGATGTTGCGCCGGTCTTTTCACCGGACGGGAAAATGATTGCATTTACATCAGATCGCGACGGGCAGCAAAATATATGGCTATACTGCACAAAAAATAAGAAATCTTATCAACTGACATATCACGGCGGGATTAGTCCAACGTGGTCGCCAAATGGAAGGCAAGTCGCATTTATATCTTTTCGGAACGATAACAATAGTCGTGGCGATTTGTTCATTACCGAGGTTCCTGCATTAAAGGCTCTCCAACAAAAATCAAAGGCAGAAAGCAAAGTTACTCAATTAACGACCGGTCCCTCATTAGACGCATTCCCGACTTGGAGTCCGAAAGATTCGACGATTGTTTTTTCACGATATTCCCGCGACACAAATTATGATTCTAAAATTAATCCTGCAGATCAGGGAAATCTCTGGAAATATTGCTTAAAAGATTCTGCTGAATTTCAATTATTAGCGTATGGTCACTATGACTATATCCCACATTGGCGTCATGAAAATTTTGTTCATTTTATTTCAGATCGTAGTGGTAACTATGATATCTGGCAGGTTAGATCAGATGGTCCCATTCCTCGCCAGGATAATGCGTTCCTGCAATATCAGTTTGCTGATTTATATTTTTATGTTCCGGATAACATCTCTGTTTTTGAAAACGTCTCTCCACTAATTGATAAGGAATTTCAATACTACCGGTTATTGGCTTTTCAGAGAGTGCTTGATTTTTTCCCGGAGGATGCAACATGGAGCACAATCGCCCGATTTGAGATTGCCCGGTCGCATTCAATTTTGAATGATCATCAGGCGGCAAATCTGATATTTAACGAATTATTGAAAGAAGATGCTTCGCAACGTGAAATTATCGGAAAAGCACAGTGGGAACTGCTGCGATATGATTTACAAATAAATCGGGATAATACGAATTATATTGTCGGAAAAATACCAACGATAAAAGTTCTTAAAGAAGGCTGGACTGATTTTAAATATCTTTCAGCGAAATGTCAAATGACTCTCGGTGAAATTTATGCGTTTACCGGGGATAAAATCAGCGCGCTGGCAGCGTATCAGCAGTTGATTCAAATCTACCCGCAGCAGCAGAAACTATGTGCCATTGCCTATTACAGAATCGCAGATATTTACCACGGATTTGGTCAGCAGGAAGATGCATTGGAAACCTATCTCAAAATAATTGATCAATACCCGGGACAGGAGCAATGGGTTAATCTGGCGCTAAAAAAAATATTGGCAACAACATACGCAACAGATGTTTACGAGGCTATTGCAGCGAACCGCAGCCTTATTGAGCGGTACTCCGAGTACCCGCGACTTGCTGCGCGTGCGCAAACGAACATGGGTAAATTATTGTTAGACAATGGTGCATACGAAGAGGCTATCGTTGAATTATCCCTTGTCGCCAGAAATTACCCGGATCAGCGCCGGGAAATTGCACCGGCAGAATTATTGACTGCTGAAGCATACATCCGGAAAAATGAAGATCTAATGGCGATTAAGCGTCTCCAAACCATTATTAACGATTTTGGCGATGTGGATGGTGGGCTTTATGTGGTCGCTGCAAAAGAGAGATTAATTGATTTCTATTTAACTACCGGAAAAAGATTGCGTAATACAGGCGATTTCCCACTTGCATATCAGCGCTACCAGGGAGTTGTTCAACTGCAACCAGGGAATCTGGAAGCGCATCGCGGGCTTGTGTTTACGCTCTCCCGCATGAACCGCATCGATGATGCAATTGAAATATATTCCCGAAAAATTGAGAAAAATCTTGAGGACGAATTTTCCCGATATGTGCTTGGTCTTTGTTATTCGTATAAAGCCACCGAGAAAAGCGAACGCAGCAGAAGTATTGAAGATCTGAATTTTGCGCTCATTAAAAAGTCAAACGAGACCATTGAGGAAGCTCTGGAAAAAAATTATCATCTGATTCCCGCCTACCTATCACTCAGTTATAATTATGAAGTCATTGAAAAGTATGAAAATTATCAGCGAACAAAACCGACAAGCTTTCTGAAAAAATCGATGAACGCTGTTTCTGCTCCCCTGATTTCACTTGTTAAGTTTGTCACATTTTATAAAGAGAAACCTCCGGAACGCTGGTATGAAAAAGCAATCGATGCGCTGACAACTGCAATCGCTCTGAATAACGAGAATGAAGCGCCAGAATTGGAAAGTGAATTGGCGCTTAACCTGGCGCATAATTATTATAATTTGGAAGAATTCGGGTACGAACGAGCTTATTACTACTACCATCAAAAAATCAAATACGATTCAACGTTTATAAGCAAAGAATTTGAAGCCGAAGTTTATAAACGCATGGGACGATGCGCTCTGGTGCTTGAAGATTTTGGAGATGGGGCTCTTTATTTGAAAAAAGCGATTTCCCTGTATCGCGAACTGGGAGCATCGGGGCAGGTGCTTTTAAATACAAAAAGGCTTGCCTTTTTATATCAGTTATCTGGTGAATACGATGAATCTATCGAATACTTTCGACGTGCGGCAGATTCTGAAGAAAAATTGAAGTTATGGAATGAGGTCGAAAAATCATATCGGAATATTGCCTATAATTATCAATTGCTAAATGATGAAGAAGAAGCAATTCGTTATGCGCGCAAAGCAGTGAATCTAATTAAAAGCAGAAAAATAACATTCGTTGAGGCAAAACCCAATTGGATTAAAATCGGTATTTTGGGGTGGGAGTTTCCGATTTATGATCTGGGCCCGATCGGAGCCGGTGAATCCACAGCCATCGAGGGTTTTACGACGGACGAAGAAACAGCGTTGGTTTATTCCATTATATCTCAGGCATATCTTCAACAAAAAAATTATGAAAAAGTGATTGAATATCATCAGAAAAAATTGGCTATTTATCGAAAGCGAAAGGACAGATTTGCCGAAGCTATTTTTCTGAATAACATTGGTTATTTCTATTATCGAAGTGAGAACTATGATAAAGCCCGGGATTATTTCAGCAGATCGTTACAGATATGCAGGAAAGAAAATTTATCTGCCGGAATTATAACAAATATCATTGATCTTGGCGCGCTGCGGGTGCTATTTCTGAAAATGCAACAGTCAAATGAACTCATCGAAAATCAATCCGATTTTCAATCAACTGTTGATTTGTTAAAGGATGGTGTAAGCGTTTATTCGGCAGAAGAAAGCATTGGCTTTGAGCGTGAAAAAATTCAACTGTTTAATTTGCTCGGTAATTTATATTATTTGAAAGGGTGTTCCTCGCAGGATTCATTGCAGGGGACGCTATATAAAAATATCGAGGCATTCAAAGTTAGCGTTGAATATTTTGCAGAGGCAGAAGCCTTTTACCAAAAGGCGCTGGAGGTGGCCAGTGAAAGAAATTATTTATTAGAATCAATTACCCTTTATCAAAATTTAGGTCATATTTATATGACATTGCATGAGTTCCGGAGTGCCCACTCATATTTCGACAGAGCTCGAAATATGTCGATTCGGAGTAATTACCCTGACATGGTGTGGCGTGCAAGCGGATCAATTGCGACCCTTTTAGAACCATTTTCTGACGAGCAGCGGCACATAATTAATGCAAGACAAGATGCAGGATTTTATTATCGCGAGTCAATAGATGTGTTAACTGGAATTTTACGAAGAGAGCAATTTCATTATACGACATTTTATGCAAACGAGACCCGTCGATTATTTGAAAATGCGATTCAATATTTCAATAATAAGGAGCCTGAATTCGCACTGCAATTAACAGAAAAAATGCGCGCAAAGGAATATCTGGATATCTTCAGTAGCCATAAGATATTGTTAAAAAAGGAATGGCATAAAAATTATTTGGGATTAGCCAGGGATGATAGCCGGCGAATTTCTGAGCTTGATCAACAAATTCGTTATGCCCGAAATAATCCGGAAATGACTGAACGGGATATTGACAAGTTAAAAAAAGAACGTCAACAGCGGCTCGATGATTACACAAAACTCCTCTCTGAAATGAAGGAAGAAGACCCGGAGTTGGAGTCAATGATTCGGGTGAACCCGGTTTCGATAAAAGAATTCCAGAGCGTGTTGAACCCTAATACGTGTGTGTTGAACTATTTTTTAATGAATGATAGCGCTTATGTTTGGCAAATCGATCGAAACTCGGTTCAAAAGCAAACATTAGCGGTTGGAAGGCGTGAGATAAACAGGCTGGTTCAAAATTTCCTAAATAATCTTCAAAAATCAGATTCTACAGGCCAGCTTCCTGCCGGCGCAGGAGACCTTTATAATCTTACTTTAGCGCCTAGTAAAGAATTCTATCAAAATTATCAAACGATTTTAGTTATCCCGGACGAGAATTTGTATCGACTCCCGTTTAATTTTTTGATTCGCATGGACAGGAACCTCAATAATTTTGACCAGAGCGCGGTCATTATTCCGAGCTTATCGAGTTATTATTATATCCATCAAAAGAGACGAATTACTGGCGAAAGAATATATCTGGTTGATAATGAGAATCTGAAACACACAATAGTCTCCGACGGATTTATCTTAATTCCCGATAATACAGATGATATTACTGATGTTTCCAGAATTCGACAAAAGATTGAAGACTGTGATATTTTACATTTAAAAATGAAAATCAACTGGCTTGACAGAGATCCGCTGATGACCAAAATACATCTTTCAAACGGGATAGAGATTAGTGAAAAGAATATTTATTCCTTTGACATGAAGGCGAATCTGGCAGTCTTGAATTCAGATATTTTGGAGCAAGAGGCAAATGCTGTAAAATTTTCCAGTTTTAACAGGGCGATTTTTTATGCTGGCACTCCAACAATTCTTTACAAATTATGGCCGGTAAGTTCGGAAACGGAAAATACATTTTACTCTTATTTCTACAGTTATCTGTCTGATTATTCTCCGGCGCTGGCGCTTTCTATGGCTCAGGAGCGCTTTCGAACGGAGCAAGAGTCATATCAGAACTACGCCGGTTATCAGTTGGTGGGTTTTGAGGGAATGACGAATAATGAAGAAAAGCAGTTCGCGATGGAACAGTTTGAGCGGCAGGTACGGTTGGCAAATGTCTCTTATAACGCCAGTGACTGGACAGATGCTGTGCGCGATTATGAGCAGGCGCTAAACATGGCGAAAAAGTTGGGCGCCAATCAATATGTGGATCGTTTACGACAGTTAATTATTCAATCTGCTGTAAATGGAATGAAATATCAGAAAGCAATTGATTATCAGAAAGAAATTTTAGTAGATGCAGAATACAGTAATGATTATCAAAAAATCAGCGAGAGCTATCAGTACCTCGTTCTTTTTTATGATCGAAAAAAAGAGTATAGTGAGGCTGCTCAATATCAGTTAAAATATATTGATTTTATTCAGGATAAGGCTGCTGAAAATATTTTGGCAAAAGCATATAACCAACTGGGGTTAATTTATGAAAAAAACGGTCAATTCGAGCAAGCCATCGAAAGTTACGGACTATCAATGCAAATGTATCAAAAAATCGGTGACATGTTAGGTGTTGCCATTAATTTGAAGGACCGTGGCAGAATCTATTTAACCAATCTCGATTTTTATTTGCGAGCTATTGATGATCAGCGAAAGGCGCTTGAAATATTTCAGAACGAGGGAGATGATGTTAGCCAGATAGAAACGTATCAAAATCTTGGTTTGGCTTATGAAAAAATGGCGGATTACCGAAATGCGCTTGAATATCAACAAAAAGCACTTAAAATGGCTGATGACGTTGGGGAGGAAATTCAAATCGCATTGTCGCAACAATATCTGGCAAATATAAAATGGAAACAAGATGAATATCAGACAGCATTACAATTTCAGAGCAGCGCGCTTAAAAAATTTATGCAATTGGGTAATGAAAAATATCAATCTATGGCGCTTTCCACGTTGGGATTAATTCAGCGCAGTTTGGGACAAACGGCAGATGCGTTAGAATCAGCAAGCAAAGCCCTGGTCCTGGCCATTAAAATCGGTGACAGAAAGGATCAGGCAACAATTTATAAAAATATCGGCCTCATTTATCTATCCAACAAAAATTTTCCTCTTGCCCGTGAACAATTTAAAAACGCGTTAGCAATCGATACGAATATCGAGTACAAACGGGGACTGGCGTATGATTACCGAAATCTGGGTAGTGTGTATGCTCGTATTGGCAGGCCTGATTCGGCACTGTTTTATTTGGAAAAAGCATATCAATTAAGCCATCAAATCAATGATAGCCGAAATGTTGCACAAAGTTTATATGAGTTAGGACTGACGTATTTTTCAATAAAAAATATGGCAGAGGCGCTAAGGCTGTTAAAACTGGCGGCTAATCAGTCGCATTATTTGCTCATTCCTGATATTGAATGGCGTGCATTGCGAGCACAAGGGCAAATTTTCAGGGCACAAAATCAGCTTGATTCTGCGCAGGTTTATTTTTCCGAAGCGATGTATGTAATTGAGGAAATGCGCTCCCGCATCAAAGTTGAAGAATTTAAGTCAGGGTTTATTGATAATAAGCTGGATGTGTACAATGATTTGCTCCTGCTGTTGTTGCGGATGGAAAAACCCGGAAAAGCGCTGGAAATCGTGGAGCGGGCAAAATCTCGTAATTTTCTGGATATACTTGCAAATCGATCGATTTCATTTCGCGGGGAGATGAGTGATCAATTACTTGCAGCGGGTAAGGAAATTGAAGAAAAAATTGCTGCTGCTCAGTCCGCTGTTGCTTTATTACGTTCACGGAAAGCCCAGTTAACTGTACCAGAGCAAAAGCAACTTGTAACTATGGAAAACAAATTGTCAGCGCTGCGCCAAAAATATGCTGATTATCTTATTAAATTAAAAACCGAAAATGCTGAACTTGCGGAAATGATTACAGTCGATCCCGGCAATTTTGAAGAGATGCAGGGATTGATTCAGGATAATGTTGCTTATATAGAATATTATATTTCCAAACATTATTTATTAATCTGGGGGGTTACGCAAAACACGATTCATGCGGTTACTATTGAACAACCAGATTCTGTATTAAATACTCTGGTTGAAAACTTTCGCGATGCAATGGACAAGCAATTATCAGTGGATTTAATGTCTGAGCGTCTCTACAAAATGTTAATTCAACCAGTTACGGAAAATTTGAATGGGATTAATCATCTGGTGATTATTCCACATAATATTTTGCATTATTTACCGTTTGCAGCTCTCTCGAATGATGGTGGCAAATATCTCATTGAAGAGTATACGATTTCGCTTTCGCCCAGTATTGCGGTGCTGGATATATGTCTAAAAAAAGGAGACAAATTTATTGCGGATAATTCATGGCAACATAATTTCATTGCTTTTGGAAATCCGGATTTAAATAATCCGGGAATGGCGCTGCCTTTTGCAGAAAAAGAAGTTGAAAGTATTCGATTGAGTTATCCGGAATTAAAATCATATCTGGAAAAAGAAGCGACCGAAACCACTGTTAAAAATGAAATCACACAAGCAGAGATGACATTATTTTCATGTCACGGTGAATTTGACCCGGAAAATCCTCTTTTTTCTGCATTATTACTTACAGAAGATCAAAAAAATGATGGTCGCCTGGAAGCACACGAAATATTTGGCCTGAATCTGAATAGCTACCTTGTGGCAATGAGCGCCTGTGAAACCGGACTCGGAACAATTCGCAGTGGCGATGAAGTGATTGGATTATCACGCAGTTTTATTTATGCAGGAACATCATCGTTGCTCTCCAGTTTATGGAAAGTTGATGATCTGGCAACTGCGGTAATGATCAAACGATTTTTCAGATATTTAAAAGAATCCGGGTATTCCAAAGCAGAATCGCTACAAAGGGCACAATTGCTTGTTAAAACCCAAATCAACAGCCATTCGGTGTTTTGGGCTGCTTTCAATATAACAGGTGATTACAGGTAAGTAATAAAATCGAAAATAATTTGAAAAAATAAACTTTTTCCCTTGACTAATTACATTTTTTTTATATATTAATATGCATCTTTATTTTCACGTATCTATTGTGGAAATATATACCCAAGGTGCCCAAATCGGAAAGGAGGTGAACTCAATGAAGAGACTCACATTATTAATCGCTCTGTTATTATGTCTTACGATCGCATTGTTGTCGGTTGTCGGTTGTGGAGAGAAAGAAGAAAAGGCTGCACAGGAAGAACAAGCAGTCGAAGAAGTAATTGACGATGCTGCAACTGATACAGCGGCTGTTGTAGAAGACACAACGGTCGTCGAAGAAGAGCCGGTGCAAGAATAATTCACAAGGCTCTGCTAATGGAGGGAACGAATTTATTGAAATTGTCGTACTTTAGAACTTTGAGCAATTTTTAAAAGTAAGTGGTAAATTCTTAATCTTCCATTCTTAAGACATTGTTGATAGGACAGAGAGAGATGACATTACATCTCTCTCTTTTTTTTTAAGTTAACCCTGTAAAATCCTCGTAATACCATAAAAGACCAATATCCGTCATTTCTAAAAAAGTCTCCAATTTGATATTAATTTTTCAATGTGTCATGACGATAACAATAATGTCCGTGTATATTATTAACAGAAGAAATATCACCCGGAAAAACCATGATATTGCTTTTCAAAAACAGATTGCATGTTGTTCTGAAAAGGAAAAACTGTTGTATCGAAGAAATTTTAAATGAGAGGTATTTTTGTGATATTCAGAAGAAAAACAATCACGAGCATTATTTGCATTGGATTGACGTTTTCGATCGTGATTGGGCTAAAGTTTTTAAATGTTTCTGTAAGCGAAAAGCGAGCAAAATATCAAATTAAAATATCAGAATGCCAGGCGTTGATCAATCTTATGGATAAGGAAGCGTCGGTTTTGCGTAAGGAAAATGTAAGATATCATGATGGTCGCAGGAGCATGAAAAAATGTAATCTGATTAATTTACACCAGATGAAGTTGTCGGAAATATTAGCTGCTATTATTCACAATATGCCACAGACTATTTGGCTGAAAAAATTTACTATCAAGGAAAAAAAACCGGAACCCATCTTGTTAAAAATTAGCACAAGAACGGGTTTTAAAACACAAAAGCAATATCATGCTGAGATACATGGCCGGTCCGCATCTTCAGAATCTGCAGAAGTTTTTGCTGAAATGCTTATGAATAGCGGGATTTTTCAAAATATCTTTGTTAAGGAAAATTGCAATATCGATTTTGCATGGCAATTTACAATTAAATGTGACTTAGTTCAATGGTGAAAAGAGTGAGAAATCATTTAAAGATGAAACTCATTATCAGAATTTTGATTACTACCGGATTGTTGTTGTTTTATATATCCATGTTCAATAAATCTTATCAGAATACAAAAAAGTTAAAGCAAAAATTAGTTGCAAAAGAAAAAGAGCTTATGGCGTCATTTTCACGATATATGAACGTTCGTCAGCAAAACGATAATTTGAAAGATATTGATGCTGTTTGTTCCTCTCAATTCAAAATAAAAAAGCTTGAACAGATTATTAAAATGCAATTATTTGATTCAACAATGGATGTTGATAGTCAAAATTGCAGGATAACTTTTTTGAACGTGAGTAATAACTCGAATATGAATTTTTTACCGTTTGAGGCGGAAATAAAGGCGCAATTTAGTGATGTAGCCGAATTTCTTGTGAGATTGGAGCAGCAGTATTCGCTATTAATGATAAGCAGGCTTAATATTGAGCCAGATGGAAATTTCGAAACGGTAACTGCTGTTGTTAGTGGTATGGTTTTTTTACCAAGATAATTGAGGAGAAAGCAGTGGAGCGATTTATCAAAAAATTCGGTTTTCTATTGATTCCGGTTGTACTGCTGAATATACAAAATAGAAATATAGAAAATACGCAATCCAAAACCGGAACAAACAATCCCCGGGAATCCGATTCTGTTGTTGTTCTGACCGAAATGAAAATATCCTTTAACGAATTAATGAAATCAGTGAAATGGCGCCGCAATCCTTTTATTCCAATGTATCACCTCCATGAAAAAAAGGAGGAGAATTTAACAGATCGAAAATTTCTTCTTCGCCCTGTATTGAGAAACACATTTTGGCAGGATGGTGCTCGAATTGCTCATATTAATGAGCAGAAATTTCAAAAAGGTGAATTTTTCTGGGATATGAAGATTCTTTATATCGGAGAGACCATTGTAGTGCTTGAAAAAGATGGATTACCGTGCCTCCTGTTAGCTATTGAAAAAGAAAATTGGTAAGAGAACGAAATGATTCGAATTTAATGGGACGCGGTCAAAAATGAATGATAAAAAGATATTGATTGTAGACGATGAAGCAAATACACGTCATCTTTTAACGCTTCTTTTTGAGAAACAAGGATATCACATCATTGGTTTGGATTCGGCCACCGATATAATCCAACGGATTGAAGAAAATGTGCCTGATCTAATTCTCATGGATTTGTCAATGCCAGATATAGATGGTATTGCGGCGCTGAAAATGACCAGGCAAAGTGAAATATGCGTAAAAATTCCGATTATTATTTTAACAGGAAAACATGATGTCGATACAAAGCTGGCTGCGTTGAAGCTCGGCGCGATTGACTATTTAACGAAACCGTTTCAAAAAAATGAATTACTGTTTCGAGTTCGGAATATCCTGACCCTGGTAGATAAATGGGGAAATCAACAAGTAAGTGAATCTGCCGCAGATAAGAAAACAACTGAGAACAAAGAAGGGCGTTTTGGTGAAATTCAAGTTGTAGATTCGGTTCCGTTACAC
Source organism: uncultured Cytophagia bacterium (assembly GCA_964498785.1). Taxonomy (GTDB): domain Bacteria; phylum Zhuqueibacterota; class Zhuqueibacteria; order Thermofontimicrobiales; family Thiofontviventaceae; genus Mariaggregatimicrobium. The sequence continues at coordinate 5,397 of CAZCJL010000068.1, read as the reverse complement.
AATAAAGCCATTAAGGAAATCTTTGCAGAAGCAAAAATCAATTTTGTTGAACCAACAGAATTTGAAAAATGTATTGCATTGGAAATTGAAAAAGCCCGCTCGGCGAAATATAACGTAACTGTTATGTCAATTCATATTAATAATTTTAAACAGATTAGTCAAAAGATCAAGATGCATAATTCTAATAATTTGTTTAAAAATATACTGCTTGTGATTAGAAAATTTTTACGTAAATCAGATTACGCCAGTTATAAGAAGAATTATACTATTCTGTTTTTATTGCCTAAAATACATTTAAGTATGGGAAAGATATTGGGAGAGCATATCAGAGATTTTTTGCTGCGAATGAATCCGGATTTTAATCTGGAAATAAAACTGGCCAGCTTCCCGGAAGATGGATTCAATGAAATTGAAATTCTGTCGATGCTGGAAATAGGATTAGAAAGAATCGACCAAACGCTTTTTGACTAAAATTTTATCCTTTCATTAATATTTCTCCTTAAATAAAAAGCCCCGTCATATTACGACGGGGCTTTTGAGTTCGGTAAGTGAGTATTACAATTGTATCTCTGTTCGGCTAATTTTTACATCTTGGGTAACTTGTTGACCGATAAATTATCGTCCCATGAAGTGATTAACATTTTTTGATGAGTGATTTCTAACCAGTAAAGTGCTTGTTTTTTCAGGCATTCCGGTGCAAGACTGTCCAAAATGTAATTTAAGTCTTTAAATGCCTGTTGTAATCTTTTTGTATTGTGTGTTGTTTCAGTAAGCAGCATCCCTCGAATCAGTCTTAACTCTTTATCCGAGGGCGCATTTTTTAAAGCACAATCCAGCTTGCTGAGAGCGGCATAAAAATTTCCGGAATTTTTATGCAAAGTTGAATCCCCGTCCCTTAAAGCCGCCATTACAGAAAGCTTAATTGCTTTGCTGTTTTTGTCATCCAGTTCAAGCGCTTTTTGACATAATTTTTTTGCAGCCTCGTACTTTGTCAAATGAAAATAGGCTTCGCTTAATTCGACCAGTGTATTCACATCATTGGGATTTTTGCTAAGATGATCTTTAAGAGCTGCAATATATCCCAGCTTAATTGCGGAAACCGGTACTGTGATATAGCTCTGCCCAAGCTCGATTTGGTTAATTTTTTGTTCTGCCTGTATTGCTTGCGGAGAATCCGGAGAAAGCGCAATTATTTTTTCCCACACCAGAATTGCCTGATGATGGTTTTCGCATTTCAAGTACGCTTCAGCAAGATAGCTGTAGGATTCCAATACGAATTCATAGCAAAGCCTTTCTGAATGAGTTGGATATAAATTCAGAAAGAGCTTCAGATCATAAATACCTTGATTAAAATGCTCGGAAATTGTACCGCAGCGAATAAGTGTAACCCCGCGGTGATACCTGATAATCGGATTCAGCGGATCAGACTGAATGGCTTTATTCAATAATTCTGCCGATACATCAAATAAGTGATTGTCTTGTTCACTAAAAGATTGAATCCCCAGATAATATCCGAGAAAACTGCAAGTTTCCGGTTCATTCGGATAAATTTTTACAGCTTCTTTCATCAACTCGATTGCATTTTCAAGATTTTGCTCATGACGAAATGTTTCAGCTTTATATATGAAATCATCTATGGTTTCACCGTTGACGAAGCTGCTGCTAAGAAGCAAAAATACACATAGAAGAATTCTCATCGTTAAATTTACCTCCAAAAACATCGTTTATTCATTTACCCTTTGACTTATTGTTACAGTACAACATACGATTCCGCAGATTCTTTGTTGCGGTTTTTACGAAAGCTATAAAAATTAACCCAAATGGGTTATGCGAATGTGTCGTTAATTTATTGTATAGAGATGTGGTACGTAATAGCAGAAATTTTTGGTTGGTTATGATAGTGGTGTCGGTACTTAGGTAAGTCCAAAAGAATTTATCTGCTCTTACGCATGTGGTAAGAGTTGGTACTAATACAAAAATCCAAATAGATAGAGCGGAATCTCATTCCCTGCCGCGTACGAAATATCATCTTTCACCAGATACGAATTTTGCAGGTTTTCTTTAATTTGCTTCTGCCCTTTGCTGCGTCCTCCGACCTCAAAATTGAAATCCCTGACTTTGAAATCACCAATTTTACTGTAATACACTTTTTCGCCGGAGTTTTGAAGCATTTTTATGAAGAAAATTTCACGGATCGTTCCTATTTTATATTCAAATCCAATTTCATTGATGATTGCTTTATAAAGATTGGAATTGTTAAGATATATTTTCTCTGTCCCTTTCAGCAAGCTGCTGCCGGATTTATCCTCTCTGACGAGACACACCAGCCCGGTTTCATTCAAAATATTTAAATAATTATCTACTGTTCTGTTATCGAGACCAATATGCTTCGAGATGCTGTTGCGATTCAATTGCCCCGGAGGAATTGTTACCAGGTACGAAAGCATCTTTCTAAAATTTATCAAATTCTCAGTCTTCAATTTGTAGAAATTTGCAATATCTTCATAAATAGTTTTGTCAATGACATTCATTATTTTTTGATGATAATTTTCCTCATCTTCAAAAAGGAAGGGATAATAACCTGAGTCCAGATATTGGAGAAAGTGTCCTTTCAATCTTTCGATGCTTGAAACCTCTTCTATAATTGATTCCGGATTTGAAAGAATCTCATCCAGGCTGTAATTTTTCAAAGATATTCCCAGCCGGAATTCGAGATACTCCCGAAAAGACATACCATCCAGCCGGAAAAGTTTGCCTCTTCGTGACAGGTCATAACTTCCCCGTACCAAATCCATGCTCGAGCTGCCTGAAAAAACGATATTTATATTGGGATATGAATCATATAAATTTTTGAGCTCCTGATCCCAGCCCGGATATTTGTGCACTTCATCAAGAAAGATGTTTCTGACGCCGTTGATTTCGTACAGATCATCGACGAATTTGAGCAGATTTGCCTGCGTAAAATAAATATTATCCAATGACACGTAGATTGTTTCATTTTTATTTTCGATTTTTTCATTGATATATTGAAGAAGCAACGTCGTTTTGCCCGTCCCCCGGGGACCAACCAGTCCGGTCAACCGGCTGTTCAGATTAAATGAATAGAATAGATAGCGATGGGTTTCATAATTTGTAGCGCGCAGCAACCTTCGATACGTTGCAATGAGATTATCTTTCATTGGACTATACTCCAAATATATTGCTGATTACTTAGAGTATAATCAAATAAATCCAATTTTGCAAGTCTTTTTTACCAATAAGGCTGTTTCAGCAACCGGGCATCGCCTTGTTTTACCGTCTCTCCGAGATTCAAAATCCGGTAGTGATCAATTGGGATCGTCCATTGAAACGCATTAATCCCGATATTGGGCGTATTCGGCTCAGTCTTCATCAGCGCAATCCATTCATCACTCCGTGCGTCGATTTCAGGATTATCCCCAATCGGCTGATTCCAGAAACTCTGCTCCGAGAAAAAGCGTTCTTCAAATCCGGGTTGATTTGATTTGTTTGAACAGAAAAGAAGTAAGGTGAAAGAGAGTGCGGTAAGGAGAAGTTTTTTCATAATGATTTTCGTGTATCCCTTCTATTTTTCAATTCCGTGCGTATTTCTTCTGTAGTATAAACTTTTCCCTTTTCTGCGTCGGCAAATTCCTATTTTCATTGATTCAATTAAAGACTTTATATGAGTGAAATTACCATTTTGCCAGACGACATAAGTGCTCTGTCTAAGCTTTTTCTAAACCTCACGCAAATTCCCTCTCTTCGGGCAATCTCGATGATTGTGCTTGTGATTCTGACAAAAGCTTCTCTCGGACATCAGGCATTTCACGCATTAAATTCATTAAAATCTCAACAGGTTTCGGCATCGGTGAGCGTCCAATTTCCCAATCTTGTAACGTCCGTAATTTAACGCCAATTCTTGAGTTTTCCAATCATATTGATTCAAAAATGAGCGAAGCGTAAATGCATCTACATAACCGTGCCTAATTCCATCGATTACAGTTTCATTATAAACAGATCGTGGTATAATAATTTCTCCATAATATTCTTCAAGTAAATGGAGTATATTCAATTTTGAGAACACAATCAGAGGACCAGAATTGCTAACCACAATTTCGCTCATCAACCAAGTTCCTCTTGCAAAGTAGCTTCTGAAAAATCTGGTTCTATGTTTCTCGTCCGAAATTCCTTAATTAATTCCTGTTTGGGAAACCGCATTTTTTCTGCGATATAGCCTAAAGAACCAACTCCCTCTTTGTACAACTGAATAGCACGTTTTATCTTATATTCATGAATTCCCATGCGAAAAATTTCTCTTAGCGTCAAATCTTCTTCGGGAACTCCTTCGATCCAGTCCTGCGGAACCTCTATAGTTACTACTTTTGACATATATTCTCCTTTATTTCATTAATTTGTTTTAAATAACTCACAACTAATGGCTATTTCCAATACATCAAATCCCCTTTTAAATTTACAATAATATCTTTTAAAATCAATGAAAATTGTGGTTAGTTATATTTTTGAAAGATATATCTTCGTTATTTTTGCAAAAGCAACTTTCTAGTTTCTGAGAATTTCTCTACCAGCTAAATTATAGAGTTTTAGTGTTATATAGTTGGGTTCCGACAAGCTATACTTTATGATAGTAAATGGATTCGGATAATTCTTACATAACCTGAAATCAGGAGGTGAATTAGCAGCCGGTGCTTCATTTACAGTGATATCCCGGGCAATGTAAAATCTCCAATTCTCCTGAGTACTCCATAGACTATCGCCAGTGATATTTTTTACCAATATTTTCCAGAAATATGTATGCCCGCGATTCAGGTTAGTCAATGTATAGGTTGTATCAATAATACCCGGGATTATTTGTGGATTTGAAAAATCGTAATTTGTATCAAGGTACAGGTCATAAGTAATTTCAAAAGAAAAGCATTTTCTGATCGCACTCGGTTGCTGCCATGTCAAAACAACACGGGTTGTATCAAAACCATCATCATTTTTGGGTTGCATCAGTTGAATAATTGGTCAATTGATGTGAATCGGTTCTTTGAGAAAATATTTGCCCCAAATACCTTTGGACGCGCCTTCCCCCTCGTAAGTATGTCTTGCCCAGCATACGACAAAATCACCATCCTTTAATCCAATAGCCGCATGATACAAACTTTCATCATCGCACGGATCACTAATTCTGAATTGCTCCCATTTTTTAACACTTTCGTAATTATAAAACTGCCCGGCAATTTCAAAATGATTTCCTCGATTTTGCCAGCATTCCGCAAAACCACCATCGGATAATGCAATTAGGATTATGCTAATATTTATTTTGAAACAAGTAATATTTAGTATCTTCTCAATATTTTATGGTAGATATGGGCGCTTGCCGCTATGTCGTAT
>CAZCJL010000067.1:0-35565 GCA_964498785.1 uncultured Cytophagia bacterium | reverse complement strand
AATACGACATTGCGGCAAGCGCCCATATCTACCATAAAATATTGAGAAGATACAAAAAATATATCGAAAACAACAAAATTTATTGACTTTATGAAATATTTTATTAAATTAAGAATTCATGTTAGCGCTTTACCCTATTCGAAAGAGGTTTACCTCATTTTCATGTATTTCCGGAATTTAAAGGTGCTTCGTATATGAAACGATATGAGATTTTTTGTAGAAAACTTGTATTAGAGAGGCACTATACAGCGTCGGCTTTCATAACTTCAAATCGTACTGATGGCCAAGAAGGGATATCTACAACGCCTTCAGAAGAATTATCTGTCAAAAATTTTGTACACGCACTAATAGCACACGTTGGAGGATTTATTTAATAGTGCAAAATACCACAATTCATAGATTGATCAATGGCGATGCAAGAGACCTTTCGTTTTTACCGGATGAATCTGTTCATCTTGTTCTTACGCCTCCGCCTTACTGGAATTTAAAAAAATATAATGATAATCCAAATCAATTAGGCCATATCGAGGATTATGAATGCTTTTTGAACGAAATTAGAAGGGTATGGGAACATGTATTTCGGATTTTGGTTCCCGGCGGTAGGCTTGTTTGTGTGGTTGGAGATGTTTGTGTTGCAAGGCGAAAATTTGGAAGGCACCTTGTTTTTCCTCTTCATTCAGACATTTGTGTGCTTTGCAGGAAAATCGGTTTTGACAACCTAAACCCGATAATTTGGCATAAAATAGCGAATGCATCATATGAGGTTACCAATGGATCAAAGTTTCTTGGCAAACCCTATGAACCGAATGCAATAATAAAAAATGATATTGAATTTATTCTTATGCAAAGAAAACCAGGGGGGTATAGGAAACCTACGGAGAAACAGCGTGAAAAAAGCATGATCAACAAATCAGATTTTAATCGTTGGTTCCAGCAGATTTGGAACTTACCAGGCACATCTCTTAAAAATCATCCAGCACCTTATCCATTGGAATTAGCAAACAGATTAATAAGGATGTTTTCTTTCGTTGAAAATACCGTTCTTGACCCTTTCTGCGGTTCTGGAACCAGCATGATTGCTGCATTAAAATGTGGGCGAACAGTGTTGGCATTGAAATAGACCCTGACTATTGTCGTATGGCTGCCAGTTACCTTAAGGCTGAAAGCCAAGATTTGTTTAGTCGGTCTGAATTAAAATTCGAAAAATTGATTCAAAGGGAGAAGCAACTCTGCGTCAGGGAAGAACAGGAACTTTACCAAGTACGCCCGGCAAAGAACAAGCTTGAAGAAATCGGCCAACCAAGCGCTGGGCGGCATAGAAAATGACGAAAAAAGGATAGAATATGGAAATGAGTTTTAACGAAAATTTGATCGAACTGCTGAAAACAGATTCCCGGTTTGTGGATGATGAAGGGGAACTGGTCAAGGCGGCGGTGATTGACCGCGCCTGGAAGATTGACCGGGAGCTGGTGAAGCTGCTGCTGGGCGAACCGGAAATCAAGCGCACGTTTTTTGAAGAGATTGAAGGGCACTGGATTTTCAATATCAATACCTTTATCGAATACATTGCTGATAAAAATTTTCTGGCCAATTCCTATACCCGGTTCAGAAATAAAATCGGTCTGAATATTGACGGTAAATTCCTGCGGCAACGGGGAGAGGTGTCGCTGGTCTGGCCTTACAAGGATTGCGTGCTGGAGGGCGGCCAGACCAAAGAGGAAGAAAAACGCAACGAGATATTTTTTAATGAAATTCTGGCGCAGGATGAGATTGACCGGCTTTTTGATCCCAAAGCGCTGACCCGCTGGAAGCGATACACGGTTGACGGCGAGCAAAAGGTCACGGACATCAGGCGGGATGAAAACGGCACGATTCGGGAAAACTTGATTATCAAGGGTAACAACCTGTTGGCCCTACACACGCTGAAAAAGCAGTACCGGGGGAAAGTAAAGCTGATTTACATTGACCCGCCGTACAATACGGGAAATGATTCATTCGGCTATAATGATCATTTCAATCATTCGAGCTGGTTGACGTTCATGAAGAATCGGCTTGAAGTCGCACGGGAGTTGTTGCGAGAAGACGGTTCAATCTGGATGAATATTGATGATGACGAGGCACATTACTTGAAGGTACTGTGTGATGAGGTTTTTGGGAGAGAGAATTTTGTGGCGAATGTGGTTTGGCAGAAAAAATATACCATCGCAAACGATGCAAAATACTTCTCTGATAACCATGACCATATTCTGATATTCGCTAAAGATAAAGTAAATTGCCTTATCAGAGGCATCGAACGCACAGAGCAGCAGAATCTTCGCTACGCTAATCCAGACAATGATCGACGAGGCGCGTGGATGACTCAACCTTTACATGCTAAAAGTGGGAAAACAAAAGGATTCAAATATAGATTTCAAAATGGTGTCGAATGGGAGCCACCGCGAGGAACATTTCCGAGATATGCGAAAGAATCACTTGCGAGATTCGAGGAAGAGGATCGCTTGTGGTTTGGTCAAGATGACTGCGGCGTACCCAGACGAAAAACATATTTGAATGAAGTTGAAGATAATACTGTTTGGTCGTGGTGGCCTAATAATGAAGTTGGTCATACCCAAGAGGCCAAAAAAGAATCAATAGTGCTGTTTGGCGTTGCAGACTCTTTTCTTACCCCAAAACCCGAACGCCTTATTCAACGCATTATTCAAATTGCGTCAAACGAAGACGACATTGTTCTTGACTTTTTCGCCGGTTCTGCAACTACCGCCGCAGTCGCCCACAAGATGAACCGTCAATGGATCACAATTGAACAGATGGACTATGTAGAAACCATCACCATTGAACGGCTGAAAAAAGTGATCGGGAAAAGAACCAAAAAAGATGACAAAATGTTTGAGGAAATCGAATGCGACCAGGGCGGCATTTCCAAAGCCGTCAACTGGCAGGGCGGCGGCGACTTTATCTATTGCGAGCTGATGAAATACAACGAAGCCTTTATGAACAAAATCCAGGCCGCCGGGACATCTGAAGAACTTGTTGAATTATGGAAAGACATCGCCGAAAACTCGTTCTTAAACTGGTATGTCAACCCGGAAATGCCGGAAGAAGCGGTGAATGATTTTATTGACATCGGGACGACGGGAAACGGCCATTCGGCAGGGCACGGGCTGGAAAAGCAGAAAAAGCTGCTGGCTGAACTGTTGAACAAGAACCAGCTCTATGTGAATCTATCCGAAATAGAGGATGCGGATTTCAACGTCAGCGAGGAAGACAAAAAACTAAATCAGCAATTTTACAGGGAAAAGGTGTAATGGCTGAAAATTTACCGGTCAAGCCGGACTCGCAAATTCTCATTTATCGGAGCGAATCGGGCGAAACCAAAATCGAGGTGCGCCTGCAGGATGAAACCGTGTGGCTGACGCAAAAGTTAATGGCAGAGTTATTCCAGGTAGGCGTTAATACAATAAACTATCATATTAAAGAAATCTATGCTGAAGGAGAGCTGTCACCAGATCCAACTATTCGAAAATTTCGAATAGTTCAAAAAGAAGGGCCACGGGAAGTCAGCCGTCTGGTTGACTTTTACAATCTGGATATAATTATTTCCGTCGGTTACCGGGTTAAATCGCATGTCGCCACCCGCTTCCGGCAGTGGGCAACGCGGCGCTTGCGAGAGTACCTGGTGAAGGGCTTTGTGCTGGATGATGAGCGGTTGAAAAACCCGGATCAGCCGTTTGACTATTTTGACGAGTTGCTGCGCCGTATCCAGGATATTCGCACCTCGGAACGACGCTTTTATCAAAAAATCACCGACATTTACGCCACCAGCATCGACTATGATCCGACGGAAGAAAAGAGCATTCAATTCTTTAAAACCGTGCAGAACAAAATGCACTGGGCGGTCACCGGTAAAACGGCGGCAGAAATCATCTACGAACGGGCGGACAGCCAAAAGCCGCACATGGGGTTGACATCCTGGCGGGGCGATAAGGTGCGCAAGATCGATGTGAGCGTGGCCAAAAATTATCTCAATGAAGAGGAACTGCGAGTGCTCAACAACCTGGTCGAGCAATACCTTGTTTTTGCCGAAGGCCAGGCCATGCGCCGTATCCCCATGACCATGAACGACTGGATTGAGAAATTGCACGGTTTTCTGCAACTGAATGAACGGGAGATTCTGGAGCATGCCGGTAAAATCTCGCACGAACTGGCCAAAGAACAGGCGGAAAAGGAATATGACAAATTCCACGGTGAACGATTGAAAGCATATCAAAGCGATTTTGACAGGATGGTGAAAACGATCGAATCTGGGGAAAAACCGACAAAAAGGCGGCAATGATGACTGAAAAGTTTTTATATGAAGAACTGGATGCTGTTTCCAAAATGGGGTTCCTGAAAAAGGAGATACCTGATTATCTTAAAGACAATCTGAATCCCAAATTCGGGCTGCGGCCTTATCAGGAAGAAGCATTTGTCCGGTTCTTTCACTGTCTGGACAATGATTTTCCGGGCAAGGCGTGGCCGCTGCATTTTCTGTTCAACATGGCAACCGGGAGCGGTAAGACGCTGATCATGGCCGGACTGATTCTTTATCTTTATGAAAAGGGGTACCGGAATTTTCTGTTTTTTGTCAACTCTACCAACATCATTGAAAAGACAAAAGACAATTTTCTCAACCCGTTGTCTTTCAAATTTCTTTTTTCTGAAAACATCCGCTTTGATGCCCGACGGGTTGCTGTCACGCCGGTTGCCAATTTTGAAGGCGCCAATGAAAACGACATCAATATCTGTTTTACCACCATCCAGAAACTGCATTCCGACCTGACCACGGAAAAGGAAAACGCCCTGACATACGAAGATTTCAGGGATAAAAAGATTGTGCTGCTGTCGGATGAAGCCCACCATATAAACACCCGCACCAAAGCGCAGCAGGAAATGTTTGAAAGCTGGGAAAACACGGTTGAACGGATATTCCGCCAGAACGAGGACAATCTGCTTCTGGAATTCACGGCTACGCTGGATTACGCCAACAGCTTTATTTCCAATAAATACATGAGCAAGGTTCTTTACCGTTATGACCTGCGCCAGTTCCGCAATGACGGCTATTCCAAAGACGTTTATATCGTTCAGGCGGATTTTGAGGAGAAAGACCGGATCATTCAGGCGCTTATCCTGAGTCAGTATAAACAGGAAGTGGCGGCCAGGCACCGGATTAACCTGAAACCGGTCATTTTGTTCAAGGCGCAAAAGACCATTGCCCAATCACGGGAAAACAAGGCCAGTTTTCACAAGCTGATCGAACAGCTTTCAGAAGACGATGTTGAACGGATAAAGAAAAAATCGGACATTCCGCTGGTGCAACGGGCTTTTCGTTATTTTAATGAGAACCGGATTACCGCCGGCCAGCTTGCCGAACGACTGCGCCGGGAATTTGATGAAAGCCGCTGTATTTCCGTCAATGAGGAAAAAGAAAAAGAAAATCAGCAAATCCTTTTGAATACGCTGGAGGACAAGGATAACCGTATACGGGCGATATTTGCGGTGCAAAAATTGAATGAAGGCTGGGATGTATTAAATCTGTTTGACATTGTCCGCTGTTACACGGCCAGAGATGCAAAGGCAGGCATGCCGGGAAAAACCACGATGGCCGAGGCGCAGTTGATCGGGCGGGGCGCCCGCTATTTTCCCTTTTCAACCGATGAGCGCAACAGCCGTTATCAACGCAAATATGACAAAAATCTTGAACACGAAATGCGGGTACTGGAAGAACTGCACTATCACAGCATTAACGATTCACGTTACATTGCTGAACTTCGGACTGCGTTAATCGAAGAAGGCATGATGGACGAAAGAGAGGTCAACAAAACGCTTAAATTGAAAGAGGATTTCAAGCAGACTGATTTTTACAAAAGCGGTCTCATCTATCTGAATGAGCGGGTTGTCAATCGTTATGAGACTGTCCGATCATTCAGCGATATGGGAATTATGAAGAAAAATTTTGAACATACCCTGGCAAGCGGCCGGGGCATGACGGACACACTGCTCACCGGAAACGACCATACCGGGAAGATTGCGGAAAGCGGCAGGAAAGACATCAACGTAAAAGAGATGCCAAAGCATATTGTTTATAATGCCATTGCCCAAAATCCGTTCTTTACGTTTCAAAACGTAAAAAAATATTTTCCGCATGTTTCGTCCATGCGTCAATTTATCGAATCGGATGATTACCTTGGCGGTTTGGAATTAACCTTCCAGGGAGATTCGATAGATATATACCGTTTATCCAATAAATCACAGCTTGACGGACTTGAGGGATTGCTTGGGCAAATTGAAACCGAATTGCGTCAAAATATAACGGAATACATAGGCACGGAAAAATTCACATTAAACCCGGTGTCTGCTGTTTTTAGGGACAAGTTGCTCAAGCTGGTCGAGGGCAGCGAGCGGGCCGACGGCGATGAGCCGTTTGTAAAGGATAAGGATTGGTACGTGTTCAACGCCAACTATGGCACCAGTGAAGAAAAGGCGTTTGTCAGAATGCTGGAGCGCCAGATGGAAGCGCTAAAACAAAAATATGACGGCATTTATCTTGTGCGGAATGAACGGCATTTCAAGATATACAGTTTTTCAGACGGTCAGGCGTTTGAGCCGGATTTTGTGCTTTTTCTGCGTGAGAAAAACGGCAGTATGCTGACTTTTCAGATATTTATCGAACCCAAAGGAAAACACCTTAAAGAGCATGATCAATGGAAACAGGCGTTTCTGAAGGAAATTACGGAAAAATTCAAGGGCAAGACTCTGGAGTTTAAAACGCAAAGTAAGACTCAAAAATATCGACTCGTGGGCGTGCCGTTTTATAACAACCAGGACGAGAACAAATTCAAGCACAGTCTTTTTGAAGTGGTGGAAAATTGAAAATCGCCCAACAAATCACTACACTAAATTTTTACCCAGCGGCGCTTCGCACACAGCGAACGAGTGAGTGAGCCGCCTTGTTCTAACTTTAATTATTTTGTCACCGAACGTTTAGCGAACCTGCAAGTCGAGTAGACTTAGCGACAAACTCGCTCGTCTCCCAAAAGAACTATCAAAAAGTTGCACGTCGCATTTGATCTTCAGCAAACTCATGACTATGGTGAGATTATACAATTCCACCGCGAAACTGCAGAAAATATTCTAAAGGACGCTAAGGTATTTTTACATGAAATAGAATCTTACCTGACTCTTAATGAATATCTGTAACGAACAGATGTAAATCTTACTAAAGTACCAAAATTATGAGTAATCAATTTTTTCATTGACAATTTGATGTTTATTTAATTTAATTTATTAATCAATCTTGTTATATATGTTTTGCTTTCCTCATTGGTTTTACACGATAAATTCCGCGCACTTCCCCTAATGTTGAATGAGGCAAAAATGGATTTTGATTTATAGTGAACATTTACTTCAAATAATTCAGGAGGAATGATGAAAAAATCAATACGCGAACTGCGAGCGATCCGGTTAAGGTTCCATGTCCTGGTGATTTTGAAAAAGGGCAAACAACATATTATTATGACGGCCTCGGCAGATTAAGATCCACAATTACAAAGGAATGCAAAGAAAATACTAAGGGAATTTTTAATTGAATTAAAATAGAAAGGCTTAAGGATGAAAAAAAATCTATGCTCTGCGTTAATTTTTCTATTCTGCTTTGCTTCATGTAATAATGAAAAATCTCCTTTAAAAACTCAAGCAAATGCGCCTATTGCTTCTGATATTTCCATCATGATGAATGATTGGAATTTTTGTTCCACGCCGGAAAATCACAACAAAGATATTTCATCACGGTGCATATTAAATTGGTATAATCCTTACGAAATGGTCTTCATAAAAGACATCTATCCTGATCTTGTGATTTCGTCTAATGAATCATCCGTCATTCACGTCCTTAATCTATTATTTACACCAATAGGAAGTGAAGTCATGACGGATTCATGGAATGGAATTATGATGAATTTACCATCTAAATATCACACGAATTTATCAAGATACAGTATAGTTTAGAAATAACAGTCCGAGGCAATTATGGCAACTTGCATATTGATCTGGGAGAAATTTCTGAAGATATTATTCCGAATAACCGATTGGATTCTGAAGATAAATTGGTCGATGGAATACGAAATAACAAGTTAGATCCGGGAGAAGATATTGGATTGGACGGTATGGCAGGTGAGGATCCCTCTGATTTTTGGGACCTTAATCAAAACAATATTCAAGATTGGAATGAACCAGCAAGCTATGACGATTGGGAAGATGTTCCATGTTATTATTTGGGAAATAATGGAACAGAAGGCAACTCCGCAAGTACACAAGGGAAAAAACCAGATACAGAAGATTTAAACAACAATGGGCGCCTCGATACTAAGAACAATTATTATGAATTCAGTATAGATCTGGATAAAGAGAGTCCGGATACTTCGTTAATGGTATATTCAAATCCTGATCGTGGATGGGCGACATACCGAATAGATTTGAGCGATCCTGCTATGATTGTTGGAGAGCCAAATCCATGGAAACCATTTTCAATGCGAATATGGATTGATGGATTCCATCAGAAGTCGTTGATAAGAATTGGAATAATCGATTTTATTGAATAAGTTATCATTTAATTCATAAATCATATTGTAACAAGAAAGGACACATCATGAATATCAATCCGGGAAAATTAGCTTTTCATGTTGCATTAATTTTGCTTGTTTCACTTTTTGTTCTCTCGTGCAGTAAAACTGAGAAAGAATTTCAAGCCGCGCAAGAAACAAACACCATCGAGGCGTATAACGCGTTTATCGAAAAATATCCGGACACTCCTTTTGCCGTACAAGCCATCGATCTGCGCGATCAACTGGCGTATGAAAAAACCATTGAAACGCATCCGATAGATTCATTGCCCTTTCTCGACAGCAGCGCCGTTAAGAGAAGCCGTCCCAAAATGCCTGGTGAAATTAAATGAATTTGAAAAAATACGGCAAATTAGACAGAGATGAGTTCTACGATGAAATTGATGATATGGAATTAATTGAGTGGGAAGGTGAAAAAGATACTTTATTAAAATTACAGAAAAAATTAAAATCGCTTGAGGAAAGAACATTCAAATGAAAATTTACCACATCACTTTAATCTTACTCCTTTCTCTACATACGCTTTCGTTCGCCGACGAAAGATTTGAAAAAGTCGACAGCATGTTTCAGGAATTAAATTCCACGCATACGCCAGGCGCTGCAATCGCAATCATTCAGGATGATGAAATCATTTATCAAAACGCGTACGGGATGGCCAGTCTCGAGCTGGGCGTACCGAATACCATTCGCACCGTATTCAGACTGGGATCTGTGTCGAAACAATTCACCGCCGCGTGCATTGCCATGCTTGCACTTGAAAATAAACTTTCGCTGGATGATCCGCTCATGAAATACTTTCCCGAATTGCCAGCGGATGTTTACGGCGCTGTGAAAATCCGGCATCTGGTGCATCACACCAGTGGCATCCGCGATGCCGAAGCAATGTACCCGCTGATGGGCATCAACTATTCGCAATGGTACACCCACGAGATGATGCTGGGCATGTTAGCCCGGCAACAAGCGCTGGATTTTGAGCCCGGTACAAAAATGGAATATTCAAATTCTGCCTATACTCTGATGGCTCTGATTGTGGAAAAAGTCAGCGGGATGAAATTTCATGAATTTGCAAAGGAGCGAATATTTTCGCCGCTCGGTATGAACAGCACCATGATTCAGACAAGCCATTCCACGTTTATTCCGAACCGGGCTGCGGGTTATCAGGTTAAATCCGGCAAATACATAAACTGGATGACGAATAATCAGTTAGTGGGTCACGACGCCGTTTATTCCACGATTGAAGATATGTTCAAATGGGAGCAGGCGTTTTTCAATGGCAAACTGGATGCAGAAATCATTAAAATGATAACGATGCCCGGAACATTCAATGATGGGGCGCTGCATTCTTACGCGTTCGGTCTGGCTGTTCATAAATACAGGGGATTGAAAATCTATTCCCACAGCGGCTGGTACGTGGGTTATACCGCGTTTTTTGTCATTTTTCCGGATCAGCGCTTTTCGATTATTTGCCTGAGCAATCTCGGCGATTACAGCCCGAAGCACACCAGTTTTCGAATTGCGAATATCTTTCTGGCAGACCAAATTGCGAAGGTGCAGAATACAGACGAGTATAAGAAAGAAATAGCGGCCACTATTTTCACAAAAAAGCTAAAGCGCAAACGTGCCGGAAAATACGTGGGTATCGATTTTGGCCGCTATCTCACATTTAAATTTAAGGACAATAACCTATACAATAAATCACCGGAATATGTTTTTGAGCCATCGCCATACTCAGCAAAAGAGCTGATCAATCACGAGCGGGACGTCAGTCTCAGAATTCAGCCAGAAACCATCAACACAAAAGAGATTTTACTGGAAAGAATCAGTGGTGCTTATGGAAGCTACGGACGTTATAAAACATTCACCGAAATCCCGTTGAATGATGGAGAATATTCGGACTTTACTGGTAAATATTTCGATGACGAATTGGAAAACACATCAGAGATCACTTATGAAAATGGCGCGCTCAAAATAAGGATTTCGGATATGTCATCAGACCTTACCCAATTCGAGCCGGATCAATTTGCTGCGAATTGGGCGAAGATTTCTTTTATGCGGAATGAGAATGGGGATGTTACTGGTTTTTTACTAAGCAGATATGGAGTTCAGGGTATCATTTTTAAACGGATTGATTAACTCCGGATCTCCGAAATCTTGAAGATTTCGGAAATCTTTTTCTTGCAGAATAATTAAATAACCAAAAATTTTGAGTATGGGAAAATATGTATTATCTTAAAAAGCGCGGAAGGCAATTAAAATCCTTCCATTCCCTGATAATACAAACCAGCCCCAGGTCCCAACGGCAGTCCCAGCAAAATCCAAATAATGAGCAGCAGCGACCAACTGATAAAAAACACGATCGAATAGGGCAGCATGGTGGAAATGATGGTTCCGATACCAGCCTTTTCATCATACTTTTGAAAGAACGCAATGACGAGTGCAAAGAAGCTCATCATCGGCGAAATGATATTGGTAATTGAATCACCGATCCGGTAAACAGCCTGCGAAAGTTCAGGCGAGTAACCAAGTAGCATAAACATGGGCACGAAAATGGGCGCCAACAACGCCCATTTCGCCGAGGCGCTGCCGAGAAACATATTGATGGTTCCGGCCAATAAAATAAACAGCAGCATAAGCGGAATGACGCCGAGGTCTGCTTTCATCAGTACTTCCGCACCGCTGATGGCAAAAATGACACCTAAATTGCTCCATTTAAAATACGCGACAAATTGCGCGGCAAAGAAAACCAATACCATGTAATTTGCCAAAGATTTTAGACTTGCTGTCATTCCTTTTACAACATCAGCATCGTTTTTGTATTTACCGGTTACCGCGCCATAAACAATACCCGTGGAGCCGGCGACCAGAAACAACACTGCTATCACTCCCTTTATTAATGGCGAAGAGAGCAGGTTCCCGTCTGAACCGCGCAGGAATCCGCTTTCCGGAACAATGCCGATTAAAATAATAACGATCCATAAGAGTAAGGTAATTCCACTCCAACGAAGCCCTTTTTTTTCCTGTTCGGAAAGTGGATCGATATTTTCCGGACTTTGTTCGCCATCATATTTGCCAAGGCGAGGTGCAACCAGCTTTTCGGTGACCAGGGTTCCGGTAATCGCGATGACAAAGGTTGAAACCACCATGAAAAAATAATTTGCAGTGGGGTTTACATGGTACTCAGGGTCAAGAATGTGGGCAGCTTCTTCGGATAAACCAGCGACCAACGGATCGATGGTTCCCAAAATCAGATTCGCGCTAAATCCGCCAGAAACACCGGCGAACGCGGCAGCCATGCCAACGATGGGGTGCCGTCCGACTGCGATAAAGACAACTCCGGCAAGCGGTATTAACAGAACATAACCGATGTCGCTTGCCGTATTGGAAAGAATGCCAGCCAATACGATCACGAATGTTAGTATTTTTCGGGGAGAAGATAACACCAGTTTTCTGATGAGCGCTCCGATGAGACCGCTTCCCTCGGCCATACCGATTCCCAGCATAGCAACAAGAACGATTCCCAGCGGCGCAAAGCTGGTATAGTTGATAACCATGTCATCAATTATTCGCTCAATTCCGGTTTTGGATAGCAGATTTACAGTTTTTATCGCCTCGCCGGTAGCCGGATGTGTCACTTCCAAATTAAGCCAATGTCCCAGCGTTGAAGCCAGTAGCGCCATTACTGCAAAAATTCCGAATAATGAAGCCGGATGAGGTAGCGCATTTCCCACCCGCTCCACGATATTCAACGCTTTATTTATAAAACTCGTTTTCGGTTTTTTCGATTTCTTTGCCTTCTTCATAAGCGCCTTGTTTATGTTAAATTCGATTTAATCTCTTTATCCGAGTGCCACTTAATAAAAAATCCGGGATTTTTGGATGACCGGATTTTACATTTTTCAAAAATAGATTATTTAAAACGAAGCCTTGAAATATATAACTGATTTACCTTTATTTCGTTCCCGATAAAAGAAAGATAGATGACGGTGGGAAAAGTTGCAAAGTCTGTTTCTGCAAAACTGACTCAGTTTTATTTACCGCTGCTATTGTTTTTGGCAGTAGCAGCGGTTATTTTAATGAAGACAATTTCTATTTAAATATCAATTCATTTAATGCATTTTTTTATCATCAAAAAAAGATAACGTGTTGAAATCTTAATTATCTACTCAACCAATACCATTTTTTTTGTCGCTTCAAAATTTTTCATTTTGATTTTGTACAGATACATTCCTGTAGTGAAAGAACTGGCGTTAAATTCCGCCTGATAATGACCGGGCTGAAACTCCGCATCGATAAGTGTCGCCACTTCACGTCCCTGAATATTATATATTTTCAAGACAACATTGCATTTTTCCTTTACGCTGAACGGAATTGTTGTCGATGGATTGAATGGATTCGGGTAATTCTGTGACAGGCCGAATTCCAGCGGTTTGTGAAAATGCTGCTCAACTGATGTACTGGTAACATGAATTGTCGTAGTCGCTTTAAGTCCGGTGGAGGTATCGTTGGCGGTAATTGTAAATGTCCCTTCATCTGTTGCCGTATAACTTCCGGTCAAGCTGTCCATTTCACCGCCGTCGGCGCTCCAAATTGGAGTACAACTAAAAGAGTTGCCCAAACTGTCAATAGATGATGCTTTAAATTGAACCTTATCACCCTTACTTACAGTGGTATCCGATGGTGTAACGGAGATAGAGGCAATCGGTGGTTTTGTTAATAATTTTTGAATGAAAATCCCCCAACTCGCGCTGGCGAATAAATCCTGCATGCAAAAATAGCCATCCATTGTGAAAATGAACCACCCGCTGCGCATCATCGACCACATCACGGCCATATAGACCGAAAATGGCGACGGACAGGTTTCGACAAATTTTAGGATAATCGCATCATACAGATGAATACTGCCGCCGGGGATGGACGCCATAACAAGCCCGTCATGCACTTCCAAATCCGCGATGATCCCGGATTCGCTGAATTGTTTGAAAGCAACCGGTTGCGTGGCATCGGCCACATTAAACGATTCGATGTAATATGTGCTGTCGGATTCAGTGATCGTATTACTGCCAATGTAAGCCAGAGAATCCGTTTTCCAAATTGCAATCGGCTTCCCGGAAGTCGTTGTCTCACTTTTGCTTTCCGGTGAAGCGGGATCTCTGATATCGATAATCTCAAAACCCTGATCAGAAGAATTGTTGGTATATGCGACCAATACAATATTGTTCGCGCCATCCACAAACAAATCCCTGCCGCTTCCGGCGATATCAAAAGCAGACACCTGTGCCGGAAGTTCCGGATTCGTTGCGTCGATAATTTCCAGCGTATTCCTGCTGTCAGGATGCGTTAGCGCATAGATGTGTTTTTGATCTACTTTAAGTTCGCGCAATTCACCCAGCGGAGAACTGTACTCGCCAACCTGATAAATATTCATCGGATCGCTGACATCAAGCAGATAAATTTTCCCCTCACGGATGCCGTACAAATAGCCGTCTTCAACCACAATTCTGTGAAAATCAGCCCAGGTTGTATCCGAATTGAGGAGTACCGGTTTTCCCAATCCCTCAAAACTATAAATCCAGAGCCGCTCCATTGATGAAACATACAGGTTTTCGCCGGCTGTGCACAAGTACACCACGTCCCAGGGCGCCTCGTAGATATTTTCAATATGCGGATTTTCGTCGTCTTCAATGTTTACGGTGACAAATCCATCCGACGCCGTACCGGTCGTAACATACGCATAACGCGGAACGATTTGCATTGAATTGATCATCGGATAGTTGCCAATAATATCGAGTTTTAAATGACTGGTGATTGCCGGAGTTTGCGGAACACTAATATCGGCAATAAATAGCCATGAATACCGGCTGTTACAACCGATGTACAAATGGCTGTCAGCGATTGCTACTGCTGAAGGTGATTTATATAATGTATTTTGGCCGTCGACAATTTTCGTTTCCTCGTAATGCACCTTTTCGGGATTATTCGGATCAGAAATATCAATGACCTGAATCCCTGATCTCTGATAATTCGAGCAGCCAACATACGCATAATTTCCCTTAGTGGCAATGGCTACTCCGTTATCAATATCTGTGCTGCCTTTTTCTTCGGGATTCTGCGGATCAGTGATATCATATATTTTAAATTCGGATTGATTGATGATACAGGCACGCGCGCCATCCACATAAATATCGGCAACATCCTGTTGAACCGTGGTGATTAAATTTGGTGACGCCGGATTTGAAATATCCACGATCACAAATTGATCCGTTAACGCAAGATAGGCATAATTTCCTGCCAGATGGAGTTTTGCCTGCCAGTTAGTGGAAACCGGCAATTGAGCACTTAGTTCAGGATTTTTCGGATCGGAAATATCAATCACCTGAAATGCCGATTCCGAGTTCCCGGCCAGAGAAAAAAGATAATCCCCCTGTATTTTCCAGGAAGCCGGCTCATCGGGTAGCATCATGGAAGTCACTTTTTTAATTTCAGCAGCAGAAATGTCCAACACTGAGAGCACCGTCCCCTGCGCCAGAAAACCGTAACCATCCTTTACACAAATTCCCGCCGGATAACCGCCGATATGCCCGGCAGGTTTGATGGAGATGTCGTCATCCGCAACAAGAGTACCAAACATCAGCAAAAACACAAAAATCGTGAGATGTACCAGAAAACTATTGAGAACACGAGAACTATGTTTCATAATAATACCTCCTTTTATTATACCG
The DNA here is from genome assembly GCA_964498785.1 of uncultured Cytophagia bacterium. Classification (GTDB taxonomy): domain Bacteria; phylum Zhuqueibacterota; class Zhuqueibacteria; order Thermofontimicrobiales; family Thiofontviventaceae; genus Mariaggregatimicrobium. The sequence continues at coordinate 20,189 of CAZCJL010000067.1, read as the reverse complement.
GAAATCATAAATTAAAAATTATTTTTTTCGCTCACAAAGATATACAATGTATGTAGAATTTTCGATTTTTTCAAGAGAAATTATTGTTAAAAAATGGGGATTAGGAGCATTTAATATTTGGATTTACAAAAATGTGATGGGTTCTTTTTAAACTGTGTTAGTCCGGTGGGTTTTATGTATATTGTTATAAATTTTTAATTTGGACTATTGCTATTTTATACTTCTAAAAAAATCTAAAAAACATGAAGTGAAAAAATTTGAACAAAGACAATTTAATATTTAAATCAATCAATGTCAATAAAAAAAGTCAATTAAAATGAGACTTTTGTGAGTAGTTAGTATTTTGGCGTCATAGGCAGGCTAATGAAGAACACGGTAAATTATCATTGCCCCCTCACTATTCTCAAAGCCACATCATAATCATAACGGTCAATCATGAAATTCTCGATAAGAACGGATCAATATCATCATAATCAAAATACTGTGCCACCAGCCAGCTTATGACGCATCTTCTGGCTCGTTTGAAGCGGTATTTGATGTTGGCTTCAGTCACCGCTTTTCGGCTGATGATGTATTCTGTTCTGAAGCTAATTTGCAATGTCTTCCGGAGGGGATGGAGTGGCTTGCGGTCGATGTTTCCGTTGTCGTCCGGTTCGATGGCATATTTTTGGGTATCCAAGCCATCGTGTGTATTCGTGAGAAAAAGTATTTACTCAAACCAATACGTCGCCGGCGTTTCGAGGAAATCCCGGACAGGTATCCCATCAGCGCCAATAAGCACTTTCTTTCTAACCCGAAATTCTTTTGCAAAAGCAGTTATTCCTGGCAGAGTTGTTTTTTTCAGGTTGCTTTTCACCTCAAATGCGATGAGTTGCTCGCCTTTTGCAAGAATAAAGTCGACTTCTCGGTTTCTGCCAGCCCAGTAATGTAAATTCAGATTTTTACCTGCGATTACATTTGACAGTGCAGCGCCAATTGAAGACTCCACCAATCGTCCCCATAATTCATGATTTTCTATTGCTTCTGCCAAAGTTAAATGCGATTGGACTGTCATCAGTGCTGTATTCAGCACCAATAATTTCGGACTGGAGGCGCGCTGTCGTACAATTTGTCCGGCGTATTTTGTTAATCCGGTAATTAATCCTGCCCCTTTCAGCAAGTCCAGATAGTGAGCGAGTGTTGTTGTATTTCCCGCTTCCTGAAGTTGACCGACCATTTTCTGATAAGATAGAATCTGTCCGGAATAGTGACAACCAAGTTCAAACAGACGGCGCAATAATGCAGGCTTGTCGACTCGTGTCATCAATAAAATATCGCGTGAAATAGTTGTCTCAATAAGTGAATCCATGATGTATCGGGTCCAGCGTTCGTGATCATCTATTAATTCAGCCGCACCGGGATAGCCGCCATAAAAAATATACTGATCCAGGTTCCAGCCAAATGCATCGGACATTTCACTATAAGACCAATGTGTGACAGGAATTGTCTCAAATCTGCCTGCCAGACTCTCGGATAATCCATGTTTTACAAGTAAAGGTGAGGAGCCTAAAATGATCACATGAATTTGCTGTTTATCGGCTGTATCAGCATCCCATAACCGTTTGACAGTTTCTGACCAGCCTGTAATTTTCTGAATCTCGTCAAGAACCAATATCGCTCTATCAGCATCATGGTTTTTCGCTTTTAACCGAATCGCTTCCCATTGCTGTTCAATCCATGTATGATCTTTTAAAGTCGGCTCGTCCGCGGAAGCATAGCGGGAAGGCAACTGGGTCGTTTCCAATAATTGATGCGCTAAAGTTGTTTTCCCCGTCTGTCTGGGACCGGCAAGCACCTGGATAAACCGGCGTTTTTCTGAGACCCGTTTTAATAAAGTTTGATAGATTGGACGAGTATACATTTTCAACCTTCACAATTTACTCAATATACTGAGTAAATTTACTCAATATTTTGAGTTAAATGCAAGTCTTTTTTTTTAGAATTTTTATATTATCTTGGATGACAACATCAAACGTATGACCGGATTTCTTAATTCGTTCACCTTTTAATTGCAAAGGATGTAATAAAATGAATTGTCATTATAAAAAAGCCATGCTATCAATTAAAATAGCATGGCTTAGCTTTGCAAACCGAATTCACTGATTTGGTCAATTACTAATAGCAACATTATTTTTTTCTTCCATTTTTTGGAATAAAAATTTGTGACCATTTTGTGACCAAATTATGTCAAAATACACTAAAAATTTCTAAAAGATTTCAAAATTGGAGTATTAAAGTTCAGCTTAAATTTCATTTGTTCGAGGCAAAAATATGGCATAATTTAAAAGTCAAAAAGTGCCTAAGTCTTTGAAAATATATATCTTTTACTACTAACTAAAAAAAACCTCCTACCATAAAATTATCATGAAAGGAGGTTTAAAATATTGTGGGCCCAGTAGGACTCGAACCTACGACTAACGGATTATGAGTCCGCTGCTCTACCAACTGAGCTATGGGCCCGGTTATTTTGTAAATTTAAATTGTTACTGTTCAGCATAGAGCTGTCATTCCTGCGGATGCAGGAGTGACACCTGAATAATTACTTTAAATATAAAAATTCTTAGCTTAAAATTCAAGTATTTTTTTGTTCTTCACTAAATTTTTTTGACTTAATTGACTCTTTTTTCTGTCGTAATTGATTCCATTGAAGCCTTTTTTCACGAATATCCTGTCCTTTATTTTCCAATTCTTTAATTTCCATCTGAATTTTGTTTGACGCTTCCTCGATAATTCTAACTTTAACTAATTGAATTGAAGCATTTAATATTTTCTCAAAATTTTCGATTCGATTTTCTGACAATATATAAGATATTAAATCGACTTTCTCCGGATCTGATATTATATTTAATATTTTCCGTCCATCCACTTTTTCATTTTTATCATACAATTCATAAATTTTACTTATAATTTCACGAATCAATTTGTTTTTAATTTCCTTTATTTCAACATTTTCATAAACTACTTTGAGGAGATAATTTTCTTCGAGTATTATTTTTAAGATATTTTCTTCTGCACTGTCATATTTATTTTTCATGCGTTTTATTGCAGATGGTTTAATGTCTGAGGATTTTTCATCGTACCTGTCATATTTTTTCACATTTTTTAGTTGTCCTAACAGCAACCGTTCTTCCATGCCAAAATATTCAGCAACCTCCTTTAAGATGAGTCCTTTCTTTATATTGTCCTTTATATTTGAAATTGATTCTAACAACAAATCGATGACTCTTGCCCGATCTGACATATTGGACAAATCATATTGTTTTTTTAAAGTATTAATTTTAAAATGAATAATCGAAACTGCATTTGCGATCATTTCATTAAATTTTACCGGGCCGTATTTATGAATATAGCTATCCGGGTCTTCCCCGGCAGGCATTGCAGAAATATTTACTTCCAGGCCTGTGCTTAAAAAAATATCTGCCCCTCGCATGGCAGCGGCAGAACCAGCGGAATCGCTATCGTATAATAAAATGATATTATTCGTATATCGCTTAATTAGCTGGGCTTGCTGAATCGTCAATGCGGTGCCAGAGGTTGCGACAATATTTTTAATGTTATTTTTATACAGACTTAATAAATCGGTGTATCCTTCCACAAAGATGGCCTGGTCCTGTTCCCGAATAAAATCTCTGGTTTGATAGAGGCCAAAGAGCATTTTCCCTTTTTGATAGATTGCTGTTTCCGGTGAATTTATATATTTGGGAGCCTTTTCGTCATCAATAATAATTCGCCCGCCAAATCCGACAACTTTTTTGGTCAGACTAATGATGGGAACCATCACTCGGCCCCGGAAGCGGTCGTACTGCCGTCCGTTATCTTTTTTAATAATTAAGCCGCCTTTGTGAAGCGAGTCCAGGCTGACGCCTTTTTTCTGAGCATGTTTGATTAATCCATCCCATTCTGACAATGAAAAACCCAATCCAAATTTGCGAATGATGTCTTTTCCAAGGCCTCTTTTTTCCAGATAAGTCAGGGCATTTTTACCGGCAGGCGACATTAAATTTTTATAATAAAATTCTGCCGCGAATTTATTTGCATAGTAAAGCGCTTCTTTTTCTCTGGCAGTACGATCACTTTCACTAACATTTGGTAATGAAATTTTGGCTTTCTCGGCCAGATATTTCACTGCTTCGGGGAACGACATTTTTTCGTACTCCATTAAAAAGCTGATCGCGTTCCCACCTTTATGACAACCAAAGCAGTAATATATTTGTTTAGTCGGATCAACACTAAATGACGGAGTATTTTCCTGATGAAAGGGACAAAGGCCAAAATAATTTTTGCCCTTTTTTTTGAGGGTCAGGTAATCTGAAATTAATTCGACAATATCGGTTGCCTCTTTTATTTCAGTAATTTTTTCTTCCGGAATTTTTGTGCTCATCATTATTGTATCAATCCGTTATGGTTGCAGGTCAAAATTAAAAAAGACGACAGAACCAATAATTAGTCCAAGAAATATTACAAGCCGAAAATAGTGATTAAAGTCAAATGTATAAATTCCTTGTTTCGCGAACATAGCATCGCCGAGCATGGAATAAATAGCCAGAACGGCACTTCCTAAATAGCCAATGACAAAAATCAACAAAAATTGTCCGAATTCTACAACATTCATTGGCTCTAATACTTTCAACCAAAATAATCCGAAAACCAGGGTAATAATTTGAAACATTAATCGGAAAGACAGATTTAATCGTATTTTTAGCCATCCATTTGCAATTGTTAAAATCTGGCAAATTGCGGAAGCGGTTAATAATAGAAAGGCATTTCCTTCAATTGCAGCATATTTCATTGGATGCTGAGAAATCAGAAATAAAATATAACCGACAATTTCTGCTATTACAATCGTTGGCAGCAGCGTTTTTCGACGATTTAACACCAGTTTGAGTTCGATTCGTTTTTTGCTTTCATCTTTTGCCGGGACTTTTATTTTTCTATATTGTCGGTTAACGTACCGTTTGTTTTCATTTTTCTTTTCGATGTCATTTAAAAACGAAAAAAACAGGAAAAAGAATAGTGCAAACTTACTGATAAATAAGGAAAAAATAGAAATTAACAGAAAAAAGAGTTCCATCAATCAACTCCCTTTTATAAATTCTAACATCAACCACATACTTAATCCAATTCCCAGACTAACACCGATAATAATATAATAGTAAATGTTAAAATTAAAATCGATCCGATCATACTGTCTGATTGTACCATCTAATAACATAGATATTAAGGCAAAAGTCATCATAACAAAATAGAAAATAATAATCAGATACGGCATGTTCCCGGCGCTAATTACGGCAGTTTTGACGTCAATACCGCGTTGGAGCATCAGATAAATAAGTACACCAGACATGACAAAGCTGTAAGACAAGAATGTTAGCCGGTTAATCATTTCCATTCGTTTTTTTAAGACTCCGTTTAGAATGGTCAAAAACGTGCATATAAACGAAGCTAATAGTAAAATAATGCTATTGATTTTCAGAATGTCTCTGATAGCATCTTCAGTAATCATAAAGTAATGGAGGAAATATAATCCTGTAAATTGCCCTATTAACACAGTCCAAATTAAAGAGCCACCCTGAGTATTTATTCCTTTTGTTTTTAAATTTTCAGCCTGGTGGTTGGTATTCACTTTGATTTTTCGGGCATCCCGCTTAATATATATTTGGCCGCTCGTTTTTATCGTTGCTTCTTTTTTTGTAAATGTTGCAAATATGAGTACATACAAGGCAATTAAACTTGCGGCCACAGAGAGAATTGTCAAATACATGAAAATGGATTGCAATAGAACATCTCCTATAAAAAGAAATGTTTAAAAAAGATAATAATTTATATGAATAACTTAAGTAACAAAATATTGCTAAAAAATCAAGTAAAATTTTTCAAAACAGGAAATATTTTCCAATGTGTTAAATAAAGAAAAAAAATTAACTGGCTGTAATTTTATACAGATAATCTAAAAAGAGTTGCATATCCTTTGGCAGTGCAGAGTCAAACGTGAGCCGTTGTTTGGAGACCGGGTGTGTAAATCCAAGTGTTTTTGCATGAAGCGCCTGGCGCGGCATCCGCTTTAGTAATTCCATTGCTAATTTCTGATCGCGGTGATTCAGGGATATCACTTGTTTATTCCTTCCGCCGTAGGTGCTATCCCCAAAAATCGGATGGCCGAGTGATTTTAAATGAACTCTTATTTGATGAGTTCGACCTGTTTCCAATTTAAGTGAAAGCAAACTGGTTAATGGAAACTCTTTTAATACGGTGTAATTGGTGGCTGCATATTTTCCGGAGGTTGTCACTGCCATTTTTTTTCTATCACGAATACTGCGCGAAATCTGTCGTTCCAACCGGTCGGATTTCATTTTTAAATGTTTCCATACAATTGCATAATATTCACGCTCGGTTGTTCTTTCAGCAAATTGTTTGGAAAGCTGATTATGTGCATAATCATCTTTTGCAACAACAAGCAATCCGGAGGTGTCTTTGTCTAATCGATGCACGATTCCCGGTCGTTTTACTCCGCCGATTCCTGATAAATTGGAGCAATGAAAGAGCAATGCGTTTACCATTGTCCCGCTTGAATTGCCATACGCGGGATGGACGACCATTCCAGCATCTTTATTCACCACTAATAAATGCTCGTCTTCATGAATGATTTTTAATGGAATATCTTCTGGTAATACATCCGATGTTTGAGGTTCAGGGATTGTGATATCGATGCGGTCACCGGAATTTACCTTGTGGCTTGGTTTTATCTTGTTGTTATTCACCAGAATGTTCTCGTCTTCAATTAATTTTTGAATGCGGGAACGGGATAATTTTACCAGTTTTAGACACAAGTATTTATCAATTCGGATGCGTTTTTGGTTTTCTGGAATAATGAAGTTGAAATGTTTATCATCGAATTCCGGGATTGATTCGTCAATATCCGATTTCAAAATTTTCTTCCTGTTGTTCATCATCTTCTTTCTTTTCAAAAAAGACAACAATAATCAGGATGATCATACCGATTGTAACGGCAACATCCGCAAAATTAAAGATTGGCCATGGTCCGACTTCAATAAAATCCACGACTTTGCCAAATACAATCCGATCAATCAGATTACCGACGGCACCGCCCAGAATGAAGGCAAGAGCGATTCTTGTATAATAATGATCACCTTTTAGTTGAAGAAGAAATATAAAAATAAGCAGGCTGGCGATTGCGGTAAAAATGACAAAAAATAATTTTCCGGCGCCGATTTGTATTCCGAAAGCCATACCAGGGTTCTGAATAAAACGAAAGCCCACATATTTACCCAAAATTGACACAAATTCATTTAAATGCAAATTTGTTCTTATAAAATATTTTGATAATTGATCTATTATAATAATCAAAAATGTTGCGCTCAATGCTGTTAAATTTTTAACAATCACGATAATCTCTTTTAATAATTTTCGGTTTCCTCCCTGGATTTACACTCAAGGCAAAGTCTTGCATGCGGAATTGCCTCTAAGCGTTTTTCATGGATTTGACATTCGCAGCTTTCGCAAATACCATATTCATCTGTCTCCAGTTTTTCCAGTGCATGAATCACTTCTCTAAATAAGTTTTTTTCAACAGAAGCTCTCCAAAACGCGTTTTCGCGATCCATCGTATCGCTCCCCATGTCCGCCAAATGAAATGAATAAGATGAATGATCTCCGGTTGTGTCTTTAACATTCGATGTTAAAGTTACATTATCTTGTTCGATTTTATCGGCGATATCTTTTTTTAACTCTAATAAAAGGTGTCGATAAAATTCTTTATCCTTCATATTTCACAGCCATCTTAAAGTTCAGATATGACTTTTCTCATCAGCTTCGTTAGCTTTGGTTCAGCTTCCTTTGCTGTTTTTATTATTTCAGAAATATTAACTGGTTTTAAATCTTCGGGAACACATGCATCTGTTATTACGGATATTCCCAAAACTTTCATTCCACTATGAACAGCAACAATGTCCTCTGGTATTGTGGACATTCCAATGGTATCAGCCCCGATAATTCTCAGGAAACGATATTCAGCAGCCGTTTCCAAACTTGGCCCTGACATTGCGGCATAAACACCGCGCTTTAATTCGATATTTTCCTTTTTTGCGATTTTTTCCGCAAGAGCGATTAATTCCCGATTATATGGCTCCGACATATCAGGAAAACGCGGTCCAAGAGAATCATCGTTCTCGCCAATAAGCGGATTATCACCGAATAGATTAATGTGATCCGTGATCAACATTAATGAACCCGGGGGTAAATCTGGATTGATGCCGCCGCATGCATTTGAAATGAGTAACGTATTAACACCAAGCTGCTTCATTACCCGAACCGGAAACGTGATCTGTTTCATGTTATATCCCTCGTAGTAGTGAAAGCGGCCTTGCATCGCAATAATAGGTTTTTTCTCAATTTGGCCAAAAAATAATTTTCCGGCATGAAATTCTACGGTAGATACCGCGAAGTTGGGTATTTCATCATAAGGAATGGCTGCCTCAACTTCGATATCATCTACCAGGGCGCCAAGACCGGTGCCCAAAATGATGCCGATTCTGGGTTTTAATTTTGTTTTTGTCTTTAAAAATTGAATCGTTTCTTCGATCTCATGACGTAATTTTGATTGATCAGTTTTCAATGTGTTTTCTCTCCCTCACTTTATCGCTTGTCATCTCGCTCCTTGATTCGATCCATTAATCGTTTCATCTCTGCTTTTTGTTTAGCTCGTTCTTTTTTCTCTTTTTCCAGATCCTGATAAATTTCTTTGTGCTTTATTTTTTTTTGCGCCATTTCTTTTTTTGCCAGTTCGTATCGTCTTTCCCGAATAGCCAGAATAGCAGCCTCCCGATCTCGTTTACGTCCGGTATTTAAAAAAAGTGCAGTGCCAATTAACGTACCGGTTCCGGTAATTCCCCATAATACTTCGTCTTTATTATCTGATTCCGACATTCCCCGATGTACAAGAGAACCTGCAAAAAAACTGGCGCCAAAACTTAAGCCCGCGCCGCCGATCGTGTAAAGCCAGGTATTTTTCGTCCCTTTCTGATCGTCAATTTCCCATTCAGAAATGACATTTTTTTGATAATCGAAAATCGGAGGTGTTGTTTTAATATAATCGATACTTGTTCGTTCAATTTTTTTTTCATTGGTTGAAATCCGGCTCGTGTTCAATACAATAAATGATGGTTTTTTCAATTTTACAACGCCTTCATACGATGCGCCGGAGCTTGTTTTTATGTTAACCAAAGAATTATTTTCAACCATATCATAATTTATAACATAACGCTTTGAACAACCGACATAAACTAATATCAAAATAAGCACGCTAAACAAAAAGATTTTTTTACACATTTTTTTCTCCCCAATTGTTGTTAATCTCACAGTTGATTTCCTTTCGGGAAAAGTTACATATTTATCCTCTGATTATAAAATAAATTGATCAGAAAATTTTATGTTTTTCTTGTCTCCGGGTGAATTATTTTCTCGTTGATCATTTTTTTTTTGATGCAAATTCTGTCTCTCTCGCAGCAGCGCCTCTCGATTATTTTGTGTTGTATTTTCTCGCGGTGGTTTTTCATTGAGCGCTCTATCGATATTTGGCATTCGTTTGTGTTTATCCAATTGGCCTAAGCCAAGATCATCGAGTTCCAAAACGCCAATGAGCTCTAATTGTGATTCCAATAAATGCCGCAACCTTCTGGAAAAGGAATCTTTTTGAGACTTAATGATCATTAATTCATTTTTCATCTCAATTAATTTGATTTTTGTCTCTTCAAGCATTTTATCAGCTTTTACTTCTGCTTCTTTAATGATAAGATTTGCTTCTTTTTTCGAATTTTCTCTGGATTGATTGATTGTTTGTTGCGCGCTCATTAAAGAATCTTTAAACGTTTTTTCTACCTGCTGATAATCAAGAAGCTGTGTTTTTAATTTCAATACTTCGTCTGACAAATTATTTTTTTCTTTGATAAGATGCTCAAACTCTTCTGCTACCATTTCCAAAAAAGTTTCAACCTCCACCGGGTCAAAACCTCTCATGGATTTCTTAAATTCCTGCTTTTTTATGTCTAATGGTGTAATCTTCAAAATATTTTCTCCTACTTTTTATTATTTTAGAGCCATCGCTAAATCATTAAGCGTTGATACAACAAATCCCTCTAATATATAAAGGACAAAAATTAATATCATTGGTGATATATCAAAGCCACCAAATGTCGGTACCATTTGACGAATTTTAGCAAGAGGCGGTTCCGTAATTTCGATGATAAAACGTACTACAGAATTATAAGGGTCGTATTGAATCCAGGAAATTATCACTCTGGCAATAATGGCAAAAATATATAGTGTTACTCCGATGTCAATGATTTTTGCAACAGTAATTAATAGATTGGCAATAATAAACATATTTTTTTATCTCCAGGCAATATCTGTTACTTCAATTTATTATTGGTATTAAACAGCTTAAATAAATAAAAACAATAACTATATGTTATTTAATAGATTGAGCCTGTTTAAGTTTGAACTATGTTCGAATAGTTTATATAACACATTAAAATTAATGTGTGTTACTTTTTTTTTTTACAGGTAAATATAAGCTATTACAAAGAAAAAATCAATAAAAAAATATTTAAAATTGATTAACAACGACGCAATATTTCAAAAATAAAATCTTGATTTTATATAGATAATTTTGTATCTTACGACTTCTAAAATCAAAATAACTGTTAAAAAGTTAAGGAGTAATCTTATGCCCTCAATTTCAGAGTTCCGCCGTGGTATGGCGATTATGTTCAAAGATGACATATATTTAATTACAGAATTCCAGCATGTTAAACCTGGTAAAGGACAGGCATTTATCAAAACGAAACTCAAAAATGTGAAAACCGGTCGTGTCATTGATAATACATTTAAACTTTCAGATAAATTAGAAGCTGTTCGACTTGATGGAAAATCCATGCAATATCTTTATAAAGATGGCGAAGCATTTGTGTTTATGGATATGGAAACGTATGATCAGATTAACATTGTCAGCGATCTGATTGGTGATCAGGATGCTTTTTTGAAAGACGGTACGATGGTAAAAATATTATTCCATCAAAATGAACCAATAACCGCCGAACTTCCGACAACCGTTGAACTGGCAGTTACTGAAGCTGAACCATCAGTTCGTGGTGATACAGCCGGCAACCTAACCAAGTGGGTCTCTTTAGAAACTGGCGCTAAAATTCAGGTTCCTCCTTTCATCAAACAGGGAGAAGTCATCAAAATTGACACTCGCACCGGTGAATATGTATCCCGAGCTTAATTTTCCAATGAACACGATAAAAAAATGCTTCGCTAACCCACTTTTCAACAAATGATGGCGGAGCTTTTTTTATTTAAAATTTTTCAATGGATCTATTGAATAGCCCATTTCGACCAACATTAGTCCGACCTCGAATTCTACAGGCACTTCCAATCCGATCTCTTTTAGATGCTCTACATTTTGAAACACGATGTCCGGTGCATCGTCGTAAGCAATTTTGCCACTATTTAAAACAATTAATCGGTCTGCATCCAGGGTTTCTTCTGCGAATTGTGTAATCAGAATAATGGTAATCTGATCCGCTATTTTCTTTCGTCGATTGTCTTCTTTAATTTCTTTTAACAGTGTTAACAGTTCTGATCTGCTTTTCGGATCGAGCATTGCAGTGGGTTCATCTAAGACAAGATATTTCGGATTCATTGCCATCACCGCGGCTAAAGCAAGCCGTTGTTTTTCGCCGCCAGAAAGAAGATGCGGCGGATGTTTCCGATATTTTTCAAGATTGAATCGGGCTAATGTTCCATCCACAACCTGATGCATGATTTCTGGCGGTACGCCGAGATTCTCCAAACCAAAGGCAATTTCTCTTTCAACAGTTGTCGAAACGATTTGGTTTTCGGGATTTTGAAAAACCATCCCGATTTTTCGCCGGATTGCATTAATGGCGTCGTAATCATCGGGTGTAATTTGGTCAACTGAAATTTCGCCTTCATCCGGAATTATAAGTGCATTCAGGCACCGTGCGAGGGTTGTTTTGCCAGAGCTGTTGCGTCCCATAATCGCCACATATTCTCCATCGCGGATTTCCAGATTGACCTGATCTAATGCATTTTCAATTTCACCGTCGCGATTATATTCGTACCCAAATGTCACATTTTTCAGTTTGATCATTTTTCACCCATTATCTGTACCACAACCTCACGATGTCTTGAACGATTATCAAAATCAATCACAACAACCTGTTGCCATGTACCCAGTAATAATCGTCCATCGGAGAACGGAATTGTGAGCGAACACCCCACCATCGCGGCGCGAACATGTGAAAAACCGTTTCCATCGCCCCAGGTATCATCGTGATGATAGTGCTTATTAACCGGTGCAATTTTTTCCAACGCTTCCGGCAAATCTTTGAGCAAACCCGGTTCGTATTCAATTGTTGTTACGCCGGCAGTTGAACCGGATATAAAAACCGTCATTGTTCCACTGCGTAATTTGGTTCTTTTTAGAGAAGCACGGATTTCCGGTGTAATATCGATAATATCCGTAAATCCCTCAGTCGAAATCTGTATATAATCTGTTATTACAGCCATTTTAATCAAACCTTATTAATTCTCGAAATTCATGATACCGCCTGCTGATATCATGTTCGGTTAATTCTTTTAATCTTTCGACGCTAAATTTTTCTACACTAAACGAAGCGAGCGTGCTCCCATAAATAACCGCCTTGCGAAGATTTAGCGGTGATACGTCATCCATTTTTGCAAGATACCCAACAAATCCTCCTGCAAAAGTATCTCCTGCACCCGTCGGATCAAATAAATCTTTCAACGGGTAGGCCGGGGCCCAGAAATAAACATTTTTATCGATTAGCAGTGCGCCATGTTCTCCTTTTTTGATAACAAGGCTTTTGGGGCCCATTTCAATAATGGCGTCAGCAGCTTTAAACAGATTGCTTTCCTGCGCTAATAATCGTGCTTCTGAATCATTAATAATCAGGATGTCAATCTTTTTTAATAATTTTTTAAGCGAATCCGGTGTTCCCTGGATCCAAAAATTCATGGTATCCATTACAACAAGTTTCGGATTTATCATCTGCTCTAATACGCGTATTTGGAGATCCGGCTGAATATTTGCCAAAAAAACGTAGGGGATTTCTCTGAATTTTTCCGGTAAAGTAGGATTAAATGTTTCAAATACATTTAGTTCTGTATACAATGTTTCCCGCTGATTTAGATCAAGAAGATATTTTCCTCCCCAGCGAAATGTGTTACCCGTTTCAACAGTCAACCCGGAAAAATCGACATTTCGTTCCTTCAAATAGTCAATTTCATCCATTGGAAAATCCTGACCAACGACAGCCACAACATGCACTTTTGTAAAATAATTTGCAGCAGAACTGAAATAAATAGCTGAACCGCCGAGGGCATTTTCTACTTTACCAAAGGGAGTTTCGATCGAATCAAGAGCCGCGGATCCTACTACTAAAACACTCATCTAATATCCTTTTTTAATAATTGCATTTCAAATTAATTCAATTTACATTTTTTCCGGTGCAGAAATACCAAGAATCCTGAAACCGTTTGCTAAAACAATGTGCGTTGCTTTTACCAGCGCTAATCTCGCTTTTGAAAGTTCAACATCATCAGACACGACTTTATGGAAGTGATAGAAACGATGAAAAACAGATGCTAACTCATGCAAATAGTTCGGCACAATATGAATATCAAGCGAGAGTGCGGCTTTAGAGATGGCGTCCGGAAGCTGTAGTAACGTGCTGATTAAATTCTTTTCTTCGGGCTTATTCAGAAGTTCAAGTTGGGCAGTAGCATTTAAATCAATCCTATTGTCATGTGCGAAATTCAATATACTGCAAATACGTGCATAAGCATACTGCAGATAATAGACCGGATTTTCATCACTCTGTTTTTTAGCAAGGTCAATATCAAAATCGAGGTGGCTGGTTATTTTACGATTCACGAAAAAGAACCGCGCCGCATCGACGCCGACTTCTTCAATGACTTCCTGCATTTCGATAATTTTTCCGGCGCGTTTTGACATTTTAATCACCTCACCGCTGCGCAGCAAATTTACCTGCTGAATTATTTCTACCTGAAAACTATCTTTTGCATATCCCATCGCCTGAACCGCTGCCGACATTCTGGCGATATATCCGTGATGATCGGGTCCCCACAAATCATACAGTTTTTCAAAACCACGGTCGTATTTTGTTTTATGATAGGCTATATCAATCAGAAAATAGGTCGGATTTCCATCCTGGGTGACCAGCACGCGGTCTTTATCATCTCCGAATTTTGTGGATTTAAACCAGATAGCACCGTCTTCTTCATAAGTAAATCCCTTTTCGTCCAGTTCTTTCAGAACAGGCTCATGCGCGTTTTCTTTTCGCAATGCGCTTTCCCGGTACCAGTTATCGAATTTCACGCCATAAAGATCCATCATCTCCCTGTGCGAATCGAGCATTTTGGAAAGAGCCATTTGACCGAGTTTTTCCTGGCGTTCTTCGACCGGTAATTTTGTGTATGTATCGCCGTCCTTCTCTGCGATTTCCTTTGCAATATCGATAACATATTCGCCGTGATATCCATCCGGCGGAAAGTTTTCTTTCTGGTCAAAGAGCTCCGTATAGCGAGCACTGACTGATTCCCCAAGCAGTCGAATTTGTCTGCCGGCGTCATTCACATAAAATTCACGTTCTGCTTTAAATCCGACAGTATTGAACAAATTGACCATTACATCTCCCACAGCAGCAGCCCGTGCGCTAACAACGTTTAACGGACCTGTGGGGTTTGCACTCACAAACTCCACCTGTATTTTTTTTGATTGTCCCCGGTTGCTTTTGCCAAAATCATCTCCGGCGTCAATAATCTCTGTTAGCGCTGATTGATAATATCCCATACCCAGAAAAAAGTTAATAAATCCCGGGCCGGCGATCTCCACTTTTTCAATGATGTGGGAATCATCGGTTAATGATTGAATGATTTCTTCGGCAATTTTTCGGGGCGCTTTTTTTGCAAACGCAGGTAGCTGCATTGCAAGGTTTGTGGAAAAATCACCGTGTTCTTTTAGTTTTGGCCGTTCTAAATAGATATCAACGTTTGCAGCGTCGTAATAATCAAATTTTGCAAGCGAATTTTTCAGAATTTCAGTCAGATATTTTTCAATTTTCATTTTCAAAATCCACTACTTTAGCGTCACCCCATAATTTTTCCAGGGCGTAGTATTGTCTGATTTCAGGTTTAAAAATATGAACAACAACATCGATTAAATCCAGCACAATCCATTCAAAGGATTTGTCATCGGAATGATAAATTTTGATTTTATCTTTGCGCAATTCTTCATGAATATGATCGTTAATTGCTTTAGTCTGAACTTCGGAATCTCCGGAACAGATAACGAAATAATCGGTTATTGTTGTCAATTCCCGTAGATCCATTATTCGAACATCTTCTGCCTTTTTCTCTAACGTCAGGCGGGCAATGTATTGCGCTAACGCTTCAGATTCCAATATGTTAATCACCTCCACTGTTGGTTAATAAGTGAATCGCTTTAAGAACGTCGGCAGCCTGAATTTCTAACATACATTTAAAATGTTTTTTGGGGCATTCGCTACGCCCCACATGTGAACATGGCCGACATTTTAAATTATTATTCTGGATGACAACTGCCTCTTTATTACAAGGGAAAAATCCTAAATGTTCCGTTGTAGACCCAAATAGTGCTATCACTTTCTTATTTAGCGCAGAAGCGAGATGCATTAATCCCGTGTCGTTTGTTATGACCAGTTTACAATAATCCATCAATGCCGCGGTTTCCAATAATGAGTATTTCCCGGCAACGTCAAATAGTCGGGGATTGGTATCTACCATTAATTCCCTTGTAATTTCCTGATCATTTTTATCTCCAAACAGCAGAATGCAAGCCTGCGGATATTTTTCAAGTAATTGTGCAATCACTGTTTTGAATCCATCAACATGCCAGCGTTTTGTTTTTAAACTGGCGCCAGGCGCAATTCCGATTATTAAATTAGTATGAGAAGCGAGAATTTTTTCCCATTGTTGATTTATTGCTTCCCGAATCGATTCAGGAATATAAATGTCCAGTCCGCGCTCGTCGTATTTAATTCCCAGCTTTCTGCCGCTATCAATATATCGTTGGTAGATAGGGGTTACCTGTTTATACAAATCAATTTTACAATGGATTAATAACCAGCGTTTAAAAATGAACTTCTTAAACTTAAAAATTTTGCCAGCTTTGCTGCCCGACCGCAAATAAAGGCTTCTGAAATTTTTATGAATATCAAAAATAATATCATATTGTTGAGCTTTGATACGATGTTTAATTTCCTTTAAGCTGTTTTTAGTTCCCTTTTTTGGGTAAGCATAAATTGTATTTAAAGAGGGATGCCAGGCAATCAACTGTTTAAATTGTTTTTTAATAACAAAATCAATTTTGCTATTTGGGAAACGTTTTTTCAGCGTCCGTATCAGGGCTGTTGTGAGTAGCACGTCACCAATCGAACTCAGTCTGATAATTAATATTTTTTCAGGCTCAATCATTACATCAACAATTCTGTTCATAAAAAATGGAATGTTCCGGGGGACTGTTTCCCCGGAAATTCCAGTTCTTTTTCACTGAAAGAATCTATTTAATTTTCTGTGTTTTAAACCATTCGACAGTCTTTTTTAATCCATCTTCAAAACAAAACGTTGGTTCCCACCCTAACAATTTTTTGGCTTTTGTGATATCCGGTTGCCGTACTTTGGGGTCATCTTCTGGTAGCGGTTTATAAATAATGTCACTTTTACTATCAGTCACCCGGATCACAGTTTCCGCCATTTCTTTAATCGTCATTTCAGTGGGATTTCCGATATTGACCGGGTCATTAATATCAGAGACCAATAACCTGTAAATACCTTCCACTAAATCCGAAACATAACAAAAACTACGTGTTTGCGATCCGTCTCCAAATACTGTAATCGGCTCGTTGTTCAATGCCTGCGGAACAAACGTGGGAATAGCTCGTCCGTCATTGGGGCGCATTCGCGGACCATAAGTATTAAAAATACGGACAATTTTGGTATCAACACCGTGGTAGCGATGGTAGGCCATTGTCAATGCTTCTGCAAAACGTTTGGCTTCATCATAAACGCCCCGTGGTCCTACCGGATTAACGTGTCCCCAGTAATTTTCATTCTGTGGATGTTTTAGCGGATCACCGTAAATTTCCGAGGTTGAAGCGATCAGAAATGTTGCCTTTTTTGACAATGCTAATCCCAGCGCCTTATGCGTTCCTAACGCGCCTACTTTTAAGGTCTGAATCGGCAATTGAAGATAATCTAACGGACTTGCCGGTGAGGCGAAATGTAATACATAATCGATTTCACCTGCGATATAGATATATTCCGTTACATCGTGTTTTATAAATTTAAAATTTTCATGTTGCAAGTGTTCAATATTCGCAATCGTTCCTGTTAACAGGTTATCTATTGCAATTACCTGATGCCCTTTATTCAGAAGGTACTCACATAAATGCGATCCTAAGAATCCCGCACCACCTGTCACTAAAGTTCTTGGCATTATGTTACTCCTTTGCTGCTAATTCAAGTTGTTAGTTGGATTATTTTAGTCGACTGTAAAAAACTTGTCTTTCAGTCCCTCCGATACCACATGCTTAATTCCACCTTCCTCTGCGAATAAAATAACTCCCTCCACATTATCCAACTTATTAAGAAGCACCATGCCTTTTTCCTGCCCTTTCACAAATACGGCAGTTGCCAGTGCATCAGCAGTGGTTGCATCTTGTGCCTGAACAGTAACACTAATACAAGGTGTTGCAGGATAACCTGTTTTCGGATCAATAATATGATGATACCGCACAGAATCGATTTCAACATATCGCTCGTAATCTCCTGATGTCGCAACACTTCCGTTATCCATTTGAAAATAACCGTACAATTTTTCCCGTTGTCGGGGATGACGAATCCAGACCTTTCGACGTGACTGAGTTAATGTGCTGCAAATTGCTTTAATATCGCCACCGGCATTAATCAATGCATCACGAACGCCGTGCTTAACCAGAACTTCCATCGCCCTGTCTACGGCAAATCCTTTGGCAATTCCTCCTAAATCTATTTTAATGAAAGGATCGTTAAATTTAATTTTGTTATCTTCAATATGAATCGCTTTATAATTCACATAAATCAACGCATTCTGAATTTCTTTTTTCGATGGCCGGATTGGATTATCATCATTAAATGGCCAAAGCTCGATTAAGGGTGTAATTGTGATATCAAATGCACCATTGGAAATATCTGCAATTTCAATGCTTTTTTTCACTAAATACACTAAATCGGGCGTTACCTGAACAAAGTCGATTTGTGCTTGTTTGTTTAGCAATGATACTTTACTGGAATCATTATAATTATTCGCAAGTGTATCAACACGAGACATTGCAGCAAATGCTTCATCGATAATCGTGTTTGCCTGTTCCTTTGTAAAATAATCATTATAAATCGTGATGGTGACAAATGTGTCCATCATTATGCGGGTTTCTTCAACAGGCTTTACTGGAGGCTCGCTATTACAAGAGATAAATATGACAAATAACAACACAATTATAATACAATACAAACAATAATGCTTCATCTAATTTTCTCGTGAGGTAATAAAATAGGTTAATTCAATTAAAGATTTTCTGAAATCCGTGTCATCATACCTTTCCAAACAGGCTAATGCTTTGTTCGTATAGTACTCGGCTTTTCGT
Organism: uncultured Cytophagia bacterium; assembly: GCA_964498785.1. Taxonomy (GTDB): domain Bacteria; phylum Zhuqueibacterota; class Zhuqueibacteria; order Thermofontimicrobiales; family Thiofontviventaceae; genus Mariaggregatimicrobium. Next base: position 1,347 of record CAZCJL010000067.1, on the reverse strand, counting down.
GTTGCATATTCCAGGCCACCGGATTCTTTGGCAAATTGGCGCACAAATTCAACATCGTTTTCGGTGATACCATTTTGCAGAACACTATGAATTTTATGATGATTATTATTTGTGGATTTTTTAAATCCGTAAATCAGTGGCAGGGTAATAGTATTTTCGATGATATCCTTTGATGTCGGCTTTCCCATTTTGAATTGATTCCCGGTAAAATCGAGAAGATCATCTTTAATTTGAAATGCAATTCCTAAATACTCGCCAAATTTTTTCAGATTTTCGACATGCGCGTTATCCGCATTTGCTGAAGTTAGCGCTCCCAAATGACAGGTCGCATCAATTAAGGATGCAGTTTTGTCGGAAATTAACCGAAAATATACGTCTTCATCCATTTCACAATTTTGCCCCTGCTCCAGTTGAAGCAATTCTCCCTGACTCATTCGTTTTGCAACATCCGAAAGAACATGAATCATTTCAATATCTTTCAAACCGGTTAATCCCCAGAGTACAGAAGCAAAAATGTAATCACCGATCAGAATCGATATTTTATTTGTCCAAATCGAATTAACGGACGGACCACCTCTTCTCATTTCAGATTTATCCACAACATCATCGTGAATCAATGTTGCTGTATGTAGTAATTCGACAATTGTTGCGGCTTTTATTGAGTATTCTGTAACACCACCCTGCAATCCGCTACATAATAAAAGCAAAATCGGTCGAAGCCGTTTCCCTTTGAATTTTGAAATGTGAGTAATTACGTCTTCAATTAGAGAAATATCGGATTGTAATAATTTGAGAAACTCGTTTTCTACTTTTTCCAAATCTTCCAATACGGGTTTGCGAATTTCCTCCAATGTCACTTATCGCTCCGAAAATAATGATCTACCGTTTAAAAATTAATTACTAAAGATACTAATAAAAATAGTCATTGTCAAATAAAAATTTTAACGGATTTAAAAAATAAAATCCTACCTGAAATTCTAAACTAAAATAAAAAATATAATTATAACTATAAATTTTATTAAGAGTTGGAATGCAATGATGCTGTGCGCCACATGAGCATGTATGCATTACAGAGAATCGGAAAAAAGGCTTTCCTGGATAACCTTGCGAATGTTTTCAAAAGGAAGTGGCCGATATATTGGATCGCTATTTAACCCTGGCAAGGATTTTTTCAATGATTCTTGAGTTCCTGGACACGTTCTAATGGCGATTCACTGCGGAACGTTCATTTAATTTAAGCAGAAAATTTTTGTATCTTCTCAATATTTTATGGTAGATATGGGCGCTTGCCTCTATGTCGTATTTAAACAGATTCCGTAGGTGTCACTTCGAGCGAAGTCGGGAAGT
>CAZCJL010000066.1:8505-36020 GCA_964498785.1 uncultured Cytophagia bacterium | reverse complement strand
TAATTTTAGGAGATTCCCGCTAAAAATCCCGCAGTGGCGGGAGGAATGACAGCTCGTTCCGACATAGTTTAAAAAGCGTCTGGTAGCGAAAATTGCCATAAGCTCGTGTGGTTTCAATAAACAAATGATGTAACAGCCGCCATAACTATGGAGAAACTTAATAATCAAATTTCGCTTGACTTGAAACCAAATTGTTGTTATATTGTTAAATCTTATGTGAGTAGAATAATTAAATTACTAATTTTGCCCTGAAAGATTTCTTTTAGGGTTATTTTATATAAAAAGGTATCTGTATGAAAAATAGTAGATTATTCCTTTATCTTCTCGGAATACTATTTTCATCAACTGTTTATTCAGGTATTGGGGACTGGACGACCTATACAAATAAAGCTGATATTCGCGATATCGGGATTTATAAAAGTAATATCTGGTGTGCTACAAATGGAGGGGCTTTTAAATACAATATTAATGACAGCACTTATGAAGATTTTACGAATACAAATGCTTTATCTTCAAATGATGTGAATGCGGTTGCAGTTGATTCTATGGGGAATGTTTGGTTTGGGATGTCAAATGGATACATTAATTCCTATCGCAACGAAACAAAGCAGTGGAAGGTTATTGACGATATCGTTGAACAAAAAGAGCATGTGATTCATGATTTTGCCCTGAAGGGCGATTCATTATTTGTGGGCATCGATATTGGGATAAGTCTTTATCATCACCTTTATAGTGATGACAGCAGCGAAGTAAAGGAAACCTATAAAAATCTTGGCGTCGGATTTAACGTGGAAGTGCCTGTAAAAAGTGTTTTCCTGCATCACCGTGATATTTGGGCCGGAACTGATTTTGGCGTCTCCAAATCCAATCTTGACATTCCCAATTTACAAGCGCCGAATAGCTGGACTTATTACACGTCCTCAAATAGTAATTTACTGAGTAATACGGTTCGCTCAATTTCTGCAAAAGACAGTATTGTTTATGTTGCCACCGATAAAGGCATTTGCAAGTTTGAAAATAATGACTGGGTGACAGTGAATAACGGTTTGTCAAATGATAGCAGGCGGGATGTATATGCTTTAATCAGCAGAGACGGGAAATTATATGCCGGAACAAAAGTAGGTGTATATGTTTTGGAATCAGATACCTGGGTTCAGCTTGGTGATTTTGTGACAAACATCACTTCTATCGATATAAATGAAGATGGAAATGTGTGGGTCGGAAGATCAAAAACAACTTCCAGTAGAGGTTTCGCGCAATACGATCAGGCAGAATCAAAATGGTATCATTATATTCCAAATGGACCAGCAGGAAATAGTTTCAAGGGACTTGCAGTGGATCACAATGGCGTGCTCTGGTGCTGTTCACCGACTGACGGGATTTTCAGTTTTGATGGGCTGACCTGGACGCACTATAGCAAAGAAAGAAGCGGTTTATCAAATAATAATATCTGGAACGTTGCGGTTGATAATTATAATCAAAAATGGTTCGTGAGTTGGGGTGGTGGCGCTATAAAAATAGCTGATGACGATAATATTTCTGTATACCGAAGCGATGTTTTGAGTGGCATTGATATCGATCCGAGCTATGTACCAGTCACCAATCTCGCTATTGATAAAGATAATAATGTTTGGTTCATTATATATGGAGCAGCAGACGGAAACATCGTGGCAGTAACAACCCCCGAAGGACAGTGGCAATATTTTTCCACCAATGATGGCATTTTAACCAATAATGATAAAGAATTATACGGTATTGGTATTGACCAGTATAATCGTGCGTGGATTGGTTCACGTAATGGCGTTACTGTAATCGATCATAACAATACTGTACTGGATAAATCTGATGACGATTACTCCGGAACATTAACAACAACCGATGGATTGATTAGTAATGATGTACGGTCAATTGCTAAGGATTATGAAGGGATCATGTGGCTGGGTACAAATATGGGGCTCAATTACTGGCAGGCTGGTAATGTTTATGCAAAAAGCGGGGTGATTCATGATAATATCCAGACGATTGCTGTTGATGTGCGTAATAATAAATGGTTTGGAACCATCGCCGGATTAAGTATCCTGGCGCCGGATAATTTCACATGGATTCATTACACAGTCGAAAATAGCCCATTAGTAAGTTCAAGCGTAACAGCGTTTGCATTTGATGAAAATACCGGACGCGTTTACATCGCGACGACGAATGGTTTATCATGCCTGGAAACTCCTTATGCAAAACCACAGCTAAATCTGGATAATGTGAAAGCCGGGCCTAATCCGTTTATCATTCGCAGCGGAAACGGATTTGCTCTGTATAAATTAGCAGATGGCGTGTCGATAAACTTTTTTACTCCCGATGGCATCATGGTGCGGGAAGTGCCAAAAGAGATGATACAGGGATATTATGAATGGGATGGAAGAACTGATGACGGCACATTTGTATCCAGCGGTGTGTACATTTATATTATTCATAATAGTGAAACAGGATTGTCTGAAGTTGGTAAAGTCGCGGTAATACGAGAATGAAATATAGACGCTTTTGGATAGCAATTTTTATCACTATTTTTTTTCTCTATCTAATCGTTTTTATTTATACTTTAAAGCGTCCGGAAGTTGCGAAAATCGGTGATGCAGGGGAGTACATTCAGGAGGCAGAAAATATTTTAGAATATAAATCTGTCTACTGCGGCGATTTTAACATGGAAGTCGATTTTGATTTAATGACGCGACGTCCGCCGCTGTACCCATTTATTTTGTCGATGAGCTTGCTTGTGTTTGATAATGCACAACTTATTCTGTTGTTACAATTATTTTTAACTTTTTTGAACGGATTGCTCATTTATCGAATAACCGGATATTATGATTTATCTTCCCACTGGCGTTTGATTTTAACAATAATTTTTTTGTTATACCCCTCGCAATTAATATTTACAAATATCATTATGAGCGAGGTTGTGCTTCAAAGTTTTTTGCTGGGTGCATTCTATCACATTTTGAAATATAACAAAACCGGAAAATTATATTATTTGCTTTTCTATAACCTATGTCTGGTAGCGACAGTACTCACAAAACCAATTTTTCTGTACTTCTGGATACCAAATATTATTTTTCATGGTTGGTTCTATATCCGAGATCGAAAAAAAACGATTTTGATTTTGCCGTTAATCTTTATTTTTACAATTTCCTGTTGGAGTTATCGGAACTATCGGCAAACAGGAGTCTTTCACTATTCGTCAATTAAAATTCACAATTTATTGCGCTACAATATTCAAGGATTTTTAGCGAATAAATATGATACTGAAAAAGCAGAGCAATTCATTGCTCAAATAAATCGCGACGCTGCGGCGAAAACATCATATTCCGAGCAATACAGATTTCTTGAAAATAAAAGCTATGATATTATTTTTGATAACTTCTTCTTATATTTGATGTTTCACATTAAGGGTACTATCAATTTTTTTATTGATCCGGGCCGGTTTGATGTGTACAATTTTTTACAACTTGATAGCTCGGTTAGTATGTTGAAGTTATATCATCAATATGGCTTCAGCGCTATTTTTCATATTTTTAGAAAAATTCCACTGACATTGTTGATGTACTTTGCCGTGATGACAATTATAAATTTTATGTTTTTAGGAGCTTTGATTTATTTTAGTATTACTCCAAACAGGAATCGTTGTTATAAAATATTTTTGCTAACTATTTGTATGTATGTGGCACTACTGACCGGACCAATCGGAGCATCCAGGTTCCGTTTGCCAATTTTACCGTTCCTTGTGTTGACACTGCCTGTTGTTATTGAATTATTTGTTCAGAGGTCAAGACAAGCCAATTTTACTGAAATAGTTACCGATATGTCAAAACAATAATTGATTTAAAATAAAAGTTATGTTAAGTAAATTAACCGTAAAAAATTTTGCTCTTATCGATCTGGTGGAAGTAAATTTTGAGCCTGGCTTAAATATCATTACCGGAGAAACAGGAGCCGGTAAATCGATCCTTATTGACGCACTGGGTTCTACTTTGGGGGAGAAGGTGTATGGTGATATTTTAAGAAAAAAAGATGACCGGGCGATCATTGAAGCAATTTTTAATATTAATGAAAATGCTGGTATTAATAGCAAGGTTTTGGAACAAGATTTGCACGATTTTAAGGACTCTGTCATTTTACGTAAAGAGGTTCATCAAACTGGACGAAATCGGTCATTTGTGAATGATTCGCCAGTTGCAGCAGATATACTTTCCGAATTTGGGGATTTACTGGTAGACTTGCACGGTCAACATGAGCACCAGGCGTTATTGAAAATGAAATATCACATTCAGTATTTGGACGATTATGGCGGTTTTGATGATATGCTAAAGCAAGTTCACAACGTTTATGATAAAGTTACCAGCTTAATTGAAGAACGTGAATCCCTGAAAAGCAAAGAACAGTCTTTAAGTGAAAAAAAAGAGATTTACGAATTTCAAATCAATGAAATTGCCGGCGTAAATCCGCAATTGGGTGAAGAAGAAGAATTAATTAAGGAAGAGAAAATTCTTCGTAATAGCGAAAAACTGTATCAATTGACGAATGAGTTGTATCAACAGTTATACGAAACAGAAGGTTCTGCAATTGAAATTTTTTCAAGGGCGTCAGAAAAACTATCAATGCTCACGGATATTGATAAACAATTTGAGCCACATAAACAGGAATGTCAGAGCGCCCGTATTATCATCGAAGAAATTTCTAAGTTCTTACAAAGTTACAATTCAAATATTGCCTTTGATCCGGCACGATTGCAGGAAATACGAGAGAGATTAGCTCATTTTTCCGGCTTAAAGAAAAAATACGGTGGCTCAATTGAAGACATTTTAAAGCAAAAAGACAATATTGAAAAAGAACTTTTACTGATAGAAAACCTTGATGGTAAAATAAATGAAAAGACGGATGAGATCGAGTCTGAGAAAAAAGTACTGGCAGAGTTGTGTCTCAATTTGTCTCACGAAAGAACACGAATTGCAAGTCAATTGCAGAAATCAGTTGAAGAAGCGTTAGCACAATTAGGAATGTCCCGGGCAAAATTCGAAGTTTTGATTGATCAACGCGAAGATCCGGAGGGATTGTTGACAATTGAGGGTAAAAAATATAGAACCGGCCCTCGCGGAATCGATCATGTCGAATTTTTGCTTTCTGCGAATCCGGGAGAAGAACCAAAACCATTGGTCAAAGTTGCTTCGGGTGGTGAAGTATCACGGATTATGTTGGCATTAAAAACAGCCCTGGCCGAAGCAGATAAAATACCTGTGCTGATTTTTGATGAAATAGATATCGGAATCTCCGGACGCATCGCCCAGGCAGTGGGCAAAAGTTTAAAAAAGCTGGCACAGACACATCAGATTATTTGTATAACGCATTTGCCTCAAATCGCCAGCATGTCAGATTATCATTTTGTTGTTGAAAAATATTCAAATGAAGGCAGAACATTTACAAAAATTAGAAAGTTAACACCAGAAGAAAAGCCACTGGAAATTGCAAAATTACTAGGTGGTGAACAAGTAACGGTAACGCATATTAAAAGCGCTGAGGAATTAATCGAACAAGTGAAACAAATTTAATAAAAATGAATGGGAGGTGATAATTCAGATTTAAAAGAATTGTATCGGGGGCAAGGTTAATTAAACAGTAAATAATAAAATTTTTGGACAAGTGTTCAGGAGGAACAGGAACAATGAACGACACCAAAACACTTATCCGGTCTTCGATTTTATCGCTTATCATTATTGTGCTGGGATTGTTCATGCTTTGTATTGGCGGAGCACCCAAGATTAATATTGATGATCCCTTAATTGAAGGCGGAGATTTATCAGATGATAGCTTTATGAGTCTTTTGGAATCGGCTGATAATGAAATCGGGCAGAATGAAGCTGGGGAAAATTCATTTATGTATGACGAATCTACAGAAGGTAATGAAGCAACCAGTGATGATGAATTATCTGATATTTTGCAGTTATTAAACATGGCAGAAAATGAAGAAAATGTTAGTGGAAAAGAAGAACCATTTGTATCTGAACAAGCGAGTGAAAAAGAATTAGAACGATTATTATATGATTCTGACCAGTCCGGTTATGCAGATGCAGAAGGTAATGTTGATCCGGGCGCTTATGCAAACCTGGAGAATGAAATAAACAAACTTGAAAAGATTTTAAATGAACGAGATACTCAAGTGGACAGCATTCGATCTGCCATTCAAAAATATGATGAACAGATTGCTGGCATCGAGGAAGGTCGAAGTTATCCGGGTGGGGCCTCCTCGAAAGGAAATGTGAATTTTACATCCTATACAAATAATGAATACTCGAGTTCATCATCACCACAGGAGATGGGATATTCCGAACTTGGCGGTGACGATGGTTACTCAAGAGTGTCGGGCTCAGGTAATGAACAATATGATATTGCCCTGAATTATTTCCATAACGGGGAATATCAGATTGCAGCCATGACATTTAAAAAGTTATTAGACGTAAATCCACACAGTTCATTGGCAGATAATTGTCAATACTGGATTGGCGAGTGCCGGTATGCTCAGGGGAATTATTATCAGGCAATTGTTGAATTCGAAAAGGTGTTCATGTTCGACTCGACGGATAAATATGACGACGCTCAGATTATGATGGGCCTGTCATATATGAAAGCCGGACAAACACATCAAGCGCGAATCGATTTTTCCTGGCTACTGGCGTTTTACGAAAATAGCGAGTATTACCAGAGAACTCTACGATATATCGCCGAACTTTAAAAGTTGTTTAAATAATGAGATTTTCCTTTTAGCCAAATTAGATTAAAAATGTTGGATAAATAAGAAAATCTCATTGTTTAGCGTTTGATGTAAAGAGGTTTATAAGAAATAGATTAGAAAATGGCTGAATTTGTACACCTTCATAATCATACTCATTACAGTCTGTTAGATGGTGCATGTAAAATACCAGATATTGTTGAGCAATGTATCAAATATAAAATGCCAGCATTGGCAATTACTGATCATGGAAACATGTTCGGCGCCATTGATTTTTATCAGCAAGCCACACAAGCTGGGATAAAGCCAATCATTGGGTCAGAAGTTTATATCGCACCGGGCAGCCGCTTTGAAAAATCCACATCTAAAAATAATAACAAAAACACATCTTTTCATCTTGTATTGCTTGCAAAAGATGAAATCGGTTACAAAAATTTGATGAAACTGGTTTCTATCGGATACCTTGAAGGATTTTATTATAAACCGCGTATTGACAAAGAAGTTTTACAGAAGCATAGTAAGGGACTAATTGCTTTATCCAGTTGCCTCAAAGGTGAAATACCGCAAATGATTCTCCGTGAAAATATGGAACGCGCAACTGCGGCGGCCACAGAGTTTCGTGAAATTTTTGGAGAGGATTTTTACCTTGAACTTCAGGACCACAATATCCCCGAAGAAAAAACCGCTATTAAAGGTTTGCTTGATATCAGCAAGTCTCTGAATATACCCATCGTGGCTACCAATGACACCCATTATTTAAAACGTGAACATTCTGTAGCCCATGACATTCTTCTTTGCTTACAAACCGGTAAAGATTTTGATGATCAGAATCGAATGCGATTTTCAACAGATGAAGTATATTTTAAATCACCGGATCAGATGGCTAAGCTGTTCAAAGATTATCCGGCGGCTATAAAAAATACGTTGAAAATTACTGACAAGTGTAATTTGAAACTGGATTTCAATACCATTCACCTGCCAAACTTTGAGGTTCCCAAAGAAGAAGGGGATATTTCGCTTGATGAATATTTGCACAAACTGGCAGTCGCCGCGCTTCCTAATAAATATTCGGTGGTAACGCCGGAGTTCAGGAAAAGGCTACTTTATGAATTAGACATCATCAAGCAAATGGGATACGCTGGTTACTTTTTAATTGTAAAAGATTTTATCGACTATGCACGGAGCGAAGGGATACCGGTTGGCCCGGGCCGTGGGTCGGCAGCCGGCAGCATGGTGTCTTATGTTCTTGGAATCACCAATATTGATCCGACGAAGTATAATCTCTTTTTTGAGCGATTTTTGAATCCGGAACGAGTTAGTATGCCGGATATTGATATCGATTTTTGTTATGAACGTCGTGAAGAAATTATTAAATACGTTCGCCGGAAATATGGTGAGAACAATGTCACTCAAATTATTACATTCGGAACGATGGCTGCACGGGCTGTAATTCGCGATGTTGGGCGAGTGCTTAAATTTAGTTATAGCGAAGTTGATAAAATAGCGAAAATGATACCGCCGACAATCGGGATGACTATTGATAAAGCTTTGGAAATGGTCTCAGAGTTGCGGGAGCTTGCGCAAAAAGATGAACTGCATAAAAAACTGATCGAAAATTCCCGAATTCTGGAAGGATTGGCCAGGCATTCATCCACACATGCAGCAGGAGTTATAATAACACCGGAAGAATTAACAAATTATACTCCGCTTTCAAAATCAAGCCAGGGTGATATTACAACGCAGTACGATGGCGTCACGTCAGAAAACATTGGGTTGCTTAAAATGGATTTTCTGGGATTACGGACTTTGACCGTTATTCAGAACACGCTGAATATGCTCAACGATAAATCAATCGAAATAAATCTCGATCAAATTCCGTTAAATGATGATGCAACGTTCAAAATTTTCGCAAATGGTGAAACCATCGGAATATTCCAGTTTGAAAGTTCCGGAATGCGCGAATATCTGAAAAAACTGAAACCCCGGCAAGTCGAAGATTTAATCGCGATGAATGCACTCTATCGGCCAGGTCCGATGGATATGATTGATGATTTTATTCAACGGAAACACGGGCTCAAGAAAATTGAGTATCCGCATCCGATTCTGGAACCGATTTTAAAAGAAACTTACGGCGTTATTGTATATCAGGAACAGGTCATGCAAATCGCCAGCGAATTAGCCGGATTTTCGCTGGGGAAAGCAGATTTATTGCGCCGCGCAATGGGAAAAAAGAAAGTTGCACTTATGAATGAGCAGCGGAAGCTGTTCAATGACGGCGCTGCGGAAAGAGAAATTTCCAAGCAAATATCGGATAAGATTTTCGATTATATGGACAAATTCGCTGGTTATGGATTCAATAAATCTCATGCTGCTTCCTATTCGGTTGTCGCTTATCAAACAGCTTACCTCAAAGCCCATTATCCGGTTGAATTTATGGCTGCAAACCTGACAAGTGAAATGGGCAATACCAAACGGGTGGTTATTCTTATTGAAGAATGCAAACGTATGGGAATTGAGATATTGCCACCAGATGTCAATGAAAGTTTTATCGAGTTTGTCCCAAAGAAAAATTCAATTCGCTTTGGACTTGGCGCTATTAAAAATGTCGGTAAAAACGCAATCAAATCCATTATACAAGCGCGGGAGGAGTTTGGCCGTTTTAAGACAATTTTTGATTTTTGTCAGAATATCGATTTGCGCCTTGTCAATAAAAAAGTCCTGGAAAGTTTAATTCAAGCAGGGGCGCTGGATTCTGTTGAAGGGCATCGGGCACAATTATTAGAAAGTGCTGATCTTGCGGTTAATTATAGTCAGAATATGAGCGCATCTTGTGCAAATGGACAAACAAGTATTTTTGATTCCGGTGATGAACAAAAAATTGGGTTTGAGCTACCAAAATTACATAATGTTGAAGAATGGAATCAAACAGAGGCTTTATCAAGAGAAAAAGAGATGCTCGGATTTTATATTTCCGGACATCCGTTGTCCCGTTATGAATATGAAATAAAACTAATTTCTTCCACAGACCTTGCATCAATTCATTTGTTGAAAGATGGAGCAAATGTACGGGTTGGGGCTGTTATTACGAATGTGAAAAAACATTATGATCGTAAAAATAATGCCATGGCATTTATTTCACTAGAGGATTTTACAGGAACAGCAGAAGGATTGATTTTTTCGGAAACCTATAACAAATTCAAGGATATTGTCGAAACAGATGCGATGCTACTTTTTATCGGAAAAGTGTCGATTAAAGATGAAAATAACGAAGCAAAAATCTTAATAAATGACATTATCCCGTTGGAAGAAACATGGGACAGGTGCAGCAAAAATCTTTGCCTGTTATTTAAAACAGATCATGTGGATAATTCGACAATCCATCATGTAAATAATATTTTATTGAGCCATAAAGGCAATTGTCCGGTGTTTCTAAATGTCATTACGCCTGGTAATGGGGAATATCTGCTCCGCTCCCGTAAATGCAAAGTACGACCAAATTCGGAATTGATTCGCCGCTTGCAAAATTCTCTTGGCGAAAAAAATGTATGGATCGAACCTGCCATTCAGTAATAGTGTTACTTCTCGCTATGAACTGCATCGTTACACTCTAAGGTGGTAAAACCTATCCAAACAAAAGGAGGTTGTTTTATGTTTAAAAAAATTGTAAATAGAGTACAGGGGGTGCTCTTGAAGCCAGAGGCAACATGGAATGAGATCAGCAGTGAACAGACCTCTGTGACGCTAATATACAAAGAATACCTGATTTTTCTTGCCGCAATTCCGGCAATCTCTGGTTTTCTGGGAGCGATTTTTAAAGGAACCGCGTTTTTCCAGGCCTTATGGTGGGCAATTTTATTTTATGTGTTTTCTTTGGGCGGTGTTTGGTTGTCTGTTGTTCTCGTTAAAAGTATTGCGAATAATTTTAAAATTAAAAATGATCAACTGGCAGCGCAAAAACTGGTTTCGTATGCATATACTGCTTTCTTTGTAGCAGGTATATTTCTTTTAATTCCCCCACTGTTTTGGTTAGTTATTTCTGGTGTGTACGGATTTTATCTGTATGCACTCGGTGTACCCAAAATATTAGATGTGCCCCAACAGGAACGCGTGAATTTTACTGTCATTACCATATTCGCATTCATATTTGTATTAATTCTTAGCTTTTCATTAACAGCGTTAATTAGTGGTATCGAAGTATCATATTTAAGTATTTAATTTTAATTTGAAAAGTGAGGTGTAGAGAAATGGATAATTTCAACAAATTCTTAAGTACACTTTTTGATTTTTCGTTCAGCGAATTTATCGCGCCGAAAATTATCAAAATTTTGTATGGCATTGGTATTTTTCTGGTCGCCATCGGTACGCTGGGAGCAATTTTCAGCGGATTTAGTGATTCTTTTGGCAGAGGGATTTTGATGCTAATCATTTCTCCGATTATTTTTATTATCTACGCAATTTTAGTGCGTGTTTCAATGGAGATAATTATTGTTGTGTTTAGAATTTATGAAAAAATGGGATTAGCTGAAAAATCAATTGAAGATGCTGATACTGAGGTCTAAAAATGACGGTTATTAATTTCCCTCTGTACATAAAATGGTTGATGTGAAAATTAAAGGGACGAGTATTTGTAGAATACCGTCCCTTTCTTTTTAATTTAAACAGGAAATGAAATGACTACTGGAACACTTGCTCTGATTAACGGAGTAATTTATACTGTCGATGAAAAGTATCCCTGCGCCGAGGCGCTGTTTTGTCGTCATGGGAAAATTGTAGCGGTTGGCGATACAAAAGCTATTCGACAGTTGATCACACAGGAAACGACCGTTATTGATCTGGATGGCGCCTTTGCCATGCCCGGATTTAATGATGCTCACGTCGATTTTTACCGCGGGGCTGTTTCGCTGCAATCGGTAATACTCGGCGATGCGGTTGATGAGCGGGATTTTGCTGCAAAAATTAGTGAATATGTTAAGTCAATTCCTGATGGTGAATGGGTAACAGAAGGCAACTGGAATCATGAAAACTGGCCGGATCAACAACTACCAATTAAAGAATTAATCGATCCGTTGACACAGGATCATCCGGTAATTGTGTGCCGAATGGATGAGCATATTTCCCTCGCAAATAGTCTTGCACTCAAATTAGCCGGAATTACAAAGGACACTCCAAATCCGCCGGGAGGGGAGATTAAAAAAGATCCGTTATCCGGCGAACCAACCGGCATTTTGGTGGATACTGCTCAGGAACTGGTTCTGAAAATAATTCCCGAACCTCCGCCGGAAAAGTATGAGGCTATTATTAAACACGGGATGAAATACGCGGCTCAATTGGGAATAACAAGCATTCAGGATAATACCACAAATTCAACGCTACGGGTTTTTCAGAACCTGTTATATAAAAATGAATTAACTCTTCGGATAAACGCCTGGCGACCGGTTCGGTTGCTGGAAAAAATGAAAGACATTGGCGTCCTCGCCTCTTTTGGTAGTGATTTGGTCCGTCTCGGCGTGATGAAAATTTTTGCGGATGGCTCAATGGGAGCAGGTTCTGCGCTGTTTTTCGATCCTTATTCAGACGATCCGTCTACTGCCGGAATTGCAATTTATTCGGAAGATGAATTAACACAACTTATTGTCGAAACAGATCGCGCAGGATTGCAGGTCGCAGTTCACGCAATCGGGGATAAGGCGAATCACTGGGTTTTGAATGCAATTCAAACGGCGCGTGAAAAAAATCCGACCAGGCAGAATAGACGTCACCGGATTGAACACGCACAAGTTGTTGCTCCGGAAGATGTGATTCGGTTTCGGGATTTGGACATCGTGGCTTCTGTGCAACCCTCCCATTGTATTGATGATATGAAATGGGCTGAAAAACGCATTGGTAGCCGCGTGAAACAGGCCTTTTTGTGGAATTCTTTCTTAAAAAAGAACGTACCACTGGCATTTGGAACCGACTGGCCCGTCGCTCCGCTGAATCCGTTGATTACTTTATATGCGGCTGTGGCTCGTAAGCCGTTGGGTGGCGAACCGCAATCGGATTGGTTTGATCAGGAGAAACTCAGTATGGAGAAGGCTATTCAGTGCTATACACTTGGATCTGCGTTTGCTGAATATGCCGAAAATGTGAAAGGCTCTCTGGAGCCGGGAAAATACGCGGATATTGTCGTGCTGTCAAAAAATCCTCTTGAAATCGAGCCGGAGCAGTTATTTCAAATAGAAGTGTTGTACACAATTATAAATGGTAAAATTGTTTATAAGCGGTAGACTCATGGAACATGAACACGTGTTTAAAGATGAGACAGAACGATATTCACGGCAAATCATCTATCAACGAATCGGGAAGCCGGGACACGAGAGATTAAAAAAGAGTTGTGTGCTGATTGTCGGTTGTGGCGGATTGGGTTCAGGTGCCGCGCAAATTCTCGCCAGAGCCGGGATTGGCTGTTTACGCCTTGTTGACAGGGATTATCTGGAGTTGAAGGATTTGCAGCACCAATTATTATTTGATGAAAATGATATTCGGGAAGGATTGCCCAAAGCCATCGCAGCAAAACGGAAGCTGAAAAAAATAAATGCGTCGATTAAAATTGAAGCGCACGTTGAAGATGTGAATCGGCATACGGTGGAAAAACTGGTTGAAAATGCTGATCTTGTCATGGATGGCGCCGATAATTTTGGAACACGATACTTGCTTAACGAAGTATGTGTCAAAAATAAAATCCCCTGGATTTACGGCGATTGTTCAGGCGGAACCGGAAAGACGATGAATATTATTCCTGGCGAAACCCCCTGTTTTCAATGTGTTTTCAAACCCAATGAAAAGACAGACAGGTTGCCAGCTTCTGAAGATGTCGGCATTTTCGGACCGGTTGTCAACGCTATTGCATCGCTCCAATGCGCCGAGGCACTTAAAATTTTGAGCGGAAATACGAATAGTATAAACAGAACAGTGCGTATACTGGATTTATGGGAGAATCAATACCAGGAAATTGATATTCACAAAGCGACTGAACAAAAAAACTGTCCGGTTTGCGATTATCTGCAATATAATTTTTTGAATGGCAAGTATGGTACGACTTATGCATCAGTCATTGGCAATAATTCAGTTCAATTGATTCCTTTTGAGAAAAAAGACCTGGATTTAATGGAGGTGGCAATTCAATTAGCCGAATATGGCGATCCGCTTTATAATGAGTTTTTATTACGTTTAAAATTAGACAGTTATGAGCTTTCAATTTTTCGGGATGGTCGGGCGATTATAAATGGAACGACAGATATTGCAATTGCACGAAATTTATATTCGAAATATATCGTAAATTAATATTGATTTTACATAAATTTTTTATTATAATAATTCACAACGTTAACTTCATTTTTTACAAAAATTACAGGGGGCAAATAAATGGCGCGTGATGGATAAAATTAAAGGATAATAAAAATGAGCACCAAGGCACTACTGATTATCGACATGCTAAACGATTTCATTGAGCCATCGGGAGCTTTGCCATGCGGTGAAGAAGCACGAAAAATAGTACCGTATATAAAAGAATTGGCGAAAAGCATTCGCGGCGAAAATGGAACCGTTATTTATTTGTGTGATGCTCACAAACAAGGCGAGAGCGAGTTTGATACATTCGCTGATCATTGTATCGAAGGCACTCACGGAGCAAAAATTATCAGTGAACTGGATGTTCTTAAAAAGGATATCATCATTGATAAAAAACGCTTTAGTGGTTTTTATCAGACAAATCTGGAAGCAACCCTCGAAAAGCTGGCGCCATACGAGGTGCACGTTGTCGGAGTATGCACATCAATTTCTGTGATGGATACTGTGAGCGGGCTTCGAGATCGGAACTACAAAGTATTTGTCCATCGCCATGGAGTGGCGGACTTTAATCAGGAAGGGCATACGTTCAGTTTAACTCGAATGGAAAATGTTTTAGGAGCTAAAATTATATAAGGGGAACATGATGAAAGCACTGATTACCAGCGGGGGAAAGGGAACCCGTTTACGACCATTAACACACACGCAGAACAAGCATTTAATTCCGATAGCGAATAAACCAATTCTACATTATGCGATTGAAAAAGTGGCGGATACAGGAATAAAGGAAGTTGGAATTTTAACGAACCAGGATTGTGACGAGGTAATCAAAGAAGTTGGCGATGGCAGCAAATGGGGAGTGAAAATTACGTATATTCCCCAGGAAGCTCCTTTAGGTCTGGCTCATGTCATTAAAATTTCAGAAGAATTTATTGGCAAAGAGCCTTTTGTTTTTTATCTTGGTGATAATATGGTCGTCGGTGGAATTAAGCGCTTTATAGATGCGTTTCAAGCTGACAGCGTAAATTGTTATTTAACATTAGCGAAGGTTAAAGATCCGGAACGGTTCGGAGTGCCGGAAATAGACGGCAATCGAATTGTCAGGGTTGAAGAAAAACCCAGGATGCCCAGAAGCCAGTTTGCTGTGGCCGGAATCTATATTTACGATCATCATATATTTGAGGCCGTGAATAATATCGAACCGAGCGCCAGAGGCGAACTGGAAATTTCTGATGCCCATCAATATTTGCTGGATCATAATTATAAAGTCGGATTTACGGAAATCACCGGCTGGTGGAAAGATACCGGAAAACCAATCGATCTGTTAGAGGCAAATCGCCTGATCCTGGAACATCAAAAATCGGACATTCGGGGTGAAGTAGACGAAAATTCGTTCATTGCCGGAAATGTTGTCCTGCAGGATGGCGCAAAAATAATTGACAGCACCATTCGCGGACCGGCAATCATCGGGAAAAATACAGTGGTGAAAAATAGTTATATCGGACCCTTTACCTCAATTTACGATGATTGCATCATTAGCAACAGTGAGGTTGAGTTCAGCATCGTCCTCAGCCAGTGCCAAATTATTGATGTGGGAATTCGGATCGAAAGCAGCTTGTTGGGCAAAGATGTGCAAATAATCAATGCAGTCGGAAAACCGAAAACGCATAAATTCATGATCGGCGATCAAAGTCGTGTGGAGCTATATTCGTGAAATAAAAATACGTCGGGCAACAACAGCTCCTGTTTTTGCAGCGCTGATGTTGAAAATGAACGGATAATTTTAAAATGTCGCAGTTCTCTCGTAAACGATCGTACTTCAATCGTTTATAATTGGTTGAACTATTTAAAATGGATTTAAAAAATAAGGGATCAGTTCTTTTACTTTGTTATTATTTTCCTCCCATGGGAATGGGGGGAACGCAACGTTCGGCAAAATTTTCTAAATATTTGGCAGAGTTTGGGTGGAAGCCCATCGTAGTGACAGTGAAAGACGTACACTATTATGCGCATGATGAATCGCTGTCAGAGGATGTCCGGAGTGTCCGGATCGTTCGGACAGAGTCCCTGGATCCTCTCAGAATTTTAGCCAGAATTAAGAAGCGTGATCTAAAAACTTCCGCACCACAAACGATCAATCGGTCATCCAGGAGTTTACTTAACTTTTTAAATAATATTATCGGGAATTGGTTGCTTGTCCCGGATTCCAAAATATTATGGATACCATTTGCCATTGTTAAATCAATTCAGTTGATTCGGCAAAATAAGGTGAAAGTCATTTATACAACGTCACCACCGCATTCGGCGCATATCGCCGGATTGATATTGAAAATAATAACGCGCGTAAAATGGATCGCCGATTTCCGTGATGACTGGACAGGAGGTGAAAGTCAACCGTGCCCGACATACATTCACCATCTGCTGAATCGGTTTCTTGAAAAACTGGTATTGAAGTACGCTGATCGGGTCGTTGGCATGTGTGATCATCTTACGAATACGCTGCATCAAAAAAGCGAATTTCCGGTGAAGGAAAAATTCATCACCATCATGAACGGATATGATCCTGGTGATTTTACGCCGGTTTTGAATACGCCGCAGAACAGCGCATTTACAATTACACATTGCGGCTCAATTAGTAAAGTGAGTTATCCGGATTCATTTTTAAGAGCGTACAAAAAAGTGCTAAATGATCATCCGGATGTGCGGGGAAATATAAATGTTCAATTTATCGGAACTGATATTTTTGGTCAACTGAATCTGCTGGTGGAAAAGTACGGGCTGGACGCTGATATTAAGCCGATTAAATATTTACCGCATCAACAGGCATTGGCACAAATAATGGCTTCGCACGTTTTATTAATTACAGTTTTAAAAAAAACAGACGAAGAAATTATAACGGGTAAAATATTTGAATACCTCGGTTCCGGGAAGAAAATACTTATGATTTCCGGTGACGGATATGTACCACGATTAATTCAGCAACTTGATCGGGGAGTCGTCATTGAGCCTGGGGATATTCAGAAAATTTCAGATGTAATTTATTCAGATTTGATCGATTTTCAAAAAAATGAATTATCTCAATTTAATCCATTAGATGTTGTTCAATTTGACAGACGAAAATTAACCGGAGAATTAGCTTCATTATTGGACAGAATGATAAAACGATAACCGGGAGGGATTGTTGAAGAAACTTATTCTCGCGAGTTCGATTTTTTTTATTGCTTTAAATATTTTTGCACAAAATCAAACATTTATTTGGCCGACCAATGCAAGTAACTATTTAACATCATCTTTTGCTGAATACCGGTCCGGCCATTTCCATGCCGGCATCGATGTAAAAACCTGGGGTCAGGAGGGCTATCAGGTTTATGCAATCAGCGATGGGCAGATCCGACGCATCCGGGTGTCGCCTTATGGATATGGGAAAGCGCTCTATTTAAAACTGGACACAGGCGAAACTGTGGTTTATGCACATCTCCAACGTTTTAATGATGAAATAGAAAAAATTGTGAAAAGTGAACAAAAACGAGTTGGCGAATACCGCATTGACAAGTATATTGGTGCAGGTGTACTAACCGTAAAGCAGGGAGAAATGATTGCATATACCGGGTCCACAGGAATTGGCTTTCCGCATCTCCATTTTGAAATACGAGATAAGCGAAATCGACCGGTAAATCCCTTTTTATATGGATATAAAGTGACAGATAATATCCCTCCGGCAATTAGTGCAATTTCCATTACTCCACTTGATTATACTTCCCGGGTGAATTCGGATGTTAAACCCTGTATAATTCGACCGACACGAATTGCCCCGGGTAAATACCAGATTGATGAAAACATTCTGGTATCAGGCAAAGTCGGTTTTGCCATCGATTGCTTTGACCAGGCTAATGGCGTGACGAATACATTTGCCGCGTATCGCCTGAATTTATACATTGATGGCGAAATTAAATTTAGTGCAGTATATAACCGGTTTTCTTATGATGAAACCGGCCAGATTGTTTTTGAACGAGATTACCGCTTACGCAAGCGCGGAATAGGAATTTACCAAAAACTTTACCGCGATAAAGAAAATACCCTCTCTTTTTATACCCCGGACCGCGCGGAAGTTGGTATGATCTACGGCGAACCGCTTCCTGAGACGCTGATGGCAAATGTTCATGAAACGTATAACGGCACTCATAAATTTCGTATTGAAGCTGCGGACTTTAATGGAAATGTTTCTGCGGTACAGGGTTATTTTGTAACAGGTAAAAAAACACAAATATTTTCACAAATTGAAGCGGATGAAAACGGAAATCATTATTTGAAGGATTTGTTTGATGAGCAGGGAAACACTGTTCACGAACCTGAATTGTTTGTTTCGTCGAATGACGGTAAAACCTGGCAAAAGGCGTCTCTGCTACCCGATACACGAATTTCATCGCCAGTCTTAAAATACAGAAATCCTGCTGTCAAAGTTTTAAAGATCACGGCACGTGATATTGCTGGCAGAGAAACTTTCCCGTTATTCGTGAATTTGAGCGACAGCATAAATTCGTTGATACCGCAGGTTGAATTTCAAATTGAAAAAGATTTTTATGATGATTTTATGCGACTGGATCTCTGGGTAAACGGGCATATAAAAGGACAGCCCAGAATGTTTGTTCAGCAAATGGGAGATTATCCTGTAGAAATCGGGTTATTTCAAAATAATTATAACAGCTATTATGGCATCTATAAATTTATCCCCGGAAAGGATGGCACGCTGGATATTGAAGTGCAGGCGCATGATTTGGCGGGCAAAGACGTGTTATGCTGGGACCAATTTGATATCGCAACAATTACTCCGGAAGATGGCGGATGGATGGCTTCCGATGACGCCAAATGCCGCGTTTCTTTTGGCAATGACCGGGTCTATCGAAATTTATTCATGCGAATTAGTGAGACAGATATTCCTGATACAAATAAATATGATGTAATCGGGCGTGCATATAATATCGAACCACAGGATGTCCCGTTAAAACGAAGTGCGCTTGTCAGTCTGAAATATCCGGGAGATGATCCTTTGCCAGATAAACTCGGAGTGTTTGGGAGTTCCAATGGAAGATGGTGGGGATTCCAGGGTAAAAGCCGAAATACACAGACAAACCAAATTTCCGCCAGGCTGGGCAGTTTCCGATTTGTGACGATTTTGCGCGACACTATACCACCGGAAATCGAAATTTATTCTCCAAAGCAAAACGGACAATATCAGAACCGGAGCCCGCTTATTCGGGCGCACGTTCGGGACAGACTATCTGGCATTTCAAACGAACGATCAATTATCATCCGGCTTGATGGTGAGAAAGTTATCTCTGAATATGATCCTGAGAAACGGATTGTCAAATACAAACCAGAGCAACCGTTAACAGCTGGCTGGCATCGGGCGACTGTGTGGGCCAGGGACAATATCGGGAACGTTGCGTTGGTTGAGCGACGGTTTTATGTGGGACAATAAAAGGATATTTGTTTAATGTTATTTTTCATGTAAAAAATGCCATCCCCGGGTGGCATTTTCTTTATTATCGATATTATGCAAAAACTAACAATACCTGATTTACTTATCATCGCGCTATATCTTGTCTTTCTGCTTTATATCGGATTTCAATTATTTCGCCGGCGCTCAGACGATGTTTCTGAGTTCCTGCTCGCCGGTCGCAAATTAACATTGCCCTCTTTTGTGGCCACTCTCGTCACAACGTGGTACGGTGGCATTTTGGGAGTGGGTGAATTTTCTTATAAATATGGGATTTCAAATTGGCTGGTTTTTGGCGTTCCCTATTATATCGCAGCGATAATTTTCGCACTTCTGCTCGCCAAACGCGCCCGACGCTTGAAATTGTATACAATACCGCATCAATTGGATACGCATTACGGAAAAGTCGCATCATTAATAGGTGCTGTATTTCTGTTCGTGATGACCGTTCCCGCGGCCTATATTCTGATGCTCGCCGTTCTGCTGAAATTCTTCTTCGGCTGGTCATTATTAACAGGACTCATCATTGGTGCGGTTGTTTCCACGTGTTATGTGCTGATTGGTGGATTCCATTCTGTTGTGCGCACGGACAAGCTCCAGTTCGCGCTTATGTTTGGCGGGTTTATGTTAATACTCCCCATTGCAGTTAGTCAATACGGGGGGCTTGATTTTCTGAGAACCAATGTCCCGGCGACTCATTTTATCTGGCACGGCGGAAACAATGCCCAGTACATTTTTGTATGGTATTTCATCGCTTTGGCCACGCTGGTGGAACCGTCATTTTACCAGCGCTGTTTTGCTGCAAAAACTGAACGCGTCGCGAAAAACGGTATTTTACTATCCGTGCTTTTCTGGATTTTTTTTGATTTCATGACAACTTTTACCGGCATGTATGCCCGGGCAATTCTTCCAAACCTTGCCGATCCGGTCACTGCTTATCTGGCGCTGGCTGCGAAAGTGCTGCCGCCGGTTGTACGGGGATTATTTTTTGTGGGATTAATGGCAACCATCATGTCTACAATCGACAGCTATTCATTTCTGGCAGCAATGACGCTCGGCAGAGATGTCATCTGGCGCCTGAAAAAAGATGCCCCGGAAACTAACGTGAATCAATACACCCGATGGAGTTTGGTTGTTAGCGCAGTCGTGGCAATCATCATTGCATATTACGCACAGTCCATTATTCGTATCTGGAAAGATTTGGGATCTATCGGAACGCCGGCATTATTGGTTCCGCTTGTCTCCAGTTTTTTTGATAAAATACGCATGAGAAAAGGGTTCGTCATTATTTCAATGATCGGAAGCGCACTGATTGCAGGATTTTGGGTATTTTCAAAACTAATCCCTGCTATGAACGGAAAGTATTTTTTAGGACTGGAGCCAATCTATCCGGGGCTGGGATTTTCACTGCTGATTTTTCTTGTTGATCATTTTCATCAAAAAATCACTTCATCACAATTATTTAAATTTCGATCACCAGATCGGGGATAAAATCCTGATTCCGCATATCCGGATAACCAGCCGGATTGCTTAAAATACGTGTATTCTTAATGTAATAATCACTGGAATCATGCAGATGGCCATGAATCCACAGAGAGATATTATGTTCCTCGATTAGTGCTTCCAGATTTGAAGTGTATGCTGCTGAAATTATCTCCGATTTAAAAAACTCGGGTACAGATTTCATGCCGGGAGCATGATGGGTAACCACCACAATCTTTCGATCACTATATTTTTCCAGATTTTCTTTTAAAAACTGAATTGATTGAAAGTGTAAGATAGAAGTATCCGAAGGTCTCAGTTTGCGATATTTGGGCGCCACTCTGATCAATCGATAATCGTTCATGTTTTTGGCAGCTTCGTATTGAGCGATCCGGTGATTTCCAAACAACTCAAAATCGGTCCAGAGCGTGCAACCAAGAAATATGACATCTTCATATTCAAAGATATTATTTTCAAGAAAATGAATATGGCTGCCTGCGGTAGCTTCTCTTAATTGTTCAGTCAGTTTCGGCATGGAGTGGCGATAATATTCATGGTTGCCGCAAATGTAGATAACAGGTTTCTCTGAAAAATATTTATCAATCCAATCGATGCCGCGTAGTCCGAGGTTAATATCTCCGGCCAGAACCACAATGTCTGCGTCGACATTTGATGGGCGATATGGCTGGAATTCGTTGTGTAAATCACTTAAAATGTGTAGCTTCATTTTATAATCTTCTTTAAATTTTGTGCTAAGATTTGGTTTTCAATAACTTTCATCAATCCCTGAATTTTTTCGACTGCTCCCGAACATCAGCAATAAAAAAATACCAAGTAAACTGTATAGTAAACCGCGCAAAAAGAATGACGGAACAATCGGTATCAACGCAGCCCGTTCCATAAACACGCCAGCCGTGATAAGACAAAAGACGCCAAGAATAAAATACAGCCATGTGAAATGCGCAGAAAAGCGTTTTCCGGTCATGGGGAAATGTCCTTATATGATTTATTATATAATAACATACATATTTTTTTTTAGAGAATCAATTAAAATTATATTTTTGCATTGCGGTTATTAGATTTCTTTTATTACGATTTAAGAACAGTATTATGCGGATTCAAAAAAATGGCTTGATTTTTTACAGAAAATTATTATCTTAATATCTTATACGTATGATAAAATTACACTGGTGGCCTTCAATTAAATCAGGAAAAATTAAATGCACAGAATTAAATTTTTCCAATCCTGCCTCTTTATTCTTTTAGCGACATGTCAGATATTTGCCTCAAGCGCAGATGAAACTTACAAAATCATCACCCGCTGGAAAGATGTCAGGCCTCAAAATATTCAGCTTGCGGATATCGATGAGAACGGCAGCGATGATGTCGTGTTTTTCTTTAAAGGTCAGGTAAATATTGCTAATGCGATGAATGAAATGATCGTATTTAGCAATGGTTTGCCTTTGGATAAAGATTATGGTTACTTTGCATTGACGACAGGTCGGATGGATTCGATTTGTCTGTTGCAGCATCATTATACACCGGATTCATCTGTTTACCGCCTGCTGACGATTGCACACAATGAAAAGAAAATTACTGACTACACAATTTTTACAGGCACAGATCGAAATAAAGATGGAAAACTGCATCATGTGATGTTTCCCATTGGATATTTTCGCTCGAAGAAGAGCGACAGATTGTTGCTGATGGCATTAAATACATCGTATGACAGAGGAAAACGCGGCTTGCGGGCAGTGATTCCTGAAACCGGGCAGGTGGTGTGGGAATTTCTGTTCGGTCCGCAGGTATTTAATACCCAAATCACTGACATTGATGGTGACAGCATTGATGAGATCATCACCGGAAGCTATGCACCGGCAAACGCGGTGGAATATAATGGTTACAAGGATACGACGGCTTACATGTTCGTACTCAACTCCGATAGTAAATTAAAATGGCACAAACGCATTGGTCCCTATTATACCGGTGCAAATCCGATTGTCGCCGATCTGGACGGCGATGGTTGTAAAGAAGTATGCGTGTATAGTTATGGTACGAATCCGGAACGCAAGTCGCAGGCGCCGTTGATAGTTTTCGATGGTCGCAGCGGTAAATATATAGATGAAGTGCGTGCCGGAAAACAGTTCACGTCGTTGCAGGCTGCAAAATTCAATAGCTGCGCCGATTTCAACAATGATGGCAGGGACGAACTCGTTATCGGAAACTTAGATGGAAAAGTCCGAATCTTTAACGGCGAGTTGAAGGAGATTTACACATCTGTTTCTTATGGCGGAGCGATAACTGTTGCCGGAATCGGCGATCTCGATGGTAATAAAATCCCGGAGGTGATTTGCGTCACCGCAGATAACCGATTGCTTATTCTGAACCATGAATTGAAATTGTTGAAATCCCTTTCACTGAAATATTCTTCACTGATATATTTATTAAAGACGCATTCCAAATCCCATATTTTTTTAACTAACTATATTGATCCTCAGCATACTGAATATGAGTTACTGGAGCTGACGAAAATTCCCCCGGTTCAGAGAATCGCCAGTAAAAATATCGATGTAATGATCTGGTTGCTAATCATCCTGACCATTGCTTTGTTTCTTATTATATTCAGAGATTTCTTCTGGGGCAGCCAGGCGAAGAAAATTCTTTATTCGTTTTTAGAAAGCGCCGGACTGATAGACCGGACATTGATATTAAATAAAAAAGGAAAGATATTAAAAACAGGATCGGACTGGAATGTTTTCAGTCAGCAGGATATGCGACATGTTGCCCGCAAGCATTTTATCGTACTGAGCGACGAGCAGCAGGTCATTACCGCGCTGCGGCTGATTGTAGAACAAAAAGAGAATGAAGTGACATTTCAGTATAAAGACGACAAAACGTATCGCTTCGTTAGCAATTACATTCCGATTATGAAATCTTTTGTGATTATTTTCAATGATTTGAGTGAACAGGAGCATCTGCGACAGGTAAAAGCCTGGGCGCCGGTTGCCCAGCGGCTGGCGCATGGCATCAAAAATCCGCTGACCACCGTGAAATTAGAGGCAGAAGAATTACGAGACCTGCTCGATGAAAAATATGGTATTCGGGATGCGGAAAGTGAGGCATCGTTGCAGGCAATTATTGATGAAACAGCTCGTTTGAAAAAAATGAGCGACGGATTCATGCGATTTGTGGAATTTGAGAAGTCAAAATTACAACAAATTGATATCAAAGATAAGATCAATGAACTGCTATCAAATTTCTGTACGATTATTCCAGCCGGAATTTCTGTGCAGCGCGACTTGAAAGACGGGTTGCCCCGGATCAATGTTGATACAGAGCAATTTGCATTTGTCGTCGAAAGTATCGTGAATAATGCCATCGAAGCCATGAACGGCAAAGGTCGCCTGATCATTTCAACCCGGCTTGTGGAATTATTCCCGGAATCGGATTCACATAGAAAGGCGAAAAAATTCGTGGAAATTGAATTTCGGGACACGGGAAATGGAATCCCGGCTGAATTTCTCTCAAAAATATTTGATCCCTATTTTACATTGAAAAAAGGGGGAACCGGACTGGGACTGAGTATCGTGAAAAAAATTATGGCAGATCACGGAGGGGATGTCATTATATACTCTGAAGAAGGCAAAGGGACAACTGTGACGCTGAGATTTCCGGTCACGGAGCGGCGAGAATTGTAATAAGATACGACGAAAGCGCCATTCAATGGCACGGGGATTGCTAAAGCATTTTTGATAAAACCTGTAATCGAATAAACCGGATATTTTATGGAAACCATTTTAATTGTTGATGATGATGTAAACGTCTGCCAAAGTCTTTCCCGTATTCTCTCCCGAAAAGGTTATAAAACGATTGAAGCAAATACCGTAGCCAAAGGTCTGCAACTTTTTACTCATAACGATATTGACGCCACATTACTGGATATGATGCTCCCCGATGGTGATGGCATAGAAACAGCCCGGCAAATGACGGAGCAAAAGTCATATATCCCGATCATCGTATTGTCTGCTTACGGCACGATTACCAGAGCTGTTGAAGCAACCAAAGCCGGTGTGTATGACTTTCTTGAAAAACCAGTGGAACGCGACCGGATTTTGGTAACAGTCCGTAACGCTCTGTCCCTGAGCCGTTTAAAACAGGAACTTGATAAATACAAGAAACATTCTCTGGCTCGTTACAAGATGGTGGGTCAGTCGGATATGATGATGAAACTGTTTGAAATGATTGATAGAATTGCGCCAATGAAAATCCCGGTGATGATTTTAGGGGATAATGGCGTTGGCAAGGAACTGGTGGCGCAGGCGATTCATCAGGGGAGCAAACGCAATGAAAAACAATTAATTAAAATTAACTGTGCCGCGATCCCGGAAAATTTAATCGAAAGCGAACTGTTCGGACACACGAAAGGCGCGTTCACCAGTGCCCATGTTGCCAAAAAGGGTCGCTTTGAAGTCGCTGATGGCGGCACGCTGTTTCTCGATGAAATCGGTGATCTCAGTCTTTCTGCCCAGTCTAAATTGCTGCGCTTTCTGGAAAACGGTGAAATTCAGCGCGTTGGCGCCACCGAAATCACCCATTCTGATGTCCGGGTCATTGCGGCATCTAACAAAGATTTAGCGCAGATGGTGGAAGAATGTGATTTCCGTGAAGACCTGTTCTACCGCCTGAGTGGATTTCCGCTTTACGTTCCGCCGCTGCGTCAACGCAAAAGTGATATCCCGCTGCTAATTGATCATTTTATGAATGAATATGTTGAAGAAAACGGCATGGTAAAACCGATATTGACGCCGGCGGCAATGAATTATCTGAAAGGGTTTGCATGGCCCGGCAACGTCCGCCAGTTACGGAGCTTTGTCGAGAGAATGCTGCTGCTCATCGATGGCGGCCAGATCGACCTGGCAGACGTGAAAGAAATTCTCCTGCAAAAAAGTAACGCATTAAACATTCACAAATCTCCTCAGCAAGAAACACCCTCCACTCTGTCCGAAGCCCGCCAAAACTTTGAACGGGACTACATCCGGCAAATCCTTGTGGAAAACAATATGAAAGTCGCCAAAGCCGCGGCAGTCCTTGGCATGGACCGGGCGAATTTATACCGGAAGATGCGGGGATTGGGGATTGAGGTGTCGGCTTAAAAATCTCTTGACTATTCGTCTATAATTTGTTATCTTCAATAGAAATAAAGGACTAAATTGATGTCTAAACGATTATGGAAAATAAACTCATAAAAAATATCGTTCTAAATTTTTCAACTGCCCTTTTGAATAAAACTCAATCTGAAATTCATTCAATAATCTGGTATGGCTCAACCGCAAAGGGCAGGGGGAATGAAGATTCGGATATTGATGTTGCCATTATCGCCAGAAATGAAAGTGATGAGTTATGGCAGATAGCGAACTCAGTGGCAGCGAAATATTCACTGGAATACGATTGCCTTATTTCAATTTTATTGATCTCGAAAGAAAGATTTGAAACAATGAAAAAAAATGGAAGGTTATTAGCAACGAATATTAGTTCTGAAGGAAAGGTGTTATGGCAGAGGGCGGCTTAAAAGAAGATGCTCTTAAACTTCTTAGTCGAAGCAAAGAAAATTTGCTTGAAATGCACACATTGCTTGAAAATGATTTATACTTTGGTGCGGTAAATCGTGCATATTATGCTATTTTCCATGCCATATCCGCATTGATCCTTTTTGAAAAAGGGAAAGAATTTTCCAGCCATAAAGCTGTAATATCGTATTTTGGAAAATATTACGCAAAAGAAAATAAAGCACCTAAAGAATATCATCGAATTTTCATTAACGCGTTTAATATCAGGCAGAAGTCAGATTATGATTACGACGCACTTGTTTCAAAAAAGCAAGCGGAAGAAATGACACAGCAGGCAGAAGAAGTCGTAAAATATGTAGAAAATAGACTTCGTGAATAAATAAGTTGCAAGAGAAACGACGCCCACCGAAAGTTAAAAAGAATACATCCGGCAAATCCTCATTGAAAATAATATGAAAGTTGCCAAAGCCGCGGAAATCCTTGGCATGGACCGGGCGAATTTGTACCGGAAAATGCGGGGGTTGGGGATTGAGGTGTCGGCTTAAAATTCTAGCTTGAAAATTTATCATGAATAATTATAGAAGATCAATATTTTACTTTAAATATCATAACCGATCACAGGATGCATTTAGAAGCCGTTGAAACGGCTTCAGGTATTTTTAATGAATGGCTTAACACCATGATAAATCATTGTGTTCGTTCAAAGTGGAGTTGAACCAGCACCACAATTTATTGTGGTGTAATATGTATCTTAACACGCTCCATTTAACCGCTTCAGCGGTTTCTATCGATTTACCCTGTAAACGGTTACAAAAGAGACTTCGTGAATAAATAAGTTGCAAGAGAAACGACGCCCACCGAAAGTTAAAAA
>CAZCJL010000066.1:0-8405 GCA_964498785.1 uncultured Cytophagia bacterium | reverse complement strand
GGGCGAATTTGTACCGGAAAATGCGGGGGTTGGGGATTGAGGTGTCGGCTTAAAAAATATCAATATTTTACTTATAAATATCTCCTCTAAAATCAATTAATCGCTTGATGTCTAAATTAACATCTTCTCCCTGCATTTTAGAGAGAAATTTTTTGAATTCGTTTCTAATTGAAATTTGTAATTCATGCTGTTCAATAAATTTTTTAGCCTGATTAGAATATTGAAGCGTCCACCTCATAACTCTAAATCCTCACTATCCGCAACTATTCTCTCACCGGGCTTCCTGTAAATTTTTCGAATATCATCCATCTCCTCATTCGAAACATAAGGAATCGAATTCATGAAGTAATTGAAATTTTCTTCTTTTAAAACTTCCCGGATGGCTTCTTTGATTAACGCTTTTAAATCCTGAGATTCAATTTCCATTTTCATTATTATTTCCCTTTAAAAAACATGATTCGCTTTTGCCACCAATTTAGCGAAGATACCGCAAATTCCCAGTCGTTTAAATCATTTTCTTGGTCATAATCTTCAGCGTTCGAAATGGAGTGGAGATGCTTTTCGAAATCGTTTAAATTCATTTTATACTTCTTTTCGAAATATTGACATTCCATCCGGTATTTATCCCTCTTTGAGAGTGTGATCAAAAGCGAAACTTCTTTTAAAGCTTCCTCAGAGTTCATACCATCGGATTGCTCAAAGATAGTTTTAATGGTTTCATTTAATTCACTCATTTGCGTCTCCTTGGAGTTACAATTACTTGCAATCTTATATTACTAAAATATTTTGTAGTTGTCTAGATTAATTTTTAGAATGTACGGAAGGATGCGTGGATTGAAATTTGAAGCAACCTATAAATTCATGACTTAAAAAAGCCAAAAATTATTCCCAACAACACCCCAATTTGACCAACCCAAAATATAAACATCCATTTAATAATATCTGCCCGTGTTTTAGATAACTCAACCTGCAATTTGGAGGATTCTTCGGATAATCTTCTTTCGAATTTATCAACCACAAAAGAAAGTACATCATCTTTTTGTTTCGAGTTTGATTTGTTTAAGAGTTCAATCAAAGACTCAGTTTCATCTTCACCTAATTTCTCACGAAGTATGCGAGGAACTGTTAAAATTTCCATGTTCGTACTCCCAAAAAAATTAATATTAGAAATGCTTTTATTGTAATTCCAAGTCAACTTATGAAAGATATTAAAAATATTTAAAATTATCAAGGTATTTTTAAATATATGGATGATAAATAGCTTTTAAAAGGCATTATATCTCAAACAGAGCAATTGAGATTATCAGTCTTTTATTTTTACCAACCTAAAATATAAAAATCCACTTAATGTTATCCACCCACTTTCTTTGAAATTGATGTGTCGTTGGAATGATAGATTTTTATTGTTTATCGTAAAAATGACACAGGATTGTGTCATTTTTGCATCAACTATTTCTAATAATATTTTATTATCTTACTATGTTATTGATTTTTAAGAACGACATAGAAGTTACATTAAAATAATTTATGGTATGATAATTGATAAGGAATGTTTAAAAGTGAAAAATGGCGAAATGCGAGGCCAGGGCAAAAATATATTGATCGATTATTTTCATTTTTACTAAATACACAAAATAATATAATCACCAATGAACTCAATGAAAACAAAATAAGATCATATTTATATCCAAAAGGGAGCCAGATGAAATCAACCATAATAATTATATTAGCAATTATTTGTATTCTATCAATTCTTTTAAACGCTACAATCTATGGCGTAATTGTCAAACTTCTGAATTCAAATAATATGTTCGGGAGGTTATTGGCGAGAGCGTATGAGAGATCTTTTCAAGAAAAAGATGCCCTGGATAAATTTTATATGATTACCGGGATATATTTGGCACAGGAAGAAAATATCTTTGATTTCGGCTTTTCTCTTTTGCAGGAATTAAAAGAAAATACCAATGAAAAACAGTATAAACAAATTCTGAATATCAACAAGTGGATTCCGCCAGTGGCTTTATTGCTTGTTTTTGTAATTTTGGCTTATTCTAAAAGTATGTCGGTGATATCGTCTAAATTAAAAGGAGGCTTGAATAGTGATAAACAAATAATGAATTTGGAAAACTGAATCTATTAAAAAATTATTTTAATCACAAGGAAAAATGATATGATCCGTTGTCTCATTATTTTAACCTTTTTTAATGCTGTTTTAGTTATCGACAGGTTATATGCGGATTCTAATGAAGAACCTGTTCCATTAAAAGAAATTGAAGATATTAAGCTTGAAATAACTGAAAGCTTCTATCTTTCACTGGATTCAGAATCTTATTTTTCAGATTTGAATTCGGAACGGCTTTACTATTCGGTTTATCTTGAATCAGATAAGGAAAAGTATTTACATGTTAACTTTGACGATGTGACAAATCTAATAATTTTTAAAGCATTAAAACTACCTGAAAATTTAAGCGAGATGAAATTAAAACTTATTGTTTTTTGTGATGATGATAATGATTTAACTGATGCTGAGGCATCTCAATCGTTTAATGTCATCATTCAGCGTCCGGCGGGCAGTTTGGAGGGTCTCCCGAAAGATACTGAGGTGCTGGAAAAATATCTGGTTGATTACGAGAAGAGATCTGTATCTGTCACTGCTGACCGTATTAAAGAACCTCAAAAGCTTTCTATTGCTATTGGTAGTAGCTACGGAAATCATCGATGGGGAGATCGATGGTTCATGGAACCCGTTCCCTATTTTAGAATTAAGTATCGATTTATTCAATTACAAATCGAAGGGTTACAGTCAGAATTTGAAAATTATGTCGGACTAAGCAGCTATACGTTTCCGCGGAGAATCGCTGTTATTCCAATGGTCTTGATTGGATACAAATTCCTGCGTTTAAATCTTGGTTATGGCTTTAGCTACTATCGAGATTTTGACAATATCTGGGATCATAATTTTAATATGGAGAGTCGTTTCAAATCGAAAAAGGGCGGTATTTTAAAGCTCACAACAGGAATTAAGTTGCCGATTCAGCAAGCAATGCATATTTCAGTTGAGGGAGGCTTTAGCTATTTAAAGGATAATATTTACAGTGTGGATGTTGGAGCTGGTTTGCAATATGATTTTAATTTATCTTCGGGCAATGGTCAGAATGATTCTCATGAACGAAATTGGCTTAGCAATAGTTTGATTGGAGCTGGAGTTGCATCCTCGATTGCAAGTTACTATTACAACTGGAAGGGAAATCAAACCTATTACAATTACTATAGTTCTCAATCTACTGAGGATGTTGTTAAACTCCATAAAAATGCTGAGAATCATGATAAAAAGGCGAAATATCTATTAGCTTCCGGGGTGACTTTTATCCTGACCGGAATTATAAATACCATTTTACAGTAAGACTCTAATTGGAGCATATTATGCGAAGCTTAAAAAATCAAATAATTTCGATTGGCTTACTAACACTCTTAATTTTTGTAATAAATTGTGACGATCGGAAGCATACAAATCCATTAGATCCTGATTTCTCTGGTAACAGGAATACTATTTTAGCGGATAAAGTCATCGCTGTGGATTCTGAACCTTCAATCTCACTGGAAGATACAACAGCCGGTACTTATACCTTCTCATTTACCGGGAAAAAACATCAATTTCAGGATGGTAGCATCATTGTAGGGTCCACAGGAAAAGGATATTTGAGAAAGGTGATCAGTTTCCAGGTGACTGGTGATAATCGAATAGTTTGCCAAACAGAACAAGCAAGATTAACAGAATTATTTGAGAAAGTAAAAATAGATACCAGTTTCAAACTTGAGATGATTAACTCAAATTTGAAAAAATCGATGATGGAACCGGAATTCAGCCTTGAGGAGCACAGAATTAACGTTTCTGGATATCAACTTTATAACAGTGTAATCAATGGATGCAATTTATCAATAACAATTGCCAAAGGCATAATAACTTTTGAACCAGACATAGATTTTGGATTGGAAATTGATGTATGGGGGATTAATCACGCCCGTGGAATCGCATCTGGTAGATTGAAGGGTGACTTTGATTTATTGGTCGAAGTTACCAAAGAAATCAATCACGAGAGAGAAATAAAATTACCTCCAAAATTTGAAAAAGAAGTTACGATCTGGGTACCTACACCGGCTGGTGTACCTGTTCCTATTGTGATAGTTGTTAGTTTAGAATTCTATGCAGGATATAAAGTTGAAATTGGGGCTTATGGGGATATACAAAGTGGATTCGATAATGAATTTAGCTTAGAAGTTGGCTCTCAATATGATCGTGAATTAACTCCTCAGTGGCGGAATATATGGAAACCGGGAAATAAATTCAATGCTCATCCTACTATTTGGTCATCTAAAGTGACATCAGGAATACGTGGATATATAAAACCGCGGTTGAATATCTATATATACGGAGTCGTCGGTCCGTATTTTGGGATTCTTCCGTATTTGCAATGGAACGGAACTGCGACAAATACTTATTGGGATATTGCATTAAAAGCCGGATTTGATGGAGAGGTAGGTTTTCAAGTCCAGGTATTGGGTTATGATTTAGCAAAGTATTATTATAATTTTCCTGTCAGCGAAATAATCATTGCACAAGATCATGGCGAATTTGAAATCCCACAATTATACGTTAGCGAATCAAATCTCGATTTCGGAGCTTCTCAAAATTCAAAAGAAGTAAATATCAAAAATGTTGGCACCGGATTGCTAGAGTGGACTATTAATGATGATAGTGACTGGATTACAGTTGATAAGAGTAGCGGAAATACTAAAACCGAAACAGATAAAATCATAATTTCTGTAAACAGAAGTGGGAAACAACCTGGCTCTTACTACGGAAATGTTTATGTCAATTCTAACGCCGGTCAAAAAACGATTAACATTAAAATGGTGGTAAACGAAAATCCTCTACTCAATGTTAATCCGACTACTCTTAATTTTGGATCGACAGCAAACACAGATTATATCGATATTAAAAACACCGGAACAGGAACTCTGAACTGGAATTCAACAGGTGATAAAAGCTGGATATCGATCATTCCATCGACTGGAACTACAAAGGCTGAAACAGATCGCGTAAGAATTGACGTATCCAGAAATAATCTGGATCCTGGTAACCACAATGGTAAGATTAATATCACTTCCAATGGCGGTAGCAAAGAAGTGCAAGTTTATTTAAATGTAACCGAAAATCCTGTTCTCTCTGTGACTCCAACTTTATTGGAATTTGGCGAATCAAAAATAAACGATTACTTCTTCATTTCAAATAGCGGGAGTGGTATGATTACATGGGAATTGAGCAAGGACCAAAATTGGATAATTTTAAACACAACAATTGGCAATACGACAAAGGAGACTGATAATATAAATGTCATAGTTGATAGAAGCGAATTGCAGCCCGGTACACATATTGGCAGTGTATCTGTAGTTTCCAGCGTAGGCACAAAGAATGTTCAGGTAAAAATAAGTGTTCCGGAAAGTCCCAAATTATCTGTTAATTTGACCTCATTCGATTTTGGAAGTAATTTAACATCAAAACAAATGGAAGTTCGTAATTCGGGAACAGGATTGTTGACATGGACGATCGCTGAAAATATTTCGTGGTTAGAAACCAATCCGACAAGAGGAGATACACGAACAGAAACAGATAATGTGACTATGACTGTGAATCGAGAGGGATTGACACCAGGGACATATCAGGGAACCGTTGTTGTGAATTCAAATGGTGGCTCGGTAACAATTAATGTTACGATGGTTGTTACCGGTGTGCCGGAATTATATGTTGAGCCCGTCGATCTTGACTTTGGCACCAAAGAAGATCGAAAGGTTTTTAGAATTATGAATAAAGGACAGGGCACATTAAACTATTCAATTACGGACAATAAACAATGGATTGGAGTCACGTCTCAAAATGGTTCATTAACAACCGGGGAAGTCGAAATTACTGTTATTGTTAATCGAATGTACTTAGATCCCGGTTCGTATGATGGACTCATTACAATAAATTCAAATGGTGGAATCAAAATAGTTCACGTGAGATTAATTGTACCTGAAACAATAACTTTTGAAATTCAACCATCAACACTATATTTCAGCAGTAGTGTCTCTTCAAAACAATTGGAAATCGCTAATTCTGGATCCGGCACCTTGTCATGGCAGGCTTCATCAAATGTGGGTTGGATGCAATTAAATCCATCGAGTGGTTCTGTAACAAATGGAAAGCAGATTATGACTGTGACTGTTGATCGCACCGGTTTGGGAGCAGGGAGCCATGAAGGGATAATTTCTTTCACATCAAATGCTGGCGAAAAAACTGTGTCTGTAAAAATGTATGTATCGGAGCAGCCAGTTTTGAGTATAGACAGGAATATATTGGATTTTGGACTCTCTGCAACATCAATGAGTTTTAACGTCAGGAATAGTGGTAGTGGCACTTTGACCTGGAATATTTCATCCAACAGTTCTCGTGTTAGTGTAAATCCGTCTTCGGGTACAACAACCACCGAAAGCGACCAGGTTAATGTCTCGATAGATAGAGATGGATTGGCTGCCGGCTCGTATAATGCGAAATTAACCGTCACGTCAAATGGAGGAACAAAAGAAATCCAGATACTATTTAGTGTTCAGGCTTCGGCGATTTTGTATATTTCTCCTTCTACGCTAAATTTTGAATCTACCCTCACTTCTATGAGGATGAATATAAGAAATAATGGTGGAGGCACGCTATCTTGGAATCTCACACCAAACCAAAATTGGATATCTGTTAATGTCACAAGTGGTAGTACGACCTCTGAAACAGATCAGATTTATGTGGTGATTTACAGGGAAATTCTCGATCCTGGGGATCATCAGGGATCGATTACAGTATCGTCTAACGGAGGCACACAAAATGTGCCGGTGTTAGTAAATGTTCCTGCCAATCCACTCCTTGCGGTAGAGCCAACTTCCCTCGATTTCGGAACAAACGAAACGCAAAAAACATTTGCCATTAAGAACACTGGCTCTGGCGAACTAAATTGGAATATCTCAAACCTGCCACCTTGGTCGACGGTAGACCGGAATAGTGGGACGACAACAACAAATTATAGCCTTGTGGATGTAACAATTGATCGTAGCGGACTTGAAGCAGGAGCTTATGAGCGAGCACTTCGAATTCAATCGAACGGAGGGGAAGTTGCTTTACCTCTTTATATGACCGTGGCTCCAACTGAGCCGATACTTTCTGTCAATATCAGTGAGTTCAATTTCGGATTGTGGGAGGATACAAAATATTTTGAAATTACAAATATTGGTATGGGGGTGCTGAATTGGTCTGTAAGCGCTGATGTTGATTGGATGTCTTTCGATCCACAAAGTGGCCAGACGACTTTGGAAAACGATCTGATCCAGGTTTCGGGGGATAAATCCGGCTTGACAAATGGCAAACATAATGCGACAATTTATATTTATTCAGATGGGGGGAATACGACGATATCCGCAACTGTTTCGGTATATAATAAAGAAGACCCACAGCTTTATTTTGAGCCAGCTGGTTTAGAATTTTATCCCGGAATAAATGAATTACAATTAAACATTACAAATACTGGTACAGGGACCTTGAACTGGTCTATTTCTCCAATGGCAGACGATCAATGGGTAAGCTTTAATCCATCTTCAGGGACTACCACCACCGAGGTAGATGTCATTACCGTGGTGATTGATAGAACAGGTTTAAGTTCTGGAAATTATTTAACAATACCGTGTTTTGATTCGAATGGAGGTAATTATTGTGTTTTGATTTTTCTTGAAGTGCCATAAACGATCTATCACAATATTCAAATTTTTAATCTAAAAATTTGAAACTAGATTATTTTAGAGAAATCCATTATACATATATTGGGTTAATCCTATTTAGTACTATCCATTTGAGTAACTTTGTGAAGCATTAGAAAATGGAATAAATGAATACTGAACAACGCTTAGAGGAAGTGGATAATGAGTTTAGAGCTGGGGGTAAAAGTGGAATGGTTTTTTTCTTTTAATAAAATTATGCTTTAACTATTCGCATCGCAATTTCGATTTTCACTTGTTCCCGTATTTCAGAATAGCTCTTCCATTCTCTTTTGGGAACAGAACCTTTCACACTGAATATATCTTTAACAGACTTAGCGATAATTGAATTTCCGCGTTTGATAAATACGAATCGATTATTTGGGATTTGGCTATGCTGTTCCATAATTTTCAATTGATCGCTTTTTCATAATGATTAAAGAAAATAATCACTCATCTCAAAACATTCCCGCTTATTTCGGGAGCAATTCCCAAAAGTTGGTAATTTCTCGTGGATCTGTATCATAAGTTTGATTTTTTTGTAAAATGTCATTCCGGGCTTGTCCCGGAAT
>CAZCJL010000065.1:0-36124 GCA_964498785.1 uncultured Cytophagia bacterium | reverse complement strand
CACAAACAGGAGTAGTCTGTCTAAAAAGGATTATTAAATCATCGAATAAACAATATAACACATTTCTGAGCAATGTATTGATTTTAAATAGAAAATAAGTAGTTTTCGTTCAGGCACTAATTAATATTTTTTTAAATCAAGTTTATCCTGTGCGCCCAGGCGCATCTGCCTGTGGCATGATTATCCTGTCAAATAATTCATTTTTCAATGGTTAACCCATCATCTGGTCATGTCATACTACTTCAACAAAATCATCTTATGACTAAAAACCTCTTTCTCCACCTGCAATCGATACAGGTAAATTCCGCTGCTGACTTTCTCGCCGGATGCGTCAGTAGCGTTCCAGGTGGCAGTGTAGTGGCCGGCGGATTTTTCTTCATTA
Source organism: uncultured Cytophagia bacterium (assembly GCA_964498785.1). Classification (GTDB taxonomy): domain Bacteria; phylum Zhuqueibacterota; class Zhuqueibacteria; order Thermofontimicrobiales; family Thiofontviventaceae; genus Mariaggregatimicrobium. The sequence goes on along the minus strand of CAZCJL010000065.1, from coordinate 35,742 downwards.
ATCAACGTGCAAATCTGCCTGCCGTTTAAATCGTAAATCGTCAGCATCACTCTTGCGGGTCGGGATAGCTGATAGGGGATATGCGTATCCGGATTAAAGGGATTGGGGTAGTTCTGCAATAATTGGTTTTTCGACGGCGCTAAAGGATTCTCGGCAGTTGCTATGTCAATATTGGATTCCGCATCGGCAATTAGGTAGGTTAACACGGAAAATCCGTTGCTCTGGTACACCACAGGATGTCCTGCCTGGAAAGTAACCTCTGCCAGATGTTCGGTTTCCGTGGACTTTTTCCACACGCGGAAGCGCAGCGTATCACCTGCCACAAATCCATCCTGATCCGCTATCTGGCTGTTATCGCCCCAAATTGTGAGTGCTTTGTTTGCTCCTTCCCAAACAGCAGCGCCACAGCATAATCCGTCAGTGGAAAATGCGCCGATTTCGTCACCGGTTTCCAGTGGTGTGCCATCCGAAAAGCGGGGATTGGCAGTGGTTGTTATGACTACTGTTGCATTATCGCCGGTGCCTTCGGTGAATGTGAAATGTTCGGTCTGCGTTTTTCTTAAACCAGTGGGCTGATCTTTTTCCGCTAATTCTGCTGTCGCCGCCGGATAGATCAGCGTAGCCGCTGCGTTCAAATAGACCTGGTATCCCTGTCCCGGCTGCATATCGCCGATATCGTTGATGCCGTACATGGGGATATACGTTTGTCCCATATTGTTCTTGGCAATCACCAGTTGGCTGTTGATCGTTGCCAGCGCAGTGGAAATATTTACAGGCGATGGTATCAAGTAGCTTATTAAATTCCATCCTGCTGATAAAACAATAGGCGTGTTGACAGGAATTGGTTGCCCGCAAACATCCAATCCAGCATCTTGCTTACAATATGCCTGATAGCCTTCATCAAACCGAATATCACCAATATCATTAATGCTATATTGCGGAATAAATGCTTGCCCGGCTCCATTTTTTATTATCACAATATCATTAAGGATCGGCATCATAACGCTATTGATATTCGGATTTTCAGGATAAATATTTAAAGAAAACGTATTCCAGCCGCTATTAAAAGTCAGGCTACGGCAAACTGTGTTCTGGACACTGAACTTACTGAGCACCAGGAAAGCATTTGGCGCGTAATTTCCATTTCCCTGGCTATAACCCACCTGCACGTTTTGCCATTCTTTATCTTTGCTGAGCCGATAGACGCGATAGAGAATCGACTGTCCGGCTTGAAATCCATCCACTGCTGGCGTCTGGTCGTTATCTCCCCAAATAGTGACAGACAGATTCGCTCCCTGCCATTGATTCCAGCCACAGCATAAGCCATTTGCATTGAAAACCCCCACAAAATCCCCATTTTGAAGCAAGGTTCCGTTAATATTAGGATTGACAGCAAGAGGCAAGACAACGATTGCACTGTTACCTGTGTTGGCGGTATAGTTCCAGTGAGTTGGTAATTCCGCTTCTTTCTCAATGTTCACAGTTACATCCTGATTACCACCATTTGAGGTCACAGTCAGCTTGCCGGTTTCGGATATAGCGGAAACCATTGCTCTGTTGACAGTGACCGTAACCGTAGCACTATTCGTCCCGCTGGCTGGCGCAACAGATGTGATCCATGATTTATCGGGATTTTCTGCAACAGACCATGATAGCGTTCCGGAGCCTGTATTGCTTATTTGAAAAGTCAGACTGTTCCCACTTGTACCGAAATTTAATTCTGTCGGATTGACATGGAGTTCCGGAGATTGCCCGACTGTAAAAATTCCGCTAATATCAAAAATACTGGAATTAAATACACTGGATATTTTTATCATCCCGCTATTGGTTTGATGTTGGCTTTGTGGAATCCATTTAAACGAGCCGTCATTCTCCGTACTATTCGCCAGAACAGACCAACTGCCGCCTCCATCTGATGAAAATTCAATTTTCACCAGATCACCGACTCCTGAAGAGGTCCATTTTATTTCAAATTCACTGCCGATTTGCAGAACATCTCCTGCTGTTGGCGCAGATATAGTAATGTCTGGAACTTGTAAATCACCCGCCAATATCAAATCACCGAAATAGTCAGCATTTACGTAGCTCATACCATCGTAGCGCCAACCAACCTGATGCTCGCGTTCGTAGATACCGCCCTGATATATTTGATTATCCGAATCATCATACCAGATATTCCAACCGATACTTGCTCCCACAGAAAGCATTTTTCGTGTATCTGGGAACGAATCATATATCTCGAATTCCGCTTCACAGTTCCAATCGCCATTTGCGCCCTGTCCAATTGCCGTGTTTAATTGCTTTCCGGTAAAGTATTCAAATGGATATGTTGTGGGATAATCATCCAGGATAATTTTATTATTTCCAGTGACAAACCACTGCTGGGCGAGAGAATAATTCCCCTCATATCTACCGCCGTCATTATTTCCATCGGTGTACAGCTCGAGGCAATCATCCTTAAAAGGCATAAAATTGCTGCCCGGGGAACTGTTATCAAATGCGCCCCGAACATTATCTTTAATTTTTATCGCTACATATAATTTGTTCGATTGATCGCTCCACAGCGTTTTCCATGTGACAAGATTATCATTCCAATCCGTCCAGTCCGAACCCCAAACATCTGGGTCTCCACCTTTTAAAAGCGAGTCTTCCGGTGCGTAGTCCCAAAAAATTTCATTAATATTTCCGTCAACTATCGGAGTGGAATATTGGGCAGGTATTTTGTACGCAATATATTCATAACTATCCGGATCAGGATTAATGATCCTGAATTCTCCATCGCTTCTGTCCATTACTGATGGATCTAAATCGGATACGACGCGAAACAGGCAATGATCTGAAACATTGTTTAATTCCGGTGTGTAGCGATAGGAGCCATCGTTCGGCGTTAAATATCCCTTTGTAATATCCCACCAGGTTTTTCCTCCGGTTGTGGAGATGTCGAGTCTTACTTTGCCAGTGTAATAATCAGATTCCCATTTGATAGAATAATTCTTATCAACTTCCCAGGTTTCACCTCCGTTAGGTGTAATTAGTTTAAGATATTGCGGGATGGCTGGGCCACTCTCTGTTTTTATTAGGATATCATCAAAGAAAGCTGCATCATTATATGAACCAACGCCGATTTTGCCGCTTGTAAAAGTTGCATCTTGAGCAGAGAGTATGATATTATCATCGAAATAAACATAGATAAAATTACCGTTACGAACGAGCTTCACTTCGTGATATAAATTGTCTTTAAACACAAGATTATCGTAAACAACAAGGTCTTGAGGGACTCCATTAATCCTTTTTACTATTTTGGTGTAATTTTTCATTCGACTTAAGAAAGCAAAGTAGGAGTTATCATTATCTTGAAATCCGAATATTATTGCATAATCAGCGTATGCATTACTACTCAAATTTTCTGCTGATTTTGCCAGACAGGAAAATTCGAAATCCGTGAAATCGTAATTTTGTAAAATCGAATATTCACCTAAAAGCAGCTCATCATTATTTTCATAATCAGAGGTATTCAGGTAATACGAATAATCTCCCTCATCAGGCACAATCGACCAACGGTTTGCATTGAGCGGCTGCCAGCCATCAGCAATTCTGTCTTCGAAGTCTTCGAAATAATCGGGTGCTGATTCAGAAACCATCATTTCAACATTTATTGTTTTATTTCCACCGTTGGAAGTGATCGCAAAATTATTCGTATATGATCCTGAGGATAATCCGGAGCGATCAATGGAAATAGTTACAGTTCCATTATTTGTTCCCTGTGTCGGTGAGGCAGTCAACCAGGAAATAGTTTCCTCCACCTGCCAATTTAAGTTTCCGCCTCCGCAGTTGGTTATGGTTAGTGGTAGAGAGGTTGTTGTTTCGCCGAAATCAAAGAATTCATGAGAAATGCAAAGAACAGGTTGTTGCCCTTCCTCAAATACAGCCGTTACAGTTTTATCAGTATCCATAATGACTTGAGTTTCAGATAAACCAGGATTAACCACATCGCCATTCCACTGTTTAAAACTATAGCCACTATAAGGAATAGCTGTAATATTAATTTCGGTATTTTGTTCATATTGATGTGATCCAACAGACGGTATAGTGTATCCATAATTTGAAGGGGAAACTTGGACTGTTAACGTGTGGGTGATTGGGGGACTTGAGCTAATAGTTATACTGCCATCCTCTGTATTAGAATAATTTTGTTCATTGACCTCAAATTTTGTGATTGAAAGCGTTGTAGAAGTACCTGCTTGCCCGATTGCATCAAAGTAAATTGTGGCTATCGTTCCACCGCCGGAGAATAACGTACCAGTAGCATAGATCATAATACGCACAGAACCAGATGGATCATTAATATGCTGAATAAGATGTTCTTCTTTTTTCAGTATACTATTGTCTAAAGTTACGCTGTTGACAGATACAACATTTGGATTATATCCTATCTCGATGACCAACCCCTCCAGATTCACCAGATTTGTTGCGGTTATTTCGATTGGAACTTTTTGTCCCGGTTCTACCGTCACGTCCGGAAGTGAGCACGTAGGATCGGCAAACAAAATTTGTCCTTGAAAGATTAGGATTATAATACACAGTATAACTATATTTTTTTTCATTGGATTCTCCATTTATAAAATAATTTGGCTTTTCCTAGCTCATATTAAAAAGCAATATTATTTTAGCAAAATTAATTTGTTAGTTTGCATGAAATTCTCTGAACCGTCCATTGGTTTAGCAAGAAATTTATAAAAGTAAACACCGCTTGGGATGTTATTTGCATTCCACATGACTTTTTGGTATCCAGCAGATTGATCTCCGTTAATGAGAGTTGTTACCAACTGTCCCTCAATATTATAAATCGAAAGCAGGACTCGTGCCCGTTTAGGCAAATCGTAACAAATCGTTGTTTCAGGATTAAATGGATTGGGATAGTTCTGGTAGAGCGCATATTTTGTCGGTAGCGTTGTTTCGATTTCAAATACACGCGTCGTGATCGCATGTTCGTTGACTTCAAATCGCTTGATGTTGACTGAGGACGAGAAGCCATTTTCTGAGATGATATTGAACAGAAGATTACCAATAATGCCGGAACCGGAATATAGATTTTCTGATGTTGCATAAATTGCGATGTATACCTCGCCCTCCTTTTGGTCATTGATCATGACATTGTAGCTTTCACTGCTAATATCTGCAATTAATTCTGCGCGTTGGAAAGAGAGAAGTTGTGGATCGTATTCGATTGAAAGATCAATGCCTTCTACATCAAAATACTGGTGGAGCTCGAGATGAACGTGAAGGTCGGCCGCGTGGGCGCCGGGGCTCAAATGAATTATCTCTGAATTTGAAATATTTTCTACTTTTGCTAAAGCGCCGGCATCCGGTTGCCAGTTTCCCGTAACGTCCCCCATGCGGAGAGCTATGAAGTCCTGATTGGTCAAATTCGATGATAGCGGTGAATAATTAAATGATTCATTAAATTGGATCGGAGGCCAATTGGAACAACTGGTAATTTGACCGGCAACAAATCTCCAATGGGGATTCCCACTACCAAAATTAGTAATTATTCCGATTGCACAGCGAGCAATTCGCGAAGCGTCCATTGCAGAGATGTAGCCGTCACCAGTGACATCCGCGGCAATTTTTTGGTAGCAGTTGAACGGATTAATGCCCAATGCATGGCGAGCGACTTGTGATGCATCTGTTGCAGATAGTCCCCGGGAAATATCATCTGCTTTGGATGCAGTTGAACTATATTGCCCACTAAAAACTGATGGCAGATTGTAATCGCCGTTACTATTGCTCTGTACCCGATATTCTGCCTGTCCTGTTAAATGCACTTCTGTATTCTGCACCGGTTTATTTTGATAGTAATACCGAATTTTCCCGGATACTGCATAAGCTCGTATTGACGAATTTATAATTTTGGCGGTGCGATTTCCTACGGCATCGTAGCTGTATTCGATGATAGTGCCGTTGCCATAGTTTATTTTTGTAAGGCGGTTGAGGTCGTCGTAATCAAATCGAATCTGATTTTCTAGAGAATAAGTGCAAACTGAATACGTTACTAATAAGTTAATAAGTAAAATATATTTCATGACTCACCTCTTTTAGTAATCATTTATATTTCCAAAATACTTCCCGTTGACGAATATATTTCCATTTTCATCAATCTCTTCACCTGCACATTGTACATTCCCGGAAATACCTTCGACATATATTCCGATTACCGGAATTTTTCCTAAATATTTTAATATTCCTGGTGCCTCTTCGCCATCAAAGATAGCATTATTTGATTTTTTTACAATCACTTTGCCAACTTTTTTTGCTACAAATTTGGCAATTTCTTTTAAAAACTCTCCTTTTGGATCTATAAACATATGGGGATTGTTATTAGCATAAGCATACAAATTAACATCCCAAATCGGATCTTCGCTGATAAACCTGCCTGCAACCGGATCATAATATCGTGCCCGCATGAAGTAGAGTCCGTTCTCTTCATCCATCACTCCAAACTGTCCGACATAACGGAAGGGGTTGAAATCCTTTTCTGCTTTGGCAAGTAGCTCTCCAAATGGCGTATAGAAATATTTGTGAGTGATATTCTGAGATTGGTCTGTCATTGCAATCGTGCTTCCGACATTATTATAATGGTAATATTGGTAAGTTCCATCTGCCTTTATCCGATAAATCAATCCGATGCCGTAAATATAATAAGCCCGTGGATTGTTATTGGCATCGGTCTCCATTAATACCTGACTCATAGGTCCGTTGATATCCAGAACGTAGCGAGTGGTCTTTCCATTACGGATTGCCTGCCGCCGGTTTCCAAAAACGTCGTATAAATATTCAGCAGTATACCTGCCATTGATTTTCGTGAGTCGATTATTATAATCCCATTGTAGAGACAGGCTGAAGCCACTGGTCAAATTTCCGTTTGCATCGTAGTTAAAAGAAGCGCTTCCGGCACTCAACATGCGGTTGGCAGCATTGTAAGAGTAGCTGACGTTTGCGGGTTCAATCGGTGGAATATCCACTGGTTCGATTCGATCTTCTTCTTTGACGTTGCCGATAGCATCAAGCGTATATGAATAGCTGCATATTACTTCGCCATTCGATTTACGATTTTTTACCCCGATTAACCGGTCGGAGGCATCATATTCATATTTTACATAGCAGTTGTTGGGATATGTTATTTGATCAATCTGTCCATCTGCGCGGTACTTGTATTCGGTCGTTTTTCCGTTCCAATCAGTCACATTCTGCAGTCGATTATCGGAGTAGTAGTTATACCGAACTGTCTTACTGCCAGGATAACGGATTGATTTAATGTTGCTTGATCGGTCATAGGTGTAAGCAACCGTGTTACCGAAAGCATCGCGGTAGCTTGTAAGCCGATTCAGGGCGTCATAAGTAAAAGAAAGAGATGTATTATTATCAGAAACAGCAGTAATATTGCCATTCTTGTCCAGGGTGAAGCGTGCGCTGTACCCTGAACCTGATAGTGTTTCTAACCTGCCGATATTATCATAGGTATAACTAATGGATTTACCATTTGGATAACTCTTTGATCGTATGCTGCCATCGTCGTTATAATTGTATGCAGTTCGGTTGCTAATTGCATTTTGGGACCAGTCTAAGAGGTCGTTATTATTATAGCTGTAACTGGTTTGTTGATGTTTTTGATCGGATACCGAAATTAAGTTATCGTTCGCATCATAAGTATAATTGATTGTATTTTGATTATCATCTCTGATTAATTTAATTAAATCATCGGGATAATAATCATATTCATTATTTTGTCCCAGAGCATTTACGAGTTTTTTTAAGCGACTCCCATTATCATGTTCATAATATGATGATGGTAGAGTTGGCGGAGTCACAATTCGAATATTTCCGTGATTATCATAGTCAAAGATAGTGGTATGATTCATCTGATTGGCAATGGATTGTATGAGACCATTCTGTTGCCGATTTATTGAAATTGAATTCGAGCGAGGATCAGTAATTTTGATTAAATTTCCTTTGGAATTGTAGGCGTAATTGGTTGTATTATTTTCTGGATCAGTATATGTCGTAACATCATTAAAACTGTTATAACGATATTTATGCGTTGCAGATTCTGGCTGACGGGTTTCGGTAATATTTCCTCTGCCATCATACGTAATATAAGTATAATTTCCCAGATTGTCCTTGATGCGGGTAGGTTTTGTTGGATGTCTCGAATCAGTGTAATAGTACTCTCTATCACCAACAGTACCGCTGGCATCAATAATTCTCGTTAGAACATTATTTGAGTTTTGTTCACATTCGATTTTATAGCCCATTTTGGTATCTTCGACAATCGTCTTCGAGCCCTGATAATCGAGCGATAGAGAAACTCGCCCAAACGTTTGGCTTTTTATTTTTCGATCTTCATAGTTGTTATCGATTATATTTCCTTTTGGCAGCTTAATTCTTGTCAACTGATGATCTTTGGGATTGTTTGTATCATACGTATATTCAGTTCTATTATTCTCAGCATCGGTAAAAGAAGAAAGATTTTGATAATTATCATAGCTGAATCTGATTTGTCGATGTAATCCATTTTCGTTGACTGATATAATTTTATTTTCTGAATTGTAACTCAATGTAAGTAGGCGATTCGTCGTACCGGTGACAGTTTTAAGTTTAGGATATTGAGTCTCATAATAGTCACAGGTAATTTTGTTTCCATTTCGATCTTCAATATATTTTAGCATATAGGGTGAATCCGGCGAAGAATTCGGGAGCTGTTCAAAATAATACTCCATCTGATTTTTTTTCTCTATACTATATTTCCCGCCACTCAACTTGTGCAAATAATCATAAACACCAATAGAAAGGCATTCCAGTGTATTATTATTATATAAATGTATGCTTCCATCTGACCAGTAAACAGCGATAAAGTCTCCCGTTTTTATCAAATAAATATTATAAGTGTGTGTCCAACCGGGTCCCATGGGAGAGATATGATCTGCTAAATGGACATTTTTTGAATTGTATGTATGTGCGAATATGAGTGGTAACCCAATGCTTGGCATATTGAAGCTTGTTTTGTTGTAACATTGAAAATTACCATTCTGTGGATTCATTCCATTACCGACATGAAGATGCGATTCAAGAAAGGGGATCATCCCTTCATCGCCATCCATGGATACGTAACATTCGAAGTCAGTTTGTAATTCAAATTGTATAGAGTTTGCATGATCACGCTCAAATTGACTGATCGTATAGAAATAATCGTAATTATTGGAATCAAAAATTCTTCGGAGACAGTATAGCTTTGTAAGTCCTTTAGCCGGATATTTGTACGCAAACCCTGTAATACCTTCATAGATTAATTTGTCATCTGCAATTTTACTGTCTTTTATTGCTGGATCAGTTGTATAATAGTGACATTTATGCTCTGAATCGCAAAACCGGAAAATTTCAACCATTGCATCACTATTGAACCGTTTTGTCGAAATAAATCCCTCGACTCGTTCATCTTTATAATTTGAGTTCTGTGCGATTGTCCTGTGGCTATCGCTGGAGCAGTAAAAATGGTCATTTATCGAAGAATTATACAATCGATAAAGCGGTTGCCATAATGGAGAAGATACAGTTGGCGGAGTATAAGTAAATCGACCTGTCGCAGATTCTATTTTCCGACCATCGGGCATCTCTGCTATTACTTTCCAGAAATAAAAATTTTGTTGAAGCCAGTTACCGCATATCTCGAACTCGCTTTCAGTACAATTATTAAGCTTACTGAAGTGTTGTGAGGAAATTTCTGGCGATCCAAGCCCACTGTTGTTATCAACATATAATTCGTACCTTTTTGCACCCACATCAGACCAACGAAAAGTAAATTTGTCAGTTACAACGGTTTGGTTTGGAGCGGGGTATATCAATTCTAGATTGTCTGTCGATGATTGCGGAATGAAATTTCCAGTTGGCGACCAATCTCCCCAAGCGGTACCAGAACTATTCAACGTTCGCATTTGCCAGTAATGCTTAATTCCATAAGTTAATGTTTCATTATATTCATAAGTATTCGAGGTTGCAGCGATGCTGTTATCGTTAAAAATAGTTGTATTAAATAGCGGGTCAGTTGACAGTTTTAGCTGATATCCGCCAGCCCCTGAGACCATTTGCCATGTAAATTTATAGGGGGGACCAGTAAGATTTTCTCCGTTTGAGGGGGATAGCAAATTCGGTGGCGGTAATTCAACCTGCGTTGGTGTGAATGAGCGGTACTGTCCCCATGTTCCCCACTGAGTGCCAGACGAATTGAGTGTTCTCATCTGCCAATAATATGTCTGTCCGTAGTTCAGGTTTATATTCGTGTTATAACTAGTGGCTGATCCTGAAATATTTTGATCATTAAGGAGCGGATCAATGAAAGTGGGATTGTCAGCAATTTTAAGCTGATACGCACTAGCTCCAGACACAGGTTGCCACGTGAACTGGTATGGTGGTCCGGTGAGAGTGCCTTCATTTGATGGAGAGGTTAATATTGGTGGATCAAGGATGCTTGAAGTAATGTAAAATGTGCGTGGATTTACACCGTTTCCTGTAGTGCTCCACGTATACCAATTCACTCCCACTCTCCCTCGTGCCTCGGCTATATATGTTCCCGGATTGCTTAAATACCCGCTATGTGTATAGCCGTTCTCGGTATAAGTGTATGTTCCATTTGGAGGAATATAAATGTTAGTATGGACATTCATGTCAAATAAATGTTTTCTGTTGTGGTCTGAAATTGCGCACGTCATTTCTTTAATTGTAAGTGATTCGCCATTCATCTCTCGAATACGGAATGTAACTACAAAATTTTCACCCTGTTGAATAGTGGAAGGCGACACAGTTATACCATCGTAAATATAGGTATAACCTTCTAGTGATTTTTCCTTTGAGCATAGTTCATAATGTGCAGTTAAACTCATTAGAAAAATAATAAGTGAAATTAATTTTTTCATATCAACTCTCCAATAAAATCAATTTCGTGAATTAATACCGTTAGATTATTATGCAATTATTTAAAAATGCTTATTAGACTTATAATAGATGAGTATCACTAAATAAAAAACACGCATGAAGTCCAAAGAAGAGGCGCAAGAAGTTACTAAAACCTAATTTAACATTTTACAAACAAAAATCAATAAAAATATTCAATATTTGCAGATAAATCAAAAATAAATGCTATTTTTGAAATTCTTGTAGATGTGCTTGAAGGGGCATTGCAATGAAATAATGTTCTTGATGTAAGGAATAGCATCCGCCCAGGTTCAAACAATAACGAATAAACCCGGGCGGATTTACATGATTTTAAAATTTAGGCTCCTACACACTACTTCAACAAAATCATCTTATGACTAAAAACATCCTTCTCCACTTGCAGACGGTAGAGGTAAATTCCGCTGCTGACTTTCTCGCCGGATGCGTCGCTGCCGTTCCAGGTGGCAGTGTAGTGCCCGGCGGATTTTTCTTCATTTATCAATGTGCGAATCTGCCTGCCGTTTAAATCGTAAATTTTCAGTATCACTCTGGCTGGTCGGGATAGCTGGTAGGGGATATGCGTATCCGGATTAAAGGGGTTGGGGTAATTCTGGAATAATTGATTTTTCGACGGTGCTAATGGATTCTCGGCAGTTGATATGTCAATATTGGATTCAGCATCGGCAACCAGATCGGTTAACACGGAAAATCCGTTGCTCGTGTAAGTAACCGGGTGCCCAGCCTGGAATGTGACGTGTGCCACATGTTCCGTATCTGCGGACTTCTTCCAGACGCGGAAACGTAACGTATCACCTGCCACAAATCCGTCCTGCTCCGCTGTCTGGTTGTTATCTCCCCAGATAGTCAGTGCTTTATTCTCACCCTGCCATTCGGCGGCGCCGCAGCACATTCCGTCCGTGGTAAACGCACCAATCTCGTCGCCAATTTCCAGTGGTGTGCTGTCTGAATATCGGGGATTGGAGGCTGTCGTTATCACGACCGTCGCATTATCACCGGTACCTTCAGTAAATGTGAAATGCCCGGTCTGCGTTTTTCTTAAACCAGTGGGCTTATTTTCTTGCGCTAATTCTGCTGCCGCCGCCGGATAGATCAGCGTAGCAGGCGCATTCAAATAGACCTGATATCCCTGTCCCGGCTGCATATCGCCGATATCGTTGATGCCGTACATGGGGATATACGTTTGTCCCATATTGTTCTTGGCAATCACCAGTTGGCTGTTGATCGTTGCCAGCGCAGTGGAAATATCCACCGGTGAAGGTATCAGATAGCTGACAATGCTCCACCCTGCGGACAGGGGAATTGGCGTGTCCACAGCAATCGGCTGCCCGCATACATCGACTGTCGCCGCCTGGCTGCAATACGCCTGATAGCCTTCATCGAACTGGATCTCGCCGATATCATTAATCCCATAAAGCGGGATGAATGTCTGTCCTGCACAGTTTTTGATTATGACAACATCATCCAGTATCGGAGTCATCACGATGTTAATATCCGGATTATCCGGATTGACATTGAGTGAAAACATATTCCAGCCGGCATTGAGCGCAAGACTGCGGCACACGGTTTCCAGCACATTGAATTCGCTGAGCACCATGAATGCATTCGCCGCATAATTGCCGCTGCCCTGGCTGTAGGCAACCTGCACGTTTTCCCACTCTTTATCTTCACTCAGTCTGTAGACACGGTAGCGAATCGTTTGTCCGGATTGGAATCCATCCACGGCAGGTGTCTGGTCGTCATCTCCCCAGACCGTTAGCGAAAGATTCGTTCCCTGCCATTGTTTCCAGCCGCAGCACAGACCGGACGGCGTGAAAACACCAACGTAATCACCGTTTTGCAAAGGAACGCCATCGATGTTCGGATTTGCGGATACAGGCAAAACAACTGTCGCACTGTTTCCTGTGCCAGAAGTATAATCCCAATTTCCGGGCAAATTGCTGCTTTCCCGGGAAATATTAATAAGCACATTTTGATTGCCTCCGTTCGATGTGACGGATAAGGTAGCGCTGTCACTTGTCCCCGATAGTGAAGATCTGTTTACCGTAACAACCATTGTCATTGATTCGGAAGGTCCCAGAGAGCCGCTGGTTGGAACAACCGAAGTCAACCAGGACTTGCCTGAAACAGAAGAGACATTGAATGTTAATGTGCCGTTTCCGCTGTTGCTAACCTGGAATGACAGGCTATTGATTGTCGTGCCAAAATCCAGTACAACAGGAGTGACTGAAAGAACAGGATCTTGCGGCGCGGATGCTAAGGAAACATCGCCATAACAGAAAGGATTGTAACTCCACAGGACTCCATCAGCAAGTGGAGATAGTTGTTCAGGTTCATTTGGCCATAATCCTGTAAAAACGTTTTCATTTGTATTGAAAACAAAAAACAATAAACCGATATTATCACCCGGAGCGCCGTTCAGCGGACTGCTGCTTAAATCCAGTGCAACTTCGTATTGCAATCTTTCGCCTGAAGTACTCATATTTACGTTTGTACCGGATGGTGTTATCCAATCGCCGCCATTGATGTCTGGCCAGGTCCCGTATAATCCTCGGAAAGTACGGTCTGCTGAGCTGCTGCTATTATTCCAGTAGAGTCTTAGCATTCCCTCTGCAGTATTGTTGCTGATGGGCCATCCACGATTGAAATTATCATCAATAAACATGCTGAAATTGTCCCAATTGTTGAGAAGCTGGTCGCTATAGTCTTCAATCGCCATATATAAGTGAGTGCTGTTATTCATCACATATAATATAACATTTTCTGAAACGCCAGGATAGCGGATATCAACTGCGGAAGCATCAGACCATTCAGCAGTATTCACATTACCGTCAATCGTGGGGGCATTATTTGCCCAGTTTGAGTAAATTTCATAACCTGAAGCAATTGGTTTAGCGCTGGCAGTATTTGAGAAACCACTATGCCCGGTATCGTACACTGCTTTAACTTTGTAATAGTAAGTCCTGCCATTGTCCACCGAATTATCCCGATAATAAGTTTTTGCTACATTGCTTGCAATTCGATTAAAAGGACCACCGGAAGATGTGCTGCGATAAATATCGTATCCGTTGAGATTTGGAGATGTTGGTGCTTTCCAGGCGATAGGTATGCCCCTGTCATAATTGCTTAAAGCAATTAAGGAAGTCGGGGCGTCGAGATCAGGAGGCTGGGAACCACCTCTTACAGCCCAGGCGTAAAAAGTTCTCGTCTTTGCGAAATCATTCTGGCCTCCGTCTTCCATGTCTTGTGCCATGGCATTCGCAGTGTTCGCGGGCCATTCGGTGGCTGTCCAATATGTGCGATGTCCGATATTTGTAAAAGGACTTGGACTGAAGACTGTAATCAAATACACTCCGTACAGGCTCCAAAATTCTGTTTGGGTGCAGTTTACACCACCTGAGCGACTATTGCATACGGTTCCATCCGGATTCTCACCGGAAGGCAACCGCCAGTCTTCATATCCGGCATAGCTGAGATTATTTGCCCAGGCATTCGCTTCTTCCCAGGTCATTGTCTCGCCTGCTAAATTAGCATTTTTGAGCCACATTAATCCCGTATTCGTGTCAGTTATGGTCCCATCCCCATTATCAACCAATTCAGCATGAAGAGGATTCAAAAAAAAGAGCAAAAATAGACAAAGAAGCAGCAAACTGGATTTTTTCATTTCTAATTCCTCCTTTGATAACTGAATGACTTGATTTTAGTTATCCGTAAAATATGACATTTGATTGATATTGTCAAGCAAAAAATTACATTCCGATAAAATTGTAGAATGAGCTATTTAAAAATTAAGATAACGATCTGTGTTTTAGGACATTGCTAATGGATATAATTTCATTTTTTTAATAATTATTCTTGCTTCTTATTTTTGAAGATTGTATATTTGCACTTATCCCAATTTTAAAAGTATCATTTACTGAACGGCTAATTGTTAGCGCTCTATTTACAATTTCGGAGGGGAGATGCTCAGACGGACTTTAAAATTATTATTGTTAATTATTTACTGTTCGGCTATTACTGTGGCTATTGAATCCGTCGGTGCACAAGAAAGCGAAGCGAATACAGTGTTATTTGTCTACGGCGGCTGGGAAGGTCATGAGCCGGAAAAATGCCGCGATATTTTCGTTCCCTGGCTTGAAGAACTGGGATATGAAGTCGAACTGTCCACAACTCTTGATTCCTACCTCGACAGCGTCAAAATGGCGAACTACAAATTAATCATTCAAATTTTCACAATGTCCCGGATCTCGGGAGAGCAGGAGAAAGGATTACTTACAGCTATCAAAAACCGGTACTCCGGTTGCCGGCTGGCAGATGCTTTTCGGGATAACACGGAATATCAATTTATGATCGGCGGCTAATGGGGCGCGCATCCCGGCGGAGATTGCTGCCTATGGCGAGTACCCGGATTCCGGCGTAATGCACGAAAAAGGTGCCGCTTAATTTATATCGTTATCTGCTTGAACGTCTCATAAATTCGTAATATCGATGGGACGTAAAATGCTGTTTCTTCATGTAAAATGCCTTGCACCCGTCCTTTTCGTATCCACAGTTCTGCCCGCCGTTCGCCGCCATTATATGCTGCAAGGCCGCCATCAACACTATAGGCTTTAATTAATGACGATAAATAGCGACATCCCAACCGGATGTTATAGATTGGATTAAATAGCACAACTTCGGCCGAATCCCAGGGAATTCCCTCTTGCGTTGCCAAATTATATCCGGTTACCGGAATTATTTGCATTAATCCCAGGGCGCCGGCCGGCGACACAACTTCCGGATCCCAGGTTAAGGCGGATTCATGTGTGATGGTTGCGCAAATTAACTCAATATTCAGATTGTTGTATTGTAATGTCATCTCATAAATTTCTTCAGCAATATCCATTTTCAAATCATAAACCATGTCCGGATTGTATAGCTCGATTATTTTTAATATCTTCTGAATGCTTTTATCATGCTCCCGTTCTACAGCGACGATTCTCCCGAGTTCAGACAACTTATACTGCAATTTGCCGATCACTTCTTGCTGCTGATGTTTTGTCCTGGATGACTGGGAATGAAAGCTTAGCGTGACGAAAATCGTCACAACTATTAAAAATATCTGAAGAAGTTTTTGACTAATTGCGGCGATATTATTCAATCGGTTATGAGTGTTAGCTCCAATCATGACGTCCTCTAATGAATTCGTGTGCATTATTTGATTTTCGTTTAATTTTAAAACCTGCATTTTCTGAAAATGGTGCTCATCGAAATAATGTAATTCCATTTCTGATAATTCTGGTGGTTCGATCTTTTTGTTCGTACAGGGCATTACTGTGGCAGATGGCTGAATCCGTTGCATTGGCTTTTTTTCAACAACAAGGTATACATCTAATGCTTCCAGAATATCCGGCATGGATAATGCCAGGCCGCTTTTGCGATTTTTAATGCCTGTAAAATGCATCCCCACGGCTTTCTGAGTTTGCTGTTCCAGCCACCAGACACCGGAATCACCTGATGCGCACAGCTCCTCGTCGGGATTTTCCGAATGAATATGAATTAAGGGGCCAATCAGATGATTTTTCCCCTGAATAGAGTATACCGAATACCCGAACACTCCCGTAATGATCCCGGTTGTGACGTCTTCTCCGTCGCCGCGTTTCATCACCCGCATCCCGGGGCGAGGAACTGCAATCCCGGCAATCTCACCCGGATTTGAGCATTCATAAATTTTCTCGTGTTCTTTTCTAAGTGTCCCGATTGCTGCATCAAGGCGCGCAGACAGAGCGTTTCGAACAACGGGTATTTTATCCGATTTTTTACTTGCTTCAGATTGAGAATTTCCGGGCTGTAAATACGCGCCTCCGGCGAGCACATGCCAGTTCGTAAGAATGAATTTCTGTCCGGTTTGCCGGTCACGTACCAGGCCCCCGATTGTCCCCTGACGTTTGGCAGTCGGATTATATAGCCCAATTCCCGAATTCCGGTATGCACGAGAATCTCGTTGTTTAACCTTGTGTGAAAGGGGATACGACGCTGGCGCTAATTCAGTGGCAAATCCAATACGTTCCGAGGCCATCTTCAGCTCTTGTGAGAGAAATTGTTTGATCTGGTCTTTGCTAAGATGCTGGTGAAGGTGGATGCGTACTGCCAACTCCGGTTCGATGTCGGCATTTTGTATTGAATTTACCTTGAAACCAAGATCAATGAGTGATACATCGGGATTCTGAATATATAGCACAACCGCTCTCTCAAGCGCCCGTCGGGCTGCCTTCCACGTCTCCGGATCTATAATGTCAAATTTGTTCCGATACATAACAATACCTGTTTTAAATTCACGAAATCACTTTCAGTAAAGGACCCTGCTTTACGTCAATCGCGGACTCCTGATACAATAACAGGACAACAGCCTGTAAATTATATCGCCCTAAATTTGGAATATTAAAATCAAGTTCAAAATTATAATTTAAAAGTTCGGGCTGTAATAAAATTGTGTCGTGAACCACCAGGTCAATCCGGTGTGTATCAATTTCAATAGAGTGAATCTGGGCGCACAGTGGCAATTGCATGACGGCAAATTCCGATGCCCTGTCCCCAATTAGCTCGCAGTCAATTACAGCGCGAATTATATTTTGACCGGATGCATCACCATTGATTAAATCATCAGTCCGGACAAATTGAAGATGACTGATTCGAATATCAAATTTCACTTCTGATTTTGCTACAGCAACGGCTAATGAATCTTGTTGCGCCACTTTTCCATCGCTATCCGAAATATTACTATCCGAACTGTTTTTGTTGTCATTTTCCGAATTGTCTGGTGTACTGGTTGTCTCAACTTTCTGAGAAACATCACCCGGCTCTGTTTTGTCACCAGCCAGCGTTTTTGCCTGCTCAATCCAGTTCTGTTGCTCAATGGTCGCAGCAGACACAGAAGTGCCGGTGCGTTCGTCAAGTGCGGCAGCAAGACTTTGTGGCGTATAATTTTCAAAATCGGAAAACCGCCGGATGCCGATACTGTTCAGCGCGATTTCCGTTGTCGGTGCAATACCGTCAATTTGAACCAGATCATCGCGTTCACCAAACTGCACACTCAGCAATTGATCGTCATCTTTCTGATCATCCCTGTTAGTGTGCTGTTTTCGCGATAATTTTTGAATAGTTCTATTCTTTTTCTTTTTTAATGTTGATCGTTGATTGCTCATGTTGATATTCCTCTTTTTTAAAAGTTCAGGATTGAATTAAAACGAAAATTTCACGTCCCCCTTAAATGATGTCCACATTAAGCGCGTCCAGAACGTCTGGCATGGCAATGCCAATTCCGTATTCCGGTTGATTGCTCCCGGCAAAATGAAGGCAGACAACCTTGTTGGTGCGTTCGTCCAGCCACCAGGAACCGGAATCCCCGGCAGAGCTAACCTGCTCACGCCGACTCTGCGCAATATGCACCACATGATTGATCACGCGCGGAAATCCCCCGTAATTAATTTTCGTTGTCCCGGCAATGCCGGTAATCTTTCCATAAGTTATTCCGGATGTCCGCCCTGATTTCATCACATCCATATCAAGTTTCGGTTCTGTCACACCGCCAACCTGACCGATCTCGTACTGATCATTCGATATGGATCGGGCGTCAATAAGTTCTGCTACTGCGGCATCAATACCCTGCTCCATGGCATGTCGCTTAAAATAAGCGATTGTATCTCGTGAACGTCCGCCGTCGCCATATCCGGGTTGCAGAATTCTCGAACCAGGATTTAAATAATCAAAACCGGCAAGTACGTGCCAGTTGCTCAAAACCATCAACGCGCCGGTTTCCCGATCCCGCACAATTCCACCCAGCGTACCGTAGCCATCGAACTTTTCATTGGATATGCTGATTCCACCCTGCAACGGATTGTAGAACCTGGCTCTTTCCGGTGGATCATAAAACGGATAGAAATAATTTTGCAGCGGATATCGTGATTCAATAATATCCACAGGAAAACCAATATTCCGTTCCTCAATGATGCGGTCCGGATATTTTTGGGCGAAAATCTCGAAATCTTTCCCCCGTGCCTTCACACGCAGATGAGCTCTGACTGTCAATTCTTTGGTAATTTCCTTGCCGCTTTCCTCTTTTATTCGCCAGCCAATATCCACAAGTGTTACATTCGGATCGTATAAATGCATTCCGATAGCCCGGTCACGCGCCTGTAAGGCGATGTCAAAATCTCTTTGTCTCAGGATTGACATGATATTATTCCTTATTTTTCATTTTTAAAAAAAGAAAGCACTGACCCAGGTTAGTTGGTGAGCCAGTGCTTTTCCACGGGAATCAAAACTCACCTATCTTCGATAGACCATGAATCGTGCGGGAATGTCATACTGCCATTCCGCTCCGCGTGTCGGACGTCCTAAGAAGCCCGGCTCCTGATCCAGGTCATAATGCCAGGTGCTGAAAGCGGCAAAAGGTTGAGCGTTTGTCGAGATATCCGCGGTCAGGATCGTTTCGTACAGTTTCGGATTTGGTCCGGGATCTGAAGGAACGAAGAACCACGGAAACAGGTTGATTGAGTTGGCAGGGCTCGGAAAAGTCCCGGTAAAGGTGGCTTCCGGTCCGTTGACAACATCCGTCAAATTAATCGACTCAAATCGAACCCGATAATCACGGTCGCCCAACACAGTTGTTCCGGCCATCGTCGAAGATGGTCCAAGTGCAGGATTAATCCAGACGACGCCAAGCATCAGGGTCAATTCTCCGGCAGCGATGATCTTGTTCGGAACATACGGCGGAGTACCGGTAAACTGGATTGGCCCGATGGTTAAGGCATTCCAGTAAGAGTAACTTCCGATATTATGTTCACTGGTTTCTGCATGAAGCTGACCGTTATAATTGGCCATCCGTTCAACGTAAGCCTCAGTACGATCTTTCAAATAGCCATGAAAGGATTTGATGAACTTCTGGGCTTTTTCATCGATCTCTTTCGGAAGATTCAATTGCGGATCCATTGGATTTACAATCAGGTCGCCGCTTTTGTCTACCAAAAGACTGGATTTTTCCTTTTCAACGCGCGGTGAAACTGTTCTTTCATTACGTTTGACAGTCATTTCATCCGCGGTATAAATTGTACTGGACATGGTGCCTCCTCATTTTGTTAAGTTAATTCATGGAGTTGCTGTTCATTCTTCGGTGTTTATCCTGATAACTCCAACCATTGACGAAGAGGCATTCGTCAAAATGAGTGCCAAAAATGTTTAGATGGGTTTAACTGTTTTATAAATAAATGGATGCGGCAACAGAGGTATGTTCGGGAGTTATAATATAAATGGGGCAACCAACCGTGAATTTCCATATTACCAGGAAAAAGGGGCGAGTTAATTGATGGTTTAAGTTACTGTAATTTAGGGCATTAATCTCAAAATCAACTATTCTGAGAAAATGAAATTTGGAAATGCCGTGTTACGATGATTTCTAAAAATCCCCCAATTCTTTTCGCCAATTATCAATTTGCCGCCGGGAGCGACCCAGAATTTTTTCAATGAGATCATATAATTCACCTAATTTTGCAATTTTTTCATCTCGGCACCATTTAAATAATTGATCCTGCATGTCGACAATAATTTTTCGTACTAAAATTTCGCGTTCATTGGCAGGAAAAACAGAAGCAAACTCATTGACGAATTCGTTAAAATAATCATAGCAGTTGGCATCTGAATCGAGGCGCACTTTTGCAGCTTCAAATTCATCTCCCTGATGTTCTTTGAGCGCGGTTTTGTGAATATCAAGAACGCGATTTTTTTCATTATGCACGATTTTTTCCACTTCGTTCAACCACGGAACCTCGGGTGATTCAAATATATTGCGGTACGCATCCTGAACGTCATCAGGCACGTTCTGCAGACGAATCACATCTTCTGACGTCGTGACACACATTTTTTCGACAAAATGTTGCAGCATTCGGATATTTCCGGGCCATTCATTGCACATCGCTGCCAGCATTGCTTCTCCGGAAAAGGATTTATGACTGTTGTAGGTAGCATTAAATTGATTCAAAAAATAATGGATCAGGAATGGAATATCATTTTTTCGGTTGCGCAGCGGTGGGAGATGGAGGTTTACCACATTCAGGCGAAAATAGAGGTCCTCGCGAAATTCATTTGCCGCGATGGCCTGTTCCAAATTTCTGTTCGTTGCCGCAATCACTCGCACATCAACATGAATCGATTTGTTTGATCCGATTTTCTGAATGTCCTTTTCCTGTAGAACCCGGAGCAATTTCGCCTGCAATGCTAATTTTAATTCACCGATTTCATCTAAGAAGATGGTCCCGCCATTTGCATATTCAAACGCGCCTTCGCGTGATGACACTGCATTCGTAAACGCGCCTTTTTCATGGCCGAATAATTCACTTTCAAGCAGGTTTTCAGGAATGGCCGCGCAATTTACGGTGACAAATCGTTTATGAGAACGTTTGCTGTGATTATGGATAGCCCGGGCAATCAGCTCTTTGCCGGTGCCATGTTCACCGGTAACGAGCACCGTACTGTCAAACCCGCGCATTAACTTTATTTTATCAAAAATATCACCCATCTGCGTTTTCTGGCTTTCCCCACTTGTTGTCAAAACACTGGATAACGCGATAATATTGAATGTTGAATAATCAAATTTCTTTTTATGCGTTTGAAAATAGTCATAAGCAGACATTATCTCCTGTGCGATACGAACTATATTAATGTGAGATTCTTCACTCACTGCCTGCGGCTTTTCCCTGTCTTCACCTTTTACCAGCTTTTCATAGATATTTCTTTCTAATTCTAATTTCTCACGCTCCTGATTAATTTTCGCCTTCTCCGCCTTCAGCTTGTCAATTTCTTTGATGAGATTTTCTTTGATAATTTCCTGATTTTCAAAAAAAGCAGGCAGATTTTTCTCCAAAGAAGGGTGTTGATTCAGTGAAGAATTTTGTAAAATTGCCTGGAGTTCATTGGCAAAATAGTGAATGATCTTAAATTGTTCTGTTTGAGAATTAATTCTTAAATCGACTTTATCAAGGTCAACCAGTTTTTTATAGATGCTATCCCGGATGAGTGATATTTTATGATTCAGTTCCTTTACGCGGACATTTTTATCATAAAGAATTAGGGTGATAAAATAAATAATGAAAACAGCGTTGATCGGTACTATTCTTAACCATGTATTCAAATAATTCAAAAATAATTCATAAGCAAATAAATTAAATATCAAAAATATACTGGAACTTAAGACATAAAACATCCAGGTTGATTTTGAAGCATGAAAATAATAATAAAAAGCGCTTAAAATTAATACAATTAAAATAACGGAAATAATAATGTCGATGTACCAGGGTACTTCCTTCACGGAATCATTTTGCATAATGTTGCTAATTAGTGTCGCATGAAAACCAATCCCGTAAAATTTAGACGTAAACGGCGTGGGATGTTCATCATTGATCGTAACCGCCAGCCCGATGAGAACAGTTTTCCCGGCAAACCAATCGTGCAACAGTGATGATGCCTCGCTGTTTTCAATGACGTCTGAAAGCTCGATCACCCGATGTAATGTGTGCGTTTCAAACTGCGATAACAATCCGTATAAATTTAGCAATACCTGCCCCTTTTCATTGACAGGGATGTGAAGGATTCCCGCATCTGACTCGATAACAACTTTGTTACCCCAGAAATTTCGCTCAATTTTACAAACAGGAGTGGTCACGTTATAGAAATTCAGGATGGCGCTTAAACCCAGTGCAGGATATATTAAACCATCATATTTCATGAACACAGGTATGCGCCGGATTAATCCATCAGGATCTAGTTCAGCATTGAAATAACCTCCCTGATGAAAAGCCGTATTAAAATTTTGATGTGGAAATGTAGCAAAAAGACCTTCAATCAAATTCAATGACTCATCACTTTCAACAGGAATGGCATATTTTTCAAAATTTTCGTGATGCAGATATTCGGATTCTGATTCGGTTGAAAACTTGAAACTGTGCACCACGTTCCCGGCGGCGGCAGTGGCGGAGGCGAGTTGAGTATCTATTTCTGGTTTGGTTGCATCCTGAAAAAGCACATCAAACACAATTGTTTTTGCACCAACAGCAGAGAGCATCCGGATGAGTTTCGCATAAAGATTTCGCGGAATGCCGTTCGTATTTTGATTTCGCGGAATCGTATTTCCGAATTTGTAAAGGCTTTCGTCATCCACAACAACCAGTACAACATTTTCAGCCGGACTTTGTTCTCCTCGAAAAGAGATGAATTGATCAAAAAGCAGATCATTCAATCCCGCAAAAAAATCAATTCTGTAAAATAAAATACAAACGATAAACGTTATTTTTAATCCGATCAAGAAAAGTAATGCAATTCGTTTAACACTCAGCTTATGTTCCATTCGCTTAAAATGCCCAGTAAAAGATGTTTTCAATTTCGTCTGCTGGTTTTTGACCTTTGCTTCCTAAATTTACCAATTTTTCTTTGGGAGGCTTCGATTTCTTCCCCTTTTTTTTCATTGCTTTATTGCTCAATTTCGATACTTTCTTCTTATCAACCTTTTTCGTCTTTTTAAGTTCCTCAGCTTTTGCCAGATCATCGTATAAGTAGGTAATCCCCAGCAGATCGCACACTTTTTTATAATCCGTGGAATCGTCCATAACCTGTTCAAAACAACCGACCGCGATATCCTCAAAATCTGCCGCCGAGTACAACAGACCCAAATTCAGGAACACGCCGTCTTTTTGATCGGCAATGGCGTGCTTCAATGCCTGTTGATACAGGTACCGGGCCGAATCGAGATTGCCTTTCAGAAATAAGACATTGCCGAGATTATTCAACGCGTAATAATTAGATGTATCTTTTGCATGAATCGTCTGAAAATGGTTTTTTGCAAGATCCGGTTGATCCTGGAAAGCATACGTAATTGCCAACCGATTGCGCATATCAACACTATCGGGGAATTGAGCCACCCGCTTTTCCATTTCGGAGAGATATTGCACGCTCTTGTACTGAATGTCCTCTTTATCCTGTGCAATCTGATTTTGCGGATACAACCGGAATGGTTTCACAAACTTTGCCGTGTATGCAACCGGTTCATAAAAGTCCCACGCGTCGCGCACGTTGATGATTTGTTTTTCATCTTCCGGGAATTGATTAAATATTTCAACCCCTTTTTGCCAGGCTTCTGCAAATGATTTATCAATCCACGTGGTTTCCAGGGGAATCCAGATTTGATTATCTTCGATAACATAATTATTTTCAGCACAGCAGAGTTGAAATGAGCGCCGTTCATGCAAACCGGTATTGAATAGAATGAAAATATGTCCGGGAACACTCACCAGCGCGGTGGGAATATTTCGATTCTCCAGAATTGAGGCAAACAGAACGCACAGGTCATCACAGTCGCCATGCTTTGATTGCAGCAGTTGCGCCGGATAATAAATATTATCAAATGCCTGATAACGCGCGGAATACGGCGAGTAACTATCTTCCTGATAGCGGATGCCATAGTGCGCAATGGAATTAAATAACCGGATGGATTTTGTCAGTTGCTCGCATTTTATTTGATATTGCTCATCATCATTCTGGTTTGACAACGCAACTCGTGCAAATTGATCCACGATCGGATCTTCCGGAGTAATGAATGCAACCGCCTGTTCAGCGCCACTGCCCCAGTTAATGGCATTTCGACGAAAAAGTGTAATTCGTTCAGTCGCCGGCTCGCTTTTAGGACGATTGCCACTCATGTATGAAATCGTCACATCTGCCATGAGTTGAATATTATTCGGCTCTTCTAAAATTGATTCATCAAAAATGGCGTGAATATCAATCTCCTGAACAGACTTTGCCGGAAGCACAATATTTTCTTTAATTTCTTTTGAATATTTATCAATCGAAACACTGAGCGTGCAATCAAGGTCTTTTTCCCCGGAATGATCGACATATAACGAGCCAATCGGCTTTTTGGTGTATGATTTATAAAGGGACGCGTACACCGGTTGTAATTCAACCTTTTTAATCTCAACCACTCTGGGGAATAAATCAATCAAAAATGATAACGACGCCCGATGCGTATTTGGCAGCGTCGGGGTATCTGTAAACGCGTAATCAAACCGCACCCGTTGTCCCCATATCGGAATGTCGCATCCCATGCCATAAGAAAGCGTGATATTTTCATCCGTATAAAAATCCTGCTGAATCCCTGCGCGCAGGGCTAATACGCTTTTAAAAGGCCACCACTCCGAGCCGAAATGAAACCGGTCATCCACATCAGCAGCGACGAGTAAATTATCGAATATTTGATATGCCGCGCCGACACGGAGGTTTTGTTCATAGACCGGTCCGGCAATTTCTTTTAAATGCGTGTCTGTAAAATCATGAACGACCATCCCGACTTTCAGCTTCGGATGCACTTTGCAGAGAATTCCGAAATCAGCGCCCCAGCCATAGTACGTGCCCTGCGACATGTTATCGAGCGCGGCTGTCATGCGGATATATTTCACATTGAATCCCAACGATAGCCAGTTTAGCAGTTTATAGCCGCCGGAAAAATTGAATTTATTTTTGCTGAATTCCAGCTCGTCATCGTTAAATCCGATATTCATCCAATCGACGCCAATACTTGTTTTCGGAAGAGTCGGAATGCATAATGCGAGATAATTGACGCCAACTCCGCTGTTAAAAAGATTGGTATGCATACTGTTCACGCCCAGATGATCCATTGCCGGCAATCCGGATGGATTCCAGTAAATCGCGTTAATATCATCTGCCACGGCTAAAAAGGTCTCGCCCATTGCCAACGGGCGAGCGCCGATAAATTCCATGTTCCGTGTCCGGGTCATAATGTTATCCGGAAAAAGATTGCTCAAAATAACGAGCGTGAACGTCACTGTGAAAAAAATTATTTTACGTTTCATGGGTGGTGTTCCTGTCGATATTTTATAACGTCATGAAATTATAAGTATCTCTTTTTTGCGAATTAAATCTCTGAACAAGGCCGCTATAAATTCCCTCTTTGAAGGGGGACGGTTCCGCCCATCAGCAGCGCCGGCTATAGCAACTGCAAATGTAAGCTATAAATTCCCCCTTTGAAGGGGGACGGTTCCGCCAGCGGCGAAACCAGGGGGATGTCAGCACCGTTAGAGGTCAACATCCTCCTGTTCCAATAGCTATTACATGAAAATATTTATTCTTAAATAATCATTACCAACAATCGTATCAGATAATAGATCCCTCCGAGAAACAGCAGCATCACGATGCCAGTCACAATTTTGGCGCCGCCCCATTTTCTTTTGTTCCATACTATATACATGGAATACGTCGCGGCAATCAACACAATGATGAAAAATACAATGATAACATAATGCCAGAACGTCGCCGGTTTCAGAAGCACCAGCAGGTAGACGCCAAAAGATCCAATTGTTTCCACCCGATAGTAGTCTTTGCGATTAATCACAAGTGGATTCAGTTGTTTGTAAACCTTAATCCGCAATGTCGAGAATCGCTTCCAATGTTCAGTGGGTTGACTCACCTCTGTAAATCGCTTTTCCTTTCCGTCTATAACTGATGAAGACATCAATTTATATTCTTTTATCCACTTGTATAATTGATAGAGAGAGGACTTTTCCCGATAAGGTGTAACATAAGTCGGCGGCGTTATTTTCATGTCCAGAGTTGTGGCTGCGCCTGGTTTCAATCTGATTTTGTAAAAATCTCTGTTTGTGGAATCCGCGATTGGTGTAACTACATTTTCTCCGGTATCAATGGGAGTAAACGTAATATCCCAATCCGTATCACCGGATTTATCTCCGGGGGTGAGGCCGGATCGATCGACATAAAAATAAATTGTCTCCAGCGAGTCGTTGTATTGTTGCTGTGGCATTAATAACATTGTGGACGCGTATAAATCCTCGCTAATATCGGAATAGGTGTAATCAAACGGGTCAGCCACTTCGCCGTCTTCAGGACAATTTCCAATGGTTACTGGCACTTTAAAGGTCTGACCATCTTCAATTCTAACATATAACATATTACGGACAAGCGTATTGTTGCTGGTAATTGCATCCAGATTACACGAGAAATCCGCACGCAATGTGACTGCCGCAGTGCCGGGACCACCGCCAATGTATTTTTCAACTGTTTTCTGGCCGGATGTTTCCACATCATTCACATCGGCCTCTACAGTTTCAATCGTGTAAAAACAAGCGGCGCCAAATTGCGCGTATTTCACTGTTAGATAATCATTTTGTAAAGTCCCGTCGGAAGTGCCGCCGAGATAATTTTTGTGGTAAGTGGTTATGAATTCATTGGTAATACCAAAAGTGACCTCGAGGTCATTTCCCGGCAGGACTCTGATACCTGTTGATTCGAAATAAATATCCGGTCTGGTAGGTAAGCTATCTGTGAAAAATTGAGCGTTCGCCCATTCAGCAGCCGGGGGGACATAGTCATCGTCAAGCGCATCATCAGTCGCCGAGGTAGGCCAATAATGCGCTTCGAATAGCAAATCATCCGCCTCATCGATAAAATTCAACACGCGAAAATAAAGGCCGAAATAATCCGTGGTTAAATTAAGACCGTTTCTATTGAATGCGAGTTCAACCGTCCACCCGTTGGCATCTTCATAAACCGCACTCGACATATAATCATAAACTGCATTCATCCAATCGTTTGTTTGATCCATTGAATAGCACGAAGTCGCTCCACTGGCTAATATGTCATACCTGAACAGGATAATTCCATTTGTAACTTCACCGGCATTCTGCGGGTCGATGCAAATAATGAGCTTGTCCTTTGTTTCAATAAAAAATTCATCATCGATGTCGAATTTGAAATATACGTAATCATTATCATATTTGCCATATACCGTCACTTCGGTGTTTCCTCCTGTTCCAAAAGTGAATTTCTTGGCATCCTCCCATTCGGTATTATCATCATTCCCGTCGATTGTGACGGGATTCGTAGTTAGCGGCAGATAAAAACAATCCTGTGTGTCCGGATTAAAAGCAAACAGTGTTTGGAAAATAAAAAGTGCTACAAAAAAAATGATGCAAAAAATTGCACACAGCGTTTTGTGTTTGGTATAATCAGCCATTGCTTTTTCTCCTTTTTTGTTTTTACGGATTTGATTTATCCAAAATCATGACTGTTTTTGTCTTAATCGTTTTGTCGGTCTCCAGTGATACAATGTACAAATCACTGGGGCAAATTTCGCCGTTATAATCCCGGCCATCCCAATCGATGGGATTATAACCCGGCGCCATCAATTTATCGGTACACAACACCCGCACCAGCCGCCCGGCGAGATTATACACTTTTACTGTCATTTTCGATTGACCATCCAGTCTGAACGAAATCGTTGTTTTGGGGGCAAATCCACCGCCGCTGGGAGAAAATATCCGGGGCTGACACGCGATATCATAAATCGCCTGGTCGCCATTTCCATCTTCCGTGTCTTCTACTAACACGTATGTCCCAAACTGTCTTATCGCGGTCCGAATCTCATTATTCGCAGGCTTGATGTAACCGCCCAATAATTCCGATGTTTCCAGATGCTTGACAGACAATTTCGATTCATCCATATTCAGAATATTGGCGTCATTATAGTAAAAAGCAAGCGTGGCTGGTTTTTTCAGATGTATCGAACCGGGATTGATTTTATAGGCCAGATACTTTTTCTGCATGGTTGAATCCTGATAAATATCTACCGGGCTGTAGTACACATTCACATCGTCGTCTAACGCTCCCGGAGGAATATACAGGTGAATTTGACTGTGCGTACCATACATGGATGCGCCTCGTTCCCGCCGGACATTTTGCAAATTTTCCGCGAGAGTTACTTTTACCGAGAATTTGCTGAGGTGGTTTAATGTATCAGTAGCAGAAAGCCGAATGAAGCAGGCGCCATGTTCCGAAAGCGTGTCCACATCCCAGCTCATCAGCGTATCATTGATCACCTCCTGATAGACACTATCCGCGATAATCTGCCATTCAGAATCCCGGATCAATTCGATATTTTCACCTAACGCGTAATCCAGCCAGTACTTTTCAAAATCTTTGATGATTGACATCGAATCAAATGCAGTGCCGATAATCGCTGCCGTGCCGGTGAGAATCGCGTCACTTGCCGGGGAATTAATGACGGTTGTCGGCGGAACCTTGTCCGCAGTAAATGTAAAAGAAGCAGGGGACAGGTCTTCATTTCCGCTTTCGTCCTTTGCCTTCACTAAAAAGCGATAAATACCGGTCTCATGCGGATAAACCTGGGCATAAGCGTTTGTTGAATAATCGGACCAGTTGTTCTGAAAAACCGCAGCCGGAATTTTAGTTAACGACCAGGAATAGCGAAGTTTATCTGCCGGCGTTTTATCGTCACTGGCGTTGAACGAAAATATAATGGGACTCACATCGATCACCGTCTTTGGATGGGAAATAATTTCGGTTTCCGGAGGTTGGCGATCCGGGATATATTGAATGAGCCCGATTGACGTCCCCAGCCAGATCGTTTTGTTAATGTCCTCGAAAATCGCATAGATATTTCCCGCGCCAAGCAGATTTTTACTATAGTCGACCGACGTATTTTTAGAAAATTTTACTAATCCACCCATCTGTGTCCCGACCCAAATTTCTGCGCTGCTGTCTTTATATAAACTTTTAACGAAATCATTCGTCAACTCACCGTTATCTTTATTCAAATAACTCCATGATGTATCATCAAGAACAGAGACGCCGTCACCGGTCCCGAACCAGTATCGATTGCGATCATCTTTCACAATCGCGACCACGCTATTGTTTGATAATCCATTTGATTCGTTATAAACGGCAACCACGGAATCGTTTGCCAATGTGCAAACTCCGCCATTGGTCGTGCCAATCCAGAATTGATTATTTTCATCCTCAAAAATAACATTGATTTGATTATCCGGCAAACCGGTGTTTACATCGAAAATTTTCCAGGAAGCTCCGTCAAAACGGGCAATTCCACCAACTGTGCCGAACCAGTACCTGCCCTGCCGATCCTGTATGATTGTCTTCACTCTTTGGTCGGGTAGACTATCAGATGGAACATAGGAAAGAATCCATTTTTCCGATTTGCTATCAAAACAATGCGCGCCATTGTTTGTGGAAATCCAGACCAGATCATCGTTATCAACCATAACCGACTGGATATAGTTTGAACCCGGTCCGAAACTCACCGGAAAAGTTCGGAATGACCTGCCATCAAATTTAGTGATTCCCTGAGCAGCCGTCGAAATCCATAAATTGCCATTCGAATCGCCGTCAATTCCGGTAATGATAACATCCTTTTCAACTCCAAAATCATCCTTGCCATAAACCTGCCAATTGAATTGCACCCGACCAAGACCAGCGTCATCTGTCCCCAGCCATAAAAAACCGATGTGGTCCCAGAGCATTGAATTAATTTGTGGAACAGAAGACCATTCCGGGGCGTAAAGTTCCTGCTTACGGCACGAGGAGCCATCCCATTTGTAAAGTCCGTCCTTTTCGGTTCCAAACCAAAGCGCACCATCCGCGCTTGCCACGATGGATTTTGTAGCGGGAACGGATTCACACGGAATCAATTGAGAGCCATCAACGGTTTTTACCACGCCATTGCTTGTGCCATCGTTATTATATGTGCCGATCCATAGAGTATCGTATTTATCCCGGTAAATTGCGTTTATTTTATAATTCACAAGATTATCTGAATACGAGGTCCAATTCTGAATGCGGTCTAACTTACAAATCCCGGAATAGCACGTGCCAATCCAAATCGCTCCGGTACGATCTTCATTGATTGCAGTAATATAATTTCCCGCAATCCCGGAATTCCCGGTATCATAGGGATCCCAGATTTCTTTCCCGGTATCATCCACGCTAAGTTTTGTGACGCCGCCACCGGCAGTGCCAATCCAGAGATTTTGCCGTGAATCAATGAACAGACAACTGATTTCCCTCGCACGAATTTTAGATGGCATATCTTCGTATTTATAATCTTTCCAGGAGAAAATATCGAATTTATAAAGGCCGTCATCGGTCCCAAACCAGTATTGATTCTCATTATCCTGCACAATCGCATTGATTTTTTTATTTTTCAGAGGACTGTTTTCGGAACTGTATTCTTCTAATGTGTTCGATACAGTGTCCCATTTTGTAAGGCCGCTTTCAGTTCCAAACCAGATATTGCCGGAATTATCTTCCAAAATCGAGAGGATGTTGTCATGCGACAACCCGTTGCTGACTGTG
Organism: uncultured Cytophagia bacterium; assembly: GCA_964498785.1. Taxonomy (GTDB): domain Bacteria; phylum Zhuqueibacterota; class Zhuqueibacteria; order Thermofontimicrobiales; family Thiofontviventaceae; genus Mariaggregatimicrobium. The sequence goes on along the minus strand of CAZCJL010000065.1, from coordinate 4,515 downwards.
TAAACCGTCACTTGTTGACTGATCGCTGTAGATTGCAGGCCGAGCAACACCATCCATAGCAGGATAAAGCTGGTACGATCCATGGAATTAATTTTTGCAATACAAAGCATATTCATAATTAATCCAAAGAAGTATATAGGAAGTAAAATCAAGAGGGCATTAAATAATGCGAGGAAAACCGTCAGGTGTGAATGCTGTGGCAAACGAATCAGGGACGAAATCAGTTGAAGATACTCCCCTTGAACATTTGTGATTTTTTGATCTTGTTAGCCGTTGAAAGAAAATAAATACGAAAACATTTTAAAAATTGTAGTTATTTCGTAATTTGTCAATTTAGTAATATATAACTAATTTTTATGAAAATGTCAAGTCATTTTTTGGAGAGTGAGCGAGTACTGTTACGTCTCACATTATCTGCTTAAAAATTTTCTCAGAATAAGTAATCAAATATTTTTAACTTCAGAAGTGTTGAAATAGATGACTAAAACTGAACAAGAAAAGTTGAAACCGTATATAAGCATTCTAAAAGATTGGCGCGGGAACAGGTTACCCCACGAGGTCGTTAGCGTGTTTAATGGTCTTGAGGATTTGAACCAGGACAAAAATGTGGATTTAACCAGGTTATTTTGGAAACTGATGAATTTAGCTGGAACCCATTTCTGGATTATATCGAACCGCACAAGGGAAATCAGCAGTGGTGGAAAAGCATATTTACTCATCGGGAAAAAAGCGACTGATCACACATAAAATGCGCTTTCGACTCTTTAATTGGATTGAAATGTTTCCTGTCTAAAAAAGAACAAGCTCCTTCTCTGCTTCAGGATATATTTTGTCTATCTTCTTCTGTATCTCAATCGTTTTGGTCAATGCTGAAACAATGCGACAATACCGCAGCGCTTCGTCCATGTTTCTGCCTTTGCGGTCTTTCAGATATTTATGTAAAACCTGATAACCACCAATCTGATAATCCCAAACCTGCGGTGCGATTCCTTCAAAATACTTTTCTTTGTTAATATAAACACGCTCTTCATTTTCATCGTAGCTGACCTTTTCAATCCGGTCATTTGCACCGCGGCCCTGGTATTTGGCAATGAGACGATGAAGCGCCGGATTTTTCAGAAGATGCAGTTCTGCCAGTTCTTTGCCAAGCTCACTCATTTTTTGGAACAGTTCATAATCGGCAGTAAACGGCACACGCGGAAAATCAATCTTTAAAAATTCCGTGTAAGTTTCCCGATAAACGTTGCTATAAAATATCGCATAAATATAATAGAATATATCCTCAGGGGTTGGTCTTTTCCCGAAAGCGCTCTCCAATTTTTCAAAAACAATGGGCGAAATATTCGGCTTTTTACCATAACTCTCTGTTTCGTCAAAAACCATCATCATTGTGCTGCCAGACCGCTGCTTTTTTTCTTTATCAGGATAAATGAATAGCGGGCAAATATAAGAGATTTCACTTGTCCTGTTAGAAATTAAAGTGCTTTCAATTATCAAATTTGATATAAAACAGTGGCGCCATTCTCTGCTTGCCTTCACCTGCCTGCCAAATATCAAGGCAATATTATTCTTCTTTAGCAAATGCCGCATAACTTCGGGACGGGGTCTGCATTGAAAGCCACTGCTTTTTCCCGTATAGTATGTATAACGGACGTCAAACGGGCGATAAAGTATTTCCTGAATTTTATCCCGATCAGGTCCGCTCTCTTTCAAATCTTTTTGAGCAAAAGCAACTTTCCAGTCCCTGGCATCTGCACCAAGATCATACGCCTGTCGGGCAAGCTCTGTGTCCATGCCGGAAAAGTTCAGAACCGTCGTCCACATCTCGTGTTTTATATATTGAATTGTCAATTTATCCCGCGCCGTCACGATGCCGACACTATTGACCGGAAAAATCTCATTAATTTTTTTCCATTCCAGATATCGTTTAATTTTTTCAGTATCCCGTTTCACGAAAAAATAATAGGGGCTTTGCGGTTGTATTTTGGTATAATTATTTTTTGAGAAATCATGTCGATCCAGCCATTCATATTTCTCAGAGCGCAGACCATACAAATCCGTATGATAAACGTCAGACTTTTTTTGCCTCTTATTTCTGATGAAAAGTACTATCGCCACCCCCTGACGAATATCAAATACATTTTCATCTTTTTCGCCCTCGGGCGTAATTTCCTTTTTCAAAGTATTGCCATGCAGATCAAGAATATAAATTTCATCAAAGGTTTTCATTAAACTCTGGCGCATCCCCCGAAATGTGGGATTATCCAGATAACTATGATTCGTAATCATTCCCACAATGCCGTGACCGGATGTCTGAATTTTCCATTGGGCAAACCGAAGGAATTTTACATAATCATCCTGCAGCCATTTCGGATTTTTTTCTCCGAGCGGTTTGTTATCCACCTGGTAATAACTCTGCGTACCGTCGATATCTTCTTTCAGCAGGCGTTCAGTCCATTCATTGATATTCGCCGAATGACCGCTATATGGGGGATTGCCTAAAATAACCAACACTGGCTGTTCCTTTTTTACCTTGCCGGCCATACGGCTCTCTTCACTCAAAGATGAAATTCCAGGGATAGCGATCTGTTCGATATCTTCCATTTCCAGCGTGTTGGTCAGGTATAGTTTAAAGCGCTCGTCATCAGCCATTTTGTATCCTAATTCGTCAAAGATAAAACCGATTTTTAAATGCCCGATAGTGTATGGCGCCATCATCAATTCAAACGAATGAAAATTTGCCAGAATGTGTTTTTGAATCCAGCGATGCAAACCACCGGTGCCGTAATTTTCTTTAAATTCATCGGATGCCACCCGAATGGCTTCCGCCGGGAATGTTAATGTGCCGCCTGCGGGATCGAGCAGTTTTACTTCTTCACTGGCGAGTCCATCCGCCAGACTAAAATGCGATTTTAAAACAGAATGAATGGAACGAACGATGTAGCCAACAACGGCTTCAGGCGTATAATAAACACCGCGACGTTCCCGGACGTCCGGGTCGTAAGTTGCCAGAAATGTTTCATAGAAATGGATAATCGGGTCTCGCCCCTTTCCGGTGCGGTGATATTCGTGCAGAATTTTATTCACGGCTGCAACGTTCAAAATTTCAGCGATGTCATCAACAATAATTTGCAGGGATTTTGGCGGATCTTCCAACGAGATAAAGCGAAACACATCACGTAAAATGCCAATGGTTTGCGGAATATATTTAAACGCCACCTCACGATTAAATTCCTCCCGACCCTGCGGGACTCTGGTTCTGGCGGCGAACAGACCATAAGTTAACGTTTGGGCGTACAGATCGGCGAATTGTTTTTCGGTTAAGTTCGCGAGCAAATATTTTTTAAATGCTTCATAAAAACCATTGATTTGTCTATAACCTTTGCCGCCGTTCTCTTCCAATTCGACCGCGATCACTTCATCACGCAGGAATCGTGTGCGTTTAGCTAATTCAATTGCCAGAGTACGCGGCGTTTGGACTTTTGGCAGAGAAAAAGAAAAGAAGAGATCAAAAAGCTCTTTAAATTTTTCGATGTTCTCCAATGGCGGCGTGCTTTGTAATTTTTTTGCAATTACCGGTCTTCCGATCATTGCCTGTACAACACGCTGCCCATCTCTGTAAAGCCGAAATTCATAAAAATTGGTGAGAATAACATTTGGGAACGTGGAAAAATAGCGTTCAATTTGTTCCGTCCCTTCAATATAATCAAGATTGGTGACGAATGGCGCCTTTGCTTCGATGTAGCCGGTTATATGGTTTGTGCCATCCCATATTCTAAAGTCGGGATTTCCTGCTTCAGTTTTTTTCGGAAGAACAGTCACATCTACTTTCTTGATATTCTGAATTGCTGCATACTGCTTAATCAACTCATCAAGATGTTTGTAATAACTTTCTTCCCGGGCGTCGCCGTGTTTTGAAGTATCAGTGAGATTCTTGAGATATTGCTCTAATAACTTTTCCACGAATCAGGTTCCTTCTATAGAAAAATCAGACATTTTTTCAGTTCTTCCAAACAGATATTTATATGCACGTGAAACGAAAGGGTTGTGAATAAAATGAATGTAATATTTAATTGAATAAATGTCAATAAAAAAAGATAATTGAAGATGAAAATTTCTGCGATCCTTTGCACTCTATGCTCTTCACGTTAGATAAAAACATCAATTTTTAAGTTTGTTTTTTGATTGCAATTTAGTAAATTAAAAGAAATGTCTTTGGCATGTATTTTCAATAAACACGGATACAGGTAGTGAGGATTTGATGAAAAGTTCGAAGATACTAATAATGAGCGTTTTAATCATACTATCATCGTTTAGTAATGAAATCTCTGCGCAGACAACTGAATCAACTGTAAAAAATGATACTATCGCTTTCGTTTTTAAAAAAACCAGTGATGATTTAAAAAATAATATTGCAAAATTAAAGGATGCCGGGAAAAAATCGAAAAAAAGTATCTTCGCAATATTTTATGGTAGATATGGGCGCTTGCCTCTATGTCGTATTTAAACAGATTC
>CAZCJL010000064.1:0-37300 GCA_964498785.1 uncultured Cytophagia bacterium | reverse complement strand
AATTTTTAGAAAATGCAGGCTTCATCAATAATCATGCCACTGATTCAGGATAATGGTAAATGATGAAACGATACCATTAAATCCTTTTGTGAAGAATGTCACTCGGAATATTGTTCTCGGGTTAATTCACTCACTTAAATTAAAGGAAAACCCTGAAAATATTCGCATTGAAATTGATCTTCACGGTATTAATAATTTTTAAGTTATCATTAAAGAAATCAATCAGGGCTTCGATAATTAAGTATAATGCTTAACATGTTTAACTAAAGAATTATCGGAGATGTTAAAAAAAACTTACAAATTTTTTATTTTTGCAGGTCTTGTTTTATTATTTCAACTGGTTTTGTTTGCATTACACTCTTTGGTTGGAATTGAGAATCTGCGATATCGGCTTATAATTTCGTCATTAGTTGCCGCGGTGCTTTATCTTTTCTATATTTCATACAACGATCGTGATTCATTGAACGTCGCCGAAACAGGCAAGCCAGATAAATTGGTAAAAGTTACTCGTGAGATGAAAAAGCATATTTATGATCTTCACAATTTGTTTGAAGTATCGGTGAACCTGACATCGATTCTGGATTATGAACAACTGGTGAGTTCGTTTTTATTGTCGATCGTCGGCCAGTTACGTACCAACGGAGCGATGTTGCTATTTCCTTCAAAAGATAATTGGAAAATTTTCCGTCCGCTTCATTTTAAAGGATTCTCCGCTGAAATCCTTCCCGATATAAATATTTCGATTTACCATCCACTTTTCAGAAAATTTCATCTAAAGGCAATTCCCCTAAATTTACAGAATAGTACGGTTATTAAAGCAGGCGATAAGCTGTTTGAAAAATGGCGTAACCACGGGATTGAGTTATTGGCGCCACTGATGTATAAAAATCAGATTATGGGAATAATTGCCGTTGGCAAGAAGTTATCTGGAGAACCATATTCACAACCTGAAATAGAGATATTGAGTTTAATGGCCAACATGGCGTCAGTTGGGATTTCTAATGCAAAATTGTATCATAAAATGGAATTAATTTCAGTTACCGACGAATTGACAAACTTATATAATTATCGATTTTTAAAGAAACAACTGAATGATGAAATATCACGTGCACGTCGATTTAATCACGTCATGTCGCTTGTAATTTTTGATGTGGATAATTTTAAGCATTATAATGACACGTTAGGACACCCGGCCGGCGACAAAGTTCTTCGTGAACTGGGGCAGCTATTGCGAGCCTCGGCGCGGCAGAGTGATATTGTCTCCAGATACGGTGGCGAAGAATTTTGCGCCATCCTGCCTGAAGTAAATGTCGAAGGCGCCTGGCACTTTAGTGAGCGATTTCGTAAGCAAGTGGAAGAATATCATTTTTACAATGAAAAAGTACAACCTGCTGGCAAAATAACAATAAGCGTTGGAGCGGCTTGTTTCCCGGAGGATGCTGAGTCTGAAAATGAGTTACTGGAAAAAGCGGATAAAGCGATGTACAAAGCTAAAGTTGCCGGCAAAAATCGTGTCTGTCTCTATTCTGATACAGTTTATGCCCGCAAAAATAACGGAAGTCACTAATATCTTGTAAACAGCTCTTCTTGAAATAAAAAAAGCCGAAACATTCATTACGCATAATAATTAATACTTGACTGTAAATATTTTTATAATTATATTAATTTTGTATTGATCATTTTCTCCACAAAAAGTGAATTATAATTCAATCCTTTGACTGCCAGAAAACCTGCAAATATTTCGTTATAAATCCAAAGTGGGGTTAATGCTCTGCGTGCATTATTTTTAGGTAAGTTTAAAAAAATATTATCGATGTTAACATTATATGAATATAAAATTAATGATAACAACCAACACATTTGAATCATTATTATTAAAAACAGGCAGCGAACTATTCCATACTAATTCGCTGCTTTTTTAGTTTTACTATAAATCTAAAATTCTAAAAAGAAAATTATTATACAATTGTAGCCCACTTAACACAAAAAAATATACGAAATGTTATTTATCTATTTTGAATTAAACACTATTTCGTATGTTTAATGGGCAATAAATCTATTTTTTCATTATTATAATTCATTTTAGAAATTTAGGATAAAAATAAATTCAAATTTAAGGAGAGTATATATGCCAGCAGGCACAATGAAAGCCATCATGAAAATGAGACCTGGTGAAGGGGCGGAATTAAAGGAGATTCCAATTCCCACTCCCGCTGCATCAGAAGTATTGGTTAAAGTGCACGTTACTTCGATATGTGGTTCCGATTTGCATATTTACAAGTGGAATAAGTGGGCACAGCAAAATGTTCGGCCACCTCAAATAATGGGGCATGAACTTGCCGGCGAAGTTGTTGAATGCGGTCCCGGGATAAAGCATCTGCAACCAGGTGATTTTATTTCTGCCGAAACTCATTTGCATTGCGGGTTTTGCAAACAGTGTCGAACTGATAACCCGCATATTTGTAAAGAGATGAAAATACTGGGAGTTCATACGAATGGCGCGTTTGCAGAATACGTCGTTATCCCGGAAAAAGTAGCCTGGAAAAATGATCCATCGATTCCGCATGATTTTGCTTCAGTGCAGGAACCATTGGGGAATGCAATTGATACTGTTATGAGTGAAGATGTCGCGGGGAAAACAGTTGCAATTATCGGCGCCGGGCCTATTGGCATTTTAGCTGCGGGCGTTGCAAACGTGGCTGGTGCGACAGATATTTTTATCACAGATGTGAATGATTATCGATTGGAAATCGCTAAAAAAATGGGCGCAACCACGCTTCTTAATCCGCTAAATCAGGATGTGGTTAAGGCTGTTATGGATGCGACAAATGGCGACGGAGTGGATGCTGTTCTGGAAATGTCTGGTAATGAAAACGCCCTTATTGAAGGATGCCAGATGCTCACTCGGGGTGGCCGGCTCTCGCTGTTGGGCGTTTTTGAAGGAAGTGTAACTATCGACCTGAACAATTTGATTATTTTCAAGGGCATTCGTGTATATGGCGTCACCGGGCGGAAGATGTTTGCAACATGGTACAAAGCTGCGAATTTCCTTCGCTCGAAAAAGCTAAATTTAGCGCCCGCAATTACGCACAAATTTGAGCTTGAAGAATTTGAAAAAGGTTTTGAACTAATGAAAACAGGTATGTGCGGCAAAATAATTTTAAATGTATCATGATTATCGGAATTGGAATTGACATTGCCGAGATTAACCGGTTGCGAAAAACTGTGGCGAAATATGGTAACCGGTTTATCGATAAATCCTTTACAGAAAATGACCTTGCATACTGTCGGCGCAATGATGACTTTCACGCGAACCTGGCAATGGTGTTCGCTGCTAAAGAAGCTGTGGTGAAAGCTATTGGCACCGGGATTCGCGACGGTATTATCTGGAAAGATATTGAAATCACATTCAATGAACACCGAATACCACAGCTATGTTTGTTGGGTAAATGTAAGGCAGTTGTTAGAGAGCTGAATGTAAATAAACACTGGATTTCATTATCCTCAACAGATCAGTATGCAATTGCAATGGTTGTGCTAGAGAATATTTAAATACCATTAACTATTTTATGGAGTGTATTTTTGATACAGGGTTTACAAATAGAGATTGTCGATGTTGGTGAACTTGAACGGAGTATTTTGAAGTCTCACGATAATTTACTTGAAAAATATTTCTCGCAGTCAGAAATCGATTATTGCATGCCAAAGGTAAACGGGCAACAGAATTTTGCCGCCCGCTTTGCAGCCAAAAAAGCACTGTTTCGGGCACTAACTTTAGACGCTGAACATCTTGAAAACTGGCAACTGGTTGAAATTTTAAATAATGAATACGGAAAACCTGAATTTCATTTTTCCGAGCCGATGAGCGCGATCTTAAAATCCGGAAATATCGGAAAGGTTCACCTGTCCTTGACTCACATCAAGCAAAACGCTATCGCGATGATTATTTTAGAAAAATAACAAGTAAGGAGAACATAATGTTTACAACAATGAAAGACTATTTAAGCCAGGAACTTGATCAGATAAGGTCAGAAGGTCTTTATAAAAGCGAACGAATTATTGCGACTCCCCAGGGTGCAGAAATCGCATTAAATGATGGGAAAGAAGCGCTAAACTTTTGTGCCAATAATTACCTCGGACTTTCGAATAATAAGAAAATGTTAGAGAGTGCCATTCGAATGCTGGAACAACGCGGATATGGGATGAGTTCTGTCCGATTTATATGCGGAACACAAGATATTCATAAAGAACTCGAACAAAAAGTCGCAGATTTTTTGGGAACAGAAGCCACTATTTTATATACCTCCTGCTTTGATGCTAACGGCGGATTATTTGAAGCGCTTTTTAGTGAACAAGATGCCATCATTAGTGATGCATTAAATCATGCATCCATTATCGATGGTGTTCGATTGTGCAAAGCGCAGCGGTTTCGTTATAAACATGCGGATATGAATGATCTGGAGGACAACCTGAAAAAAACACAGGCCGCACGCTTCAGAATTATCGCCACAGACGGCGTTTTCTCTATGGATGGCGATATGGCAAAATTAGATTCAATCTGCGATCTTGCTGAAAAGTATGATAGCCTGGTTATGGTGGACGACAGCCATGCAACCGGTTTTATCGGTAAAACCGGTAGAGGTACTCCTGAATATTTTGGAGTGCAAAACCGAATCGATGTTATCACCACAACATTTGGTAAAGCATTGGGGGGGGCTTCAGGTGGTTGTACAAGCGGTAGAAGTGAGATTGTCGAAATGTTGAGGCAGCGCAGCCGACCATATCTGTTTTCGAACACAGTGACTCCATTAATCGTTGGCGCTACATTGGCAATTTTAAAGGAGTTATCAAGCACAACAGAGCTCCGGGATAAATTAACGGAGAACACCAAATATTTTCGCACGGAAATGTCGACGTTGGGTTTCAACTTGAAACCCGGTGAAACCCCCATTATTCCAATTATGCTATATGATGCTAAAGTGACAAATAAAATGGCAGAAGAACTGTTAAAAGAAGGTATTTATGTCATCGGATTCAGTTATCCGGTGGTACCCAAAGGCGAAGCCAGAATTCGGGTGCAAATTTCTGCGGCGCACGATAAGAGTCACCTGGATTTGGCGCTAACCGCTTTTAAAAAAGTTGGGAAAAAACTTGGAGCGCTGGAGTGAAAAATAACGGAGGTGCCATGCAGAAAACGAAAGGTCATCTATTTTTATTAAGTTTATTTCTTGTAATCGCGTTATCTTCACTTGATTATTCTGTTGTTTATTCTCAAAAAATATCGTATCAACTGGAGGTTGATGAGCGTGACTGGAATTCATTTCACATTCGGATTATGGTGGAAAATGTCAATACAAATCGTTTGCTGTTCACAATGCCAGGTTGGCGTCCCGGTGTTTATGTTCGCCAGGATTTCGGGAAATATGTACGAAATTTTCAGGCGTTTGATGCTTCTGCCCACTCACTTCCTGTTTCCCGGCTGAATACGAATACGTGGAGCGTTTCGAATGTTACTGGCCACAGTGTGCGCGTTGAATATGATGTGGACCAGACAGAGCAACGAATGTTTGGCCCTGTCGTTGATTCAACATTCGCTTATGTTGATGGCGCAATGAATTTCATGGTTGTCAACGATTGGAAGAATCTTCCGGCAAAAGTCGATTTTCAGGTACCCCACGGCTGGAAGCTGGCAACTGCAATGCCTCCCACTGACGCCTCCTTTGAATATCGTGTGTTAAATTATGAGCATTTGATTGATTGTCCCGTATACATGAGCAAATTTAAAGAATATTATTTTACTTTAAACAACCGCCCCTTTTATGTCATTTTCAATAAAACAGCGGGAATTGATGTCAATAATCTTTTAATAATGATAAAACGAATCGCGGACTACCAATTAAAATTTTTCAATGAAATTCCGTTTAATAACTATTTCTTCATGTTTTATATCAATGATACCAATATCGGTGGAAGTGGATTGGAACATCGTAATTCCACTTATTTAAGTTTTTCAAAACAGTTTATTAAAGAAAATTTGAAATTAACCGCAAATGTTGTCGCACATGAGTTTTTTCATACATGGAATATTAAACGTTTTTTCCCGGAATCCTTTGGCTCCTGTGATTATAAAACAGAAATTCAAAGTCGAAATTTATGGTTCTCCGAGGGAGTAACCAACTATTACGCCGATCTTACGATGCTGCGAGCACAAATCTGGTCAGAGCAGGAATTTCTTTCACATCAGGAAAAGATGATCGAAGAATTGCAGGAAAACGACGATCGATTCAAAACCAGCGCTGAAATGGCAAGCTGGAATGCCTGGGAAAATGGGTACCATTCGGATGGGATTTCGTATTATACAAAAGGCCAACTGCTCGGGTTGTTATTGGATTTAACCATCCGTGAAAAAACAAATAATGAGAAAAGTCTGGATGATTTAATGCAGTTCATGAATTGGTGGTTTGGTAAATATAACAGAGGTTTTAAAGAAGGAGATATTCTGCGGGCAATTAATGCACTGTGCTATTATGATTTTACTGAATTTTATGAACGTTACGTTCGGGGCACAGAAGAATTACCCTACAAAAAAATATTTACTTATGCCGGAATATCCTGTCAGATTGAACAAGATACCCTGCCGAATCTGGGCTATGTTCGGATATCCGGAAAAGAAAATAAAGTGATCGCCATTGATGGCAACGGTCCAATAGCCATGGCCGGATTGAAAATTGGTGACAGACTCAAATCAATTCACGGCACTTCCGTGATTGATTCCTTCGCGATCACGGAAATTGAACTATCATTGACCATCAACGAAATAATCAAAATTGAAGCAGTGCGCAAAGGACTTCCAATGACATTGTTCGCAAAAGTTGGCGCCAAAGAAAAAATCGATGTTGTGCTGGGTTTTATGAAGGATGTAACCGACAAACAGAATAGAATTCGAAGCGCATGGATGAGCGGAATTTCGACGAATTGATTTTAGCGGAGACTAATTTGCGGGCAGGTTCATTCCAGACTTCCGAATTCTCTGAGACTTCGAAAGTCTTATGTCTGGCAGAAACGAATATAGTGCAGGAGGGCAGCTTCTTTACAGGACGTCCACGATCTATCGTTGCGAAAGATTTTCCTGCGATTATTGAGTTCCCGGACAACATAACAAAATCTTTAATAACAAGAGCAGCTAAATGAAACGTAACTTGCAAACAATTTTACTGGTTCTGCTATCAGGGCTCGCAAGCAGTTTTGCCGGAGAAATTCACCCTCCGAAAGACGCACTGGGTTTTGAAATCGGAGCAGATTACAAACTGGCTAATTTTGAGCAGATCACAGATTATTTTTATCTGCTGGCACATGAATCAGATCGGATTAAAATCCTGAAATTAGGACGAACCCATGAGGGAAATATGCTATTTGCAGCGCTAATCAGTTCGCCGCAGAATTTGCAAAACATCGAAAAATTAAAGGGAGTTCAGAAACAATTAGCAGATCCCCGTCTGATTAATGACGAATTGGCAGACAGTTTGTTTGCCATTGGCAAGACTATTATTTGCATTAACTGTTCGATACACGCACATGAGGTTGGTTCCGCACAAATGTCGCTGGTGTTAGGATATGAACTGGCAACCTCGAACTCAGCGGACGTTTTAAATATTCTGGAACAAACGATAGTGATACTCATCCCGGTTCATAATCCGGATGGATTAAATAGTGTGTCCGGGTGGTATCAGCGTTATCTTGGAACCAAATACGAAGGCTGCCGTTTGCCCCAGTTATATCAAAAATATACAGGACATGACATTAATCGTGACTGGTATATGTTAACTCAACCGGAAACCCGTTTAACTGTTGAAAAGATATACAATCAATGGCGTCCGCACATCGTTCTGGATATGCATCAATTCGGGAAATATGCACCACGTCTGTTTTTGCCGCCCTATTGCGAGCCGATAGATCCGAATATCGATCCGATTTTAGTGAATGAAATGAACGCGTTGGGACAGACGGTTGTAATGGATTTGGTGGCCAGCGGTTACACTGGTATCATCACATCCACCTTTTTTGATGCATGGTCTCCTTCCCGTGCGTATGTAAATTACCACGGCGGTGTACGAGTTCTTTCCGAAGTGGCAAGCTGTCTGATTGCATCACCGGTTTATGTTAATTTAAAACCAAAAAATAAAAACAAACATCAAGACTTAAAACAATCTGTGAACTATCCCGTACCGTGGATTGAGGGAAACTGGAGGCTAACGGATATTGTCAATTATAATAAAGCGGTTACGATGTCGGTATTGTCTTATGCTGCACGGTTTTCTGATATGTGGAAAAAAAATTTCTATCTGGTGGGAAAAAGAGCTATTCATAAAAAATTTGGACCAACCGCGTACATCATTCCGCAAAATCAACGCAATAAATCCACATTATTTGAGCTATTGGAAATATTACAAAATGGTCTGGTAGAAATTCATCAGGCTGAAGAATCGTTCACTGTTGACGGTTGTTCTTTTATAGAAGGAAGCTATGTTATTTTTTTGAATCAACCCTATCGTGCTTATGCGAAAACATTACTTGAAAAACAACAATATCCGGAACACGCACAAGACCGCGCATATGATATTTCCGGTCATTCATTACCGCCTCTTATGGGGATTGAGTTTTTTTCAACAACAGAACGAATAAAAATTCGAATGCGGAAATTGACAAAAATTGATCGACGTGCCATTGCTTCAAGCGATGAGGTGGAAACAGCGGAATATGTGTCTTTTTCGTTGATGTCGAACGATGCATATAAAGCAGTGAACTTTTTGTTTTCAAGTGATTGTAAATTATTTCTTGATCAACTGACAACCACTCAAATTGTTATCAAAAATGACATTTCGGATGATCTGCGCGAAAAATTGATGAACGACTATTCTATTGAAATAGAACCGTTTGCAAATACGATGAAATTATTCCTGTTAAAACGCCCGCGGGTGGGACTTTATAAAAGCAATGTTCCTTCAATTGATGAAGGCTGGACGCGATATGTGCTTGAAGAATATAATTTTGATTATACCTCTACAGAAGATGCAGAGATAAAACGTTCTGGTTTGCATCAACGCTACGATGTTATTCTTTTACCTCGCTTATCAGGAAACGAGCTGGAAAATGGATACAACGTTTCCGAAATGCCGGCAGAGTTTTGTGGCGGAATGGGGCCGGAGGGAAGAAATAATCTGATTGCGTTCGTAAAAAACGGGGGCACCTTAATTTCAATCGATCAGTCGATTGAATTTGTTATCTCATGTTTTGATTTGCCTGTTGAAATAGAAGATATTCAAAAAAAAGCCGATATCTGGATTCCGGGCCCGATATTAAATTTAGAAGTAAATCCGTTGCATCCGATTGCGTTTGGCTCTGCAAAGCGGGTTGCGTTTATTGCATATCGAATGCCACTTATCAAAACCACTCATCAGACTGGCGTCGCTCAGTACGCTGACCAAAACATGTTGGTGAGCGGCGCTTTACGGGGCGGTGAACTATTATCTGGCCGTCCGTTAATACTTGATTTTAAGTTTGGCAAAGGCCGCGTTTATTTATATGCATTCAGACCTTTTTTTAGAGCCCAGACCCGGGCCGCTTACAGGTTGGTTTTTAATGCTCTTTTATTCGACAAATATATCAATTTTAAAAATGATACTTTAAACAAATAAACAGGGAGTGAAAAAAATGCCGAGTCTGTATATACAAAGCATAAAGAATTGGGAAATTCGGGAAATGGCAGTACAATTTCTGGAAGCAAAAGAAATGTTCGAAAAAAACAACAAACCCACGAACGAGAACGAATATATTGCATTCAAAAAATTGCGGGAGATTTGTGATATGCTGTTTGAACTAAAAGAAAAGCATCATTTAATTTTTAAACAATTCATCAATCCGAAGACACGCAAATTTGAGAACGTCAATAAGTTTACGCCGAATGAAAGTGAAATTAATTTTAGAAATAATGTTGGATTATTGTTTCATAAGGTAATGGTCGCTCGCGAGTTGAAATATATGCTGAATTATTATACAGAGGATAGCGACGGATATATGGAAACAAAATTATCTTTAGAACGGAACTTAAAACGCATTGATCTATTGTTCTGGCAAGGCGCAGAGCTTTTACTGAAAATGTTGCAAAGTCATAAAAATAATACCCACCTGATAACATATTTTATTGAAAATCAGAGTTTCTGTGAAAAGCAATTTAACACCCGGATTACTGATTTGCTTGGGATATTAACGGAAACAGGCGACGAAGAACATGCCTATTTAATCACTGCAAAATACTATGCGGATAGCGGATGGTTCAGTAAGGCAAGAGATATGTGTCAGCAATGCCTGGAAGTGAATCCGCAAAATGAAGATGTGAAATTATTGCTGATTCAACTGCAATAAGTTTTTAAAATTTTGCTTGACAGTGTGTCCTTATTTTAATATTATATTATATATATGTTATCACAAATGTAAGATATATGGTTTCGCAGTTAAATACTTAGACGTTTTACATCCTTTTAAATGATAAGTTATTGTTTTTATAACGAAAGTAAACAAATATTTTAACGATATGTGTCAGGCGGCATTATATGTTAAAAGTGTAGCGCGTAGATTTATAAGTGAAACAAATTATCTATCACTATTTTGAATACGTATATTTCAGGATAATTGAATGGGAAAAAAGATATCACGCCGGGAATTTTTTCAAAAAACGCTGGTGACCGGTAATGCAGCTTATTTAGCGACAGCAGAGGCAAGCGCAGAAAAAACGACGTCCAAAAACATAAAAATGGCGAGAGGACGGGTTATCGTCGCCAGAGATAATTTGGTGCGGACAGCAAAACATTCGTTAAAAGATGATGTGGTATTCAATATGTTAAACGCGGCGATGCGGTCATTTTTTAGTGTAAATTCTGCGCAAAAAGCCTGGTCACTACTGTTTTCGAAAGAAGATGTGGTCGGTATTAAAATAAATTGCCTTGCAGGAAAAGGCATATCCACGTCGCAACCACTGGTCGATGCTATTGTTAAAAATTTAATATCCACCGGAATTCCTGGCCGCCAAATCATTATTTGGGATCGTGCAAATGATGATTTACAACGAGCCGGATATAAAATTCAAACCAGCGCCAGAGATGTAAAATGTTATGGAAACGATTATGCCGGTTACACAAAGCAACTTTATGAATCCGGGACAATTGGCAGTTTTTTAAGCAACATATTAGTACATCAATGCTCAGCCATTATAAATGTTCCGATTATGAAAGATCATGGAATTGTTGGTATAACAAATGCATTAAAGAATTTTTTCGGAGCGATCCATAACCCGAACAAATATCACAGCTACAACGGCGATCCGTATATTGCAGATGTTAATATGTTGCCGGAAATTCGCGACAAAGTAAGATTAACAGTATGTGATGCTCTTACCTCGCAATATGAAGGCGGTCCTCCGTTTATGCCACAATGGATTTGGCCGTTTAACGGGGTGATCGTCTCTCAGGATATGGTTGCGATGGACGCTTTTGCCTGGAAAATAATCGACGATAAACGACAGGAAAAAGGTTTGAAATTATTGAAAGATGTTGGCCGGGAACCGACTTACATTCGCACGGCAGGAGACGCCGATCATAAATTAGGAATTCATGATCTGATGGCAATTGATTTAATCAAAATTTAATATATTTTTATGATGAAAGAAAAGCAAACACGACGACGTTTTATGAAAAATTCATCGGCCTTATGTTTAGGCGCGCCGTTGATTACAAATGAGTTGTTTTCAGGCAACTCTTTTGCAGCGCCCCGTGCCGATGAATTGCTAACAGAAGCCTGGTACTACGATAAATTACCACATCGAAAAATTAAATGTGTGCTGTGTCCGCGTGAATGTGTGATTGATGATTTAGAGCGTGGATATTGTGGGGTTCGGGAAAACAGAGGCGGAACTTATTATACGCTCGTTCATTCACGCCCATGCACTGCACATATTGACCCGATAGAGAAAAAGCCATTATTTCATTTTAAACCAGCCTCACTTGCTTTTTCCATTGCAACGGTCGGTTGTAACGTGGAATGCAAATTCTGTCAGAATTGGCAGATTTCTCAGGTCAGACCGGAGCAGATTAAAAACTATAATATGCCACCAGATTTTGTCGCAGATTATGCCAAAGATAATAATTGTAAATCAATTGCATATACTTACACCGAGCCGGTTATTTTTACAGAATATATGTATGATTGTGCTGTGGCCGGAAACGAAAAAAAGATTAGCAGTATAATGATAAGTAATGGTTATATTAACCCGCAGCCAATAAAAGATTTATGTGAGGTGTTAAGTGCAGCAAAGATCGATTTGAAAGCCTTTACAGAAAAATTTTATAAAGACCTTGTTGCCGGTGAATTGAAACCGGTATTGGATACGCTGGTATTGCTTAAAGAAATGAATGTGTGGACGGAAATTGTGTACCTGGTGATTCCGTCGCACAACGACAATCCACAGGAATTGAAGGAAATGTGTCAATGGATCTTTCGGGAGCTGGGACCAAATGTACCTGTACATTTTACCAGATTTTATCCTCAGTACCGACTTAAAAATTTGCCGCCAACGCCGGTTTCGACTTTAGAGCGTGCACGTAACATCGCGCTTGATGCAGGTATTCACTTCAGTTATGTCGGAAATGTGCCGCAACATGAGGGAGAAAATACCTATTGTCCCTCGTGCCACAAAACGTTAATCAAACGCAGAGGTTATTTTATTTTAGAAAATAATATAACTGGGAATAAATGCAAGAATTGTCACCAAGTGATTCCGGGGATTTGGAATTAATCAATCAATAACCAATTAACAAAAAGGAGACAAAAGGTGAAAAAAGGAATACTCTGGATTGTGCCGATGTCGGTTGCAATATTCCTGACCTTTTATCATATCTTTGGTGATTCTCAGCCCAGGAAGGAGGTATTTAAAAATACCATGAAGTCTCAAAATGTAAGAAAATCTGTTATTGCGGGTACGTGGTACCCTGGAAATGCCGAAGAATTACGAGAGCAGATAGAAACGTACTTTGAAAATTCGAAGAAAGCAGATATTTCCGGGAAGATCATCGGACTAATTGCCCCGCATGCCGGTTACCCATATTCCGGTTTTATAGCGGCAAATTCCTATAAACAGGTGTTAAATAATAGCTACGATGCTGTTATTATTTTAGCGCCCAGCCATCGCGAGGCATTTGAAGGTGCGTCTGTTTACACCGGAGACGGATTTGAAACTCCCCTGGGAATCGTTCCTGTTCACGAAAAGCTTGCTGATGAAATTATCAATGCTGATGAAAGTATCTATTCATCCATGGATGGTCATCGAGAAGAACACTCATTGGAAATTCAGCTTCCGCTTTTACAAGTTGCTGTTCCAAATTTAAAGATCGTGCCTATCGCCATGGTGGATTATTCTTTGAAAAATTGTACGAAATTGGCAGACGCGATCACAAAAGCGAGCAACGGGAAAGAAATATTGCTGGTCGCCAGCACCGATTTATATCATGGATATTCTTATGATGAATGTGTTCAGAAAGATGGAGAAATTATTCAAAAAATACTTGATTTAAAGCCAGAAGAACTATGTGACGGGATTGCTAAACAGGAATATATGGCATGTGGTGGCGGGCCGGTGGTTGTTGTAGAAATGGTGGCAAAAAATCTTGGTGCAAATAAAACAAAACTCCTTTATCGGAAAAATTCAGCCGATGTCACCGGAAAAAAAAGTGGTTATGTGGTTGGTTATGCGGCGATTGCAATCTATAAACAGGGGAATGTAAAAGAGCAAGCGGTCGGAATAGAACTGGGATTAAACCCGGAAGACAAAAAAAAGCTGTTAACGATTGCCCGCGAGGCAATCGAATACGGAGTTGAGAGAAAATCACCACCTGCTGTGAAGTTTGATTCTCCGATCATGAAAGAAAAGCGCGGGGCTTTTGTCACATTAACCAAAAAGGGCTCATTACGCGGATGCATTGGTTATATTGTGGCAGTAAAACCACTCGCAGTTACAATACAGGAGATGGCCGCAGCTGCCGCGTTTCGTGATCCGCGTTTTAATCCGGTTAAAAATGAGGAACTCAATGAGCTGGAAATCGAAATTTCTGTTCTGACGCCATTGCAGGAAATTACTGATATTAATGAAATAGAAGTTGGCAAGCATGGATTAATTATTGAACGAGGCGCAAACAGTGGATTGCTGTTACCGCAGGTTGCCACTGATTACGGATGGGATCGGAATACATTTCTCGAACATACCTGCAAAAAAGCCGGTCTTCCTGAAAATGCCTGGAAAGATCCGCAGACAACGATCAAAATATTTTCTGCGGAAATATTTCATGAAAGTGAATAATTGAAAATTTCTAACAATAAGATAAAAAGTTCCTCTGATGAGGAATTTTTTATTGTGTAAATATTATTTAGCCCGTATTATTTACAAAACGTGCCACAGAAGCACTGAGGTCACAGAGAAACAGCAACGTGTGTGCATATTACTTTTCAAACTGAGTTAAGAAAAATCGAGTTGCTATTGTTTGCGTAACGTTTGAAAATAAAAACGCTGTGTACTCTGAGCCTCTGTAGCTATGAATTTTTCAGGTTAGTTAGTGTATTGATTGACGTATAAATAAAACCGATAAAATGGCGCATCATTTTCGGTCAGACTCTCATTAATCCGGTCTGTGATTGATTATGGCTAAAATTCAGTACAAAAGAGTTGAATATGAAAATTCCACTAAAAAAATTATTATTCGTGATCCCTGGCTTTTTACTGATCATGATTTTTTTAATCATCTTTAAAATACCATATAACATAAAAGCGCCATGCCGAATTATCGCCCACCATGAATGGACATTAACCCAGATTCAACCTGATAAACTTTCCGCGAAATTAGTGAAAAACGATTCAAATATTGTAAAGTATTTTTCCTTGTTGCAATTCGATCGACAGGACTTTGTAGAATTTTATATGGCTCCCCATATTTTTCAGGGTATATCGGTAAAATCAGGAGATGTTTTGGGGAATATAGAATCTTCGGAAAATCGCCTGTTGCTTGTGAATCTTAAAGGAGAACTGGAAAAAGCAAAAGCAAGTATTTTGAGCTTAAGTACAGGAGAGAAAAAAGAGTTACAAGCCGAAGCAGAACAGGCTATTAAATATGCAAGAGCAGAATTAAATGCTTTTAAGCCCAAATTGGAACGGAGCCGCGTTTTATATCAACAGGAATTAATTAGTAAAGAGGATTGGGAAATAGCAGAGGCAAGCTATGAAGCGTTAAGGCTAAATATCATTCTGCAGGAAGCAAGATTAAAGGTATTGCAGACCGGAGAAAAAAAGGAGCGTATTCAGATTACCGAGGCAGATATAAAGCGATTGCAGGATCAAATTGAAATCCTTAAACGCAAAATAGAGCTTGAAGTCATTAAATCACCGATGGATGGAGTGATTATTGATTCAAATTTAGAGCAAGGGATATTATGCCAGATCAGTAAAATCGATTCTATGGTCATCCAAATCCCGATAAACGAAGGACAACGCACGTATATGAAAGCTGGCCAGAAAATTCGGTTTTATACGATAGATCGAAAAGTGTCCTTTTCTGGTTTCGTCTGGTTCATTAGTAATCAGGCACGCATGGTAGCCGGAAAACCAATGGTGATTTTAACTTCTGTTGTTAAAAATCCCAATAATCAATTAATACCGGGCAGTACAGGGTACGCGAAAATATACTGCGAAAAGATCTCGTTATTAAAAAGATTACAACGCGAATTCAATCTGTATCTGGGTTCTAAATATATCGGATGATAACCCTTTATGAAAACAGACAAAAATTTCGAACGATATGAAATAAAATTCCGTATTCGAAATGAAAAAATACCTGAAATCAGAGAGTATATAAAAGAATATACATACCCTGATCCGCATGTTGCTGATAGTGAAGAAGTAATGTATACCGTGCGCAGTATTTATTTTGATACCCGAAATCTCGATTTTTACTGGGAAAAAATCGATGGTATAAAGGTTCGTAAAAAATTACGTATCCGGGGGTATAACCTGGACAAAGGATTTGCTTTTCTGGAAATTAAGAGAAAATACACAAATTGTGTTGTTAAGGAGCGAGCAAAGTTGCCATTAGGCCAAATTGAAAAAATCATAAGTATGCTGGAAGTAAAGCAGGGAGAGAAAATGCCTGATTCTCATAATAACCGGCTTGTTTCGGGTAAATTTATCTATAATATAATCAAAAAGCAATTGTTGGCAAAACTGTTAGTTGTTTACGAACGAGAGCCTTACATACATAAGACAAATTCTGATGTTCGGGTAACGATTGATAAAAATATCCGCAGCAGATATAATCCTGATTTGAGCGATCTGTTCAATGGGGACGATCTTACTCTTTTCGCGAATGATTTTTCCATTCTTGAATTAAAATTTAATAATTTTATACCGAAATGGATGCGAAATATGATAAAAGAGTTAAAATTAAAACAGGAGTCATTTTCTAAATATTGTGAGGGAATTGACGCTTGTCGTGACGATCTAATATGAAAGGCTGAATTATGCAACCGAGCGTTTTCGATTCCCTTTTTACGAACACCCCGAATTTCATGATTTTTGATGTCGTTTTCAACATGATTATTGCCTTTATTTTGGGAATGTTTATCTCTATTCTTTATCGGAAAACGTTTCAGGGATATTCATATTCCAGTTCCTATGTCAATACTTTAGTGATTATAACCATGGTTACAGCAATTGTCATTATGGTTATCGGAAACAACTTGGCCCGGGCGTTTGGCCTTGTTGGCGCAATGTCTATTATCCGTTTCCGCACCGTTTTAAAAGATACAAGAGACATCGGTTTTGTCTTTTTTGCTCTTGCAGTAGGAATGGCCGCTGGTTCGGGTAATCATCTGATCGGAATTGTTGGCTGTGGCATTATCGGTATTATTATTTTTGTACTTTATCTGACAAATTATGGCTCCAGGCGAACAGAAGAACGTGCCCTTAGATTTTGGATCATCCCGGGAGATGAAGAAAACCCGGTTTATATGGACGTGTTTCGCGAGTATCTGTTGAAATTCGATTTAATGAACGTGAAATCAATACGATTAGGACAGTTTTTGGAAATGTCTTATTCCATTGTTTTCAAAGACAAAAATCAATCCCATGCATTTATCAAAGAACTGAGCAGCCTGGAAGGCGTCGAAAGAGTTTCGCTTACGCTTTTGGAAGAAATTACAGAAAGATGATTTGTTGTTTCCTTCCAATTTTCCTAAGATTTCCAACACAATGGGTGCTTGGTACCCGCCTTTAATACATTATATGCTAATATATCAGTAGAAAATTAGTTCATTCAGGAGTTCCGAGAACCTGTCGAAATAGACGTAGAGCATCAATCCGAAAATTTACCAAAAAAAAGTTGCAATTAAAAAAAAACCTTCATATCTTAGCTGTTTAACTTTTTATCATAATTCCAAAATTAAGGAATAGTAATGGTGCAAAGAAACTGTAACATTTTTCATCTGTTAATATTCTTTATTGTGTTACCATTTATATTATCTTCATGTCGCTCCCGAACAACCTCAGATTTTAATTCAAATGTAAAACAGCCAAACACCTTATCCGATGCTGAGAAAAATGCTGGTTGGAAACTCTTTTTTGATGGCAAAACGTTTCAAAGCTGGAAAAGTCCGAATACGCAAACATTTCCGGAGAGCGGATGGGTGATTGAAAACAACGCGCTTACCGTACAGGGAAAAGGCGGTGGTGATATCATCACGGAACAGCAATTTTCTGATTTTGAGCTACTTTTAGATTTCAAAATTACCAGCGGAGCAAACAGCGGTATTAAATATTTTGTGAAAGAAATTCCGGGGCACGATGTGGTTGGGTTGGAATATCAAATTCTCGATGATGAGAAGCATCCCGACGCTGCGAATGGAGTAGGAGGCAACCGCACGCTGGCGTCGCTTTTAATACCCGCAGAAAATAAAAAAGAGCGTTCGATGGGGGAATGGAATCATGTCCGCATAATTGTGAAAGAAAATCATGTGCAACACTGGCTGAATGGCGAGAAGGTTGTGGAATATTACCGCGGAACACAAATGTACCACGCGCTGGTTCAAAAAAGCAAATACGCGAAATACGAGAATTTCGGGATGTGGGAACAGGGACATATTCTGCTGCAGGATCATGGGGATGTTGTTTATTTTCGAAATATCAAAATACGAGAATTATAACTTTTCTGTATATGGCAGACGTTTATTTTAATAATTTCTGGGCAATGGGAACGCGGTGCGATGTTGTGTTGCCGGATATCAAAACTTCAACAGCAGATTTTTTGTGCCGCAAAATTCACGATGAAATCATACGGGTGGAAAATAAATTAAGCCATTTTATGCCAGTGAGCGATGTTTCATACATTAATGAAAACGCCTCTCAAAAAGAAATCTACATCGATGATGAGTTGTTCGATCTGTTAAAACAATGCGTGAATTTCAGCCAAAAAACAGAAGGATGTTTCGATATCAGCATTCTCCCGATATTGGAGCTTTGGCAGCGGTATCAACAAAATAATAGGCAAACAAAGCCCAAACAGCAGGAAATTGGCTTTGTTCTGGAAAAGACCGGGTATCAACATGTTTTACTCAATGAACAGACGTCCGGAATCGCGTTTGATCAATCCGGAGTAAAAATTGATTTATGCGGTATTGGTAAAGGTTACGCGCTGGATAAAGTAAAAGAGATACTCCTTTGGAATGAAGTGCAAAATGCTGTTGTTAGTTTTGGGGAAAGCTCAATCCTGGCTATGGGGCATCATCCGTATGGAGATAGCTGGCGCATCGGAATTCAGCATATTTATTCGCCAGGAATGAGTGTTCATACGTTTGAATTAAATAATAAGTCATTATCCACATCTGGTGTGCGGCCAGAGAAAGATGTAAATAAGAGAATGAATGGTTTTCATATCATTAATCCACATACAGGAAACCTGATTCAAGATCAAAAAGCATTCTCAGTCACTTCGGAGTCTGCAACTGAAGCCGAAGTTTTGTCAACGGCTTTAGTCGCTTCGGCTGATGAACACAAAAAGCGCATTTTGAATTATTTCCCGCGTTGCCAGGCAATCGAAATGACTTATCAACAAGATGATACAGTTGATTTATCAATTCTGCAATGAATAATGCAACGATGAAACAGAATGAAAATTGAACGAAATATGACAAGACGCGATTTTATCGCCAGTTTTTCTGCATTTTCAGCCTCGTTACCCTGGATTGCGTTGCTTAGTTCGGAACATGTTTCAGCCGAACAGAATTGCGCTCAACATGTTCGTCTGGGGATTATCGGAGTTGGTTCGAGGGGACAGAAATTGATGCTGCACTTACAACAAATCCCTGATTGCGAAATTACGGCGATTTGCGATAATTATCCCCCTAATTTGTATGAAGGCAAACGAATTACAGCGGGAAAGGCCTGGGCTGCTGAGGATTATCGGAAATTACTGGAACTAAGCAATTTGGATGGGGTGGTTATCGCAACACCGCTACATTTGCATGCGAGCATGACGATCGACGCACTACAGGCCGGGAAACATGTGTTTTGTGAAAAGTGCATGGCCTTAAATCCTGATGATTGCTACAAAATGGTCATGGCTCATCAGGAAACGAAAAAGAACTTGCAAATCGGTTTCCAGCGTCTTTTCGATATCCGTTACTTAAAAGCTATCGAACAGGTAAAAAATGGAGACATTGGCCCGATTACGATGATTCGCGCTTACTGGCATCGCAATCATGACTGGCGTCGCGCCGTGCCGCGTCCTGAATTGGAGCGTAAAATAAATTGGCGGTTGTATGAACAGTATTCCGGTGGCCTGATGGCTGAACTGGCTGCCCATCAAATACAAGTCGCCAACTGGCTGCTGGACGGCTATCCTGAAACCGTGTGCGGAGTCGGAAGCATCAATTTCTGGAACGATGGCAGGGAGGTTTTTGACAATGTAAGCGCTATTTTCAGCTATCCGAATGGTGTGCAATGCATCTATGATTCTCTTACCAGCAATAAATTTTATGGTCTTGAAGAACAAATTATGGGGCAAAAAGGAACCATCGAACTGGAACGAGGAAAAATTTATTCTGAAAATCCACCGCCGGCACCTGGTATCCTTCAACTTATCAATAATATTGAAAATAATATATTCGATTCCATTCCAATCGGAGGCGTTAGTTGGGTCCCTGATAGCGCGATGGAGTATGAAGGTGAATATCTTATCAATCAACGGCATATTCCGGATGCAACCCAATTGGAAATGGAGGCTTTTGTTACATCAATCCGCCAGCAGAGACAAATTGAAGGAATCGTCGAACAGGCATACTACGCCAGTGTGGCAGCGCTGTTAGCAAATAAAGCTATGAAAGAACGAAAAATTATCCATTGGCCAGAGGATTTAAAAATATGAAAGATATTTTGATAAAGGGCAAACGCGCAGAACAAGAGTTAAAATATGCTCTCGGCTGCCTGATTGCTGCGATTGCTGTTAATATTTACGCAATTGTATCTTACCAGACACAATGGATTGAAATATTTACCCAGTTGCATATTACAATGGCTTTGACTGTTTTTTTTTATGTTATCATTATATGCTGCCGATTCTCTGTATTCGGAGCGAAAAAGATTTTTCAAAAAAAGACGCCCGAATGAAGCGTAATACAATGTGCAAAACAGAGGACTGAGTTGTGGTAGCGCCCTGTATTGTGGTTATTGAAGCTGGACATGATTCATAAGATTAACGCAATTCTGCGTTACGGTGTCGGACATAATAATATCGATCTGTCGGAAGCAAAAAGGCGCCATATAAAAATTGTAAACGTACATTATTCCAACAATTTGAAACGGTGGCTTTTTTGTGATGATCAGTTATAATCGGGGCCGAATCGGGCATTACATGACGAAATTTGGTAATTTAATTAATGATATTTCTTATGTTAAGATTAGTAAAGAGGGAAAAATGAACTCGAAGGAATTTGAGGCAAAGGCAGAGGAATTATTCAAAAGATATCAGGCCTTAATAACCAGAAAGAATGAAAAAAACGAAGGGAACGGAATTTTTGAGCGATTTAAATATCCAGTATTGACAGCAGCACATACGCCACTTTTCTGGCGTTATGATTTTAATTATGAAGAAAATCCGTATTTGATGGAACGCATGGGAATTAATGCAGTGTTCAATGTTGGCGCGATGGAATTAGATGGAAAAATTGTTTTACTTGCCCGTGTTGAAGGGTACGATAGAAAATCGTTTTTCGCAATTGCCGAGAGTGAAAACGGCGTTGATAATTTTAGATTTCGGGACTATCCCATTGTTATGCCGGAAACAGATAATCCTGATGTGAACGTCTATGATATGCGTTTGGTGAAACATGAGGATAGTTGGATATATGGTTTGTTTTGCACAGAACGGCATGACCCGTCCGCAAAGGAAAGTGATCAGACCGCAGCCCTTGCCCGCGGGGGAATTGCACGCACAAAAGATTTAATTAATTGGGAACGGCTGGATGATTTAATTACGCCCTCGCCACACCAACGGAATATTTGTCTGCATCCTGAATTTGTTAATGGAAAATATGCCCTTTATACCCGACCGATGAACGGATTTATTGACACAGGATCGGGAAGTGGTATTGGCTGGGGACTGACTGATAGCATGGAACATGCAAAAATTGATAATGAATTGATTATTGATGGATTAAAATACCATACCGTAAAAGAAGCAAAAAACGGTATCGGGCCGGCGCCGATTAAAACAGAAAAGGGGTGGTTGCATCTGGCGCATGGTGTTCGATATTGTGCCGCAGGATTGCGGTATGTTCTTTACATGTTTATGACCGATCTCGAACATCCTGAAACAGTGATTTACGAACCCGGCGGTTACTTTATTGCACCGGAAGATGAAGAACGAATAGGCGATGTTTCAAATGTGGCTTTTGCTAATGGCTGGGTTACACGGGAAAATGGGGAGGTCTTTATTTATTACGCGTCTTCTGATACCAGACAACATGTTGCAGTCTCAACAGTCGACCGTCTGCTGGATTACGTGACAAATACTCCGAAAGACGGTTTACGTTCGCCAGTATGCGTTCAGCAACGCTATGAATTGATTTCAAAAAATTTGGATATTTTTAAAGAAAAGTATAAATTTTTAGTGATGTAGCAATTAATTATACCAGATGATGAGGATAATGATATGTGTATGCGGTGGGTTATTCTCTGCGTATCTTTTATTCTGACTTCAGCGTCTGTGCAAAATGCACAGGATTTAAACAACCTGAATGCGTATATCGAAAATCCACACGTTATTGCTGAAAATCAGGAGCCAACACATGTGCCGCTTATGCCATTCGATAATCTTGAAACAGCTTTATTCGGAGACTGGAATAAGTCGCCATATTTTTTATCTTTAAATGGCGCCTGGAAATTTCACTGGGCACAAAATCCATGTCAGACGCCTGCGACTTTTTACGCTGATGACTATGATTTCTCAACCTGGGATAATATTACCGTTCCTTCTGTATGGCAAATGCAGGGATATGATCATAATATCTACAGAAATATTCCTCAGGCATTGTACCCGTTTGACCCCCCGTTTGTACCGGATGATTGGAATCCTGTGGGCTCTTATCGACGTTCATTTACACTTACTGAAAAGTGGGCTAATCGTAAAATATTTTTGCATTTTGAGGGTGTTAAATCTGCGGCATTCGTTTGGGTAAATGGTAAATATGTCGGATATGATCAGGGTGGCATGACGCCCGCAGAATTTGATGTCACTGCATTTGTTAAACACGGAGAAAATTCCGTTGCAGTACGGGTGTTTCGTTGGTGCGACGGCAGTTATTTGGAAGATCAGGACATGTGGCGTTTCTCCGGAATCTACCGCGATGTCTATCTGTTTTCAACTCCGAAAATACATATCCGTGATTTTTTTGTGCGCACAAACCTGGATAAGAACTATCAGGATGCAACGTTGCGGCTTGACGTGCATTTGAGAAATTATTCGAATACAATGCAGGGAAAATGGACAGTCCGCGCAAGCTTATTCGATGTCAACGGAAATCTTGTTGAAAGTTGGGAAGAAAATGAGAAAGTTCGGCCGTTTGAAGATGTGGTTGTTGTACTGAAAAAGAGCTTTCGTAATCCGCAGAAATGGTCTGCTGAAAAGCCAAACCGGTACACACTAATTTTAGAGTTGATTGATGAAAGTAATGTGATTACCGAAGTACTCGAGGAAAAAGTGGGATTCCGCACGGTGGAGATCACGAACGGACAGGTAATGGTAAACGGCGTGCCCATTGAATTTCGCGGAGTAAACAAACATCAGCATCATCCGGATTTCGGACGCGCCATGCCCGCGGAGATGATGATAAAAGACATCACCTTGATGAAGCAGTTCAATGTAAATGCCGTTCGATTGTCCCATTATCCAAATGATAAACAATGGTATGAATTAAGCGATGAATACGGACTTTATGTGCAGGATGAAGTGAATGCCGAGTGTCACTACGCGGAAATGAATCCTGACGGACGTTACGGTCAGAACTGGTTTGCAGAAAATCCGGTATGGGAGCTTTCTTTTATGGATCGATTTACGCGCATGATTGAACGGGATAAAAATAATCCCAGCATTGTCATGTGGAGTACCGGAAATGAAGCCGGCACTGGGCACGTGCATTATAAAATGGCGAAATTCGCCCGCCAGTATGACGGCACGCGCGTGATTATGCACCAGTGCAACTGGCCTTCCGGAGATGCGCCGTTTGCGGATATCAACGGGGTTCGATATCCGAGTCCTGAAAAGATTCAGCGCATGGCTCTGGAAAGCGGAAAACCAATTATCATGGGTGAATATGCCCATGCAATGGGAAACAGCATGGGGCATTTCGATGAATTCTGGAAATATATCCGCAAATATCCGCGGCTGCAGGGCGGTTTTATCTGGGATTGGGTGGATCAGGGCTTGCGGCACGAACTTATTTTTACACCTGATGCATCTGATTTCAAAAATGACGGTGCATTTATGGGACGCCCGCAAATAGTCGATGGAAAATTCGGCCGCGCACTCGCGTTATCCGGGCTGGATGACTGGGTTGAAATCTACAACGACCCGAGTCTTGATATCACCGGCGACCAATTGACGCTCGAAACCTGGATTTACCCGCGAGGCTGGACTGGCGCGAATCCGTTCATCACAAAAGGCGATCATCAATATCTGCTGGAACAGGTTTCTCGTGACAGTCTCGCTTTTACTATATGGAGCCAGGAAAAACGTGCTTCTGTCACCGCACGGGTGCATTCGGATTGGGATTTTAACTGGCATCATATTGCAGGAATTTATGATGCACAGAAAATGTCACTCGTTGTGGATGGAAAAGTGCTGGCAGAGAAGCCCTTTTCCGGAAAAATCGACCACTGCTATTTCCCGGTGAATATCGGAAAAAACGCCGAACGGAATCACTCGAACCATAACGGCCGTTATTGCGATGCGATCATCGATCAGGTGCGTATCTATCCCCGGGCATTAAAAATGAATGAATTGGGTATCAATCACCCCAATCCGGTAGCAGGGGCAGTATTGTGCCTCAATTTTGAACAATTAAAAGATGCAAAAGCGAATTTTTTCTGGTACGGATCGGATCATTTTTGTTTGAACGGTATAATATTCGCCGATCGAACGGCGCAACCTGAGCTATGGCAGGTGAAAAAAAGTCACGCTCCGGTGCGCATGGAACCAGTCGATTTGATGGTGGGCAAAATTAAGATACATAATTATCATCATTTTACAAATTTAAACGAACTGGATGTTAACTGGTGGGTGCAGGTCGATGGCACGATCATTCGATCAGGCGTACTTCATCTAAATATAGAACCGATGACATCAAAAATCGTTTCGGTTCCGGTAGAAACAAACAATTTATTCCCTAAGTTAGATGCGTTTCTTACGGTTTCTGTGAAATTACCGGAGAAAAAATTGTGGGCTGCAAAAGGTCATGAAATTGCTTTTGAACAATTCCGGCTTCCATTGGAAAGGTCTTTAAAACGAATTATAGACCCAACGAGCGAGCCACCATTGACCTTAACTGAAACCACCGAAAAAGCGATAATCTCAGGAAAAAATTTTTTATACGGATTTAATAAGATAAGTGGCGATTTAACCACATTGAGTTATGAAGGAAGAAATTTAATTACTGTTGGTCCGGTGCTCAATGTATGGCGCCCGATGACTCCGAATGAGACTTCCGACTGGGGCGCCGCAGAGGCATCCGTCTGGCGCAATAACGGACTAGATCATATAATTCCGGCTGTTGTCAATGTTTCTGTGCAATATGTCTCGCCATCCGAGGTTGATGTTATCGTCGAGAAAATTCACTACCAGAATTCTGTCGGCGAAACAGAGATCGGTTTTGAAGAAAAGGTACATTACTCTGTTTTAGCGACTGGTGATATCCGGTTGTATCATCGTGTAACGCCGCTGGGAGAAATGCCGTGGATTCAAAAAATCGGATTGCAGATCAAGATGCCTGCGGAATTTCAGAATTTTAGCTGGTATGGCAGAGGTCCGGCAGAAACCTACCCTGATCGGAAAAACGGGATGAAAATAGGATTGTATCAGGGAACTGTCGATCAACAGTACGTGCCCTACGTTGTTCCGCAGGAGTATGCAAATAAATCTGAAGTCCGGTGGGCTGCGTTAACCAATCCAGATGGTATCGGGCTTCTTGCAGTGGCATATCCTGAAATGAACGTCAGTGTGTGGAATTATGATCACCGCAATATCGATAATGCGGTATATACATTTCAGTTGAAAAAAGTGGATTACGTAACGTTCAACATCGACCACCTTGTTAGTGGTGTCGGAGGGACGCCGGTTTCCCCGCGCGCCAAATTTCGGGTTTATCCCAAAGTTTATGAATATCATCTACGGCTGCGCCCCTTTAACCAGGACGAAGCAGAGCCGATGGAGTTAAGCTCGGTTGAATTTCGCGTTAAATAAAATATGTTATCTTTGAAAACTGAAACAAATTAAAAACGATCAACTGTTTCATTCAATCAGAAATCAGGTAAAATTATAACTTGAATGAGTAATTCAATTATCCTGCATTATTCACAAATCGTGCCACAGAAGCACAGAGGTCACAGAGAAACAATAACGTGTGTGCACATTACTTTTCAAACTGAGTTAAGAAAAATTTGAGTTACTATTGTTTGCGTAACGTTTGAAAATAAAAGCTCTGTGTACTCTGCGCCTCTGTGTTTATAACTTTTTCAGGTTATATAATAACTTATTAATAGTTGAAGTGCAATGCTCCCGATGCGCACAGGAGCGATTCACTCCGGAACGTACATTCAATAAATACAGAAATTCTAGTTTCATTTAAGAATTTCAGGAACTAATCAAATAGTATTCAATCAAATTACAGGATGGATTTATGAAGTTCTCAGTTGTGGATTATGTCATCTTTTTTGGTTACATTGTGTTTATTGTCGCGCTTGGGTTATGGGTCTCCCGAGAGAAAAAGGGACATAAAAAGGACTCCAAAGACTATTTCTTAGCCAGCAAAGCTCTTCCCTGGTGGGCTGTTGGCGCGTCGCTGATTGCGGCAAATATTTCCGCAGAACAGGTGATCGGAATGTCCGGTTCCGGGTTCGTGATCGGTCTAGCTATTGCATCCTACGAATGGATGGCGGCGCTAACTCTTATATTCGTTGCAAAATATTTTCTGCCGATTTTCCTGGAAAAAGGTATTTATACAATGCCCCAGTTCCTGGAAATTCGTTATGACAAAAGTGTGCGCACGGGACTGGCTGTTTTCTGGTTATTGCTGTATGTGTTTGTCAATTTAACATCCGTTCTTTATTTGGGAGCATTGAGCTTAAGAACCATTATGGGGGTGCCATTATTATGGGGAGTTATCGGATTGGCTGTATTCTCTGCACTATATACGATTTATGGTGGATTGAAAGCCGTTGCCTGGACTGATGTTGTTCAGGTCGTCGTACTTATTGGTGGTGGTTTAGTGACCACAGTACTGGCTCTCAACGCCATTAGCGGCGGAAATGGAGTAATTGCCGGGTTCGTAGATTTACTTGCAAAAGCCCCGGAAAAATTCGACATGATTCTCGATCTGAATCATCCGAATTACAAAGAGTTGCCCGGAATTGGCGTCCTCATCGGTGGCTTGTGGATCGCAAATCTTTTTTACTGGGGTTGTAATCAGTACATTACCCAGCGGGCACTGGCGTCCAGGAGCCTGAGAGAAGCACAGCGAGGCCTGGCCTTTGCCGCTTATTTGAAAATACTAATGCCACTGATTGTCGTTATCCCGGGAATCGCAGCATTTATTCTTGGCAGCGATCAAATTGTGAAACCGGATGAGGCATATCCCTGGTTGTTAAACACATTCGTTCCCGTCGGTTTAAAGGGCCTGGCGTTTGCCGCCTTAATCGCAGCAATTGTTTCATCGTTAAGCTCGATGGTAAATAGCACTGCAACAATTTTTTCCATGGACATCTATAAACAAATTATCAGAAAAAATGCCTCAGAAACAGAGCTTGTATTTTCCGGGCGAATTGCCAGTGGAATTGCACTTTTAATTGCAATTCTTATTGCACCGCAATTACAGACACTGGAGCAGGCATTTCAATATATTCAGGAATATACAGGATTTGTCAGTCCTGGTATTTTTGCAATTTTTATCTACGGTCTGTTTTGGAAAAAAGCCACCACCAATTCGGCGCTAACTGCTGCTCTATTAACAATTCCGCTTTCCGCCGGATTTAAATATCTGTTCCCGGCATTACCGTTCCTCGATCGAATGGCGCTTATTTTCCTGATTTTAAGCGTATTTGTTATTGCAATTACGTTATATGAAACCAAAGGAAAAAGTCAGGAGATCATCAAAGCAGATCGAAAACTATTCATTCCGCTGGCAATTTCGATCTTATTGCTAGTTGTTGTTCTCTGGGGAGTTAACATGATTTATACGCCGGAACGATCTTTCGCACAAATGACTGTCGCGCTGTTTCCGATTTTTAGTACGGTAACGTTGATCGCGATTGTCTGGACACTTTATAGATCCAAAGGCCAACAT
The DNA here is from genome assembly GCA_964498785.1 of uncultured Cytophagia bacterium. GTDB lineage: Bacteria > Zhuqueibacterota > Zhuqueibacteria > Thermofontimicrobiales > Thiofontviventaceae > Mariaggregatimicrobium. The sequence goes on along the minus strand of CAZCJL010000064.1, from coordinate 9,103 downwards.
TCAAAAGCTATTTTATTCACAAAAGATTATTTTAAAACAGGGCCGGTTTTTAATGCGCTTTCTATTAGTGTCTTTGGTATTTTAGCCTTTTTATACGTCTATTTCTGGTAATCAATGCTGAACGAAAACAGAATCTTTTGTTGTAAACGTGCCCCGCACTTTTAGGTAGTAACAGGTGCGACAGTTTGTATTAAATGAGCGTTAACTCACAAATATTTATAAAATTTACTAAAAGTGCGGGGTGCGTGGATTTCGTTTCAACTCGAATTAAGAAATATCTTCTATACACAATAGAGATAAGGGGTAATTATGAGTTCACAATCAGTTCGTTTGAATCGTAGGCAATTTTTGCAACAAAGTGCACTGGCAGGAGCCGGATTTATTATTTATGGCTGCGAAAAGAAAGATACACCAAAAGGAACAGAGTTAAAACCTACCGGAATATTGGGAAAATTGAGCAAATTAGATGGTTCGGTTCGTTCTCCGATTGATCGCGGCGTCTGGTATCAGGCACAAGAAATGGGCGATGGCTTGATTTACATGTTTAAACCCGGCGTGTTATCAAAAAGACGCTATTTAACCGCAGATTGCCTCTTAGGAGGTACAACGCTAACCGCGTTTATCCTTACATTAATGGAAGGCGAAAACGGTCCTGCTTTTTCATTGCGATTCAAATTGCTCAATCAGTGTTCCGCTCGTATTCGGTTGCCGTTAGGAGCTGTGAATTTGAATAAATGGCGTCTTGAAAGAGAAGGAGCATGGCTCAAACCAATTTGCGAAGGTGATCGAGTTGATCTCTCCCGGGTCGATCGAATGTTTTTTAAAGTCCTGACTAAATCACAACAGCCTGTGCGATTGTGTTTAACTCCGTTTCTTACGACAGCAGAGAATGTTTTTAGAATTACAAAACCGGTTTTGCCAAAGGGACGGTTGTTAGATGAGCTGGGACAAAGTACAATTCATGAGTGGCATGGAAAAAGTCGCAGCGTGGACTATCTTATTAAGCGCATTAATTTACAATTTGAGAACCACCATTCGCACCAGTTGCCTGCGAACTGGTCTCGCTGGGGCGGCTGGAAAGTTAGGCGGTTTAAATCAAACGGTTTTTTTAAAACACATCATGACGGAAGGCGATGGTGGCTTGTCGACCCGGAAGGATGTGCGTTCTGGTCGGCCGGGATAAACTGCTTCCGTCCGGATACAGCAACCAACATTGAAGGCCTTGAATCTGCATTAACCTGGCTCCCCGATTCCAAAGGTAAGTTTTGGCAAATTTTTTCGGATAATGGGAAAACAATCAATTATCTGAAAGCGAATTTTATCCGGACTTTTGGTGAGTTGGAATGGTATGATAAATGGGCGGAAATCGCTGTTGCTGATCTAAAAAAAATCGGCTTTAATACAATCGGTAATTGGAGTGATTGGGAAATTGCCAGCAGAGAACAAATTCCGTATGTGCGACAATTATCATTAAAATTAGCGCGCACCCGAAAAATCTACAGAGATTTTCCCGATGTTTTCCATCCTGATTTTAAATTAGATGTTGAAGATTTCGCACAACAACTCGCGCAAACCACCTTTGACCCTGCATTAATCGGTTATTTTTTAATGAATGAACCGCACTGGGGATTCTCTGATGAACTCCCGGCAGTGGGAATGCTTTATAATTCGCCGCTGTGTGAATCACGTATAAAACTGGCTTCCTTTCTACAAAATAAATATGAAGATAATGTCAAACTTAGCGAAGCATGGGCTATCCAAACGACTTATGACCAGATTGCACAGGGCCATTGGACGCAACATCTGTCTGAACCTGCGTTGAAAGATTTAGAGGAATTTAGTACCGAGATGGTAAAGCGTTTTTTCCGATTGTTGAGTTATGAATGCAAAAAGGTCGATGCAAATCATCTGAATTTGGGAGTTCGTTACCATACCGCTCCGCCAAACTTTGCTCTGGAAGGAATGCGCTATTTTGATGTGTTTAGCATGAATTGTTATCAGGAGAAAATTCCGAAGGATAAAGTGAAGCAAATAAGCACCTGGCTTAATGTTCCTGTATTAATCGGCGAGTGGCATTTTGGCGCGCTGGATGTTGGTCTGCCAGCCAGTGGGATCGCGCGCGTCACGAACCAGCGGGAACGCGGTATGGCATATCGGCGCTATTTGGAGGATGCAGCAGTAAATCCGTATTGCGTGGGTGCGCACTGGTTTAAACTATACGATCAGTCCGCACTTGGCAGATATGATGGCGAAAATTATAATATCGGATTTTACGATGTCTGCAATAAACCGTACTCAGCACTTGTCCGTGCCGCCAGAAAAGCCCACGAGCGAATCTATCCGCTGGCAGCGCGGATGTTGTATCCATATATGGTGTCTCCGCAGTATTTACCAGAGGTTTATTAAAGAAGGGGATATGTGATTCTGAGTCTGGGGTGCAGTTCCTTTAGGAACTGCACCCCCGTGAGCCAAAACTAAAAATTCAATAACCTGCATTGCATTGTGACTATAACTAATAAAAACCGTTGATTGGCTCATGGTAATTACCCTGTTATATCGCGAAAGCTAATTTTCAATCCTTCCTCCGAAACTGGCGTTTAAGACCTGGCGAGAGAATTGCTATTAATATTTTAAATCCTTTGCATTACTTCGCGATATTTGCGACTCGGCGTTGAAAAAATCAACGTAAAGCCGCAGAGGACGCAGAGGAATATATTATGAATTTTCCCTGCCGGAACTTTCACATTCTGCGACGGCTAACCATCTTACAAACTAAAATCATTCACAACTCCCTTTCCTGCTGTAATTTGATAATGAAATATTAGATTTACCAAATGTCACTTTTTTTAAAAATTCCTGTTTCATAAATGAAATTATTTTTTTATATTCTATTGATCGATATTCTGATGGTCCATTCAATTAATTGAAATGGTTTTGGAGTTATCCCTCTCATTTTTGAAAAGAGATTTTCCAAAGATATTCTGTTTGCCCTCCGCCTGATGATCGTCAGATTGTTACATTAAAATTCAGCAGGATTTAAAAAAATAGGATCGGTTATTTTTCAATCCTGATGAATTGTTTACTAAATTTAACAGGAGGAAAAGCAATGGGAAAAACATATTTCTTTATGACTCGCTTAATAAGTGGAATCTTTTATCTTTTCGCAGCACTGTTAATTACATGTGTTGTTTTCGGCTGTGCGAAGAAAAGGCCGCAACTGATTGTTTCGCAATATTGGTTTAATTATGAAAACGACCATTACCGAGTCCGCTCTATTATGTTCGAGGAAAAAGGGGAAAAATACAACGAACTGATCGGGGATGATTTTGTCGCCACCGATTACGACCAGGATGGTTTTATGGATTATATTTCAATAGGTGAGGCGAGTGTTGGACAGGCACAAAAAGTATATGCCTATGGTCTTTACAAGCTAAGGCAGGATGATAAATTGACTATCAAGTCTCCGAATTCGAATAAATACCAACAAGAGCACGGCAAGGTTATTTGGGAGATTATCAGTTTTCGTTCTGCAAATATACAGCCTTTCAATCAATTTAAGATGATAGATAAACGACAGGTTGTGGGACCGCAGATTACGATTTTCGCAGACCGTGATGCGGATGGCAATCTGGATGACGTTCTACAAGGCGACGCTCCCATCGAACAGGCGCAATCTCAATACATGCAATTAATCGAAGCAGGATTACAAGAAGATAAATTAGCCAGCGTGGATAATATGATTTTGGTAAAAAAGAAGTGAAAGTTAATATCATGCGTTATCATCACATTTCAAACTAATTAATCAGTAATCAGAGAGGTGTTTTATGATGAGCAAGACGATTTTATTACCCGTGTTTGTATTATACATGTTACTGATAATCGGAAGTATCTCGTGTCAGAAAAACACAGAACATCCCTGTCCGGTGAATCTCGAAGCAACAAAGGAAACAGTCGCATTGCTGGATTTTCTGTATCAAATCCGCGGGGAGTATATTTTAACCGGTCATCATAACTGGAGTTTTACACCGACGAAATACAACGAGGCAGTCAAGAAAATGACGGGGCATTATCCTGTGGTGTGGGGAAATGATTTCAGTTTTATATTTCGGGGAAGAGATCCGGAGATGGTGCGGCAGAAAATGATCGAAACCGCAATCGAGATGCATCAAAAGGGGCATATCATCACATTGATGTGGCATTGCTGCTATCCTGCGGACGGCGATACGTGCGACAACAAAAGCATCTGGGTGTGGGAGGATAAAGTGCCGCAAGCTGAATGGGATTCACTCATAACCGCCGGGACTGAGTTGAACGACGCCTGGCGCGCACAGATGGATCTCGCATCCGGGTATCTAAAACAATTACAGGCGGCGAAAGTGCCGGTGCTATGGCGTCCGTATCATGAAATGAATGGCGTCTGGTTCTGGTGGTGTCAGCAGCCCGGACAACAGGGTTTTGTGAAATTATGGAGAATGATGTACGATTATTTGACCGATCATCATCAATTGAATAATCTGATCTGGGTCTGGAATCCAAATGCGCCGCGGGATATTTCCGGAGATGAAGCTTACGCGTATAAAGATTATTTCCCGGGCACTCAATACGTCGATGTGCTGGCAGCCGATGTGTATCGCAATGATTACAAGAAAAGCCATCATGATGATTTGCTGGCGCTGGCGGATAGCAAACTCATTGCGCTGGCAGAAGTTGGTCAGATGCCGACCGCCGAGATTTTAAAGGAACAGCCGCAATGGACCTGGTTTATGGGATGGACAAATTTTCTTCATACTGCCAATGACTCTGTCGATGTGGTGGCACTTTACACGGCACAGCGTACGCTCACATTGGATGATGTAAAAAGAAATGCCGATGGTTCGTATCTGGTGAATTTGAAATAACATCTTTAATTTTGCGAATGGTACTGATTTCGAAAATTATTAAATAATTCTTTTTTCTATAAATATTGCCGAAATTATAAAGTGTGAATCAAATTTTTGCATAAATTGCATGACCGTTCCGGAGTGTATCGCTCCTGTGCGCGTCGCGTGAATTTATGCGATTCAATGCAATGCATAAACAGCATGTCTAATATTTGAGATATGTATCATTCTAATGAGCAGAGCGACCAGATACAATTAAGAACAACGGAGGATTGAATTTTGAAGTACTACAGCAAGTTTTCTGTATTTATTTTTCTTGTAATTTTTTTTATTGCCAAAAACGGTAAAGCGCAAAATAATATGCTGACATTAAATGATCAGGACTATTTTGAAATGCAGGGTCTCAATGTGATGCTTTTTCATGATAATTATCCCGAAGGCCATCAGGTGGGGGTAACGATTATCCAGCATGGAGTCCGCGTCGCGGCGAATGGTGATCTGCGGCTGGAGCCGACGCCGGGGCAGTGGCAACCGGTACCTGCCGTTGGTGAACGGGTTGTCGACCGTGAAAAGCAAGTGCTGACCGTACCATGTTCCTATCCCGATCCGGAACGGGACAGGATTGGCTTCAATCCGATCGAATATCCGGATTTAGAATTGAAATATCGTGTGAACGTAAAAGCCGAGAGTGTATCGGTGCGAATCACAGTGGATTTGGAAGAACCCCTGCCGGCAGAATGGATCGGAAAAGTGGGATTTAATCTGGAATTGTTTCCGGGCACACTATTTGGGAAATCGTTCGCTATGGACGGTCAAACCGGAATTTTTCCCCGACAATTGAACGGTCCGATGACGCGCGAACAGGATGGAAGTTTTCAGATAAAACCTATGGCAGTAGGAGCTATGCTGGTAGTCGCTCCCGAAGACGACAGTCAGCGATTGAAAATTGAGAGCAAAAGCGGTGTATTGCAGCTCATCGATGGCAGGGCGCATCATAACAATGGGTGGTTTGTCGTCCGGACTCCGGTTCCGGCTGGCGCACTAAAAAATGCCATTGAATGGATCGTAACGCCAAACGTGATACCAAACTGGAAATGTGAGTTAGTGATCCACGTGTCACAGGTCGGTTATCATCCGAAACAGAAAAAAATGGCAGTCATTGAAAGCGATCCGGCAGATGAATTTTGGGGAGATGTTTCTTTGCAGCGAATTCATCCGTCCGGAGAATTGGAAACAATCCGTAAACAGAAGCCTGAGAAATGGGGACGCTTTTTACGCTATCAATATTACCGGTTCGATTTTAGTGCGGTTCGTGAAAATGGCATGTACCAGATCAGTTACGGGAAGATTAAGACACATCCGTTCAAGATTAGCAGCGATGTGTTCGACCGGCACGTTTGGCAGCCGACGCTGGAATATTTCCTGCCGGTACAGATGTGTCATGTTCGGGTAAACGACCGCTACCGGGTTTGGCACGGACTCTGTCATCTGGATGATGCGCTGATGGCGCCGCCGGACACAAATCATTTTGATGGTTACAAACAGGGACCTTCCACGCTGACATCGTTCAAGGCGCTGGAGCATGTTCCGGGACTCAATGTCGGCGGCTGGCATGATGCCGGTGATTATGACCTGCGTGTAGAATCGCAGGCAACAACAGTGCGGACGCTGTCATTAATTTACGAAATTTTTAAAATCGATTATGACGAAACAACAATCGATCAGCAGAACCGACTGGTGGAGCTGCATCAACCGGATGGTAAACCAGATGTGCTGCAACAAGTAGAACACGGCGTGCTCAGCATTTTGGCAGGCTATAAAAATCTGGGGCGATTATATCGCGGCATTATTTGCCCTGATTTGCGGCAGTATGTACTGCTGGGAGATGGCTCAACAATGACAGATAACAACGTGGCGCACCATGATTCGATAACAGGTGAGATGAGCGCTTCCGGGACTGCCGTTCCAGATGAGCGTTGGGTTTTTACTGAAGAAAATCCGCAGCGCGAGCTATTTGTTGCCGGGTGCCTTGCAGCCGCTTCCCGGGCGTTGGCAGAATATGACAATCAGCTTGCCGTCGAATGTTTGCGGGTCGCGGAAGAATTGTGGGAAACAAATAAAAAAGTGGAAAAACATGCATCTGCTAAAATCGAAGCACTTGCAGAGCTGATCCTGGCCACTGGTAAATCAGATTACAAAGATCAACTGATTAAATTGTCTTCGGATATCAAGGAACATCTTGGGAGAGTCGGCTGGTTGGTTGGACGCGTCATTCCTGTCATTGATGATAAATTATTTGTTGACTCAGTGACCGATGAAATCCGCTCCTATCATCAAAAACTGGAAGGAGTTGTGACGGATAATCCGTTTAACGTGCCATACCGACCACGAATTTGGGGCGCAGGTTGGGATATCCAACATTTCGGCGTTCATCAGTATTTCCTTTATCAGGGGTTCCCTGATATTTTCTCAAAAGATTATGTTTTGAATGCACTGAACTTTATCCTGGGCTGTCATCCGGGACAGAACACCGCCTCTTTTGTGTCCGGCGTCGGTAGCAATTCAGTTACGGTCGCATACGGCGTCAACCGGGCGGATTGGTCGTATATCCCCGGCGGCGTTGTGTCCGGAACCGGAATTATTCGTCCTGATTTTCCGGAGTTAAAAGAATGGCCCTTTTTATGGCAACAGACAGAGTATATGGTCGGCGGCGCTGGCTCGAATTTCATGTTTTTGGTACTCGCGGCAAACGAGTTGATGGAAGATGATTGATTGTTTATTCAGTTCCTGACCCGCATAGGGCAATGCCCTGTGATTTGATGTAAATAAAGAAAATAGAAAAGCCCTGAAACGGCGATTTCAAATTAGTACTTCTCAAATTGGTGTAAAATAGCACCAGCAACCAGGATGATTGTAAAATGATCATTATTAAAAATTATTCATTCGAATGTCTAATCATCGGCGCTGTTATAATCATGAGTCTGGCGCTGGCCGGAGGATTCATCTCTCTATCATTCGCCGCAGCCGGAGATTCCACAGTGGTCGATATGCACGGACATTTGAGGGTCGAAGGAAACGGGGTTGTGGATCAGCATGGCGAACCGGTGGCATTACACGGCATGAGCCTGTTCTGGAGCCAGTGGATCGATCAGTATTATAACTATGATTGCATCAAATGGCTGCGGGATGACTGGAAATGCACGGTGATCCGGGCGGCGATGGGAATCGAACACGGCGGCTATCTTGACAATCCGGAACAGGAAATGAAAAAGATCACTAATGTGGTGGACGCCTGCATTGATCTGGGAATTTATGTGATTGTAGATTGGCACGATCACCATGCACATCACCGTCTGAACGAGGCGATGGATTTTTTTAAGAAGCTCGCTATTCAATATGGCGATACTCCGAATCTGATTTATGAAATTTACAATGAACCGGAAAAAGTCTCCTGGGATGAGGTCGTGCGACCGTACTCGCAGGCAGTGGCGCGTACGATTCGCGCCATTGATTCCGATAATATCATCATTGTGGGAACGCCCACCTGGTCACAGGATGTGGATGTTGCCGCACAAAATCCGCTGGATTGTATTATTAACATCGCATATACGCTTCATTTTTACGCTGCCAGCCATAAACAATTTCTGCGAGACAAAGCCAAAGTCGCGATCGACAAAGGTATTGCACTGTTTATCTCTGAATTTGGTACCTGTGAATATACTGGCAATGGGATTATCGATCACGAGGAGCTGGGTAAATGGATGGATTTCATGGATGCGCATAATATTAGCTGGTGCAACTGGTCTGTGGCTGATAAAAACGAGACTTCTGCCGCGCTCAAAAAAGGCGCCAGCGCCTCCGGTAAGTGGGAAGATTCTGACCTCAGCAAATCCGGGAAACTGATCCGGACGAAAATTCGGGCCTATGCAGGGCAATAAAGGATCAGGAATGATGGATAATTCATTATTCTATATTCTACATTCATCATTTCCAGCTATATTTGCTTGAATTGAAATATCAAATAAATGAAGCATGAATTGATTTCATTAATAAAAGAAGGACTCAAGAGCGATCCTGTCGAAATCAATTTTGGCGATAATCTTACACTCATTTCCACCAGGATTCATTGATAGCCGTTTGTACGTTTCGTTCACACCTGTTTATATAATAAAAAGGTATCCATTCAATAATTGATGGTGTGCATCAAAGCTTTCGGATTCTCT
>CAZCJL010000063.1:0-37528 GCA_964498785.1 uncultured Cytophagia bacterium | reverse complement strand
AAGAGAATCCGAAAGCTTTGATGCACACCATCAATTATTGAATGGATACAATAAAATTGTAGCAAATTTTTCTTGAATTTAGCTTAACGCGACACGCGTGTAACAAAATATAAAAAAATATCAATTATCAAAAAAATAAATTCGAAACAAGAGCAAATATTTTGACTTATAAAATTTACTGACTATCTACCTGAATGCGTTCCACTTTGCCAATTAAAAAAATATAATTCAAAATTCCTGACAACATGATAACTCCGGCTAAAACAAACGCAGAGTTGAATGTTCCGCTGGCGCTTACCATGAATCCTGTCAACAGCGGGGCAACAGCGGCTCCCACTGACCCCCCGAGGTTCTGAACGCCAGCAAGCGTTCCGGTAGTGTTTTCCGGCGCCACTGCCTGCATAATCGCCCAGGTATTTGCGGTTGCCATGCCCATGCTCACAATCGCTATTAGTAGGAACGTGACGGCGTAATCCGGATTACTAATAAACGGCACCGGAATAATCAGTGAACCCATCAAAAATCCTGCGATGATAAATCCTTTGCGAACCTTTGTGATATCAATTCCCCGTCGAATTAAGAAATCAGCAGCCGCTCCGGCTAAAGGAACCATGATCGCGACGCCGCCGAAAGCGATCCCGGAAAATGCTCCCATTTTTGAAAGTGAAAAATGCATTTGCTCTCGAAAATATGTCGGAAGCCAGCTTAAATAAAGCACCAGCACATACGAATATGCCGCGCTGCCCCAGAATACGCCCCAGGTTTTCTTGTATTTAAAAAGCGTGGCCAATGGAATTAATTTTTTACCTGATACTGATCCTGATGGTTGTACATCGCCAACTTTCACATTTCGCTCGCCGAGTCTTTTCTCCAGTTTACGATAATAGTATTCCCACGGGATCAGCCATATCAACGGTACCAGTCCGCATAAAACAAATAACATCCGCCAGCCAAATGATCCAATAAGCCACGCTGCCAAAATTCCACCAATTGATGGACCCAATTTTGTACCGGCAAGATAAATACCAGTTGCCAGTCCGCGCTCTTTCTCATCAAAATAGCGCCCAATAAATGCCATGCTGGCCGGCGCTGACACGGATTCCAGAACGCCTAACAACGCCCGCAATGCGATAAACATCCATATACTGGTTGCCAGACCAAACGCGGTTGCCACAAATGCCCACAGAAAAAAGCTGGTGGTGTATAATTTACGAATCCCGAATTTATCCACCAGTCGTCCGGCCGGAACCTGCATAATTCCATACGCCCAGAAGAACATTGCAAGAATAAATCCCATTCTGGTAGGATCCATGGGATAATGCCTGAAAATAAAGCCAATCCCGTTTTCTGAATCTAACGATTCTCCACTTACGATGGCATAGTTTTCACCGCTGATTGCAACCGACCGGCCAAACTGCGCCACTTTTTCACGGGGAGTTAATACAGCCTGCTGCACCCATCGTTTACCCTCGCGATGAAAAATCAGAGCAGTCCCTTCCTCCGTAACGTTTTGAGAGCCAGAGCCGACAATCGCGTGATTCCCGTGAAGCGCTACCTGTCGACCAAAATTCGTCAGTCGTAGTTCCGCGTCCGGTAACAGTGTTTTGTAATACTCCCAGCCATCCTCAATTTTTTTGTAGATGTATGCCGCTCCACTTTTTCCCGGGCCAGAATTCGTCTCTTCCGCTCCAATGATAGCATATTCATCATGCATAGCTACTGAACATCCGAATCGATCGCCAACAATCCCGTTTTCAAATGTCAGTTCCTGCAATCGTGACCACTGCTCGTTTTTCTGTTGATAGACGATGATGCTGCCCTTGCCATCATTTCCATCCGGGAACCCCACCATTGCAAATTCACCGTCAATTGCAACCGATTGTCCAAATTGTGATCCCGGATGATTTTCTTCCGGCATGAGGTGAGCCGCCTCAACCCAATCGTCATTTTCCTGGTGAAAAATGTATGCTGCTCCATCATCTCCCGTGGCGCCAACAATCACGTTATTTTCATTCATTGAGACAGATTTGCCAAAATCCTGATTCAGCACAGGTGTTGCCGGAGCAAGTGTGGTTTCGAGTACCCAATTACCTGCCTCATTTGGACCTTCCGATTTTTGATAATTTAACAGGTAAACGACGCTACGACCTGCCTTTAAGTCTTTAACGCTGACAACGGCATTATCCCCATTCACTGCCACAGACTGCATGATTATCGAATCAGCATTCACAAAATCCGGTTTAAAATGCGCTCCCACAGTCCACACCGTATCCTCACGATTCAGGAAACAGGCGAGACTTTTCATTTCGGCATCAGAAATTCCGGCTCCAACCACACCATGATCATCGTTCATCGCCAGAGGGACGCCGGATTGATCCGCCGGGTGGTTCACCATCACTTTGAAAATTTGCACCCAGCGACCAAACTCCCGGCTAATTGATGACGCAGCAAAAGACATATTCATCCGATCAAAATAACTGTTCACCATTCCCAACATCAGCAGAACGACAATTCCCCATCGCAGATATTTTATCGCCTGTTTTTTACGATCAAAATCATTTTGTTGATTCATTTTACGACCTGTCGGTTGATTTAAAAATTTTTGTGATTGTGGTGTGATCCGCTTCTCCGAATCCCTGCGCCATTCCGGCATCCATCAGTTGAGCCACGATCGCAGTACATGGCAGCGGCGTCTGCTGTTCTTTTCCGGTTTCCAGCGAAATATTGAGGTCTTTTCGATGGAGTTTCAGTTTAAAGCCGGGTTCAAAATTTCCTTCAATAATTCGCTCACCCTGATGATCCAGCACCTTGCTTTGGGCAAAACCACCTAACAACGCCTGCCTGACTTTATGCGCATCCACACCGGCAGCATTTGCCAGGGTCAACGCTTCGGACACTGCCTGTAGCGTAACGCCAACGATGATCTGATTACAGGTTTTTGTCACCTGACCCGCGCCAGCTTCTCCCATATAAACAATATTTTTACCAAGTGTCTGGAAAACAGGAAACGCTCTGTCAAATGCAGTTCTGTCGCCGCCGATCATTATTGACAGTGTCCGGTTTTCTGCGCCCATATATCCTCCGGACACCGGTGCGTCCAGTGACTGCACGTTCTTTTGTTGCAGCGCTTTATAAATTTTAATGGACATCGCCGGAGCAATGGTGGACATATCGATGAACAGGGCGCCCTCTTTTATTCCGTAAATGACGCCCTCATCCCCCAAAACGACCTGTTCCACATCCGGCGAATCCGGTAACATGGTGATCACGATATCGCTATCACGAGCAACGTCGCTCGGATTTTCAGCAGAGATTGCACCAGCTTTTACAAGTTCATCTACCGACTGCGGATTGATGTCGATGACAGTCAGCGTATATCCTGCGTTTAACAAATTTTTTGCCATCGGACGGCCCATGATTCCCAGTCCGATAAAACCGATTCGATCCATCATTCCTCCAATCATTAATCAGCAACGTTCGCCATTTGTTCTAACAAAAGCGCCAGTGCGGAATGATCCAGATCGCCGTTTCCCTGCGCCAGAAGTGCATCCATTTGCGCCGCAACAATGGCAGAACCGTGCAACGGAACAGACAGGTCCTTGCCGGTCTGCAATGCAATATTCATATCTTTACGATGCAGCTTTACTTTGAAACCCGGCTCAAAATTTCTATCGATAACTCGCTGTCCGTGCAAATCTAAAATTCGGCTCTGGGCAAATCCACCCAGCAGCGCTTCCCGCACTTTTTCCACATTCACCCCGGACTTTTTCGCCAGTGTCAGCGCTTCGGCAACTGCCTGAATCGTCATTCCCACAACGATCTGATTGCAGGCTTTTGTCACCTGTCCGGCGCCGGCATCACCGATGTGGACGATATTTTTGCCCATCACTTCCAGAATCGGTAATGCGCGTTTAAATGCAGCATCCGAGCCACCGACCATAATCGACAGCGTTCCGGCTTCCGCGCCAACCTGACCGCCGGATACCGGCGCATCCAGTGCGTCCACACCTTTTTCCTGCAATGATTGATACACTTTTTGTGATGTCGCCGGGGCAATCGTTGACATGTCGATGAACAGCATTCCCGATTTCACACCTTCCAGAACGCCCTGTTCACCATAGACAACCGCTTCTACTTCCGGGGAATCCGGCACCATTGTAATCACGACATCGCTTTGTTCGGCGACTTCTTTGCAGGTTTTCACGGCCGTCGCGCCTGCTTTTACCACATCATTCACAGATTCCTGGTGAATATCATAAACTGTCAATGAATATCCGGCTTTTATTAAATTTTTTGACATGGGATTTCCCATGATCCCCAATCCAATGAATCCAAGTTTTTCCATGCGTTGCTCCTAATTTTTTGCCTTGATAACTTATTTTTTTTCCTGGTATGCTGCTCTGATATCCCCCAATTTTTTTACCATATTCCGGGCGCCGGTGTTCACAAATCCGGCATCTGCGCCCGACGCAATGAACCGATACCCTAATTCGTAAAACTGCCCAAAATGATCTGCATTATATAATAAAACACCAGTTGCTTTCCCTGCTTTTTGGGCAGCATCCGCAGTGGCTTTAAGCGCGTCGATGAACTTCGGATGGTCAAATTGTCCGAAAATGCCCAGCGCCATTGTCAAATCAGACGGTCCGACAAACAGGACATCCACACCATCGATGGCCGCGATATCGTCCAGACAATGCAGGGATTCTTCGGTTTCAATCTGAACGACACCCACCAGATTATCCTTTGCCCCGGCGAGATATTCATCGAAATTCACACCGAAATTCGTCGCGCGAACCATCTTTGCAACTCCCCGAAGTCCTTCCGGTGTATAACGGATTGCGCCCACAGCCTGCTTTGCTTCCGCCGCTGTTCTGATGCGCGGGCACATAATTCCCTCTGCACCGTAATCCAGCACCCGGTGAATTCGCTGCCGTTCAAAACCTTCCACCCGAATAATCGGCGCGGCTGTGCCATGTTCCAGCGCCTGCAATTGATACAACACATCTTTTTCCGTGCCTGCGCCATGTTCCAAATCGATTAACACCCAATCAAAACCTGCCACTCCCACCATTTCCGCAGCCAGCGATGAGCCCAAATTGAGCCAGCATCCTAAAACGGTTTCCCCGCGCTTAATTCGTTGTTTTAAGTTTTTCATCGATTTTCCTCTTAGTTAATGTGAAACTCTCAATCCAATGACTAATTCTATTTTACATCAAATCCTCTCTCGGCGGTGTGAATGTTTCCAGTATAATTGCAGTTTCATCGCCAACGACTTCAATACTGTGAGGAACATTCGGCGGTATGATGTAGCCACTGCGAGGCGTCAGAATTTTCTCGTCATCCCCAATTTTCATGCGCAGCATTCCCTGGATCACGTTTCCGGTTTGTTCGTGAACGTGCGCGTGCGCCGGCGCTTTTGTGCCAGGTTTTAACTCCATTCTGACATTCATAATTTTCCCGGACCACACCTGTTTCCGTCGCATGTTTTCATCCATCACGATCCACCCCAGTTCATCCCACTTGAAAAATGTGCCGCGTGTTTCCATGGAATTCTCCTTTAAATAGCTATTTCTCTTCCAATCCTTTAATATCTACTTTTACTTGTGTTTGCAATGTAATAATATTTTCTGCCAATTGCCTGAATTCATTTATATCATTGACATAGCCAGCTCTTTTCCAGGCGCCGAATGCAACAAATTGATATTTCAGTACTGTTCCCGGCGCGATTTCAGTGTTCAATAAATAAAAATAATTATTTTCATCTTCGGTTAATAAAAAATTATCCGGCTGGTCAAAATAAAGTCCAAAACCCATCTCGCCAATATCATACATCGGTTGATTGTACCATAACAAATACAACCCGTTTTCAGAATCCGGCTGATAGTCCATATTTTCCTCTTTTTTCATGCCGGTGCCAATGTGTGCATCGGTCACGGACGGAACATCGAGAATTGTTATTTCATCCTGTATCTGCGTTTCAAAATGATGTGCATAAATCGTTGCGGTGCGGGTTACATTAAACGTTCCGATATCATTATGCCAGTTCTCTTTTTTCATTTCCACGATTGAGCGCACCGGTCCTGATACAATGACACGACAATCCAGCGAGCCGGACGATGGCATAACCACATCGGTATCTGTTTTCAGCGCAATACCGCCCAAACCAACCGTTGGTCCCACGTGCAGGATATCCATGCCCAGTTTACTGTCCACATGATAATTATAAATCTGTTTATTTGATTCATTGTAAAAAGCCTTCAATCTAAGACCGGGATTTGATTTATATTTTCCAAACATATCAATAACGAACGGTCCATAAGAGCGATAGCCAAACAGATCCGATTCCCAGCCGGGCATATCCGTGGCATCAGTAAACCGCGATTGCTGAGGCCACGCTTTAAAACCGTTGTAGAAACGGATTTCATATTGTCGTGTTTCCCCGGCTTTTAATGATGTCAAAAACACTATCTCATCCGCCTGTGTTCCGTCGCCATCCAGATCATCCACCTGATAAAGCGGCATCTCCCCTGTTTCCATATTATACACACGAAAATGCCCCATTTCTAAAAACGACATTTCATCAAGTTGAAACTCAGACACCGGCACAATGACCGGGACATTTTCCAGCGGAGTATCAACCGGATTCACGACGTCCACCACAAGCCGCTTCGACCATTCCAATTCCGGCACTCCGGGGAATGAAGATGCTTCTTCCTTGCTGCTCTGGTTACAGCCGATGAATAGAACCACAATAAAAATGAATATAATATATTTTCTCATTGATTTTCCTTTCATAGCATTTTTGAATAATTTAATATAGGCATCCTCTGTTATTTTGTCAATAATAAACATGCATTAAAAATAATCCCAGGGCAATAAAAATGGCTCTGTCTCAGGGAATAACACATTCAGTAATTCGACGCATTCTTCATCGGTAACCGTTGCGTCTGTATTGTCCAGCAAATTCCGGATTGACCAGAATCCGATGACATTTCGGCTGAAATATCGTAAATCAGTAGCAAGTCTGAATCTGCTCGCCGAATCCTTCGCTGCGGGCCTGCATGTATTCAGGATACCATTTTCAATTAGCAACTCGACAGGTTGACTGCATTGAATCTTTAATTTTCCGTTAAATTGATTAAACCGTGAGGCCGCCAATCTTTTATCCAATAACGGCTTGAATTTGTTGATCAGTTGGCACAGATCAGTAATCGCTATCATTGCCTTTCCTTCACCCTCGCCAAAGCATCGGCTTGTTAATTCAGTGCCGAGATAACGAACATGCTGCACAAACGGCATGTTCGGTGACATTTTAATAGTCACTGTAAGCTCGTTCGACGGCTTTCGTTTCACAATTTCAGAGAGCAATGCCAGCGACGCGTCACGGTTTTCTGTCATGGCTTCAATAACCATGAATTTATTTGCGACTGGATCCCAGGTATGCGCGTACCCTGCCACCCGATCATTCGAATCGGTGAGAATAATCAATGCATCCGGATGATCAATTTTACTTTCAATGTATTGAATGGATCGGTCGACAACCAAATTACATTGCTTCATATTTTTATGATATAAATGAAGCATCGCCGGAATATCTTCAGTTTGAAATTGCCGGGCAACAAACTGCGGTCTTTCAAGGACATCTCTTGTATTTAACAACTCCAACCGGTAATAATTCATTGCCTCGATATAGCCGAACTTGTGATAATAATTCGGAATACCGAATAACATGGTCAGGTCGAAATTATGATTTTCCATATACTCGACCGCCGACTTCATCAGGATTCTGGAATATCGTTTACCCCGATATTCAGGCACAGTTAACACATCGCCGATACCTGCCATTTTGATAATCGCCTTACCAAATCGAACCGGTCTTTCAAAAATCGTGACCGCGCTGACGATACGGCCATTTTCTTTGATGATCCGTACATGTTCCGGTTTAAACCAGGGGTCCATTTGATGAAACCGTACTCTTTCTTCATAGAAAAAATAATAACTTGCACGGCTGAAAATTTTTCCTTTCAGATCGGCAATTTCATGCAGATCGTTTTCATTTTGCGGGCAACTAACTTGCATTTCTATTCTTCCGATAAAAGTCTAACTTCGTTTTTTAATTGCTCTTACAACTACCAACTGCGAAATTAACATAAGTATGGCTGCTAAAATAATGACAGTCATATCGCCGCCCAGCAAACCAATCACGAACGGCAGCAACATGGATCCAACAAATCCGAAAGAAACAACCAGCCCTAATGTCGTGGCCACATATCGGTTAAAATTATCGCCAACGGTCCCCAATGATGTCGGGTAGATCGGAGCGTACGCCAATCCAACCACAATAACACCGATGATCGTCACAATCAAATTACTGGTGAGCGTCATAAGTGTCAAACCGACAATTGAAAGGATCGCGCAATAGACAATCAGGTGCACGCCCTTGATTTTCTTCAGGACAAATCCTGCCGAGAGACGACCGAGCATCATCATCACGCTAAATCCGGTTAATACGAATCCCGATGTTTTATCCGTCATTGAGAACTTATTTATCAGATAATCCTTTAGCCACCCAACGGTTGAAATTTCCACGGCGACATAGAAAAACAGCACCAGTCCGAGAAACAGGATCAGTGGATTTGCCAGGACTTTCATTAATTCGCTCATTGCAAATTGCTCGACATTTTTGGGCTGCGGGAATTTCGCGCCGAAAAAGATGAGCAGGGGAATCAATGCGACAATACCCAGCACAGTGACATACAATCCCAACCCATATTTCCCGATCATAAATGAACCCAGGAGCGGAATTATAATCGCGCCGATGCCAAAAGAAGCCCCCAACCAGTTAAACGCGCTGCTCGAATCTTCAGGAAACAGATCGGCAATCAACGCGCTGCCGCCCACATTATTGCATCCGCCGCCGAGTCCAAGCAGAAACAGTACGAACAGCAGGCTGCCATACGTTGGTACAAATCCGATTGCCACAGTGGACGCTGCAATCAAAAAGGCTCCGCCGATGAGCACCGGTTTTCTGCCATACGTGTCCATTACCGGACCGATTCCTAAAATCGAAATCAGGATTGCCAGATTTTGAATCAGGAACAGCGTTCCTTTTTGGGGATCTGTTAGATTGAATTTTGCAGTCAGCGTTGGTAATGTAACGCCAATAATAAAGACAATAATGGCGTATACCAGTGGATTCATGACCATTGCCAGAATCAGAATCCTGCGTGATGATGCTGTTGTCATTCTCTCTCCGAAATTTGAACTTAAAGAACTTAGCTTCGCGAATTAATGAAAAAAGAACCGCAGATTCCACAGATTACACAGATTTTGTATCTGCGTAATCCGCGTAATCTCTGGTTTCTGCACAAGATTGTAATCTTAGTATAGTTTTTTAGAATATAATTAAAACCTAAATTAAACAAATAAATCCTAAATTAAAAGCCAACGGCTAAAAGCTAATAGCCAAACGCATTTTGGGGATTAAAAAAATTCCTTTGCTACATTTTAGACCGACATAACCGCAATCCCAGATAAGCGGATTTAAACTCGTGATGATCCCGGTTTCGGAAGCTGACCCGTAAATTTTCTGCGACAGAAAACCAGCTTCCTCCACGGAACATCCGGTGTCCGCCCCGATCAGGACCAACGGGATTCGTCTGTGGTTCAGCCGGATATTTATGATAACGGGTCCAGGTCCATTCATAGACATTACCGCTCATGTCGTATAATCCCAGCTCATTCGCGCTTTTCTGCCCAACCGGGTGCGTGGTTTCATCGGAATTTTTCACATACCAGGCAACTTTGTCCGGATTTTCTGATCCGCTGTAAATTGTTTCTTTTGCCTTGTTTCCACCGCGGGCAGCATATTCCCATTCAGCTTCCGTGGGCAGACGATATCCATTTGCAGAAAAATCACAGCTTACATTTTCACCATCGATTTGATAGCACGGCGCTAATCCGTCGGCTGCACTTTTTTTATTGCAAAATTTCACGGCATCATACCAGCTCACATTTTCAACCGGAAAATTTTCTCCGTTAAATTTTGACGGATTATCACCCATAATGTCCTGCCACTCTTTTTGTGTAACTTCATACGGGCTCAAATAAAAGTCTGACAACGTGACTTCATGAACCGGAATTTCGTCAGCCTCGCCGATTCCTTTCGTATCCCCCATCTGGAATGTACCTCCTTTTATGCTCACCATATCAGCAGCAGTTAACGAAAAAACCATTGAAGTTAGAACAACAAGCGTAAAAAGTATTAAAGATCGTTTCATCATATCACCTCTTAAAATGATGTTTATTTATTAGCAAGATTATTATCAATAAAATTCATCCCCATCTTTATGATGTTTTCACCTCCACCCTCGGTAATAGAATAGTAAAATGCCTTGTACGGTGAATTCATCGCACGTTCGAAACCACCGGAGTTTCCCATCAACTTGAGCCATTTAATTTTCTCTGCAGGCAACAGAATTCCATATCCCATTTCGCTTCCCTGTTGCATCCCCAAAATCAGCCAGCCTTTGTAACTCAACGGACCGGGTTCTCCCCATTCCGGTCGGTAATAGGAATTGTCATAGAGCGGATACAGGTCGCTTTGATTTATCGGCTTTTTGTTTGAGCGATCAATCGTTGTGTCTGGTAATGCGCGTTTTATTTTGAACCATTTTTCAGCGCCATAAATAGCATATTCACCTCCGGGACCGGCACGGTCATACGTGTGACCGTAATCATTTAAAGTATGATAATTCATCTCCACAAAGGGAGAGCCTTTGGTGACTGTCACGTCTTCGATCCGGGTTCCGTAATTCAGGCGCACTGTTTTTTGATGCGCATTTTCTGTTATAATTTCCGCATTTTTAAGTGTATGAAAAAACGGGTCATGCGGATGATGCCGGGAATCGAATTCACCGATGTTGCGATCTGTATTTTTACAGAAAAATTCAGTCAATTTGTCCTTGCCATCCTTTGCCCTGCCGTAAGTTATCCGAACGAGACTGTTTTCGAGCACAATCCGATATTCATCCTGTCCGATTTTTTCGATCTTCACGTCACCCCAATTTTCAGTAGCGGCACAGGATAGCATCATAAATAAAATTGAATGAAAAAAGATTTTTTCGATTTTTAGATTTTTACTCATAAATGATGAAACCGTGTTTATCAGTGTCAATCCATGGCTAAATCAAGTCATTGTCCCCTTTCTTTAAACTCCCTGAAACTGTTATCATCCCGGCAGTATCCGGTTCTGATCGCGTCCAGCCATTGGAAAATGTCAATTTTTCAGCGATTTTCTCTTTCACGCGAAAAGACCAGAGACATTCGTTCATTGAATGTGCGATCAATTTCACCGGTTTGCCTGCTTCGATTTTCCCGGAGACGGCAATACCGGAATCTGCTGCCAGATTTTTAAAAGACGCCTGTCCGAGGGCATCGGGAACAGCAGGTAACAGAATAGCGCCCTGCTCATCCACCACTTGCACGAACATGGCATTGATCGCATAAACAAACGCGCCGGCGCCGGACGTAAACCACGGCAAAAAGGGGCCGTATTTTTCTCCGTAATGTTCATTGGGCGCCATAAAAGTTCCGATTGATTTTGGCGCCTGATTTAAAACTTCATATCCTCTTTCCGGCTGACCCAGATAAAAACAGATCGTTGCTAATCGTCCCACGGCCCAAATCCAGTTGTAAGAAAACACCAACTCACTGCTCGCCTGTGCCTTGCTTTTCTGATATTCGTTCCACGCGCGTTCCAGCGTATTTTTAACATACTCACCATTCAATTCAATGGAAAACGGAAATACCATTCCTAAATGCGCGGTTTCAACAGGAATGTCCACATCATCTGCATACCGATAGATTTTCCGCTCCTGATCAACAGGCAGATTCTCTCGTAATTCTGCTGCAAAGTTCAGCCAGTGTTTCCGCGTCGGCTCATCTGTCCCGATAATCTCGGCTGCCCGGGCAGCGTTTTCCAGCGCCCGAATCGTTGCTGCCACCACAAAAATGCTGTTTTGCGCGGAAACGACATGTTCACTGACATCAGCGATGATTCGGGTGGTTAATCTGCTTTCATCATCCCGCCGCAGGACATCGTGTACTAACCAATCGGCACATCCTTTGAGCATCGGGTAAAAGCGTTTTAATTCGTCCACATCGCCAGTATGCAGGTAATAACGCCAGACACATTCGGAAATTTGTCCGTGCCGGAATTGCTCGTCCAGCCAATGGCCGTACGGAGCGCTTTCCTCGCCGGTCTCTGTGACTTCCCAGCCGAAATATGCGCCGCGCCCCAAACCTCTTTGCAATGCATGAGGCAAGGTATTCAGCCGGTGATTCGGGATTCGCCCGGCCAGGTTTTTGTAATTCCCGGAAATTAATCCCATGAACGGATAAAATTCATCATGAAACGTGCGACCCTCCCAGTGTGTACTCAAATAACCCGGCGGAACTGTCCACGGAGATGCATTGCAGCGCAGCGTATACAAACATGATGTGCGCAGGGCTTGCAGTTCAGGATTATCAAATTCAACATAACTGCCGTCCCAGAATTTCTGCCATTCTCTTTGATGTTCATTGATATGTTTTCGGACAACTTCAAATTTCGGGAAATGCGCATATTTCATGCGATCACTCAACATCACCCAGAAAAACAATTCTGTAGATTGATTCGGTTCCAGATCAAGCTCTTGGATAAATCGCCCGCCAATGTCCGTATCTTTAATGACGCCATTAGGATACCTGCCGATATGCACTTCACCCAGATGCCCTTCAATTTCGTGCTGCACGCTCAGGCTTTCGAGTTCATGGGGTGGTCGTTTATCAAGATCAGTAGCCAGGGAGCGGGTTCCTTCGACATTGCCAAATTCCGGATCGTCCGGATAGGGTCTGCGGATATGCAAACGGGTTCCTGTCGCCCGTTCGCCATCAGCGTCACCAAACTCATAATCGAGGCTAAATTGCAGGTGATGACTCTGTTTACCATTATTTGTAAATTTAGTTCGGAAGATGAGCACGTTTTCTGTTAAGCAAACAAGACTCACTGTTCTTTCGACAATATCACCATGAAACAATTCAGAAACAACATTACCGTCGTCAGGATTGAGTGTTTGTTTCCATTTTACATCATCAGTCAGGACATCATTTATTTTTAAGGAACGATACAACCGTCCGAACCGAATTAATGGGATCGTGGGTCCGATCAATTCTTCCGGCGGGACTCTGGGAATTCTGATCTTTGCGCTGCGGGCGTCTTTTAAACGACGTCCCGCCCAGAAAATGGTTCTGTTAACATGTTCTGCGTCCGGACAATAGCCGTTATGATAGCCCGTCGGTCCGATAGTCGTTACCACCTCGCCATTGCCGATGAGCGGAGAATTGTATTCCTGCTGTTCACTTGTGACTGTAAAATAATTCATTACTCTTCCTTTTTCACAGTAATTTTATCCACTAATTTTTTACCAAGCAGAATGATGTCCTCCGGACCGTCCGTCACAGCGAACATAAACGATGTGAACGGTTTCGTCGCGCCAATCTCATTCCAAAATGGAAAATACTCAAACCCTTTTCCCCAGAGCAATTTAATGACAGGCACTTCTTTCACCGGAATCACCCTGCCAAATCCACGACCGTTTTCCGGGTGATAAACGCCCATGATGTACCAGCCTTTGTAACTTAATGGATTTTCTGATACATCGATCCACCCTTTGTCAATCAGCAGATTTGGATAACAGGGATAGAGATCATTTGTCAACTGGTGATGCGGATTTTCGTGCTGTCGCAGGTCAGGTGCATCCATCTCTTCACGTTTTTGTTGCCATGCTTCTGCACCGTAAATAACGTACTTCCCCTGAGCCGTGGTATCAGCCGCACGTTTAAAAGCGAGTCCGCCCGGATGTCCGATGTCACAAATATGGGGATAACAAAATGACTTGTAATCGAGCTGAAAATACCTGCTGTCAGGAAATATTGAAATTTCAGTGACGGCAGGTCGATTGTATTTCTCCTTAATCCCAACCTGTGGCGCCCATTCGATCCGAACTGTTTTTCTTTTTGATTCATCATGAATGATTTCCGCATTCTGAATCACACCCCGATGCGCTGCGCCTTCCATTGTGTGGGGAATATTTTCCTCCGGATACTTTTTCAAATAGAATTTTCGAAGCATCCCTTCGCCAACATTTTCAACATTTCGATAACCGTATTCCAGAAACAGTTGACTGTTTTCCAGAGTTACGACGTAATGTCCGTCCGCATCGCTACTGACCTCTGCTTTTCCCCAGTCATCCTGATCCCCACAACATATAAAAACCAGTGATGACAGGAGCAGCACTTTTGTGAATTGTTTTATCATTTTGACTTCAAATCCTTTGTTAATCGTCTAGAGCCTGTCCACGAACTAATATTTGTGTCATTCTAAGGATCCCCGCCCGGCGGGAGACGAATTCGCCTGAGGCGGATCATACCACTAAGCGTTTGTCTTTATTTGGCTTCGTGGTGTTAGATTCTTCATGCACCAAAAAGACGGCGCATTCAGAATGACAAGTTTTCGCGGTTCTTGTACACACTGTCTATGGATAGCACATGTCTACCGTATATTTATCCGCGAAAATCCGTGTCATCTGTGCGGAACGTCCGCCAATCTTTATGGAGGCTCATCCGTGTTCTGTAAAACGATTTCCTACAATTCTTCGACATTCACACATTTTCGATTCAACATGGCTTCATCAGCCGCGAATGCGATGAGATGACTGTTCACCGAATCAAATAAATCCGTTGTCGAAACAGATGGCTGCTCGCCCCGCAGAACGCTGACAAAATCGTCCACCAATCGTAAATCACCACCGCCGTGCATATCTCCGGTAACATTGACATCGAAATGTTGATCTGTAAAATCGCAGCATTCCTTAAATTGCGGTTTACGCAGGACGAATGTGCCTTCTTTCATAAATCCGAATATTTCGCCCTCTGTGCCCATCAAATGAATACGGCGATCTCCTTTCGGCGTGGCGCATATCAGTTGATGGTTGGCAACCGATCCGTTTTCAAATTCAATTAATACGGATTGATGATCCATCACATCATTATCGCAGCGCCACACGCAGCGCCCAAAGGGATTATCTGTGCGCAAGGATTTTAACTTATCCTCTCGTGTCGGATTCGATATATGCTCAATAGAATCCCACGCATAAAAATCCCAGAAATCATAATCCACGTAATTTTTCTTTGCTGAATATTTACATGTTTCCTCAATTTGGCAATCCACCAGACAACGCTCTCCCGAACCCAAAGACGCGTTTTCGCTGCGAAAAATGGATAATCCGCCAACACTCGATACAACCCGAGGACGCACACCGCTATTAAACCAGCAGATCAAGTCCAGGTCATGGCAGCATTTTGCCAACATGATGGGATTTGTCTTTCGCTGGCGCCACTTCCCGCGTACAAATGCCACAGCAGTATGATGATAACTCACTTCTTCAATTGTTCCGATGTTGATTATCTCGCCAATTGCGCCGCTGACAACGATTTCTTTGATCTTCCGATAAAAAGGTGCAAAGCGCAGGACATGGCAAACCATAACTTTACGTCCGGTCTCCAGCGCTGTTTTCACCAGCAGCGAAAGATCTTCCGCTGTTTGACAGATGGGTTTTTCCAGTAAAATATGATACCCCCGTTTCAACAACGGAATCGACGTGCTGACGTGCTGATGGTCCATGGTCCCGTTAATCACCGCATCTGCAAATTGCGGACGGGTTGCCAGCTCCTCTGCCGATTCGTAACAGCTTTCTTCCGGGAATCCATACAAATCCCGAACCTGCTGTCGCCGAATCGGATTAGGATCCGCGACGCCCACAATTTTCAGTCGCTCCGGATGTTCCAGAGAGTATGAAGCATAGACCATCCCCCGATGTCCCGCTCCGACAATAATCGCTGTTACCGGTTTCTTTGATAATTTTGCCAATTTTCACTCCAGTATGATTTTACCTGATTGTCTTGTAGCGACGCTAACTCGTTACTCGTTCCCACGTTTTACGTGGGAATACCTCCATCGACGCTTTGCGTCGTAATCCATTCTCTGCCTCGTCACCAAAATCAGGACGCAAAGCGTCATAAGATACGTGCGCACGCAAAGCGTACGCACGAGTAAATACATGTCTCTTCACCACGTGTTTCGTTGAAATGCCTCAGCAACAAAGCTCGTTCCCACGTTTTACGTGGGAATACCTCCATCGACGCTTTGCGTCGTAATCCATTCTCTGCCTCGTCACCAAAATCAGGACGCAAAGCGTCATAAGATACGTGCGCACGCAAAGCGTACGCACGAGTAAATACATGTCTCTTCACCACGTGTTTCGTTGAAATGCCTCAGCAACAAAGCTCGTTCCCACGTTTTACGTGGGAATACCTCCATCGACGCTTTGCGTCGTAATCCATTCTCTGCCTCGTCACCAAAATCAGGACGCAAAGCGTACGCACGAGATGTAACGATCAGCTCAGTCCGCTGCTTGTTGCGCTTTCGCCGCTTCCTGCATTTCCGGATTATACCAGATATAATCCAGTTTTGGATTGGAAAGAGCGTCGTTGCGCCAGACGTGCAGATATTTCCATTTATCCCATGCAATACTGACGATATCAAGGTCGCCGTCGCCATCCAGATCAACAATCTGAGCGCCGAGATGGCTTTCCTTTCCGCTATCAATTTCATGCAGAGCAAAATTGCCGTTACCGTCATTTTCCCAAATCTGCAAACGATAAAGTCCTTTATGTTCGCAGGTGATGATATCCGGGTCGCCATCCCGGTCCATGTCTGCCACATCCAGATTGTTCATGGAATACTGGGTGACCAATTTATGCCGAATCCATTCGCCTTCTTTGATATCAGCCGGCGCTTCATACCAGAACAGACTGGCGTCCGGTTCTTTGCCAGGATGACGTTCTTCTGTGACTACAACATCGGCTCTGCCATCGCCATTCATGTCCGCTATTTTTACACGGTCCGCATGAGTTTCGGTTACTCCGACAACATACATTTTCCAATTCCCTGATCCGTCTTTGGGATTTTCAAACCAGGCAACCTGTTGCTTGCCTTTTTCATCGTGCGTTTTTGTGGGGACAGCAATATCCAGAAAACCGTCTCTATTGATGTCACCGATACCAATTCCTTCCTCAGAAGCATTGTCATTAATTTGCGTTTTGGGCCAGTTGCCACGTTCCGGATCCACCGGAATTTCCAGATAAAATGTGCCCTCACCGGTCGCCAGTAAAATTTCCGGTTTGCCACCCGGAACAATTGGCGCAACCTCATACCCCTGTCCGTTCACATGACCTGACGGAGGCAATTCTGCAATTTTATACTTATTCCAGTTACTCCCCGCCCGCCAGTCATCGGTTTCAAGCCAGTAGACATCTGGCAGCCGGGTGCCGATCACATCACACCATTTATCGCCATCCACATCCACAGCGATCATGCCGTCGATATTCATACCCAAATCAGACCGTTTCCAGTCACCTGTCATATCTCCGACTGGATTGACATATAAATAACGTCCGGCAAGAATTTCCTTGTAACCATTGAAATCCACATCCGGAAAATCAAGTCCGAAATAACGAAGCCAGGATGGGTCTTCCCAATCGCCCCATTTCTGGCGGGTGCTGTCCACTTCAATATACGTGAATTTATCCAGCGGTAATTTGTGATCGCTGGTTTTGTTAACGTACATATCAATCGGACCAAAATTGAAATTTCTGGGGCCCACAATATCAATATCCCCATCATTATGTATATCACCAATTTTGAAACCGTAAATTCCCACATCCGAAATACTCTGCTCATACCAGACAAGATGGCGATCCCATTTTGTCGCTTCTCCCTGATTTAGAAATGTCACAACTTTGTGCGGAAGATACGGCGCCGGATCATGTCCATGCGTCAGTTCTCCGGCAACGACATCAAGGTCGCCATCGTTATCCATATCCTCAACTTCAAGGCTGTGGCACCAGTTGACCTGCCCGATCACGTGTTCCACCCACGCATCCTCAGTGGCATCGAGCGGCGCTTTATACCAGGACACCGGAAACGCCGGCATCTCTGCCTGCGAAATAACCACATCCACACAGCCGTCTTCGTCGATATCTGCCAGAGCGATCTTGCTGTTATTCGCGGCCCAGCTATTTTCAGTCTGATTGTACCATTTTTCATCAATATTGTGCAGTTCCCATTTGTCATTCAACGGATTTTCAGGCGATTCCAGCCAGTAGCCATTGAGAATTGCATCATCATCCCCATCCCGATCCAGATCGCCGCAATAGAGACCATCAAACGGCGGGATTGCCAATTCACGCAGCGACCATACATCGGCATTGGTTTGCATCCAGACAAATAATTTATCGTGCGTCCGTCCGGCAACATCCAGCGCTCCATCATTATTAAAATCAGCGACATGGATTTCTTTGGGATATTCGCTCTGTCCAATCGGATGTCGGTTCCAGGTACCAGTTGCCGGATTTCCGTCCGGAAGCGGATTTTCAATCCAGATAGTCCAGCCATCTGCATTTTCTGCTCCCGGTTCAATATCTCTGCCAATCACGTCAATATCACCATCGCCATCCACATCTCCGATTGCCATTCCACAGGATGAATAATTCAAGGTCAGAACATCATGCCGAATCCAGTCCGGAGCTTCATACCAGGAAAGGACTTTATCTGTTTTTGAATCATAGTTATTTGCTCCGCCATAATTTGTGATGATGATCACGTCATTCTGCCCATCCTTGTTTACATCTGTAACAAAGGGATGTCGGGCATCAATATCCTCCAAAATCTGATGATCAAATGGAACCCCGGTTCGCAGCGTCCGGTCGGTGGGTTCTTGCTCTTCAACTTTGGTGCACGTCATAAATGCAATTGAGAAGACAAACATCATGATTAAAGCTGTTTTCAACTTCATTACACACCTCCATGTTTTATATTAAATTATATGATTTTCATAGTCCATCATTTTTTCCTTCCGGAGTGCAATCCCTTTAGAACGTGTCCAGGAACTTTGATATCGTCGGGAAAACCCTTGCGAAGGTTTAGCATTAATACAATATATAGAGAATTTCGTGAATTTATTTCGATATACAGCTTGTCCCGTTTTGAAAAACCTTCGCAAGGGTAGTTCCTGGACAACCTGTTTATGGATTGCACGCAGCGCAAAGAGAATCTGTCCACGAACTCAGAAAAATGTCATTCTGAGGAGCGGAGCGACGAAGAATCACATACCACTAAATTTATGTCTCTATTGAGTTTCGTGGTGTTAGATTCTTCACTCCCCCGCTTAGGCGGGGTCGTTCAGAATGACAATTTTTCGAGTTTTAGCGGTTCCTGGACACCCTGAAGAGGCGCTGCACTCCAGACAGTTACTCTTTTTCAATCCATGTCAGCTTTCTTTCCCCCTGAAACGGCTCCAGCCGAATAATAGTCATTCGTTCATTCTCATCATAATCGATTGTTCCATTTTCCGGTTCGAGTTTAATCTTTTGGTTTCTAAGCCGAATCACTATCGGGCGTTCCTTTTCCGTTCCTATGGTCACTATTGTTTTCCCGGCTTTTTGGTCGAAATTTGCTGATACACCTTCATACGTTTTCAGAACGCCTTTTTCACCGGGCAAGACTTCCAACATTCTCGTCAAATCATCATCAATCGCTTTAATCTCCGGGGACATATTTTCATGCCGTGGAATCAGTGTTTCAATATCATCAGGAAGCATGGGAATGATGGCGCCGGTTTTTACAAACAATGGAATTTTATGCAGTGGTGCATGAATCTCGAACGTCTGTCCCCCGTCATATTTTTCGCCATTCCAGAAATCAAACCATGTTCCTTCCGGTAAATACACATTGCGATGCGTGCCGCTCTGGTAAATCGGCGCGACCATGATGTTCGGTCCGAACATGAACTGATAGATCTCCTTGCGCGCTTGTTCATCGTCCTGAAATGCAAGCGCCATAGGACGCACAACCGGCATTCCGTTTCGATGGGATTCCAAAACAGCTTCATATAAATATGGAAATAATTGAACACGCAGTTTCGCGTAGCGGCGAAAAATTACGAGAGTCTCCTGGTCAAAATCCCAGGGTCCCAGATTGGAAATCATGTGAATCTGGAAAAACGGAGTGAACGCGCTGAATTGCGTCCAGCGTAAAAACAGCTCTTTGGTTTGCGCGCCAAAATATCCGGCGATATCAGCGCCATACATTGGTACGCCGGACATTCCCATATTTTGAGTAGCAATAATTGCGGTGGGCAATCCATCGGCATAGGAAAAGTCTGCGGAGTTATCCGCTGCCCATGTAAACGGATATTTCTGATTTCCGCTGTAACCGCTGCGCACCAGCAACACGCCATCACCATTCAGATATTTGTCGACATATTCCTGAGTCGCCTGATTATAAAGGAGCGAATACTTGTTTTTCATGGCAGCCACCGATGTGCCATCGAAGACTTTTGCGTCCGGAACCAGGTCTCCCTCGCCGTCATCGCATTTAAAAGCTTTTGCCCGGTACGCCTGTGTCTTTTCAAGCTGCTGGTGATACCAGTCCAGGGCTTTCGGATTGGTGAAATCGATCAATCCGCCCTCGCCTTTCCACCATTTCATCGTCGCCACATCTCCGTTTTTATCCGTAATCAATACGCCCTTTTCCACGGCTTCTTCGTAATTGGATGAGACAGAATCGATACCGACCATATCCTGTGCATTCTTAGAATTGATAAACGGCGTCAACCAGAGACACGTATAAAACCCCAGTTCCTCAATCCGGTCGAACATCACATCGGGATTCGGGAATTGTTGTCGGTTGATACGGAAATCATTATAGCCGTATTCCCAGGGACTGTCCAGCACAATCACATTGGCAGGAATATCATATTTACGATGACTTTCAATATCCAGCATGACTGAGTCCTGATGCTCATGCACATTGCGGCTTTTCCAGAGACCAAACGCCCATTTCGGCGGCACCCGCGGACGACCGGTTAATCGGGTAAATTCATCGAGCATGTCCGTCATTTTCGGACCGGCGAGGAAAACAACCCGCATCTCGTTTACCGGATAACGGATCACGAATTGAGAGCGATCCGTTGCATGGAGATCAAACGTACCAGGGACGTAATTATCAACCCAAACGCCATATCCCTGGGTACTCATCACAAACGGCACCGGTTTGTAACTACCCACCCCTTTATTTCGCCAGCGATTTGTGCTTGTCATTGGCAGAATGAAGCCGCGATGATTCAGCGCCCGATAACGTTCGCCGCCGCCATAATATTCAAAATAATCGGTCTCGTCATGATTTTCGATAATGATTTCAAAAGTATGATTTCCCTCATCCAGTGCACGGCAAGTAACCGCAACAGAGCGTTCGCCGGTAATTTCAAAATCCACCACCACATTTTCATTTTGAAGCCGATCATCAATTATTTGAAAATTTTGTTGCAGGGAATGGTCGAGAAAGATACCGCGAATGTAGATCGTAATGTCATTATCAATTATGTTGAGATGGAATGCACCAGATACCGTATCAGCGGTCAGTTTCAATCTTTGGGTTTGAACAACTTTTTCATGCGAGAGAATATTTTGGTGCACCAGTAAAATGAAAAGCCAACTTGTGAAAATTATTTTTCTGGCTTGATACATTTTTATTCCCTATTTATCCGGTAAATTATATTTTAGAGAGATGCAGTTCGTGATGTTTTTCAAATCTTTTTGCTGATTTCTATAAGTTAGTAGTGAAAGCCCTTTACAGCCTGTTTAATAACTTTGATTTTGTTGAATAATCCCTTGAGAAGATTTGACAACAATATAATAAATAGATGACTACAGGAATTAATATCAATCGAAAGATTGACCTGTTTTGAAAAACCTTCGCAAGGGTATCATGGACAGCATCTTTTTCTAGTTCAGGCTGGATTTGAAATCCATAAAGGGATTTCACTCCGGCAAATATCTGCGCTGCATATCTCACTACTTCTTTAATACTCAATCAGAAACACCAGTCCCGGCCAATTGATTTCCAATGCATGTCCCTCGAAATCAGAATAAATATAAATTTCGTTGGTGCCCTGTTTCAAAAGATCCATCGGGACATGCAGCATTTTGTAACTAAAACTATGGAACGTTCCGAAATTATCAGATAATTTTACGCCGTTCAAACCAATCTCATGCCTGGAACCATCATCCGTGGCGCCGGACCAGGTGGAAACCACAAGACGGCATGATTTTGCTTGTGATAAATCATCAGGTACATCGACAGTGCATGACTTCTGCTTTCCGACCCGAACGCCGAAATTTTCCGGGACATCGTCCGATGCGTACATTTTTACGGAGCGACCCTCCCGAACCATTTTGATATTATCCACCACCGGCGTCATATACTTCATCCCGGTTTCATCGGTGATCATTGCTTTTATTTTCATTGGTTTGGTTTGATCGGGAACGAATTTATTATTCCAGGTCGCTTCAAACGGCGGACGAATGACCCGTCCCAGATATTGTTTTATCGTCCCGTATTGATACTGAAAATGCCACTGCCGGAACTCGCCGGTTCCTTTCCAGTCGAAATCATCATAATAGCCGAGAAAAATAACCTCGGTGATTTTGCCGTTGGGACTGGATACCTCTGCTTTGAATCGCGGCAAATCAGCAATCGTTTCCCCCGACTTCGGAGATACGACGCGACCGGTCGGATGGGGTTTGGATTCATCATAATAGATGCGCATGGTCACTGAATACAAAAAATACCACGCCCAGTTAAAACTGTAACAGGTCTGCGGTCCCAGGCTGAATTGCATCAAATTTTCACCTTCTTTTAAATGATTCAGAGGAACCTCAACACTGGCGCCAAGGATGTTTCGATAATAACATTGCGGATCAGTGGGTGTGTTTTTAATTCCAGGCAGAGGAATGAATTCATTGCCATTAAACTTAAATTTCTGATCACTGGTGCCGATATGCCCGCCCCAATACTCCACGATAAATTCAGCGCCGATTGCCTTATCCAGATCGTCGATATTTAAATAAAATTCCATCATGTCGGGATAATTATTCGGTCGGAGCGTGCCGTCTTTGGTGTGATTGCTGCGTAACGCGCAGCGGATGTGGTCTTTTGTATAAGAGTATTCTTTAAAAATTTTACCCTGATTCTCCTGAGCAATGCAAAAAGCCGTCAATAAAAGCGTGCCGATAAGAACAATCACAAAATAGTTTTTCTTCATCTCCTGCTCCCTCTAATTATTTTGTTTTTCAGGTGCACCCACAGAGATAGTTAATGGTTTATAAGCAGATTCAATCACCTTTTTAATTTCTTCAAAATCGTTATTTTCTGCAAAGCCGATGGTCAGGTGTGCCGGAACCGCAGTCAAATATTTTTCGCAACATCTGTATTCACGCCCAAATCCGAACACAGTCATATTTTGCTGCATCTGCCAGAATTGATCTGCGGCGTCATTATCTTCGTGATGGATGTAATAGAGAACCCGTCCCAGCCGGGTATCGCCAAAATAAACCCATTCCGGATCGGGCAATTCGCCGACCCAATCCTGCGACGCCGACCGTCGTTCTCCTGCGGAATTCACCCAGAAATCACCAGCCACGTCCAGTTTTCCGCCCGGCGTTCCTTCGTAAAGAATCCAGTATGGTTTGTCGCCTTTCTTGAATAACGTCATTGTGGCGTACGCCGGATAAATATCCCAGATGCAGCCCCACTTACCATCCTTCGATTCTGATCTGATGGAAAATTTCACCGGACCACTGGATATAATTTTGCTTTCCCGGTTTCCCTCCGGTCTGCCCGGATGGAATTCTCCCGCGCCATCGTACGCCAGATTGGGAATTCCGCGATAATTCCCGGCAGAGCCACCTTCGGGATGATAACTGACCCAGTCATTTCCATTCACATCAATCAGACTGGCGAATCCCGAACCTCTTTTGTGATAGAAATATATACCCTGCGGTGTCGTTATTTTATAGGCAGATTCTCCTTCATACTCTGTTACTTCCTCGAGCGATACCAGTGCCGGCATATCCGGTCGTTTGTACCTGCCGGCGCCGGTATCAAAATAGAGGCGGAAATTTCTGTCGCTGTTTGCCGGAGTGTATCCTGTCAGCATAAAGATAAGCGTGCCTGTTGCATTTTTGCGATCATCAAATTTTTCGGACTTTTCAAATTGAAATACGATAGCATCATTTAGGATGGTTTCATCTGCGCCTGTTTCCACTAATTTCAATGAATTCAGATCAATCGCCTCGCTGATCTTCAATTGACGCAACATGTCTGTGAAATTAATTTTTAGTTCGACTGGTTTATCAAAACGATGGAATTGACCTGTGCTTACTTTCAGAGGCAAAAAATACCTCTGCTTCACTGCTTTGACTTTTTTAATGTGGGGCGCCTTGCCATCTGCGGTCAAATTTTCCCACATTTCAATCGGAGGCGCATTGTATTTGCGCAATCCGATGATATCCACATCTCCGTCATTCCCAATATCTCCGACTGCCGCACTATAATTGCCTTTGTTTGATAGTTCCTGACGCAGCCATTTCAACGAATTCCCCTGATTTACGAACATCACCACCGGGAAAGGCGCTTCGGTAATACCGAGTTCTGCCGCCATCACATCCGGATCGCCATCATTGTCAAAATCCGCGACATTTAAACTGTGACAACAATCCATATAACCAATGATGTGCTGCAGCCATTCGCCATTCACCGGATCGACCGGGGCTTCGTACCAACACACCGGAAATCCCTTTGTCTCTGCCATGGCAATAATGATATCAAGGCGACCGTCCGAGTTCATATCATTGACCGCGACCTTTGTATTGTTATCAAACCATCGTCCCTCGTCTCCGGTGTGTTGTGAATACCATTTGTCATCAAAATCGTGTTTTTCCCACGGCGTGGTCAATTCGTCCGGCGTCTCAATCCAGAATCCATTGAGTATTAAATCAGGATCACCGTCTCTGTCGATGTCGCCGGTCGCCATGCCATCGTGTCCCGGAATATTCAACACAATGTCTTTCCAGGAATCTGCATTTTTTTGTTGTAAATGGATGTGTAATTTATGAGCTGTGGACCGGGTGACGATATCCAGTTTACCGTCATTATTTAAATCAACCAATTCGACATCTTTGACATAATCTGTTTCACTCAAATCATGACGTTGCCAGATGTCTTGTGCCGGATTCCCATTCGGCGCGGGATTTTCAAACCAGCAGTCCACGCCATCTTCATTATTCGGATGTGGAAGCCCAATGCGTCCCGCCACGTCGACATCGCCATCGCCGTCAATATCGCCCGGTTCCATATCGCACGAACGGTAACCGGGATAATCATCAAAATCGCTGATGACCGTCATCACGTGCTTTCGCCAGCTCGGAGACTCATACCATACCAGCAGGCTTTTGTGATCCTCATGAACCGCGGCGACGATATCATTCAATCCGTCATTATTGATATCTGCAACTTTTCGATGACCCACAGCCTGGCTATCGATGACCGTGTATTTGAATATAATTTCCTGAGATTGAAGTGGGAGATTGATACAAAAGAGAATGAGCAAGTTTAGCCAAAACAACTGGTGGGATTTTTTAAACATGTAATTCCTTCTCCTTCATGATTATCGATTTTACGATATTTTTTGAGCAAACATTCTGGCCAGTGGTTAGCGGTTTGTGGTTAACCACAATATAATAAAATTTTCTTAACATTTCAACAAAAATTTCAAATATGTTAAAATTATTTCCTTTCAATCATTTTAGTATGAATTTTGAGCTCACACAAAGTCAAGTAATTAAGCAGTTTAATCGATGGGAGTAGTGAGTTTTTCATTCAATTATAAAAATGGATTTAATCATTGAAATTATAAAACGACTTACTTAACGCTCTAAGATAATAATAAAAAAATTCTTATTTGTCAAGAACTATTTTAAATTTGGTTCATTTAATGTGCATGATTTCATTAATCTTTAACCTGAATTATTCAAAAAATCTTTTTTAATAGAATAATTAAACGGCAGAGTGATTGATTTTTAATGAATTAATTATTCTGCCGAAAAATCATTCTGCTAATGATCTTTAAATTGAGTTTTTTAAAAAAATAAATTTAAATAATTATTTCAAATTAAGTTATGCCTATTAACAATATGATTCATGAATAATTTAGGTTAAATAATAATGAATTACTATTTTAGCAATTCGACACAAACGACAACAAAGTTCATTCACGTTAACGCTTGAAGATTTCATAATTATTCGTACGCCAGATGCTTTTATAATACTATTTACCCAGCGCGGTAAGCCGCAATGTAGAAACACCCTAAATGCAAAAGTTCATTTGTAATACTATAAAGTTCGTTTTGATCTTTTAAAGCAACTTGAGACAATTTCAAAGGAACATTTTTTATAAATGAAGTGTAAAAAAGTAATCCCAAAAAAATTTTTAAAGTGCTAATATTGCATGAACAAAAATCAACACATGCCCAATGAAGATCTGAAGGTTCGAATAAAAGCATCTGATTCAGATGCCTTTGACAGTTTATATTTACAATATTATCACAAGCTGTTTCATTTTTTCTGGGTTCGGACAAATTCGGAGGAACTGGCAAAAGATTTCATCCAGGATGTGTTTGTTCGGATTTGGAATAATCGTGAGGTCAATATCGAATTTCCGGTCATTTTCACCACGGCACACAACCAATACGCTATCCAGGCGTTTAAAGTGAATAGCATTGATTACATCCTGAAACCGATTCAAAAAGAAGCACTGAAATTTTCGCTGGACAAGTATCAAAAAATTTATCAAAACAGAACAGAAATCAATTACCACAATATTTCAAAATTAATTTCAGAATTTGGATTGTCTTCGAAAAAGAAAACGAAAAAAACGTTTCTTATTCACGATCAGGATCGCATACTGCCTGTATCTGTTTCTGATTTTGCCTACTTTTTTATTAAAAATACAATTGTCTATGGCATTACTTTAAAGAAGGAAAAATATACAATTGATCAACAACTCGACTCTATAGAGCACCAAATCAGTTCTGATGATTTTTATAGAGTCAATCGCCAATACATCGTATCCCGCAAAGCAATAAAAGAAGTTGCCCATTATTTCAATGGCAGACTGAAATTGAAAGTTATCCCGGCACCACATGAAGAACTGTTCGTTAGCAAAGCCAAAGCTTCTGAATTTAAGCATTGGTTCGGCAGCTAAATGGTGGTTTTAATATCGAATACCTTCCTCAACGAATATTCACATCCTGCCTATCTTCTTAAGATAAAACAAAAAATAATGACTTGAAAATTACAATCATTTGTATTATATTGTAATACACAAATTACAAGGAGCTACAAAATGAATAAAGCTTTATCTGTGCGGCTGCCTGAAATATTGGCAAATGCACTCGACCAGATATCAAAGGAAACTGAAAGGCCTAAATCGTTCCATATTCAAAAAGCATTGGAAATGTATTTTGAGGAACGAGCCGATTTGCAAATTGCTCTCGATCGATTGAATGATCCGACTGATCCAATAATCACATTAGATGAAATGAGAAAACAAATTGGCTTATAAAATCACATTTAAAAAATCAGTATCAAAAGATTTAAAAAAGATAGATAAATCTATCGTACTAGAGATATTTGATAAGATCAACGCTGAACTTTCAGAAAACGCTGAGAAGTATCCCCTACTCAAAGGCAAATTTGCAAGTTTAAGAAAATTTCGCGTTGGTGATTATCGAGTTTTATTTTCCATTATAGAAACAGAAACGGTCATTATCTTGCGCATTGCTCATCGAAAAGAAGTATATCGAAAATAGATAATTACTATCATGTTTGTTAAATCCTGTGCATACCGATAAAAGCTGTGCAGTGGCTAAAGTCCGCTGGGCCAAAATGCGCATCAATCAAAAAAGGCGAACGATGATTTACAGAAAATCATTGCATTACTAAAGATTTTGTTTAAGTCAATAAACACTATGCAATAAAGCCCTTTGGCAGGTTACGCTTGTCGATATCCAACCATAAGAATCTCCCACAAAATTTTGTTACAATAGTCCGATACTTTCTTACTATTTGCCGAGACAAAGCGAGTAATATTGGTATATTGAAGCATACAGTACGATTAGAGGAAGTGTGCGGTGAAATGGGTGGAGAGTTTTCGCTGTAGATTATTCGCTTTTTCATATTGAAATAATAAAAAAAGTTGAGACTTCAACTGATGAAAAGAGCAAACTCCATTTTTACTGGAAATTGTATTGTAAAAACCATACTCCAAACTGTTCAGGGCGATATCGCCGCCATTACCAACGAAGACTACTACAAGATTTCCAAGTGCGATCTGATTCCCCCTTTCTTCATCAATATCATTATCATGGCATTTATCAAATCAAACAAAATATCTACCCAAATATCATTAGTAATTAAAATCAGGAGGCTTTTATGATTTCACGGCGAGGTTTACCAATACAATTGGTCACCGGAATTTACTTTGTTCTGGCAGCATTATTTGTACTGCTCCTGTCACCTGCCGCGAGCAATGCGCAGTCGGAAGCTGTAATCAGGGCAGCGCTCAATGCTGAAATGTCGTTACTAAAAAGCATGGGGGTGAATGCCATTCGGCAATATTCCGGCGTTCAACCGACATGGGTTCAGTATATTTACGAGAAATATGGGATTTACACCATGCTGAATCATTCCTTCGGACGGTATGGAGTGACGCTGGATGACGCCTATATTGCAAACACAGAATATTCTGATCCGCGTGTGCGCGAATATCTTCTTTCCGAAGTCAGGGCAATGGTGGAAGAATTTAAGGATGTGCCCGGTGTGCTCATGTACCTGCTGGGAAATGACAACAACTATGGTCTGTTTTAGAGCTGTTGCGGCAAAAAGTATTTATGTTGTTATTGAAGAATAGAGGCAGTCTCTTCAATGTGAGAAATGATTAGTTTCCGGGAAAAACAGTAATAAAAGTATTCTTTCCCAACCATCCTTTTACTGGATGAAGCATCTCATACCACGAAACCTGATAAAGAAATAGGCTTCGTGGTATGATCCGCCTTAAGCAGATTCGTTCTTGTAAAGCGTAATTCTCATCATACCAAATGAGAGTTTTCATTCAATCCCATATTTTGATCATGCCCGCGCCAGCCAGCTACCAATCAACAAACTTCAATCCAAAGATAAATACGTTTGCCGGATAATATCATCAAGATTGTTCTAAAAATGTCGAAAATATATTTAAATAAGATTCCACAATCAATTTTCAAGGGCTAATTGAGCGTTTTATCAATGGAGAATCCATGAAAGGTTTAGATAATTATACAAAAATGTATAATGAAATTACAAAGATTCGGAATGAATTACAGTATCGCATTGATTTTGAAAATTTGATTACAACGATTTCAAAACGATTTGTTAATGCGCGACTTGAAATAATTGACACTGAAATTAATAACGCGATGGAGCAAATAGGTCGCTTCACTGGCGCGGATAGAAATTATATATTTTTATTCGACAGTGCGCAACGAGCTATGTCCAACACCCACGAATGGTGCGAGGAAGGTGTGGAACCTCAAATTGGTATGCTGCAAGATTTATCGACGAATGAATTTCCCTGGTGGGTCGCGAAATTAAATAAATTTGAAACGATCCATATTCCTCTCATTTCAGAAATGAAGCCGGAAGCATTTTCGGAAAAGCAACTACTGGAACAACAGGATATTCAATCCCTGCTTGTGGTACCGCTGATTAACAACGCAGAGCTTATTGGATTTATTGGTTTCGACTCGGTTCGACAACAGAAAACATGGTCATCTGATGATGTAAAATTGTTAGAGATTGCAGGACGCATTTTGGCTGATTCATTAATGATACGAAGGAAAGCAACCGAGCTAAAGCAAGGCGAAAACAAATACAGAAATATTTTTAATAGCATTCAGGATGTTTATGCCGAAGTGAACGTTGACGATGGCCGAATTTTAGAAATCAGTCCTTCCATATTGGATGTTGGCGGATACACGAGAGACGAACTGCTCGGAACTTCTATTTATGATTATTATGTCAATCCGGAAAGTCGTACGGAATTAATCAAAGCGCTTCAACGGAATAACCGAATCACTGATTTTGAAGTCAGGTTGCGGAAGAAAAATGGCGAAGAAGTCATTTGTTCATATTCAATTCGGCTTGAGAGGGATGAGACCGGCACGCCTGAAAAAATTGTTGGCACCATGCGTGACATTACCGCCAGAAAACACGCAGAAGAAAGTCTGAAATCAGCAAAAGAACAAGCTGAAGCGGCAAACAGAGCGAAAAGCGAATTTTTGGCAAACATGAGTCATGAAATTCGAACACCCATGAATGCAATTCTTGGTTTCAGTGAATTGTTGGCGACACATCTCGATGAAAAAAATAAGAAAAATTACCTGGAACCCATTCAAAGCGCCGGTAAAAGTCTATTAACCCTGATTGATGACATTCTCGATTTAGCAACAATTGAAGCCGGGAATATGAAACTGAGCTACAAGGCTGTGAATCTTTTTTACATCTTCAATGAAATCAAAGACGTTTTTGAAGATCAAATTGCAGAAAAAAAATTACATTTTGTAGTTGAAATTGACAGCCAATTGCCATCGTCATTGTTGCTGGATGAAAAGCGAATCCGGCAAGTATTGCTAAATGTTGTGGGCAACGCTGTAAAATTTACAGAATCCGGGCAAATAATTCTTTCGGCTCGCAAATCTGATATTAATGCGGATGGCAGCAAAATTGAATTGATAATCTCGGTTACTGATTCCGGGATCGGAATACCAGCCGATGCGTTGGAAAAAATATTTGGCAGATTCAGTCAGCAGGATGGACAAACTAACAGGAAATACGGAGGGACAGGTCTCGGACTGGCCATTACCAAAAGGCTTGTCGAAATGATGAATGGTGAGATTTCAGTTCAGAGCATCGTTGATAAGGGAAGCATATTTGAAATCCGGTTGAAGACAGTGGATGTGGCGTCGATAGTTCCGACGACAGGAATGGATATGGCGCTGATCGATCCCAACCAGATTTCGTTTGAAAAGGCATCTGTGCTTGTTGTTGACGATGTCCCTTCCAACCGTAAAATGTTATACGAATGGCTGACTCTTGCCGGATTAAACGTATTTGAAGCCGGGGATGGTCAGGAATCTATTCGCGTCGCCACAGACCACCATCCCGACGTTGTGCTAATGGACTTAAAAATGCCGGGCATGGATGGGATCGAAGCGACCCGCATTATTAAACAAAATGCACACACCCGTGAGATTAAAATCATTGCATTGACTGCCTCAGCGACGCATGATAGCCAGGAGAAACTGATACAGCATGGATTTGATGGGACTCTTTTTAAACCCATAAATATTTCAAGACTCTTTACTGAGCTTTCCCGATTTCTAAATAAAGTGCAACGCGCTACTCCCTCAATGAATACTGAGGAAGAAAGCATGAGTAATTTCTTTGACTTTAAAAATGTTGAAGATCGTGAAAAAGTGTTAGAATTAATCCGGGAAAAATTCATTCCGGAATGGGAAAATTTGAAGGGCGCAAAAGAAATGGAGACTGTTGAAACATTTTCCACAATGCTTTTAAACCTGGCAGAAGAATACACAATTGAAGGAATGAAGTCTTATTCCCATGAATTGCTTGAAGCTGTTCAAAATTTCAATATCGCTGAAATTAACAAATTATTAAATTCTTTTACCCAAATAACCGATAGTTTATTGAATGATACGAAATAAATGCGAAGCCGATAAATAATGCTAAATTCTAATTCTGATGAAAATAGATCGCTTATTCTAATTGTGGATGACACCCCGATTAATTTGCAAATATTAGGGAGCTTTTTGAAGAAGTATAACTATCGGGTGGCTCTTTCACAAAGTGGTAAAGATGCGATAGAATTTGTTCAGAATAAAAAAATCGATCTGATTCTTTTAGACATCATGATGCCAGAGATGAATGGTTTTGAAGTATGTAAAAAACTTAAATCCAATAGCGCCACAAAAGACATTCCGGTGCTTTTCATCACCGCCTTGACTGATACAACGAGCAAATTAAAGGCGTTTGAGGCTGGCGGGCTGGATTACATCACCAAACCGTTTCTTCCGGAAGAGGTGCTGGCCCGTGTGAAAGTGAATATCCTGAGGCGTCAATATGAGCGCGCATTGATCGAAAGCAGCCAAATGAAAAGCGATTTTGTTTCCAGTGTATCTCATGAATTAAGAACGCCGTTAACATCAATACTTGGTTTTTCGAGCACCATTTTGAATGATCCAAATATGGATAGCGCCACTCAACGCGAATTCGTAAAAATTATTTATGACGAAAGCAAACGGCTTTCCAGGTTGATTGAAAATGTTCTCAGTATTTCCCGAATTGAGTCGCGCACTATTTCATATAATCTTGAGCCTGTGAACATTAATCCTTTAATCGAGGAAGTATACCACAGTCAAAAAATTCTATGTGAGTCCAAAGGAATTAAAATAAAATACGATATGGAAAACCATCCGACAAAAGTCAATGCAGACCGGGA
This sequence comes from uncultured Cytophagia bacterium, assembly GCA_964498785.1. Taxonomy (GTDB): domain Bacteria; phylum Zhuqueibacterota; class Zhuqueibacteria; order Thermofontimicrobiales; family Thiofontviventaceae; genus Mariaggregatimicrobium. The sequence goes on along the minus strand of CAZCJL010000063.1, from coordinate 4,910 downwards.
TGCTATCAAGCAAACGCTGCTAAATCTTGTTGGTAACGCGATTAAATTTTCAAACAAAGGCGGTATTGTAAAAATGACGCTGTCTACGAATGGTTCTTTTGCCGAACTGCGGATTGAAGATAACGGCCTTGGAATTCCTGAAAAAGATTTGCCACGGATATTCGAAAAGTTTTATCGCGTTCATCGGCCAGGAACGGAAATTGAGGGCACAGGTCTGGGATTGCCGATTGTGAAAGAAATTGTGGAATCTCATCAGGGTAAAATTGAGGTTTACAGCGCTGAGGGGAAAGGAACAACATTTAAAATACTGTTGCCGTTGCAGGAATAAACAATCATTATTTAAATAGCTTGTCAACTTTAATTGAGAATAGAATCATGAAAAAAAACATTTTGATTATTGACGATGATACTAACATGCGCCGATTACTTGAATATAATCTGGGTAAAAGATATGATGTAATTTCTGCCGAGAACGGCCAACAAGCACTGGACCTGATTGATAGCGGAACAACGCCGGATTTGATCGTGGCAGATATCAATATGCCCGTCGTGAACGGCTATGAGTTTATTCAAAATTTACATCTGCAGACCGATTTGAAAAATATTCCGGTAATTTTTCTTACGGCAAAAGCACAGAGTACGGATCGTATTAAAGGTTTGAAATTGGGCGCAGAAGATTATATGGTAAAACCGTTTAATCCGGAAGAACTTGTGATTCGGATTGAAAATATATTACGTCGGCTGGATAATTGAATTTATAAAATGAATCCGGAGTGCGATGCCTTTAGAGCTCGTCCAGGAACTACCCTTGCGAAGGTTTTTCAAAACGGGACAAGCTGTATCTTGATACGTATTCATGAATTTATCTATATAGTATGTTGTAGCGAAACCTTCGCAAGGGTTTTCCCGACGATATCAAAGTACATGGACAGGCTCTGAAAGCGATGCACGCCAGATTAATCAATCAAGTATTGCAAATAATTATTACTATTCCAGAATTTCAGGTTTTAAATAATGAATTTCGATATTAGGTATTTTCACTATAAAAAATTTCAAAGAGGCACGTAACAAAATGAAACAGCACAAAAAAATCTATACTGTACAGAATAACAAAAATATCGAGGGAAGGTATAAAATGCCGCTCCCCAAAAGAATATTTGATATTCTCGTTTCAGGAACAGCGTTAATTCTGTTATCCCCGATTTTGTTGCTTGTTGTTATCATTATAAAATTAGATTCCAGAGGCCCTGCTTTATATAAATCAAAACGAACCGGCACCGGGTACGATATTATTGAAATTCTCAAATTCAGAACAATGTACACGGATGCAGATTCGCGTTTAAAAGAGCTCTCTCATTTAAATGCATACAGCAAAGACAAGACGGATAAGACAACACCAAAAGACTCGGACGGTTATATTGAATGGGATAAGGAAGACCTGGAACCTTCAAATACGGTATATCTTTTTGGTGATCAGGGAAAAATTTCTGAAGAACAATTTTCACAGCAAAAATCATCTGAAGATGACACATTTTATAAATTTGTTGACGATCCCCGAATTACCAGAGTTGGAAAGTGGCTCCGAAAACTGAGCATCGATGAACTCCCGCAATTCATAAATATTCTCAAAGGAGATATGTCATTAGTTGGCAACAGACCATTGCCTTTGTATGAGGCTGAAAAGCTGACCACTGATTCATGGGCGGAACGTTTTATGGCGCCTGCCGGATTAACTGGTTTATGGCAAGTGACCAAACGCGGGAAAAAGGATATGTCGGAGCAGGAACGCATTGATTTGGATAATCAGTACGCACGCAGTTATTCGTTTTGGAACGATCTGAAAATCATTCTAAAAACAATTCCCGCACTTTTGCAAAGCGAAAATGTTTAAATATGAAGTATCGACGAATTATGTATTTATGTCAACATAAAATTTGGTTACTACTATTAATAACTCTTTTGGCACTGTTACCAGTAACGACAAGGGGACAGCAGATAACCCATATCGACACAACCGGTTTTGATTCTTTATTAGCAAAAGTCATTGAAAAAAACCCGATGTTGTTAATTAAAAAGGAAGAAATTTCACTTCGCGAAATGAATGTTTTCCAAAGCAAAATGGCGTTTCTCCGAAATTTAAAACTTGGATTTCAATTCAATCAGGCAACGGATGCAACGCAAAATGCGATTGGCATTGTTCCAAAATTTGGGATCAACGTCCAGCTTGATTTTGAGTCGATTTTTACAGCACCAAGCAAGATTCGCCAGGCAAAAATAGAGCTTCGCAAGGCGGAGCATGAATTCATCTATTCCCGGGCAGATCTCAAATATGAATTGCTGACACTTTATATCCAGTTCAAAAAAGCCATACAAAGCTATCGGGTGCAACTGGAAAGATACCAGGCAATCTCGGATAAATACGCTGTTATCGTTATAAAATTCAAAAATGGTGAACTACCGCTGGAGGAATATACAAAAGCGGTTGATGAGAGAACTGAAGTAATGGAAGATTTACTTGTGGCAGAATTGGATGTAAAAACGGCGAAAGCAGTATTGATGAAACTGGCACATAATTAGATGGATTTTGTTAATTTCATACGAATCATCCGGAAAAGAATATTGATTTTAACAATTTTTCCGATGGTCGCAGTTACCCTCACTATTTTTGCGACGTGGAATCAGCCCAAAACGTATTCCTCGCATGTGATGATTTCCATGGGACTAACCGGCAGCGGTGTCGCCATCGATGCATCAACCAAAGCGTTTGAGCGGATAAAACAAACCATGAACATGTTGGAATTAGCACGATCCCGCTCCGTTTATGAGGAGGTTGGCTTCCGTTTGTTGCTCCATGATTTGACGTCGGATAAACCATTTCGAATATCATTTGCAGAAAATCCAAATTTTTCTGGTCACGATATTGAAAAAGCAATTGGCATTATAAAAGACATTTTAACTGATTCTGTTTTTGTTGAGCGAAGCCGGGAGGATAATTATCTTATTAAAAAACTGGCAAAAGATCGTGACTATGATTTTATGGCAGTGGCTAAAAGTTTTAAGATTTATCAAATCGGGGATAGTGATTTTCTGAGAATCGTTTTAGAAGATCAAAATCCAGAGTTTATAATTTTTGCGCTCAATACACTAACAGATGTATTCATTGAAAAATACAGGCGGTTGGTTGCCGGTGAAAGCAGTCAATCAAGAATATTTTTCGAAGCCCAGGTAAAAAAAGCAGCTCAAAAATTGCATTTCAAAGAAGAAGAATTAAAAATATTCAAGGAAACCAATAACATCATCATGCTATCGGAACAAATTAAAAGCGTTGTGACTCAACTTGAGAAGTATGAAGATTTATTGGACGAAAGCGAGCAAACCATTGAAACACTCAAGGCGTCCATCTGGAAAATTGAGAGCACATTGTCCAATGTTGGCGTGTCGATGGTCTCCCCGAATGTGATGACCACGAATTCTGAAATTATTGAGTTAACCAATAAATTGAAGAAACTGGAAAAAGAATATTTAATCCGCAGTTATGAATTTGAAAAAAAAAACATTGCAGATTTAGAATCGGAAATAACAGAGATTCGGGATAAAATAAAAAAGTTAGTGCACCAACAGTGGTTTGGGCATTATATCGATCCGCAGGTATCGCGGCAGGATATGGCGTCTCGACGGATAGATAATCAAATTGAGCTGGAAATGACAAAAGCCAGGCGCGAGGTAATTCAGCGGGAAGTGATTCGATTGAAAAAAATCTCCAACAGCTTTGCGCCGCTGGAAGCGACTTTCGCACAACTAAATCGGGAAATTCAGGTAGCAGAACAAGAGTACCTGGAAATGCTTGAAAAGCTGAACCTGGCCCGTACTTACGAGAGCAATTCCATGTCTTCTTCGAATTTGAAAGTTGTGGAGCGCGCATTCCCGCCACAGTATCCGATGTCTTCGAAACGAAAAATTCTGGCCATGCTGGCCGGCATGGGAAGTTTCATTTTCGGTGTCGTTTCAATTTTCATCATGGAATACTTTGATGTGAGCATTCGCACGATCAAACAAGTGGAGCGGTTGACTGAAAGTCGGGCCATAACTGGCGTGCCGAAAATTCACATTGATCCGGAAAACAACTACAACCTGCTAAGCAAGCCTCAGAATATCGAGCAGAAATTATTCAAAGAATCACTACGCAAGTTCAGAAATCAGATTACTAATTTAAAAGGCGATGGTAAGGTTGTTTTAATAACCAGTTCAAAGTCCGAAGAAGGGAAAAGCCTTTTGACAACAACACTGGGAATGTTGTTTGCGCTTGCCCACTACCGAACTGTGCTCATTGACGCAAATTTAAGAAGACCCTCGCTGGAAGATTTTTTGGAAATTCAGCCGAAACATTGGTTGCAGGACATTCTTCTTGGTCGCTGTTCGCTCTTCAATGGATTGACCGATACCAGCATTGAAAATTTGAGCGCGCTATGTGCCAAAGAATCGCTCTTTTCAATAAGCGAAATCGCCAGCGCTTCAACATTGCATGCATGGGTTAAGGAAATGAAAGAATCGTTCGATATTATACTCATTGACACGCCGGCAATGAATGAATTTGCGGATGCTACTGAAATAATAAATGAAGCCGACATATCGCTGCTCATAGTAAAATCCGGAAATACGTTTCATGAAGCCGACAACCGGACTTTACAGGTTCTAAAAAACGCGCGACCGCACTTTTTGGGAGTTGTGTTGAATGAAATGAACCAGGATTTCCTCGATCCGATTTTCGGTGAAATAGATAAACCCCGGAACGTTGTGCATGTGTTTTTAAAACGATTGTTGACGCGGCAGTTTTCTTCTTTAACCTGAAAAAGTTATTGCCACAGAGGCTCAGAGTACACAGAGTTATTATTTTCGAAACGTTACGCAAA
>CAZCJL010000062.1:0-38946 GCA_964498785.1 uncultured Cytophagia bacterium | reverse complement strand
TACGACATAGCGGCAATCGCCCATATCTACCATAAAATATTGAGAAGATACTAATAAGTCTTCTCATTGCACCACATCCCGAAACATTTGCAAGACAAATATCATTCGATTATTAACAGAAAAAATTTAATTGTATGAAAGAATATTTTCCAGAAAAAAAGTCTCATCAAAAAATCGTTCCTGCGCATGAAGGGATCGAAATCGAATTTGATTTAAAACAGAGCGGTACAATCACTCTTAATTCGCATATACTAAACGATACTGAATTTTATTCCTCTCCGGTTCATGTAAAAATAGAATTATTTGACGCTGCCAGGAATAAAATTGTAGCAACAGTAAATGAATCAGATAAACATACTGCCCAATTAGTATATCAATCTGTGGCAAACGAAATGAGTCCTCGCTCACAATGGAAAGCCAAATTAACTAATTTAGGAACTAATCCGGAACATATTTATTTTGAAGTATCATTTCCCGGAAGCTTCTCAATAGAATCAATCATGATACCCGAGCAGTCGATAGCGCACGAATTTCAAAACAATTTCTGCGAAACAAAAATACGAATTACAAGCGGGGAAAATGCGAGTTTTTTAGTATTTACTGAGGATTTGGAGGTGAATGATATTTTCTTCACAGTACCGGATTTTGAATATACCATTGAAAAAATATGGCCAATCCCAGACTTGAACATATTTGAATACACGAACAGCATCAATTCGGCGGATATAAAATTTTCCTTAATGCCTTCCTCTCCACAATTTCAAAATGGTTTTTTTCGATTTTCGGTACGCTTTGAAGAAATCGGTTCAGAAATTTTAGGAACATATCATTGCCAATTAAATGACATGCTGCTTACGATTGATCTCGGAGTGATGCTTTTAAATCAAAACATTTCTTATGACAAAAATAATATCAGAGTCAATTTTTCGTATGATTTAAATATTCTCGGACTTGATCCAAAATTAAGAGATTACGTATTAACTCCAATTTTAGAATATACAGACACGATAAAAAAATCGATCGAAAACAGATTAAAGTCGGTATTTACCTCAAATGATATGATGTTACCATTTGCCAAAATAATGGATCGGCTAATCGAAAATCGTATGAAGACCAAACCCTTCATTTTATCGGCGAACAGCGAGGAACATCATATTTTGATTCATTACTTTCGCGATCATTAATATAACATCAAATCTCCAGCAAAAAAATCAGGAGCCAATGTATCAGGCGCTATTTAACAAATAACATTTTTCGGACTTCATTACATTTATGTGCATCAATTGACAATTGATAAAAGTAAATTCCGCTGGCTGCTGGTGTGTGATAATTGTTTGTGCCGTCCCAGATAACCGCATGATATCCAGCGTCTTTCCATTCATTATTCACTAATTTTTTGATCTCCTTGCCAAGAACATTTAAAATGCGTATCGTTACTTTGCTCTGTTCCGGAAGTGCATAACGAATCTCGGTTGCCGAGTTAAAAGGATTCGGATAATTTTGGCTTAGCTCGAATTTTTCAGGTATCAATGAAGTTAAAGACTGATTTTCAAAATACGATTCTTTGCCTGCATAAAGCGTAAACTTCCTCACAGTTGTTTTTGATCCTGAGAGAAAGGCATAATCAGTATTGTTTTGAACAGGATGCATTGTACTGGTTGCATGGTCTGTAAGCATAAATTGATAGCATTCAGGTGCAGGAACAAGTTCAGCAAAATCAATCCGCACTTCCGAACTTTGAATATTTGTCAACACCCAAAATTCCCATTGATAGCCCTCCTGATCCGGCGCACGGAAATCCGTTGTTATTGTGCGGGGAAGCTGATTCCATTCTTCATGCGGAAAACATAGAGCAATATAATCTCCGGGCGGATTTGGCGGTTCGATCCAATCGAAGCTATCGCGTTTTCCTGTGGCATTGGTAGCAACGCCAAAATAATTTATCCGGTCCCGCAATTCTCCACACGATGCCGTAAGTTGATATGCCCAACCACTGCTATTATTAATCCAACTAATAAAATTATGCGGATTATTTCGATTTAATGATTCAGAGGCTTCAATCGGGGGTATTTCGAGAAATGCATTATCTCCGGTAGCATATACAAAATAGCCGTTCCAGGGGTCTATTTTATCTGCGAACTTCCATTCAGTCCCTGTATAACCGAATAAGGTATCATAACATTCACTTTTAACGATATCTTCCCAACTTACCGAAAAATCAAACGGATCAGCGATCATATTCCAACCATTTTGCAGCGGAATATAAAATTTTTCATCAATAGTAACAGAGGTGCCAGACCCAACATCAATCATCACTTCATCTTTTGTGATCAACCATTTGCACTGACCAGTTGCAAAATGACTAAACCCGGCATCGCCATACTCGCGATATTTTTCATCACCGCCGCTCCATTCAAACAGACGCCAGTTTTTAATATTGTAATCGCCTAAATCATCGACTAAAACGCAATCCGGCCGACTTTCATTCAATTGCATCGGAACAGAAAACATTTTATATTCACCTTTAGGCTGAGCTTGATTTGCGATTGCACTACTCGCGGATACACGAATTGTGAACCATCCATCATCAGGGACACGGGTTTCGTTATCCGAACTATCGCTAACGATAAAATAGTATTGAATCCCACGGCTGGTTACCACGGAATGGTCAATTGTTGCGGCAAAGGAATTGTTTTCACTTTGAACCATATCGAGAGAATCTGAAGTTAAACAACCTCCCTGTCTATAATAGAGGACGCCTGACTGAATATCACTTTCTTCATCATCAGAAGAAAAGGAAATCGTTAATGGTTGATTTATTTGGGTAATCCCGATATTTTCATGTTCTATTTGGGGTGCTGTTTTGTCGATCACCGGTATTGTAAATTCGCCAGACACCGGAAATCTGGCTGTATTTCCATAAAAATCACTCGCCTCAAAATAATAACGAATATTACTCACGACAATATCTTCGGCAGGAATATTAAATGTGAACACATCTGCCGAATCACTGCTAATTGTAATTTGCTTATATTCAGACTGCTCGTCATTGACAAACCACATAAAAACGTCTTTAACGCCGGCTTGACTATCATCGACCATGACTTTTACGGTCAGCGGAGTCTGCTCATCAATATTTTCGATCGGCGTATGCGCGAACACTGGTGGGGTGCCATCTACACCCAGGAATCCAAGGCAGTCCACTCGTTGTGCATAAATATCGTAATCAGTTCCGTTGCGCAAATCCTGCCAGAGAATAATGGCATTTCCCCTCGTATCAGTTATAATAGCAGGGAAAGTTTGCTCGTTTGCCGCAGTAGTAACGGCAAGCCCGCCATTTCTCCATATTATTTCACCATCCCTGCTAATTTTATGAGCAAAAATATTTGTATTCTCTTCCCAGGCAAGAACAAAATCATTCGCAAAATCACGAACAATAACCGGATTGTTTGAGCTTTGCTGGGTATATGAAATACTAATACCATCCACGTCCCATAATTTAGCACCATTTGCTGAAAGTCGCTGGGCATAAATATTTACACCTGTACTGTCTTCATCTTCCCAAACAACAACGATGCCGCCATCGTTATCACTAACCACTGCAGGAGCATACTGACTTGTTCGAGCCGCACACACATAAACTCCATGGTTCGACCAGCGAGTACCGTCAGCAGCCAATTTTTGGGCTTTGATGCGGTGTTCTTCTCCAATTTCAGACTCCCAAATAAAGAACGCATTTCCATTACCATCGGCTAACATTTGGGGATTTTTCTTAATATAAGAATCTGTCGCAATCCGAATACCGTTTTGTTCCCACAGCAGTTCCCCGAATTGATTGATATGTTGACAATAAAGTTGACCATAAATAACCCAGGCGATATAAATGCCATTCGAACCATCCGGCGCCACCATTGGTTTGGATTGCATTTTTGATGTCGATGAAAAAACTGTAACACCGTATCCTCCCCACTGAGATGTGTCGCCAGCAACCGACATTCGCTGAGCACGTACAATCTTTTCTGTTTCATAAAAACCAACGTAAAAATCTCCGTTCTTAGCAGCATCCGGATCAGCTTGTTTTTGTAAAGACATTAGCCGACGGGCGACACCATAACCATCCGGTCCCCATAATTTATCTCCGGCACTATCCAACCGTTGGCTATATATATTATTTGCCTCTTCCCAAAATAAAACGAGGCCGCCAGATTCTACCGGCAGAACAATTGGTTTAAATTGCTGATTTAACGTTGTTGTCACCGCCACGCTACTTCCGCTCCACAATTTAGTTAAATTGCTATCAAGACGGGTAACATAGATTTTTTCTCTTTCATCAGATCCGCTTAAATAAGATAAATACATTCCACCCTCGCCATCAGAGAGAACCTGCAAATAAATTTGTTTTTTCGCTTCAGCAATCACAGGTGTATTTATCGTTGGATCGCTGGTCCATTGACCAATTAAACGTGTATTTAAAAGAATAACAGATAATATAATTAATTTAATTTTGTAAATATTCATCTCATTCTCCTAATTTATGGTATATCAGGAGGTTCCGGCGGGCCAGGTAAATTTGGTGTGGTCGGGCCCTCTGTTCTTGTAATCATATAAATAACGACACCAGCGCCAGTGACTGCGACAGCCGGAACTAAAAATTTCGGCGCTAAGTACCACGGTTTTGAAACAGCGCGATAACTTTTGTGCCACCTAAATATTTCTTCCTTCATACTGCTGCTCACTTTTGTAATAACAGGCGCCTTGTCTTTGATAACCGTTGCATAGCCACCTTCAAATAATCGGGATTCTCCCTGGTCATTTTTTACCTTGACACTACCATCAAAAACATACACATAACCTTCATGCGTGGTACGATTATAGCTCATGTAAAATTCGGTTCCGCCAACGATAGTCCCAAAATCCCTGGTTTTTGCTTCTAATCTGCTTTTTACATTGGCAATCAAACCGCCAAAAATCAGCTCAACGGTTTTAAAAAATCCCTGTTCTTTTATCTGTTGTGAGGCTTCTTCTACCAATCGTTCCAGTCTGATTTTTGTATTATAATTCAAGAACAGAGTTCCTCCTCCATACGCTTTTGAAAATTCGAACAGAACCGTGGATTGCTCAAAAGTACGCAGCGAATCGTTGATGCTGATCTTTTCACCTCTGTTTGCAGATTTCCATCGCTTTAAACTGGCGCTATAGACCTGAACCTGGCTGGTATAATCCTTTATTTTCCTATTCCCAATTTTTATTTCTTTTATAAAACCAATCACATTATCAGATTCAGAATCGCAATAACCATCTGAGCAAAAAAAACAAAGCAAGATGAAAACAGACGTCATGAAACATATTAAATGATCTTTCATTGATCACCTACCTCTTTTAGTCAGCATGAATATAGCCGTCATTCTATTTGCAACGCAAATCGGTTGGCGCTAATTGAAAAATATTGCTCTTTGATACTATTTTTATTTCTATTAATAAATCTTTGTTAATTACCCTGCTTCTTCTGTCAAGCGGATTATAGAGAAAGACTTCTTTCTCGTTACTCGACACGCACGTCAAATTCCTGTCATCAGCGAACTGCGTATTTAATTCCGGATCCTCAAACACAACATTAACTATCGGATAACGACGTTCAACAATAAGCACACCACTAAAATTGAATGGAAGCAGGAGCAATTCAAAAAAAACAACAAGCCATATTAAGTAGGGTACATAAAATCCAATATGATGCCATTTAAATAACCGCTTTCTGGGATCAGTCGCTGATAAAGCTTTGCTGGTTTCTTTTTCCGATTTATCTGTTGGCAAATTCGTTCCAATATCTTTGATCAACATTTGTTTTAACAACGTGCGCCTTAAAAACTCCATCACAACAATGCTAATCAAAAACATAACTGTTATAAGTATCAATCGTTGATAATCAGACACCACGTCTGGTTGAATGTTGTTTTCGCATAGATTATTTAAATAAATATCCGGAATTTTATTAAAATACAATAAATCTCTTTCCCGATAATTTAAAATTTTCAAAAAATCAAATGAAAAAATAATTGTTGCAAAAAAGAAGCCAAGCTGTAACACAGAGAGCAGTGAGCGATAAAAATAAGTTCGTTTGATGTTTCGTAATTTCCTGTTAATCAGCCATCCGACTAAGCGTATTACAAACAACATAGATGCAACGCCACCCCAAAAAGTGAAATTTAGTAACAGGTAGCCAACAACGGACAAGAAGAATTTGGCGCCGGTCATGACATATTGCTCATATCCAATCCGTATTTCCGAGATGCCAAGCACACTCGCCAACATTGTTTCTGCCAAAAAACCACTTGCAGCAAATAAAGCAACAATACCGCCAACGATTGATCCCACAATGGTAATAAATTTTTTAGCAGGCTCAAAAAGGAGTTCAAACATTTACTTATGTATTTCCCTAAAATATTTGCTGTTTGAATCTAAACAGATTTATTTGGTATATGGATTACTACAAATTAAAAAAGAGACAAACTATTTATATTAATAACTATTTCTTTTTTGAAAAATTAGTAAAATAAAATATATTGAATTATATTTAAAAAATCAAGATTTATTTGAAAATAAAAATCGCTTTGCTATGAATTTTTCGTACCGCAACAATCTCACTCGACTGCTTCTCTGGCAAGGATTAAATAGAGACAATATATAAGATCAACCTGAATGATCGCAGCCGGATTTGTTTCGAGAAATTGTCTGATAATTTTAGATACTGTGTTTTTCCGAAGCGAAACATATTTGCTGAAAAACGCGATCAATGGGTCTATATTTTCTTTGGCGTTATTCAATAATGATAGATTGTTAACAAAGATGCTCATATCCGAAGATGATCGTTTTGAATACAACCTGAGTATTGCACGAAAAGTATAAATGCCATGCTGGTAACTCTCCTGTTTTGCATGTAAGAAACGGTAAAATTCATCACCACAATCACACAACTCGCAAATACTATACAACAATTCCTCTCTGACTTTTACAGGCAATTGCTGATTTTTAGTTTTCTCTAACAATAGTTTTAATCGTTTTAACTCATTCATTTCTGCAATCGCCCTGGCGCCATGAATAATGATGCGTGGATTAATTGAGTGTTGAAAAACATTTTCTATTTGTATGTACGACGGTTTATCTTCCAACATCGCCAGAGAGAGCATGCTTTTTCCTAATAAATAAATGTCATCTGATTCCAATGCTTTTCGCAGCACCGGGATTGCTTCTTTTATTCCATGCTCTCCTAATATTTCTGCTGCAATATAAGCTGTTGTATATTCTCCCTGCTGCACTTCGTCCATGATTTTGCGGGCTGCTTCGGGACCAAAATTAATTTGTCCCAGAGCACCCAGCGCACGACCTCTGATTTTAAACCGAGGTGAATCGAGAAAAGCAATCAATCTTCTTTCGGAAAGTTCGGATGGTATTTCGCGCAATTTTTCCACACCATAATATTCTTGTGATACATTCAGATCTTTATCAAGGCGTTGCAGTGTAAAAAGCGCCCGAATATCTCTGAACGAAACGAACACACCCAAAACATCCCTTATTTTCCAATCGGTAACCGGTTTAAGCCGGCGCACTACAAACCACAACGGAATCAAAATCATCAAAATTAATGCAAAATATGTTCGATAAACATTGAGTCCGTAAAAATTCATACTTGTTAACAGTTTAAGCAATCCGCCGCCAACAAATATTCCTGCCAGGCCGGCAAAAATCCCTGAAATAATATAAATAAGCATATTTGATGCGACGCGATTTTCGCTGGGGACAATTGACAGAAAATAGTGATTAAGGGTCGTCATTGAACCAGCCCGGCAGATGCCAATAAACAGAAATATAATGGCCGGGAAATACATCAGAAATGACTGTGGCGCCATCATCCACAGAGCTGCGCACACGATCAGGCCGAATGTATAGAGAATTAACATCGGGCGAGGCCCGACACGATCGAGCACCAGGCTATTGACCAGTGATGCGATGACAGCGCCGATAATTTGCAGTAGCGCGTAAAAAAGCGCATTATAATCTGATACATGATAGCCATTTTTCAATGCAACCATTGTAAACGGTGTTACCAGCATAATCATCACAACCGCCGAAATCCAGGCAAAAAGTAACTTGCGTATTCGGCGGTCATCATTCCAGATATATGACAAAGCTTTGTGTGTTGGCTGTTTCCCTGAAAGACGGGTATTTTTTGATTCCGGAACTCGATAAATTAAAAACGCAGAAATCCATCCTGTTATCGCTCCGAATGTAATAATTTTTTGATAGGTCGCCACACTATCAGACCAATGCAACACAATAATCAGGGTTGAAACTGCCATAAAATAAAAGGCATTAAAATGAACCCAGACTTTGGAAATATAACTGCCACGATTTGTTTTATTGGTAATTTCGCCGAGGATGGGTGTATTGGCTGTTAAACCAACGCTTCTGAATAAAAAAAAGCCGAATGAACCGAAAACGAGCAATCCAAGCCCCCATGGACGACCCCATAAATTTGAAAGACATGGGACAGCAATCAGTATCGCAGCCGCGGTATTTCTTAACGCCCAACTAATTGCGTAAGTAGACGCGGCTCCGTAGTTGCCAACCATTCGTTTTCCCAAAAACATGACTGGCATCGTCAAGTAAAAGAAGGAGGTCAATAAACCGACCAGAAAATCATCGGCGCCGTTTTTGAGCGCGTACAAAATTAGTGTGCTATCAGCCAGACAGCCAAATGAAAATGCATTTAGCCGGGTAAAACGTAAATACCTTTTTTGTCCTTTTTCCGATTTAGAGACAGATAGTGTTGAATTCATATTAAAATACATTCATTATTTTTATCATATTAAATGATAAAGATAATCGAAAATATTATTAAATTCAACATGAATTCTATATTTTTGAGTGGATTGCGCACGTCAACACTATCTCAGAAACCAAAAATAATCCATTTAATTTACGAAATCTTATCGCACACGAATCAATCCTGAAAATTAACAGCCCAGATATAAGGGCTGCAACAAAAGACCTAACAAAATTTTGAATTTGGTACAGCCCTATGCTTTCGTGATAATCCCGGGTATTCAGCATTTGAACATGTAATCCTTTATAAGAATTCGTAAATTATCTAAAAAACAGATTTGTATTTCGCATGGAGCGATGACGTTGTTTCATACGCCCCAGAACTTCTTTAACCGATGACACGTCTTTGCTTAATTCTTTCTTTTTTTCCTTAACTAATTCACTATGAGATTTCTCTTTTGTCTCTACTCCATTATCCATCTCAGTAGCTTCATGCGGAAGGCTTACATCGGCATCATTCACGACCTTGATATTATCCGGCGCCGATTCTTTTTCTTTCACAACCGCCGTTGGTTCCAACTCATGGGCAGCCACCTTCTCCAGAACAGATTCGATAGTTACAGGCTGCTTGACCTGATGTTCTTGTTCAGTTTTTACTTCCGGTGTAATCTTCGGATCTGACTTCTTTTTTCTTGTTTTTCGACCAGGGCCTGTCTGTGCGGGCTTTCCGGATGACCTGGCAAAGCGTTCGCCAATCTGAATAATAACATCCTCGTTAATTACATCCAATTTATTCGTTTCACCAGCTTTCAATGCGAGCTTCGCCATCCGATTTACCAAACGTGGGACGCCGTATTCGGAATGCTCCCAAATTTTTTTTATGGCTTGATCTGTAAATATTTTTTTCTTCGCACCGGCACATTCCAATCGGTGTTCGATATAATCCTTAACAACTTCCTCAGACTCCATTTTATGCAATTTACAATAAACACCGATCCGCTGATATAAATTTGCCATTTGCGGACGCTCCAGATTGCGAGCTAACTCTGGTTGACCAGCTAAAATCATCGTAAATAAATTGCGGTCATCTTCCTGCATATTGGTTAGCAACCGCAGACTTTGAAGATTAATGTGTCTGATAGCATTACCTTCGTCAATAAAAATCAACACACGCTTCCCTGCATCTGCTGTTTCAAACAAAATTTTGTTGAATTTTTCCAGCAATGCTTCTTTGTTTTTAATTGTACAATTCTCATTAGTCAATTGCCCAATAATTTCTCTCATGATTTGCGGAAACGTTAAATCCGGGTTCGTCACAAAAGCAATCCGATATTTATCTTGTTCCAACGAATCGAGAGTCACACGAAGGGACATTGTCTTACCGAGTCCAACTTCTCCGACAACGACAGCCAAACATTCATCACCTTCTTCAATTGCAAATAAAAGTTCGGCCACAGCATTTTCTACTGTCGCATGCATCGGGAAATACATTCCCGGATCCGGTGTATTATTAAAAGCATGTTTTGTTAGTCCCCAATAATCTAAATACATTTAAATTACCTCCACTTTATTATTTTTTTTTTGATTTCCTGAAATATTCCATAATATCTTCGGTAAGAAATCTTAATTGTGAACCAATTTTATAACTGGTAATTTCGTTGTTGTGAACATTTTTATACAGCGTTCTGCGACTGATTTTCAGCATATTGCACACATCTTCCGATGTAAGCATCTGAAGTGATTTTTGCGATTGAAGCATAAATCGAAATACTACCTGATTATTTTCATTTCGATAGATTTTGACATTTGCTTCTTCCGCGCTACCTTTCATCAATTCACTATAATCAAAAAGAGAATTCAACTCCTGTGCTTGATCGGGCGATAATGCGACATCAAATATGTCCTCATTCTCACTTCCAGTCGACTCACTCACAGAAATCACATCACCTTTCTGGTGAATCGCATCGAGGTATTGATGCACATCTTTTTTCATCTGCTCACGACGTTTCGCTCGAGCTAAAGCCGCAGTCTGTACTTCTTTGTTCCTCCTTCTTCTTTGTACAATGCTTATTTTTTCCATAGAATAACCCCAAACGATAAAATTAGTATTAATTTTTTGTCATAAAGATTATCGGTAAGTTAAATTATTTTCTTTAGTTTTAAAAAATTGTTGCAAATGTTTTTATCATTTATTATATTGCGTGTAAGATATTTTATTTTAATAGTATAACAAAGGAGGGAAAATGAGAATTGTTGTTCAGAGTTTTTTACTGGCACTATTAATCGTATCCTGTCTGTCAGCTCAAGCGTTAATTCAACAGGCAGATAGCTTATACGAATTAAGGGGAGAACATTTTGACAACCAAACACTTCTTGCTGATAGCACGAATATCAACAAGGCAATCGATCTTTACAAACAGGCAATTGATGAAAATACCGGTGCAAAAAAAGAAGAAGCCATCTGGAAATTGATGCGGGCTTATTATTACAAGGGCAAATATTCAACCACCGATAGCGAGTGGAAAAAAACTATCTACGACATGGGCAAAAATCTTGGGGAAAAATATTTGAAGGTGTTTCCTGAGTCGAAAGGAATAAACCTGTTTTCTGCCATTGTCTGGGGTGTTTGGGGAGAAGAATACGGCATACTAAAAGCAGCTCGAAAAGGAGTTGCCGGAAAAATTAAAGATCGCTGTGAAAAAGTTCTTGAAATTGATCCGATGTTTGATGAAGCTGGCGCATATCGGGTTCTGGGTCGAGTTCATTTCAAAGCTCCCAAAATTCCCCTGATTCTTGGATGGCCTTCTAAGGATAAAGCTGTTGAATTACTTCAAAAAGCCATTGAAATTGCTCCTGATAATTTGACCACAAAGCAATTTCTCGCCGAAGCCTTATATGAAAAAAATAAAAAAAAGGACGCCATTCAACTTATGAAAGAAATTCTGTCAACAAACCAGGTAATCGAGGGCATTGCCGAGGATGCTGCTATCAAAATAGAAGTTAAAGAAAAATTGACAGAATGGGAAAAATAGCAATTTTTAAGCCCTCCGAAAATATAATGAGGAGGGCTTTTTTTATAGTATTTTTTTGTTACCCTCCTGCATTTAACATCATTAGCGTTGTGTATCTTGAAACCAAATTAGAGAGAATATTATGAAATTAAAAATAACTATTTCGATATTCATCTGTTTATTTATTTCTTCATTTGCACAAGTACCGCCGCAATTCCAGCGATTGATCGAACACGGGGAATATTCAACCGCCCAAAAACTAATGCGTATGGAATTGGCAACCAACCAAAAGCTTTCACCAGAAATGCGACAGGATATCTCTTATGAAATTGAACGTCTGAATCGTATCAAAAAAGATTTTACTCGTTCACGGGAATATATTATCGATTACATCAAAAAATATATTCCGAATGTCAGTGATGAAGATCTTGCGATATGGGAAGCTGAAAAATCCTTAGAATGTAAAATCATTGATGGCAAGAAGCGATATTTCAAATGGGCCGGCCCCAATCTATTTCGCATCAACCAAAAAGCGAAAGAAATTAAACAACAGGTCGACAGTAAAAAACCACAGCCAGCAGACCCGTTTGACCTCGACGCCCATGTTGCCGAGATCGTGGCAGATTTTGACCAAACCAATAAATCGACTCTCCAACCGCGCCGTTTTCGGGTAACATACACACTGACAGTTAATGAAAATGTTGTACCGGACGGTGAACCTTTGCGATGTTGGTTGCCCTATCCCCGTGAAGTCGATAACCGTCAAACAGATATTAAACTCATTTCCACAGAACCCGCACGCTACTTAATTACTGAAAATGACAGCTTTCTGCAACGATCAATATATCTGGAAAAAATTGCATTCGCTGACAGGAAAACTGAATTTCAGGTCATTTTTGAATACACTGGTCACGCTGTTTTTCATCCGATTGCCCCCAAAAAGGTCATTGTTTCCGAAATAACAGAGCCATTGAAACCATTTATCAGCGAACGACCACCGCACATTATATTTACGCGGAAACTGAAATCACTGTCTCAACAGATTGTTGGCAACGAAAAAAATCCGTATCGCATTGCACAGAAAATTTTTAAGTGGATTGATGATAATATTCCCTGGGCTTCTGCGCGCGAATATTCCACGTTTTACAATGTGAGTGATTATGTGTACGAAAATCGACATGCTGACTGCGGAATGCAAACCATTTTCCTTATGACGCTCTGCCGCATGAACGGTATCCCAACCCGATGGCAATCAGGCTGGGTTACTGAACCAGGAGAGGAAGGAATGCACGATTGGGGAGAAATCTATTTTGAACCTCATGGATGGATACCTGTTGACGTAACTTATGGCTTGCGAAAATCCAATGATGATCGAATAAAATGGTTTTATATTGGCGGGATGGACAGTTATCGACTTATTGTGAACGACGATTATTCTCAACATTTTTACCCGGAGAAAATCCACCACCGCTCTGAAACGATTGACTTTCAGCGCGGGGAAGTGGAATGGAAAGGGGGCAATCTATACTTTGATCAGTGGAATTATAACTTTGATGTGAAAACTATTCAGTAAAATGAGAACGCGCGGGGATCGCACCACAAAACGCTTGAACCGTCAGACAGCGATCCCCTTCTGTTTTTTGCTCATACTATTTTTCGAACGTCCGTTCATCCGTAAATCACCCTGATCCTTTCAAATAATTTGTGGTCTTATCTATTTTTAGCTTTGTATAATATTCAAAGGAACAGGACTAAATGAAAAATAAATACATCATTTATCTTGCACTTTTTTCTACACTAATATTTTTAAAAACATCCCACTCGGAACAACAAGAGATTCGACAACGTCCCAAAATTGGTTTGGTACTATCCGGAGGCGGGGCAAAAGGATTTGCGCATATTCCTCTTTTAAAAATGCTGGATTCGTTAAACATTCCTATTGATTACATTGCTGGAACAAGTATGGGCGGGATAGCCGGCGCTTTATATGCAATCGGATATAGCGGATTGGATTTGGAAAAATTGGTTTATCGTAATGATTGGGAGGAAATATTTACCGACAAACCGCAACGGGAAATTTTGCCTTATTTCCAGAAGAAAGAAACCGGTAAGTACCAACTTGAATTTGGCATGAAGGGTGTAAAACCTGTCACTCCGAGCGGACTAATCTATGGACAAAAAGTGGCGCTATTATTTTTGAGCTTAACATTTCCTTACGAACGGGTAGAAAATTTTGATCAACTGCCAATCCCGTTTCGTTGCGTAGCTATCGATCTCGTTTCTGGCAACGAAGTTATTTTAAAAGATGGTTCCCTTGCAAAGGCAATGCGAGCAACAATGGCTATCCCAACTGTATTCAGTCCTGTGGAATGGGGCGACTCGCTGTTAATTGATGGCGGCTTTAGCAATAATTTACCTGTCGATGTGGTAAAAGCAATGGGCGCGGATATAATTATTGCCGAGGATGTTGAAAGTCCGCTACTCTCCAAAAAAGAACTTGATAATGCCATAGCTGTTTTAAATCAGACAATTACGTTATTAGGTATTAAAAGGAAAAAAGAAAATTTACAAGATGTGGCTATTCTCATCCAGCCAAATATGCGAAATTATACCCCTGCAGATTTTGATAATAATAAAATCCGGGGCATTATTTTAGAAGGAGAAAAAGCCGTCCAAAGTAAACTACCGGAATTAATTCAGCTAAAACAAACCTATAAGTTAGGAACTGTATCCGACCCTGCCAATGAAGCCTTTTTAGTGCCCGGGCCTAAAATTTATCAGGTAAACATAACAGGCCAAACAACTCTTCCGTTTGACTTTATTTATGAAAAGCTAAATTTTAAACCAAATGAAATCTTTCATCCGGATAGCATGGAACAACACATTGCCGATTTAAAGGCCACTCAATTCTTTGAAAATGTGGATTACGAAGTTATTCCAGCATCTGATAGTCTCATAAAAGTAACGGTTAGCGTAAAAGAGATAGATAAACCAGTGATCAATACTATCTTTATTGAGAATAACAAAAACCTGCCATTCATGTTTATTTATCGCTTATTGGGATTTAGCCCCGGTGAGCGCCTGGATACGAAATTATTAAACGAACGCATTATGAGGATGTATGGACTGGGATATTTTGAAAGCATTCTGTATGATATTCAACCTATTGGCGAAAATCTGATCAATTTGACATTGTTTATTAAAGAATTGCCAATAAGACGGCTTCGCGTGGGGATGCGTTATGATAATCATCTTAAATTAACAGCAATTGTCAGTCTTCAAGCGACAAATTTTCTAATCCCTGGCCTTCGATTAGAAAATGAAATTCAATTTGCCGGGATCCAGAAAGCTAAATTTCGCATATCGTATCCTTCACGGGCTCTCAATATGCCTGTTTACCCAATTCTATTTTTTGATTTTATGAATATTCCAACAAATATATTTGATGAACAGGGAAATCGAATTGCCAGTTATAAAGATCGTTCCAGTACATTCGGAATTGGACTGGGCTTCCTGTTCGGCAAATCCTATAATTTGGAGATTGACTATCAACAGGAATATCTTAACATCGTCCCTCGAATTGCACCTTCAGATCCGATATTGTTTCCGGGCTGGGATAACGAATTACATACACTTCATACGCATATCGATATAGATTTGCTCGACGATGTACTCGTGCCAGCAAATGGTTTCTCATTTACAGGAGATTATGAAGGGAGTTTTAAAAAATTACGTTCAGACGAAAGGTACCATCGACTCTTTTTTGCAACTGATATTTACCGAACGATCAGAAAAAAACATACTGTAAGAGGATATGGGTTTTATGGTAGAAGTTTTGGGAATATTCCGGTGTATAAATTCATGAACCAAAAGTATTTTGAAGATTTTATCGGCATGAAATATGATCAACTTTTTGCCAGCCGGTTGGCAATTGCACGTTTTGACTATCGATTTCAATATAAAAAAGATATTTTCTTTAAAATAATCTCTAATATTGCATTTCACATCAGTGCAGACATGATTGATCAATCCGTTAATTTCCACTATATGCGTGGCGCTGGAATTGGTGTTAAATTTTTATCACCAATCGGACCAATTGAATTAATTTATGGTTATGGAGATAAACGGCTGGTGAGCCCCAGAAAGGGTCAGTATGTGTTCTATTTTAAAATGGGATACAAATTTTAAGGCGGCAACAAATTAAAATCCCCTGAAATACAATGTATTCAGGGGATCATTATTTACATCCGGATGATATTTCTTTTTCAGAAATGATTTCTCATGCTGAAAAGTCCATTCGAGTAACTTGTTGATGATTATTTTTGAATTCGATTAATGATGTACGCGACAAAGCTTTTTCCGGATGCTCAAAAATGCGCTCTTCAAAATGTTGATTTGATAAATATCGATTAAGCGCCTCATGAATTTCATTATTCAAAGTAACATCGCTTGAGATCATAACGTTAGCTCCTTTTTATAAACACAACTCGCTTTTAAAAGAAATTTATTTAAGCAAGCTATATGCCATTATAAACAAACGAAGCTAACTCTCATTAAAATAAAAAAATAACAGAATTTAACATCCGCCATATATTAGTAACAAGTGGTCGAATTCTAATCAAAAGAAAAATAACCTGATCAAAAATCAGCTAACTTTTTTTTGAAGTTGCTTTAAGAATCTTTTTTTCAGCAGCTTCAATTTGTTCAGGTTTATATTTCAGCTTATCTTTTTTCTTCAATATTTTTTTTGCAATTCTTTTTTTCATGATTTCACCTCGTTTATCTAAAGTTTAAAATCATCTTCATTGAACTTAACATCAGGAAATTCTTTTAACTTGTTTTTAAAAATGTCCATAATTTCGTTTAAGCGTTGTTCTGTTTTCGCCTCAAAACGCAACACCAACACTGGCTGAGTATTTGACGCCCTCACCAGCCCCCAGCCATCGCCAAATAGCACGCGCACACCATCTATATCAATCGTTTCATAATGTTGATTAAAATATTTCACCAGCGCATTAACTATCTTGAACTTTTCTTCATCCGCACATTCAATGCGAATCTCCGGGGTACCCATAAAAAACGGTACTTCATTAATGAGCTCTGCCATGGTTTTATCGGTACGGGAGAGTATTTGCAACAAGCGACCTGAGGAGTAAATCGCATCGTCAAATCCGAAAAAGTCATCTGCAAAGAAAATATGACCAGACATTTCACCACCAAAGGGCGCTTTGGTTTCTTTCATTTTAGCTTTTAAAAGCGCATGACCTGTTTTCCACATCAATGGTTTACCGCCAAATTTCTCAATGTATTCCGGTAGCGCTTGCGAGCACTTTACATCAAATATAATACTGGCTCCTTTATTCTTTTCTAATACATCTTTACTGAACAATGCCATAAAGCGATCTGCATAAATGATATTCCCTTGATTGTCAATCACCCCAATGCGGTCAGAATCGCCATCATACCCGATCCCGACATCGGCTTTTTCCTCAATCACTTTTTTTCGCAATTCAACAACGTATTTCGGTACGGTGGGATCTGGCAGGTGATTTGGAAAACGACCATCCGGCTCGCAGAACAGACGAATCACTTCACATCCTAAATCTTCCCATAGCTGGGGAGCAATGACGCCACCAGTACCGTTTCCGGCGTCAATAACAATTTTTAATTTCTTGTCAAGTTTTATTTTCGATTTAATCATGTCTGCGTAATCGGCAACTATTTCTTCTTTTTTTACCGAGCCGCTTCCGGCCAGAAAATCGTTTGCTTCGATTCGTTTTCGTAATTCCTGAATTTGAGCGCCATATATCGACCCGATGCCCTCACACATTTTCAGGCCGTTGAATTCAATCGGATTATGGCTGCCAGTGACCATAATACCACCATCAGTGTTGAATTTCAGAATACTGTAATACAAAACCGGCGTCGGGACAACACCGATATCAATAACATCTCCACCTGTTGAATTCATTCCCCTGATAAGCGCGCTTTTAATACGTTCGGAAGACAGCCGAACATCACAGCCGACTGTATATGTTTTGTAACCTTTGCGGCCCATGTATGTCCCATACGCTTTTCCTATTTTTTCGATTGCTTCATCTGATAAATCAGTTTCAGCAATACCTCTGATATCATACTCTCTGAAAATATTCGGATTAATCACCATGGCCTCCTCCACATTCATTTATATCAATTATTTAAGCGGGCAATAACAACTCTGTCGATCCCGTTCAGATCATTTATAATTTCTATATCTGCAAAACCTTGTTCTTGCAAAATGTTTTTTACAAAATCTGATTGTCCAATTCCGGTTTCTAAACCAAGGACCCCCCCGTTTTTCAGCAACGCTGGTGAATTTTTAGAAATACAGCGATAAAATTTCAATCCATCCTCGCCGCCATAAAGCGCTGTAGCTGGCTCAAAATTGCGTATTTCCTTCGGCAGTTTCTGAAAATCAGATTCTGAAATATAAGGGGGATTCGAAACAATCATATCGTATTTATGATGAAGTATATTCGTCACACCCGGATTACATATATCAGCAACTATAAAATGAATATTTTCTTCAAAACCGTTTAGCGCTGCGTTTTCCCTGGCGACTCGAATAATATTTTCATCGATATCTATTCCTGTTGCCTGAACTGCTTTGCATTCCTTCGCCAGTGAGATCACAATGTTTCCACTGCCGGTACCAATATCAAGAACAGAAATATCAGTTCTTTGTCCAATTTTTTCATTCATTTTTTCAACTAATAACTCGGTTTCTGGTCGTGGAATAAGGGTATAGCGGTTTACTTTAAACGGTAACGAAAAAAATTCGGTTTCACCTAAAATATATTGTAATGGTTCGTGGTTGGCTCGACGCTTTATTGCTGCTCGAATTTTTTGAATTTCGTCGTTCTCAATCGGTTTTTCAAAATTAAGATAAAGTTGAACCCGCGAGATCCCTAATATAAAACTGATCAACGATTCGGCATTCAACCGTGGATTTTCGATCTGTCTTTCGCTAAAAAAATCAGTTGTTAAATTTAGTAATTCGATTAGTTTGCGGGTATCAGCCATTATAATTCGGTTTCAAATTTTAATTTCTCATTTCGCTCTGCAAGCTGCAATTCTTCGATAATCGGTTCCAACTCACCGGATAAAATTTCGTCAAGCCGATAAAGAGTAAGGTTTATCCGATGATCAGTGACACGACCTTGCGGGAAATTAAATGTTCGAATTTTGGCGCTGCGATCTCCGGTGCTTACCATTGAACGACGACTCGCGGAAATTTTTTTCTCTTCTTCTCTAAGAGCGATTTCATATAATCGGGCGCGGAGCACTTTTAATGCTTTTGCTTTATTCTTATGTTGTGATTTCTCATCCTGGCATGTTACAACTAATCCGGATGGAATATGGGTGATACGAACAGCAGAGTCAGTCGTATTAACACTCTGCCCCCCTGGGCCTGATGATCGATAGACATCAATTTTTAAATCCTTTGGATCGACGGTTACATCAACATCCTCAGCTTCAGGCAGCACAGCGACAGATGCCGCGGATGTATGAATTCGCCCGCTGGCTTCTGTTGCTGGCACTCGCTGTACCCGATGAACACCAGCTTCGTATTTTAGCTTCCCATAGACATTATCACCACTTAACGAAAAAATAATTTCTTTAAAACCACCGATTTCCTGCGGATGGGAATCCATTATCTCCACTTTCCAGCCGTTCACTTCCGCATATTTCATATACATTTTGAACAAATCTCCGGCAAATAAACAGGCTTCGTCACCACCGGTACCTGCGCGAATCTCCATCATCGCGTTCTTTGAATCCTGCGGATCTTTCGGTACCAGTAAAATCTTAATTTTTTCTTCGAGAGATTCTTTCTTTTTTTTTAGTTCTTCTATTTCTTCTTCTGCAATTTCTCGTAGTTCCCGATCTTCTTCTTCGTCAATAATTTCTTTATCGCCTTTAATTTGATTCAGAATACTTTTGTATTCCTGAGCGACTCTAACAACTTCTTCTGTTTCCTTTTGTTCTTTCGTTAACTTGAGGGACTTTTCCCGATCCTTAAACACATCAGGGTCACTCAACAGTCTATTAAGTTCATTATATCGCTCGATTATTTTCTCAAGTTTATTCAACATATATCAATAACCTGCTAATTTGCCATATTAATCAATAATAATAATATTCGGATCATTCGAAAAATCAGTTCCCAGAGAACCTTTCAATGCCACAATCGCGACTTCCAGCATTGATTCGTCCGGCTCCCGTGCAGTTATTTTTTGTAACCACAAGCCAGGAGCAATAAATGCCTTCACGATCGGATTATTTTTTTTCTTATCAGATAATTTGATCAACTCATACGAAATGCCGCCAATTAGAGGCACAAAAGCGAATCGAATCAGTCTATCTGCTACTGTTTCCGGTCTTCCGAGAAACATAAACACAAAGATACTAACCAGCAACACCATTATTATAAAACTCGTACCACATCGCGGATGATACGGTTTATAGGATTTCGAATTTTCAACTGTTAATTCTTTATTATCTTCAAAAGCAAAAATTGATTTGTGTTCAGCGCCATGATATTCAAACACTCGTCTAATTTCTTTCCATAACGTAATCGAGCCTAAATAGAGTAAAAAAATGATGACTCGAATAATACCATCGACAAGATTGAACATAAAGCCGGTTTTTGCACCGAGAAGATCTGTTAATACAAGTGGTAGATAGAAAAACAATAATAATCCGACCGCAAACGAAAAAACGACAGTCAGACCCAACCATACATTTTTCCATTTACTTTTGTCGTCGCGTTGTTCGAAATTTTCATCCGCAGCCACATCCCCTGAAAAAGTAAGCGCTTTTACGCCAAGAACCATCGATTCTATCAGTACAACTGCACCGCGAATAACAGGCAGGTTCCAGAATTTTCGTCGCTTCGTAAACGACAGATATGGGTTGTTTTTTAATAGTATTTTACCATCAGCACGACGCACCGCAACAGCAACTCGATCCGGTGATCGCATCATAACGCCTTCAATAACAGCCTGTCCACCGACACTAATCTTGTTTTCGCTCATTCTCACTCCATATTACACACAACAGTATACAAAAAACGGAATACGCCAGTAAATCCGTATCCCGTTTCACATAGAAGTCGATATGATTTACGACTCTTTGCTTTTTTCCGCTGATTTTGATTTCTCAGATAAGCCATACTTTCTCATAAACTTTTCAACACGGCCGGCAGAGTCGATCAATTTTTGTTTGCCGGTAAAAAACGGATGGCAGCTCGAGCAAATTTCAACATTCAAATCACCAACTGTTGACCGCACTTTAAACTCATTTCCACATGCACATGAAACGGTTCCGACTTCATATTTTGGATGAATTTTAGGTTTCAACTTAAATTACCTCCTCACATTGAACTTTATAAACGTAAACAAATTGTATAAATTTAAAGATTTCTAAATCAGTTCCACAAATATCCAGGTCGTTTTATAGTTCACAGCCAATTCATATAAATTGTCATTTTCAGGAACAAATTGAATATCGTATCACCTTTAGATGAATGTTGCAGAATTCAATAAACTTGATACAATGCGCAATGATTCATAAATATCTTACAGTTGCTATCGAATAAACCACAGACTATAAATATACTAATAAATTACATATAATGCAAGTAAAAAATATAGGGTGTGTATTCAAAAGACACCGAATATGACGTTATCAGGAATTCATGATATCTAAAAATTTCTTATTTGATTTGGTACCGCGCATTTTATCCAGTAAAAATTCAATTGATTCGACATGGTCTAAATCGCTCAGAATTTTTCGCAAAATCCAGACACGGTTCAGTGTACTTTTTTCCAGTAATAATTCTTCTTTACGAGTACTGGAGCGGTTAATATCAATTGACGGAAATATTCTACGGTCAGATAGATCGCGATTCAGGACGAGTTCCATATTACCGGTTCCTTTAAATTCCTCGAAAATCACTTCGTCCATACGGCTGCCTGTATCAATCAGAGCAGTTGCAATAATCGTTAAACTACCGCCTTCTTCAATATTTCGAGCAGCGCCAAAAAATCGTTTGGGTTTTTGCAATGCACTTGCATCCACGCCACCGGACAGAATTTTACCACTATGTGGCACGACTGTATTATGCGCTCTCGCCAAACGCGTAATACTATCTAATAAAATTACAACATCCTGCCCGTATTCAACCAACCGTTTTGATTTTTCGAGAACCATATCCGACACCTGAACATGGCGTTCAGCGGCTTCATCAAAAGTGGAACTAACGACTTCAGCATTTACAGAGCGTTCCATATCCGTCACCTCTTCCGGACGTTCATCGATTAATAGAACGATTAATTTAATTTCAGGATGGTTCGTGGTAATCGCATTTGCGATTGATTGGAGGAGCATTGTTTTGCCGGTTTTGGGTTGTGCAACAATTAAACCGCGTTGCCCTTTTCCGATAGGTGTAAGCAAATCCATAATACGAGTGGAATAGTTTGAATAATTATATTCTAATTTAATCCTATCCATCGGATATAATGGAGTGAGATTATCAAATATAATTTTTGATTTTGCTTCCTCCGGGTTCTCATAATTTACAGCTTCAACTTTTAGCAAAGCGAAAAAGCGTTCGTTTTCTTTGGGCGGTCTTATTTGTCCTGAAACAATATCGCCTGTCCGTAAACCAAATCGCTTAATTTGAGAGGGAGAAACATAAATATCGTCCGGGCCCGGTAAATAATTATAATCCTGAGAACGAAGGAAGCCATATCCATCAGGTAGAATTTCCAAAACACCTTCAGAAAATATAAGCCCTTCTTTTTTTGTTTGTTCTTCTAAAATTTTGAAAATGAGCTCTTGTTTCTTAAATCCCGTGTAACCGGCGATATTCAAATCTTGTGCGAGTTTGTTCAACTCTGAAATTTTCATTGTTTTTAATTCAGTGATATCCATAACTTATTATCCCGAATTTATTGTGAATAAGCCAATTATTCTTATTATAATTGATTAATTAATAAAAAGACTATTTAGAGTGAGTTTAAATAATATATTTTACAGATGTATTCGAACAATTGAAAAGAGGAAAATAGTTTGATAACCGATGTGACTTATCTAAATCATCATAATAACTTATTACGCCGAATCCCCTATATTGCACTTTCGGTATTTCCGTCAAAAAAATGAACCTTTTTCATGTCAAAAACGATATTTAAATTTTGATCGACTGGAGGAGTACTGTGAGCAGCAACGCGAGCGATATAAGAATTTAGCCCTGTAGTGAGATAGAGGAAAACCTCGTTTCCAAGGGGTTCCACTACTTCAACAACACTTTCGATCGATGCAGAATCACTTATACCATGCGCATTTTCTGCTTCATAAATATCTTCGGGACGAATCCCAAGTACTAATTGCTTGTTTAAAAATTTTAATAATCTTTCCTTTAATTCAGTTGATAGTGTTAATTTGATACGTCCCTCATCAAAAATATATTTACCGGCATCTTCCTTAATAATCCCTGGCAAGAAATTCATCGATGGACTGCCAATGAAACCTGCCACAAATTTATTAACCGGATGATTATACAGTTTTAGCGGCGAATCAATTTGTTGAATAAAACCATCTTTCATAACCACGATTCTGTCCCCCATGGTCATTGCTTCCATTTGATCATGGGTAACATAAATCATCGTTGTTTCCAGGCGCGAATGAAGCTTGGATATTTCCGTACGCATTTGAACTCGTAATTTCGCATCGAGGTTAGAAAGGGGCTCATCAAACAAAAATACTTTTGGTTTCCTTACAATCGCTCGCCCAACAGCAACTCGCTGTCTCTGACCACCAGATAGCGCTTTTGGCTTGCGACTTAAGAGATTCTGTATTTCAAGAATTTCTGCGGCGTCGTTTACTCTGGTTTCGATTTCTTTTTTAGGGTACTTTCTTAGCTTTAAACCAAATGCCATATTCTGGAATACCGTCATGTGAGGGTAGAGCGCGTAATTTTGAAAAACCATCGCAATATCCCTGTCTTTCGGTGGCACGTCGTTTACACGCCGATCTCCGATGAATATATCACCTGATGTAATTTCTTCCAAACCGGCGATCATGCGTAATGTTGTCGATTTTCCACAACCAGATGGCCCTACGAGCACGACAAATTCTTTATCCTGAATATCAATGTTTGCTTCATTTACCGCAACAATATTTCGATCATATTGTTTATTAATGTTAACTAATCTAACACCTGCCATCTCTTCCTCAAATCAATATTTTCTATTTCTATTTCCTCTATTTTATTTACCGTACTAAGAGACAATATCTTGATTTTTGCTAGCATTTTCGGAACTTCTCTCTTCAATTGGATACATCTCACAGAGGATTGTTTAGGAAGTATTAGTAAGTTAAATATATCTGGAGTGTTCAAAGGCTAATTTAGTGATTTTTTTTAAAATTGTCAAGTACTTTTATAACAATTTATCAATTCACCGACAGTATAATGCGACCCTGTTCCCAAAATGAGAGAATTGCTACCTACATTTTTGATTGCATGTTCTAATCCAGCCGCGACCGAATAAAAACTATCTGTCTTAATATTATATTTTTCTGCTTCCCTGACAAGATATTTCGGGTCAAGCGCCCGATGTGTATCCGGTTTTACGGCAATAATCCGATTCGCAATCGTCGAAATATTCTTTATCATTGCCCGGTAATTTTTATTTTTGACAATTCCCAGTATAACAATGATTTCATTATAGGTAAACGTCGTTTGAATTGCCTTTACCAGGCTGCTCATCCCATCCGGATTGTGTGCAACATCCAAAATAATCTTTGGTGAATTATCAAGGATTTGCAGACGTCCGGGCCAATGAACATCAAATAATCCATGGTAAATATCTTCAATTTTTATATTAAAAATTCCGGAACTTAACAAGTTGATCGCCATAATCACGAGGGTTGCATTCCGAATTTGATGATCTCCTAATAACGGAAGTTTTAATTGAGGATAAATAGAGCCATTCACGCGTAAATCAAATGAACTAAATTTTTCATTTGGAATGACATTCTGAATTTTTACAAGATTAGACACCTGCATCAACTCTGTTTTTCGTTCCTGACAAATCCGGGTTAAAGTATCAATAACGTCTTTGTGTCTGCTCCCTGTAAGGCAGGCAGCGCCTCGTTTAATAATGCCACCCTTTTCTGCCGCAATTTTTTTCCGAGACCGCCCCAGTTGTTTGGTATGATCATGTTCGATTTCAGTGATTATCGTTAAGATCGGAGAAACAACATTGGTTGCATCCAATCGACCTCCAAGGCCAACTTCTACCATAGCAACATCAATTTTTTGCTCTGCAAAATATGCAAAAGCGATCGCTGTCATGGCCTCAAAAAATGTACATTTGTATTTTTCAATCAATGGATGTAATTTCTCTAAATAAAAAACAAGATCATCTTCAGAAATTTTTAGTCCATTCACTTTAATCCGTTCACCCAAATGGATTAAATGAGGTGAAGTGAATAAACCGGTTTTATAGCCGGCTGTTCTCAAAATAGATTCTAACATCACTGATGTGGAACCCTTGCCATTTGTACCAGCGATGTGTATAATTTTATACTTTTGATGCGGATTATCAATTTCCTTTAATAATGCGCGTATCTTGTTTAATCCCAGTTTCCAACCCAGATTGCTTAGCTGATAGAGATAATCGATCGCCTGCGTGTAATTCATATTTCACTTTTTTGTTTAAAAAGAATAAAAACCATTTTTGAGATCAACCAATTTAAAATAAAAATTAATAACTTGCAAGATATTTTTTTATATAAAGCCTTTTAATACCATTTTTTTTACTTGATTTTCGCCCGAAATAAATTTACATTAAGAGATTAATTATGAACCGGAGGGATAGATTTCGATGAACCGAGTGTGGCGTCTAGTTTTATATAGTTTTTTTATATTAATACATCCAATAAACACAATAGCACAAATCGTAATTGATATTGTTTATCCGAAGGAAGGACAGGAAGTTCGCGCAGTTGAATCGACTTTTATTTATGGTTCAGTCACCCCTGCGGATGCCGAATTTTCTATTAATGCCAGGGATGTAAAACTTTATCCGAACGGTGCTTTTTTAGCTAATTTAGAAATCGAACCGGGGCTGTTTCCGTATGTATGTGTTGCTATCACTGAGCAAGATACTGGAATTGTGATCCGCAATGTATATGTTCCACATCCGATTCGCTCAACGCGAAAAGACACATTACTTATCGAACCGGAATTCGTTATTCCCCAATCCGAAACAGCGCTTCTTCCCGGCGAAGCAATTACAGTGGCTTTTAAAGGCACTCCAAAATGCAAAGCAGCTTTTCGAATTTCCGGGCTGTCAGATTTCACTGAGATGCAGGAAATCTCTACAAAAAGTGCCGTTCAATTCATCAAAACGATGTTAAATTCCAACATCCTTTCTGATGATGAAAAAATTAGAGGTGTATACTCCGCAACTTATAAAATTAATGATGATCAGCAACCTGTCGACTCCCGGTATATATTTTTTCGTTTGATTAAATCGAAACAGGATACTGTCTATTTCACAGCGCCCGGAAAGTTGTCGGTTCTCTCGCAGGATAGTCTTCAAACCGTGCGTATTATGGAAGAAAGTATTTTACCGTTAAGAAATCCCCGTCCCGGTCATCAGCTTTTTCTACCGGAAAATACATTTGTCAATATTTCAGGAATTCGTGGAAATCTATATCAAATTCATCTTTCACCAGATCATAAATACTGGATTCGCCAGGAGCGGTTTGAACAAATGTATCAAAATTATATGATTTCACCAGCTATACTAAACTTTGTTGAAACCAAAGGTTTTGTCCAAAAATCTCGTATTCGCATTTCCCTCAATCGGCAGGTTCCTTTTAAGATAGTACAGGTGAATTCCCCTGCGTTTTTGTATGTAACGCTTTTCGGTGTGAATCCTGCAATCGAAGCGATTAAACAGGATTATACGGATCCAATAATTGACGATATTCAGTGGGAGTTGATTTCTGAAAATGTTTACAAAATGAAAATTGTTCTAAATTTATCCCAACAGTGGGGATACGATCCGGTGTATGAAGATAATGATCTTATAATTGACATCAAAAAACCGCCGTATAATGCGGCCTTTCCAGGCCTGCCATTAACCGATATTTCGATCTGCATAGATCCGGGTCACAATCCGGACGATGGTGCTATCGGCCCCACACGATTGGTCGAAAAAGACATTAATTATGAATACTCTGTTTTACTCAAAAATAAACTGGAACAAAAAGGGGCTTTTGTTTTTTTAACTCGAGGAAAAGAAGATGGCATTAGTGTTTACACTCGTCCGAAACTAGCGGCGTTTATCGGGGCAGATATTTTACTAAGTATGCACTTTAACTCTGTTCCAGATGGCGCAGATCCCCTTAAAGCACGTGGAGCAAGCACCTATTATTATCATCCGCAAAGTTATAAACTGGCGTATTTAGTTCAACAAAAGCTGCTTCAAAAAACAGATTCTGATAATTTTGGATTGCGGTTTGGTAATTTTACAGTGATCCGGGCGACACAAATGCTCTCAGTTCTCGTTGAACCTGCGTTTATTATCCACCCGGAAGATGAGATAAAGATTCGTTCCACAGAATTTCAAGATCAGGTAACAGATGCTATTGTCGAAGCAATTGAAGAATTCTTACAAACACATTTATAAAGGAATCAAATGGAATTTAAATTTTGTCCGAAATGCAGTGGTGAACTCATTCGCCGTTATATTGCGCATGAACAACACGACCGGCTTATCTGTACAAAATGTGACTACATTTTCTACCTGAACCCAAAGCCAACCGCGGCCGTGGTCATTCGTAAAGATAATATGATTTTGTTTGTCAAGCGCAAGTTTGAACCACAGAAAGGCGCCTGGAGTCTGCCGGCCGGATTTGTGGAATATGATGAATCTGTGCACCAGGCCGGAGTTCGGGAGGTTAAGGAAGAGACAAATCTAACCATCAAAATAAAACGGCTGCTGGATGTACACTCCTCTTTTGAAAATCCCGATAAACACGTGCTGGTCGTTGGTTTTGAAGGCGAAATGCTCGATGGCGAGTTAAAAGCCGGCGATGATGCAGAAGACGTCAGATTTTTTGATATCGATAACTTGCCGGAAAATATCGCGTGGCATTGCCATTTGCATTTTGTTAATAAAGTAATCAGGGATAACGATTCTTCACCACACCACAAAAGCAAATAGTGAAATCATCCAATTTGTTCTGCTAGCTTGTTGGGCAATTTTCAGTTATAGTTTGTATCAAATAACCTGATGAATTCGTAACTAATTTAGACAGGATAATTAACTTTTGTATTGTTAACAATACTACTTCAACAAAATCATTTTGTTCACCTGTCTGTACTGCCTGCACGAAAATACACACAGGTAAATGCCGCTGGCGACCGGCGCATTTCGCTCATCACGCCCATTCCAGGTGATAGTGTGTATTCCGGCTTCTCTCCATTCGTCATTTACCAGCGTTTTGACCACCTGCCCCAGAATATTCACAATGTGGAGTTTCACCTGTCCCATTTCCGGTAACTGGTAGCAAAAAGTCGTCGTCGGATTAAAAGGATTGGGATAATTATTTGAAAGATGATAACATTCCGGGATTGACGAAATTCCCAAATTGTTTTCGGCAATGTATTTTTCCGTTCCCACAATCAGCCGAAACGACCGATCAATCGACTGATTCGCTTCGCTGAACAAAAGATATTCAGAACTGTTCCGGACATCTGCCGCAACATTGCGATCATTATCGATCAAATGAATTTGGTATTCTTCGGGTACTTTGTCGAATTCAGAAAATATCAGTTTAACAGGATTGATACTGGCATCAGCCGTCACCTTGAAATCCCAGTGATTGCCCTCTTCCGCAGGTGTTTTAATATCAAACGCGTAATTTGTCGCGCAGCCGATCCAATCCGGGTGCGGGAAATACAATTTAATTCCACCGAGAGATGGCGGCTCCGGTAAGTCAAATTTGTCATATCCGTCAGAAGCGAGCGAACTTACACCCACAGCATTCACCCGATCTGCAATATTTTGATTCTCTGCGCTGATTTGTATTTTCCAATCCACTCCATTGATCGCATTTTTCGTAACAGGGAAATTCTGATTACTGGTTGGCAACAATTCATGATGCGGATAAACCAAAAGCGTGGTGTTGTTATTCACATAAATGGCGTATCCTTCCCACGGATGAATATGCCTGTTCGACATACTGCACAATGTATCCCACTCGCCAGGATATGACCACAGGTAAAAAATAGCATCGCTTTCCGACAGTTTCACCTGATTCATCGGAATCGGAAAATTAAACGGGTTGGCAATTAAATTATAACCGCTCACCAGTGGAATTTGATAAACACTATCCGTCGCAATGGATGTACCGGGACCACTGTCAATAATTTTGCCTTCATCTTTAATGATCAGAAAAAACGATTTCCCGGGCATGAAATCAGAGACCGTATCCCGACCCTCGTTATAAAATACATATTTTGCGTTCATCATTCCCTGATTCTGATAATCTGCCAAACGCCATACTTTTTTTTGAGCCCGTGTATCCAGGTCGCGCTTAAGATCGTCCGCCACAACTTCCTTCGGATCAGGGTGCTCCAATTCCAGGGGAACGGAAAACAGGCGATACGCGTCCACACCAATTCCCGCAGGTTGTGGCTTCGGCTCACCATTTTCATGAAACGCTGTTTCGCCATCGCCAGAGACATGGACTCTGATGGCGTGCCACCCTTTCCCGGGCCAGTTGCATTCATTAACGATTGTATCCCCGGCAGTTATCTTATATTCCAATCCACGGGTTGTCACCAAATCTCCGGGAAGTTCTGTGTGATATGAATCGCCCGTTAACTTTGACATTAGCAGTTTACCATCTGGCTCTGAACTTCCGCCGTTACGATACTCTAATTTTGCATAGTTCACCCCGGACAGCGTGTCTGTAATCGTGGCGATAATTTCAACCTTCGTATGCTTCTCTGCAATTAAAATTCCGGTGTGCATTATCAACGGTTTTTCCCGGTCACAACAGCATCCTCTTAATTCGATCTCATATAACGAATCGTTTAGCGCGTTGGCGGAAATTTGCACGCCATTAATATCAGTTATATTAACTTGTTCCGGACAAAACCGAACTTCAAAAGCCGCAGATTCACCCTGAACAATTGGCAGGAAAATGGCATCATTCGGAATTATTTCAAATACAGCGGTCTCTGACGCGAGTTTTATATCTTCAATAATGAGGTCTGCATTCCCGATATTTTTTACGATAATCGGTTTCTGAGAACATTTTCCCGGATTCAGACATCCATAATCCATAGGATATTTGGAATCGGTTTCAATTAATGCTCCGCTACCGGTTCCGCGCAACGGAATCGGATGGATGCTATCTCCAAATGCATTGGAATATATTTTAAGTACATCCTTATGTAAATCAGTATGCTGTGGCGTAAACTCGACCGAAATCGTGGTCGTATCGCGGGATTCCATTTCGTTGTCATAAATCCAGGCATTAAAATAAACAGATTCTGTTTTTAAAGAATCAATGTGAAGAATATCACTTCCCTCATTCCAAATTTTGATCAACAACGTATCTTTATCCCCAACCAGAACCAGTCCGAAATTTAGAGACTCCAAGTCTGTTTTCAAATGTGGTCCGAGGAAACAATAGCCGGCTAAAGACACGATACTATCTCCCCGGAAAAATGCGTCGCTCTCCATGAGCAGTTTTTCCTGATATTCGCCCGTTGGATTCGGGGAAAAATAGACAGGCACAAGAATCGTATCATCTTTGTCAATAAAAAGGCTATCATTCGTTACATCAAACGCATTTTCATCATTATTCTGAATTGACAGAGAAAACGTGAGATCAGCCGTTCCGTGGTTAATTATGGTAAGCTCCTGCATGGCTGAATCACCGGACAAAACATGTCCGAAACCCAGAGTGTCCGGCATATCAATTTCTGCAGAAATACTGGCTCCCGATAGCGGCAGAAATGCTTTTCCCGCAGCGGCATTCGTAACAAATTTCAATGTATCTCTTAAAACAGTTACCTGATTCGGCTGATATCCCACCAAAATTTGAACGGAATCATTTTGTCCGACAGTTAACGCTGTATCAGATACAAAAACCTGGTCATCTTCATAATTAATATCTGACACAACTAAATCCATCATTCCGCGATTGATACCCCACACAGTGTCAACTTTTTGTTCATTGATAAGCACCTGTCCGAAATCCACCTTCTTTGGTTTCAGCATAATAATCGGCCGATCTTTCACGCATTCGGCAGACACCGACATCGTACTATCGCCAAAAGTAGCGTTACTCTGAACACGTAATTCATCCGGGAACTGCCCGCCATCTGTTGCTGTGAACGTGACTTTTACATTGAGGACTTCGCCCTCTGCTAACTTCCCTGTTTCGGGTTCAGCTATGAAATGATTCGGATATTTTTGGGCTTTTATATGTCGAATATTCAGCATATCACTCCCGATGTTCCTGATCTCAAAATAGCGATCAGTTGAATCATTGGGCTTCACCGGATCGAAATCGATATTTTCTTCGGAAAGTTCAATCCCGGGCCCTTGAATTCCTTCACCTGTAACGCATTTCGCAACCTGCCCGTACACAACGGCTTCACTGTCGACATCTGCAAAAATAAGCGAATCCGTGTATGTCGTCACATCTGCAGGTTCAAAGACAATCGTAAACTCGCGCGCCGATTTTTTCGGAATGATGCCGGTATTCGGAATGATGGAGAAAACATCCGGATAAATCACAAAGGATGCAGTAAATTCAAAATCAGCATCGCCATTATTCATAACGTTAAAAGTGCATGAATTTAACCTTCCGGTGGCAACGTAGCCAACGTGTTTGCACAGAGAGTCCATAGCAATCACCGGCGCCACGCCAGCGCCCTGTAAATTGAGCATCTCATCAATATTATGGGCATTGGTCTCGATCAGCAAATCAGTAGACCAGGAATTCCGTGATTGCGGCGCGAACCTCACATTCAGCCCGGTTGCCTGATGTGACGGGACAATCGAGTCAGCAACTTCAATATGAAAATCATCAAGGCTGACCGGGATATCCGAAAGTATCATCGGAAGCTGACCATTATTAACAAGTTGGGTTGATAGCGATTGTGATTTGCCAACGCGCACTGAATCAAAATTTAGAACATCGGGATTGAAGACAAACTCCGGGGCTGCATGAAATTGGTAAAGTCCTTTGCCTCTGGTACTGGCGATCAAAATATCCGATGTCTGCGGATGAAACGTTAGATGACTGATAATGCCGCTGTACTTCTCAAAATTCTGATCAAGCAGATGCCATGTTACGCCGGCATCAACACTTTGATACACTCCTGAATTTTTCGCGACACAGTAGAGCACGCCCTGCCGGTACGGATCGGCTAACACCCGGATAATTTCCCGGCCGTTCAATTCGTCCGCTTCAATGCGCTTCCAGTATGCGCCGCCATTCGTGCTGAGGTAAATGCCATTTTCCATTCCGGCATAAAATTGGCGCTCTGAATGTGGATTTTTAATGACATCATAAATTACTCTGAACGCCGGGAATCCATTGGCGACATTTTGCCAGTCATCTCCCTGCGGCGATCCCCGATACATCTCCCCCAACTGTGTACTGGCAAAAATCACAGGAGGATTCCCTTCCCACAGCAATAAATCCAGAACCGGACTTGTGGTATCTAATTTCTTAAAAAAATCCGGATAATCCCCGCTCATGTAGACCCCGTTTTCAGCGCCAACGAAAAGTTCTCCGGTAACTGAATTTACAGCAAGCGAATAGGTCGTCATTGAACCTGCGCCCGGCGGCGCATTCAGGGCAATCCAGTTTTTCCCGCGATCCGCTGAATGAAAAACCCAGCCATCACTCACTGCGGCGAAAACATCTGCGCCATTGACAGCCAGAGAATTTATATTACTGCTCGGAAGTCCCTGCATCTGCTGCCAGGTGTAGCCACTGTCGCTGCTGTAAAATCCGCCATGTGTCGTGGCTGTCCAAATGAATTCAGGTCGCGCCGGATCGATTAAATGTTCATTCACCTGCAAGCTATTCATCCCGATAACCACTTTGCGGAACGTATCGCCACGGTCGACGCTCTTATAAACACCATCCGGTGTCGCACAGAATATAGTATTCGGCTCCTGCGGATGCAATAGAATGGAATATATTTTAAGGTCGGATAAGCCGGTAGACCAATAATTTTTTTTATGAATCGAAATCTCTTTTTTTAATAACCCCTTATTTTCTGTTCCGATAAACAAGTGCTGTTCATCTGCTGCAAGTGAAATGATTTTAGCTCCGATATTGAGTTCATTTGAATTAGAAAAAGTATCGCCATAATCGCTGCTGAAACGTACATCCTCATCTGTTCCTGCATAAACCTGATACGTTTCCTGCATATTCACAGCGAAACAATACACCTCCCGAGTATGCAGATTATTATCATGAGAATCTTCTGGCCAATTCACTCCATCTTCACTGTACCAGAGTCCGTCGCTCGTTCCCACATAAATTTTCTTTTTACTGCCCTTTATAACCACATAGACTGTATAAACATCTACCGGCTGATTGTTTTCTTTTAATGTATCTGGCAAATTCCATGAATTGCCCCCATCAGTACTTCGCCAGATACCGCGTTTCAAACCACTCTGATTTGACTTTTGAGACGCGGCCGCGTACACGATCTGATTATCCTGCGGATCAACTGCAATATCATTCACAATTGATCCGGGCAGGCCAATTTTATTCCAGGTTGAACCACCATCGCTGCTCTTGTAAATCCCGTTTTCCGTGCCAGTATACAGGACATTATTATTTATCGGATCAATGGCAATGCTCAACACATCCATATCATTCAGATGCGTATTCGATTCGCTCCAGCGTTCTGCCGCATCATCGCTGCGGTACACGCCGCCACCTCTGGTCCCGGCAAAAATCGTATTCGGCGCCAGCGAATTCGGCGCCAGCGAATCCGCCGCCAGCGTACGTACATATCCCCCAAACATTCCTTTGTCAGGATGTGTCGGGATCGGATACCACGAGTTGTACGTTTGAGCGTTTGAAAATGAATGAAACAAAAGTATAAAAATGGCGCAAAGCAACATTGTCTTATGACCGTTGTCGAGTTTTTTTATGAGGATCATCATAGAATACGTCTTATCGTTTTTTATTAAGGCCACCCCGGTGGATCAGCAAGATCAGGCGTGGGACCATACTTTTTAGGATTCTCATGTTGATAGACAAAATAAACAATCGACGACACAACCCCCAGGCCGCTAAGCGAATAGAACACCCAGGGATGATTGTCGAGAGGCTTTTTCTTCTCCATTTTGACAATTACGCGAATCATACTATCAGGCTTTGAACGAACCGTTAGCGTCGTATCTTTATACCCTTTTTGGACTAATTTTAAAAAAGTTGTATCATTCAGACCAAATAAAGTATCTGGCGTTGTCCCTTCAAAATCACCATTTATAAAGATATCAGAATTTTGAGGTTCTGTATGAACAACCACAGTATCAGTAAAAACCATCTGGTTTCTTTTCAACTTAATAAGACTGTCTGTTTCATCGTCAATCAGCACAACAACAAAACTTGTGTCCTGATATCCTGATTTTTGTAATTGAACCAGAACAGAATCATCGTTCAATCCAGTAAATTCTGCAGGCGTAATTCTATTTGTTTTAGTAGAATTAAAAAATATCTCGGCTCCTTCAGGTTCAGAATCGATTTTTAAAATCTTATATTTAAAGTCAATTGTATCTACTATTGTTTTTATAGGCTCAGAAACAATCGTAGCCTTAATAATTTTTGCTGAATTCACATTCAAAAGACGAATTGCAAATTTAAACATGTCAATACGAGGGAAAGCTCTTATCGCCGGGCCACCCATAATTGGTTTATACTCAGTCTCTTTTAATTTTCCCTGAATGTATACTAAAGAATCAGCAAAATTGGATATCTCCATTTTTAAATAGCAAATATTGTCCGGATACTCTGCTTTAATCCTGTCAGAATATCGTTTCATCTGCTCATAATCCACATGAATTGTTTTTAGGTCTCTATCAATCCACAGAATATCAAAAAATAGGCTATCAATATCATGATCAATAACGATTCGATGTGCTTTCGAACGCTCCAAATAAGAAATACGCACAGTATCGACTTCCTGGGCATTAATTTCCCCTGATAAGTTCAGGCTGCAAAATGCCCAAAATATTATTATTGTTAAAACTCTCATTCTAATTACTCATAATAATTTTGTGCATTAATAAGGTTTCATCATTGGGTTTGTAAATATTTTCTTTTTCATCATTATCAAACGTATATTGATATATAATTTTAAAATAACATAAGTTAAATATAAACCTTCTGTTATGGGTATTATTTCTCAGGTCGCTGTTCATGAATGCGCCAACATTCGCCTTGACTTTATTAAATTGCTTTACTGAACTAATCTTCAGATATATTTCTTTGATTTTATCTATATCTTCCAACTTACCTGGCATTTTTTTCGCTTCATCAATCCTGCTTCTTAAATATTTATAGACTTCAGAATGAGTATTCTTAAATTCCGTCTGTTCGTCGTCGTTCATGTCTTTATATAAATCATGAAGGTAGCTAAAAAACGTAAAAATGGTTAATCTGTTAACCTCATTATCGTCTATATCTGTAGCAAGCCACGGAATTAGTTTACTCATATTCAAACATAGTAAGTTAAAATTTACCATCGCACTGTCGTTAAGATTAGGATCCTGATTATACCGAACAATCGTCCGCCACTTTTGTTCAAGATAAAACTCAAGTAAAAACGCAGGCATTTCCTTAAAATCATCCTTCAAATGCTCATCAATACCAATAATGTCTTTTACGTTTACAGTTGAATCCGATAATGCAACTTCAACTTTTGAATCAGAATTTAAAAATTTACCCTCATCCAGAGTCATGTAAATCTCATATCCTTTTTTCTCTAACAATGCATATCGGGCAACAATAGCGGAATCTCGAATAGCTTTTGTCCTTATGCTTTTTCTCGAATTAGAATTACCAGGGTAAAAATTCCGTATCGCAATATCATGATAATAATCATACAATCGGTTGATATCCTGAGTCGTTAATGCCGTGCTGAACCCACTAAAAAACCTTAAAATATCGTCGTAAAACTTTTGACCCACATTTTCTCCGAAAATTTTAATTAATGGATTTTGTAAATTTTGCAAATAATTATTTGATGTACATCCAATAAAGATTTCACGAAGTTTAACATCTTTCAATGTAACCCAATGACTAAACGCTGGCGGCATAATTTTATGTTGTTTTTCCGACGCGCTTAATTTAAACAGGGAATAATTTTCATTATCGTATGCCTGTGGCATTTGCACACGGTCTGTCAAATGATAATCTAAACGAGACGTTTCATGATCCGTGGGAATCGAATCATGATATGTCATATAAGCGTTTCCGAGGAAGTGTGTTAAGAAATTTTTAAAACTCACACGGTCTCGCGCTCTGGTAATTGGTTCGATATAAACCCGAATTGAATCTTCAAATATTTTTTCGCATAAATCAACATAATCTTTGCCTTTAATCGTACTCTGATTATTTATCGCTTCATCTTGAATCGCCTTAAACCGATCGATTGCATTATCTATTAATTCTGCCTTGTTCTGGTTTTCCTTTGCAAGGTCTTTCTGCTTCTCGATTTTGGCTACAACTAATTTCCCCCGTTTTTCTGTATGAGTATTCGCAATTTTCTTCCCTGGGATTCTAATCCCATTTTGATCATACTTAAAAAAACAGGCTGTATTTCCTCTGAATATAATGACATCCTTTTTTTTGCTCAGTTTTACTTCCTGTTCCACGTAAAAATATTTATCCAAATCCGGGAATATAAAATCTTTACCATTGACGTATATTGGTGCTGTCGGAATGTTACATTTTGTTTTATATGTTAATTCTGTCTGTTCAAATGCGACGTCGATAGCATCCTGAATTTTGACGAGTTCGTCCTCAGATAATTCGTTATAACCTTTCAGTTGTATAATGAACAATAATTCTTCTTTTTGAGTACAGGGTTTATCTGAAGTGAACTGATCATATACTTTCGTCAGAATTTCAGTCGTATAAATTTCATGAATACTCGTGATAATGGTTTTCTCCTGGCCAAAGCATGAGATTGCATAAGCGAATAACAGTAAACCGATAAGCTTTTTCATTTTCCGGGTCCCCTAATCTGGATTAAAAACTATTCGTGAATTATTTTTCTCTTTTATTTTTCAATTTGTAATAATGCCGGCGACTAACAAATGTCCCACAAAATAGCGAACCAAATTTTTGATATAGAACGGCGATTGGTTTATACCTGTTGTCATTGTCAACGGTATCGACAATTGAACCCGATTCAGATTGGTCACTGAATTGTGACCTGCCAGCTCCAGGGTAAAAGATGGTATTTGTCTTCTTGAATTAACTTTTGGATATATTGTATAAACCGGTTCAGAATTTAATTGTTGATCGTCCGGAGCTGTCGAAGCAAATATCAGTTTCTTAAAAATACTTGAATTTTTACCGTCCGATGATTTTTTTCCGGTGTGTATCGCCAATTCTTCCCCGATTAAACTAAAAGCCTCCGCTTCAAAATCACCAATACTGCCTGTTCTGGTGACATCGAAATCTTCCAGCAAGTAAGCATATTCCAGATGAACAGGAATCGACGTCACATTTAAATAATCTTTTCGCAACCGACTTAAAACGTCACTACAAATTCGTTCATGAGAGAAATGTATTAGTACCAGGCCATCCTCAAAATTTCTATAATTGCTGCTGCTATTAATAAGATTATTCGCGAAATCCCAGAAGAATTTTGAAAATATCACAGTTGCATTGGATTGATTCACACCGTTCTCGTAGTTTTCCAAAGCCTTTATATAACATTCAACATCCCCTTTATCATCTAAAAATCCCTTCGTATGTTCAAGAAAATTAGCCAAAAATGCAGGACTAGCAAAGTAGTGCCCCAAACAATGAAAAGCATGAATCTTGTCGTACGTCTTTGCATTTTCATCACCTGGAAACTGAGATTTAAAATAATACTTGAACCTGCCATTCTCTATAAATAGCGTATTATCTTTGATGTCAGCGCCATTAAAATTATGCGTTAGCAAATCAGTTTTCTCTACTTTTTTTTCAGGAAAAATAAATTGATATATCTTTCCGATATCTTCCCCAAATCTAACGACAAAAGCCAATATACCCGCAATAATGAACAAAAAACTAATTATTACTGCTCCCTTGCCTCCAGCTCGATTTGCAAGATATTTAAGCGGATTATTTGGTAATACTGGGTAATTATTAGAATTTTTCTGAGAATTCACTTTCCGTTTTTCTTTCATCTTTCTCTCCGTTAAATAGAAACGAGT
The DNA here is from genome assembly GCA_964498785.1 of uncultured Cytophagia bacterium. Taxonomy (GTDB): domain Bacteria; phylum Zhuqueibacterota; class Zhuqueibacteria; order Thermofontimicrobiales; family Thiofontviventaceae; genus Mariaggregatimicrobium. Next base: position 566 of record CAZCJL010000062.1, on the reverse strand, counting down.
TCACAGATAAAATCGTGCCTCAATTAAATGTCGAAAATGGAATTACTACGGGCAATTACTTTGGTGAGAATTAATATACAACATTCCGAATCACCCCCGTTTTACCAGTTAATCAGTTTTATAATAAATGTCGGATCGTCAAATATCAATTTATTGTGTTGAATGTTGGCTATCAAATATAATTAAATATTTTTATAAATTCAAGAGAAAATTAAAAAATAAATAAATTATTTCAAACACTTATTAGATTGAATAATTATTTGCGGAACTGAAGACGAAGAAAGTAGCTCTTTGTGGAATTGTCAATATTACGGTTTTTATATTTACTTTTCCCTGATCATAATTTACATGCTGAATTTAACCCAAGTTCACCACACTATTTTGGAAAATGTCCTTAAATTGGCAAAAATAAAGGCTAACTTCAATATTTACCTTCAAAAAATAGATGTAGTGACCCATTAACGTATTTGTGAACATAAATTTTATCCGCTCAATAATTTATGGTAAAAAGTTCGTATCCATTCAATAATTGATGGTGTGCATCAAAGCTTTCGGATTCTCTTTAA